>NZ_JAMPKZ010000017.1:0-88543 GCF_039962215.1 Leptolyngbya sp. ST-U4
CTGAACGGCTTCAACTTCAACCAGAGCATTCTGGATTCGCAGGGACGGGTGGTGAACACCTGGGCGGATGTGTTGAACCGGGCGAACCTGGGCATGGAAGTGATGCACGAGCGTAATGCTCACAACTTCCCGCTTGACCTGGCTGCGGGTGAGGCTGCTCCTGTTGCAGTCACCGCTCCCGCTATCCACGGTTAAGCTCTCGCTGCTTAGCAATCAAGGCACTCTCCTCAAGGAGGGTGTCTTTTTGCATTTGATTTTTACATTTGAGGAAAGACTTTCAGTGACGATCGCCTAAATCCTATAACTTATCCAGAATTCTTTTATTTTTTCGGTGCAGATTCTGAATTTGCCGCTATGATTCCCTCTTAGTTTGCATTGTTCTGTTGCGAATTTCGCCCAGAGCGATTAGTATATCCGTACTTAACCTTCTGACTTTACGACGTGTATATCAAGCGCGTTGAGTTATCCCACTTCAAGTCCTTTGGCGGCACAACAGGAGTTCCCCTGCTGCCGGGGTTTACCGTGATTTCGGGTCCAAATGGCTCTGGGAAATCAAATATTCTAGATGCCCTGCTGTTTGCGCTCGGTTTATCTAGCTCTAAGGGAATGCGGGCAGAGCGACTGCCCGATCTGGTGAACCAGAGCCAGATGGGACGCGGTAGGTCGATGGTTGAGGCAAGTGTAACGGTCACGTTTGCCCTGGATGAGACAGAATGGGAAAGCGACGATCGAGAGGACAACGGTGCAGATGAACCCTCTAGTAGCGATGTTGAAAATCCTTTCACCCAGCCTGATTCCTCCGAAGAGGAAATTGTAGCAACTCATCCCTTCCAAAACGGTCACTCTACAGGTCACTCCACCAACGGTAAAACGTCAGAGCATTACGTTTCCAATGGTCATCTTCGGGAATGGAGCGTTACCCGTAAGCTGCGTGTTACTCAGCAAGGAACCTATACCTCTAGCTATGCAATTAACGGGCTGCCCTGCACCCTAACTGAACTACACGAACAGCTTCACAAGTTCAGAATTTATCCCGAAGGCTACAACGTTGTTCTACAGGGAGACGTTACCAGCATTATCTCGATGAATCCGCGGGAACGGCGGGAAATTATTGATGAGCTGGCGGGGGTTGCTGCCTTCGATCGCAAAATCGTTCAGGCAAAAGACAAGCTGGATGCAGTCAAGGAACGCGAAGAGAAATTTCGAATTGTAGAACGAGAGCTAATGGCGCAGCGCGATCGGCTCTCCCAGGATCGCATCAAGGCTGAGAAATATCAGCGGCTCAAAGCTGACTTGCAACTCAAGTCCCAATGGGAGGCTGTGTTAGTCTGGCAGGCTCAAGTACGGCAGGCAGGCCATCTTCAGGCACAAATTACCGCAGGCGATCGTACCCAAGCAGAACTCCAAACACAGATTGCAGAGTTCGTACAGCAAATTCAGGTTGCCGTTCATGAACTCGATCGGTTGAATACGCGGGTTAAAGCACTCGGAGAAGACGAGCTTCTGGCACTCCAGGCAACCTTGGCAACTCGTGAGGCAGAGCTAAGACAGCTACAGCGGCAAGAACAAAATCTGCTGGACTCTAGTAAGGAAATTGCTGCAAATCTGGAGCGGACGCAGCGGGAGATTCAGGAGCAGATTGGTGCGCTGGAGCAGGTGACGCAAGAGAAGAACAGGCTTGAAACGCAAGCGCTCGTCTCTTTGCAGTCGGACTATCATCAGGCGCAGCAGTCCCTTGAAGCCAGTCGGGAAGCAGCAAGTGCGATCGCGTCCGCGTCAGAAGCTTGGGTTCAGGAGCAGACCGCTCTCCGACACGGCATTGAAGCAATTCTGCAAACCCTCGAGCCCCAACGCACCGAGCAAGCCCGTCTCCAAGAACGAGTCACCCAGCTTCGCCAGAAAATTGCAGAACAGACAGCGACACTGGGAACGATCGCCGAAGAAATTGCGGCAAAGCAAGCCGAACGAATTGAAGCAGAAAATCAGCTGGCCTACTTTAAACAGCAGGTAGACACCTTTGATCTGTACCATGCTAGGGCAGAACGAGAACTGCAAACCCAGCAGGAAACCCAGGCTCGGCTCCTGAAAGAACAGCGAGACAAGCAGCGACAGCTCGACAAGCTAGAAGCGCAGATTCAGGCAGTTCGCGAAACCCAGGGAACGGGCACCACGCAAATGCTCCTGGAGGCTGGGTTGCCGGGAATTTGCGGCGTAGTCGCACAGCTTGGACGGGTTGATCCGCAGTATCAGCTTGCGTTGGAGATTGCGGCAGGCGGACGATTAGCCCAATTGGTCGTCGAAGATGATGGAGTGGCAGCGGCTGGAATTGCGCTGCTGAAACAAAAGCGAGGCGGACGAGCCACGTTTCTGCCGCTTAACAAAATTAAGCCACCTCAGTTCGATCCGATCTCAGCCTGGAAACGCCCCAATGGGTTTATTGACTACGCCAGCAATTTGATTGAATGCGACGATCGCTACCGAGATGTGTTTGCCTACGTGTTTGGCAGCACTGTTGTCTTTCAAACCCTGGAAGCTGCCCGTCGTCACCTGGGACAGTACCGCATCGTGACGCTGGACGGAGAACTGCTGGAGCCGAGCGGCGCGATGACCGGGGGAAGCCTTCAGTCTCAGCGTGGCTCACTTCACTTTGGCACAGTGGAACCTGCGGAATCGGTGGAAGTGTTGGCACTACGCGATCGGCTGCGTGAAATTGACCGGATTCTCGATCGGTGTCAGCAGGCGATCGACCAAGAAAATCGCCATGTGCGACAGCAGGCTCAGGCATTGCAGGAAGCCCGTCAGCAGCATCGCGAAACCCAGCTTCAGGCAGAGCAACTCCAGCATCAGCTCGCCCATGCCGTCGCGCAGGAAGGACAGTTGCGGACGCAAATCTCTCACTTCACCCAGGAGCTAACGACCGCCCAGGAGCGACTGCACCATCTGGAGCAGAACATTCCTCAGCAGGAAACTGAGCTGAATCAGCAGCGACAAGTCCTGGCAGAGCTAGAGCAATCCCAAACCCACAGCGAATGGCAGCAGATGCAGGCAACCATTCGATCGAAAGAGGCAGCGTTGAGCGATCGTCAGCTGGCTCTCCAGGCAGCAATGCAGCGACTCCAGGAGCTAGAGACCCAGCGACAGCGAATTCAAGAAAAGACCAATCAGCTTCGACAGCGACTGCAGGAATGCCGGACACAACAAGCTTCTCAGCTCAATCAGCGATCGACTCTCAGTAGCCAGCAGTTCTCGCTGCGCGATCAAATTACAGAGGTGCAAACTGCCTTATCAACCCTAGACCAAACCCTTTCCGCCGAAAAGCAAGAGCGCGATCGCGCAGAGCGACAGCTTCGGGAACAGCAAAACCAGCAGCAGCAGCTTGAGTGGCAGGGGCAAAAACTGCACGAAACCCAGCAAAACCGTCGTCAGGAACTCGTCGCGCTTCAGGAACAGATTGAAGCCCAGCGTGCCGAATTGCCCGATCCTTTGCCGGAGATCCCTGAAACGATTGCGGACCTGACTGCCCTGCAACATGAACTGCGCTCGATGCAAAAGCGGCTTCAGGCAATGGAACCTGTCAATATGCTGGCGCTGGAAGAATACGATCGCACCCAGGCGCGGCTGGAAGAGCTGAGTCAAAAGCTGGCAACGCTGGATGAAGAGCGTACCGAACTGCTGCTGCGGATCGAGAACTTTACAACCCTGCGGCAGCGAGCCTTTAAAGAGGCATTTGATGTGGTAAATCAAAACTTTCAGGTCATCTTTGCGGAACTGTCCGACGGGGACGGCTATTTGCAGCTCGACAATCCGCAGGATCCCTTTGCGAGCGGGCTAAATCTGGTCGCGCATCCGAAGGGTAAGCCTGTGCAGCGCTTAGCTTCAATGTCGGGAGGCGAGAAATCGCTCACAGCCCTGAGCTTTATTTTTGCGCTGCAACGCTATCGCCCTTCGCCTTTTTACGCCTTTGATGAAGTTGATATGTTCCTGGATGGAGCAAACGTCGAACGATTATCAAAAATGATTAAGCATCAGGCGCAGCAGGCACAATTTATCGTGGTCAGCCTGCGACGACCGATGATTGAGTCGGCTCAGCGGACGATCGGCGTGACTCAGGCAAGGGGTGCCTACACGCAGGTTTTAGGCATCGACCTACAGGCTCAACCCGCTTCGAGCTAGGTCAACAAAAGTAACCAGCGTCCGCTATAGTGGAATAACTTGTTTGGGGCTAGTCCACAGATTTTGGAGATTGATTCTAATCTTGATTAATATTGATATCTAACGGTATCTTTATTAGATTTATTCAAACTGAACGAATACCAAACGCGGTTTCGGGATTGGGACGCGCAAATGAATTTTGAACAACAGTATTGCCAACGGTCTGACCTGATTGGAACACAGTTGATTACTCGCGATGGCGGGAAACGGCTGGGGGTGGTCAGCCAGCTTTGGGTTGATGTCGATAGCCGGGAAGTGGTGGCGATCGGGATTCGTGAAAGTCTGCTGTCTGGGGTGGTGTCCTCGGTGCAGCAGACGGTGTTGCTAAGCAGTATCAGCCAGATTGGGGATGTGCTGCTGGTGGAAGATGACGATGTGATCGAAGACGATTTCAACACCGAGGCATACAGCAAGCTGATTAATAGCGAAGTCATCACCGAGACAGGAGAGATGCTGGGCAAGGTGCGCGGCTTTAAGTTTGACAAGCGCGATGGTCGCGTTGAGTCGATCGTAATTGCTACCTTTGGGCTACCCCAGATCCCCGATCAGTTGGTTAGCACCTACGAGCTATCAATGGATGAGGTGGTTAGCAGTGGACCCGATCGTCTGATTGTGTTTGAGGGAGCAGAAGAGAAACTCAGTCAGCTCACAGTGGGTCTGCTGGAGCGGATTGGTATTGCCAGACCTGCCTGGGCGAGAGACGAAGACGATGCTTACGTGACGCCCACGGCTGCCGTCAATCAGCTTCCTTCTGGGATTCGTACGCCTGTTGAGCCACTGCAAGTCAGAACGCCTGTCGCTGAAGAAACCTGGGACGAAGACAACTGGAGCGAAGCGCAACCCCGCCGCCAGCTAAAAGAGCTACGCCAACCCGAGCCTGTGTATCTCGAAGAGGAAGATAACTGGGGCGGCAAGCAGCAGCAGTATGCCGAAGTCGAGTATCAAGAGATTCCTGTCGATCGCCCAGAATATCGCCAGATGGAGTACGCGACTCCCGATGAGGATCTGACAAAGGATGCTTGGGCAGATGACGAAAACCCACAGCCTGCTCCTCCGGTGAATCTTCCTGAACGGAGACGAGTTGTGGAATACGAGGAAGAGACGGATTATTAGATTTCGAGGGAATCTCCGATCAAGTCATCGCTCCTGTTGATCCTGTAGGGCGGTTTAAAAACTGCCCTTGCGACTATTTCAACCTGATATTTCAGTCTGATGAATAGGAAGCCCCGGTAATCCAGAGTCTCTATATCTCTATAAATTAATAAATTACAAGATAAAGTAAAAGCGTTTCGCTGCCTTAGCGTTCCGGTGTGCCTTCGTCCGATTTTTCCTGGAAGCTGCGGACGATGCGCGACAGCTCGTTTTTCTCATCTATACTCACTCGGCTGGGCGAGCCGCTAATAATCCGCTCGAAGTTGCGGAAGGAATCCTTGATTTCTGGACCTCGATCGCTAATCACATATTCACGGATGCCTTTATCGTGCCAGGAGCCGCGCATCTTAAAGACGTTGATTGCCCGCGCCATTTCGCCGCGAATCTCGACGTATTGCAGCAGAATGATCGTGTCGGTAATGGTAGAAATATGGGAATCGGTAATTGAGTGCGCTCCCATAAACTGATCAGAGGTGTTGGTGAAGAATCCGGTGATTTCCTCTTGCTTAGCAAATCCCGTTACACCAATCACAAATTGACGGAAGGCATTGTTGCTTACTCCCCGCGCTAGCGCAGAAAGGGAATCGATCGCAATGCGAGAAGGCTTAAACTCGGCGATCTCCGATTTGATGATCTGCAAATGATCTTCGAGTCCAGCAGATTCAGGATAGGCGCAGATAATTTTGAGTAAGCCGCGCTGCTCCAGATCCTCAAAGTCAATGCCCCACGAGTAGGCGTTGCGAGAAAGCTGAGCACGAGATTCTTCGTAGGCAAACAGCAGGGCACGTTCACCAATCCGGCAGGCGTTCTGAAGGAATTTGCTGACCAGCAGCGTTTTTCCGGTTCCCGTTGCCCCGGTTGCCAGAATGATTGAATCTTTGAAAAAGCCGCCACCGCACATTTCGTCCAGTGTTCTGACTCCAGACGAGACGCGCACATTCGACGATCGCTGCGTCAGGCGCATTGCCCCCAGCGGGAAAATATTAATGCCGTCATCGGTAATCGTGAAAGGATATTCCCCTTTCATGTGGGTTGTGCCGCGCAGCTTTAAAATTTCGATCGTTCGTCTGCGTCGTTCACCTTCCAGCACATTTCGCACGATCGCCACATTGTCTGACACAAACTCTTCCACGCCAAAACGAGCAACAGGTCCGTATTCCTCTACCCGTTCAGTCGTCATGATCGTCGTTGCGCCAACCTGCTTCAGGCGGGCAACCAAACGAAAGATTTCCCGACGAACCACGGATGCTGCGTCATACTGTTGGAACACTGAGGTGACTGAGTCGATCGACACCCGCCTTGCATTATATTTGCGGATCGCGTATTGAATTCGCTCGATTAATGCGGAAAGATCAAAATTGCCAATCACGTCCTGCCCTTCGGGATCGGGGGACGCATCGAGAATAAACAGCTTGCCTTCATCGATCAGCTTTTGCAGATCCCAACCAAAGCTAAAAGCGTTTTTGATAATGTCAGCAGGCGACTCTTCAAAGGTGACAAAAATTCCGGGCTGGTCAAAATAAATAATGCCGCTGTAGAGAAACTGGACTGCAAATAGCGTTTTCCCTGTTCCCGATGTGCCGCTCACAAGCGTTGTTCTGCCCGCAGGCAACCCCCCATGACTAATATCATCAAAGCCTTCAATCATGGTACGGATTTTCTGAACCCCTAACAGGGTTTGACCATTTTGACTGCTAAGCTGTCCATCCTGATTAATCTGGGTCATGGGTTAACGTAGCCTTCACCTAAAATCAATTTGTTAAAAGAGACAAGTTTGAAAATATAGCAAATAAATGGAAAAGGGTTTGGTAATGTTCTCCATCGCGTTTGAAAATTTACTGCGCTGTGCCCTTGGTCAGGCAGCATGATTTCCTGCTAGAACTTATGCTTACGCAGCGTGACTTGACTGCTACGGTGTTACTGGTTGCGTGGTTATTTATTGCTTTTAATTACTGATTGCTTGGTGACTGATTGCTTTAAGTTGCTTAAAAGGTGGGATTCTCAGCAGTCGAGATTAAAACAGTTTCATCACAACTCCTTTGTAATATCAGGCCTGTCAGAAAAATTCAGTCATTACTAATTACCCCATCGCCTTATTCCGGTTCCTCGATCGATTCAATTTCGGTTTCTTCCTCCTGAAGCTCATCGTAGAGCAAGTCTAGCCCAATCAAAACTCGCTCTCGATCGGAGAGGTCGCCAATAATTTTCCGCACCGGAGGCGGCAGAATTTTTGCCAGGGTAGGAGTGGCTAGAATCTTATCTTCTTCAGCAAGCTGAGGATTTTTAAGAACATCGATTACTTTAAGTGCGTACACCCCCTGAAACTCTTTTTCCAGGATATTGTTCAGCGTTCTTAACGCTCGTACCGAGTTGGGTGTATTGCCTGCAACATAAAGCTTCAGAATGTAAGTTTTTTTAAGGGGACTCATGGAGCATAGAGAGGGGTGGTTGCCTTAGCTGAATGCTTTAACCAAGCAATCAAGGCGTATTGCGAATGAATTCACCACAAAGATACCATCATACTCAGCCTGTTTTGATTCAGCAATGCAGGCTTTTGTGGGCAGTTTGCCTTCGTCTCTAGCCCTGCTCAAGTTTGCAGGAACCCTTCAAGAACTGTCTCTTGGCTAGGATTCTCTCGGAATTGAGCGGCGATACATTTCACAGAGATGGGCGATCGTGTCAATGAGCGTGAGCCGATAATCCAGCAAAACTTCGTCGCTGCGCCCCTCGATCTTAAGATGCTTGGAAAACTCGTCCATTAAATCCATGTGGATCTCAACGATCTGCGAAACAGGGACATCAGCGAAGAAGGCGACATTCACAAAGTTGTCGATTTGCTCGTTGAGCGACGGCTCATTCAGAAAGTAAATTAGGATAATTTCCCGATATTCTGCCTTGAGCTGCCGAAGCAGGTCATCCCGCTGCTCTAGCGCCATGTGACGCAGAAAGTTTTGGGGATTGCGCTTGTAGTAAACTCCCAGGTAACCCAGTCGCTCTTTAAGTTTTTCGGCGAGACGAAGCTGCTGTTCCATCAGGGATTTGTGGGTTGCGAGAGCCTCGATCGCAGTCGCGGTCACTGGCATACCTGACTCAGCGCTACCCGGAGAAAGCTGAATAAATTTGCTGATTGCCTGGTCGATTGCTAGCCCAAGCTGTCCGAGTTGCTGGACACTGAGCTGTCGCACTGCGGCGTGATAAGTAAACTGGCAATCGCTCAAGGGTCGCTCAGGTTCAGGCTGAATGATGACTGTGGGTAGAAAAATAGCTTCTCGATTGAGCTGGTCGAGCAAGACTTGCAGCGTTGGGTTCGCCTGAAGCAGCAGGCAGTCTACATGATTGGACTGAACAAAATTGAATAGATCTGCTGTATCGGTGAAAGCATTCAAGGCATAGTCAACTATCCCTTGGTCACCAGAAGCAGACTGCTTTAAGGCTTCAGACAGCTTCTGAACAACGGCTGTGGCAGCAAGAATCCCGATCGAGAGAAGTGAACGCAAGGCTAGGCGACCCGTGGAAGACAAATACCTGAGCCATACGACCTGGATCGCAGTCTGGACAACAACCTGAACAACAGAAGAAACCAGAGGGAAAGCCAGAGTCGTTTATTGTTTGTCAGTCAATCAGTTCAAACAAGCTCAAACAAGCAATCCAAGCAAAAATATCAGTCATGCTTAGAATACTTAACATTCATTGTAGTTGAAAAAGCCGTTGGTTCAGTCCTTCTGCCGTCATAATTGAGGTACGCTCTCCAGATGTCCTTCCAGCAGATTAGGAGGTTGCGATCGAGTTCCTGATCCACCCTTCCCTCGTCTACCCTGACTCGATTACCCGATCGGATTGGTTTTGCTCTCACTGTTCGCTTCATTCGTTGAAATGCAGTCAATCTGAGCTTTTCTTCGGCTGATTAAGTTTTGATCACCCCTGTTACCTGTCGCGCTTTTATTCCTACTGTTTCGCTCGATCTTGGCATACGCTGTCGTGTGACGACTTCTACGATCGCCTTTCAAAACCGCTTCCACGCTTTGCTTTTGTTCTGCCTTTTATTTCCGCTGTTCTGCCTTTTATTTCCGCAAGCCTGTTCCTTGAGCTGTCCCATGCGCCACAGCTTGTCTCTTGAACCTTTCCCGGCATGAATTCATGGCTACTGTTCGTCTCAAGAAGTTTTTAGTTTCTGTTCCAGCGATCGCCGTGACGAATTCTGTTGCCCAGGCGTGGGAGATTTTTCGTCAGCGTGGCTGTGAACAAATTGTGGTGCTGGACCAGCAGAGCTATCCGATCGGCGTGCTGCGGCTTTTGCGGCTTTTGCCCTATTTGCCCCCCGGGGTGTCTCCCCAGTTCTCTAAAGCGGGAATTCGATCGGGAATTCGATCAGCCGATCAGCAGCAGGAGACAAACTCGCCCGCACCGACACCTGCACCGACAGAAGCTCAGCAGAGCATTTATCAGCTTTGTCAAACTGCCCTGCAACAGGGACAGATGCTTTTGGAAGATTTAACCCTACTGCCAGCTGATCAGCAAGTCAATCAGCTCCAGCCCCATCTGGGTCAGATTCATCAGCAGCATTGGGGCATGCTGGACGCGAATCACCACTTTGTCGGCTTAGTCGATCGCCTCAGTCTTCTGCAATTTCTCTCGCACCAGACCCCTCCGCTCAGCGTTGAAACGGTTCGCGAGCCAAAGCGTGAGTCAAAAGCCGGCAAAACCCAACAGGCATCAAAAAAGCGTGCCTCTGCAAAAGAGGTGAAGACGGTCGAAGAACAGTGGCAAGCCTCGGGTACAGCGTCGCGTCATTCCTTAGCTGGAAAACCCACAGATGGAAAACCGGCAGCCCAAAAGTCCGTTCCCCTACAACCGTCTGCTGCCCCCGATCCGCTGGTCGAACTGTTAGAACGCTTGCCCATTCCCCTGATGCTGCAAACCGCTGCCGGCCAGGTGATCGCGCAAAATTTGGCATGGCGACAGCAAATCGGCGAACTGCGTGACCCCCATCAGGTGCAGTGCGAGGCAGCCCTGGCTCTAGAATCTGCTGAGCGGCACGCGGTGCTTTCAGTTGAGACCGGATCTGCCACCGCTGAGAAAATGCCTGCCAGCGTTCCTCCACGCCTTGACGCTCCTGCTGTGGAACGACAAAGCAACCGCGACTGGGAAAACTGGAACGCAACCGCTAGCCAAATTTCTCCAGAAGCCGACGCTACAGGTCTTTGCCGGATTGGCACAACGCCCGATGCTTGCGTTTGCCTGTGCCCGATGAAAAACGGTCAGGAGCGGATCTGGCAGTTTATGAAAGTGTCGATGGGAACCACAAGCCAGCCTTCGGCTACGTCGCCGTTTTCCAGCAGGGTAAATGACGCTGTTTCTCACTGGGAATTGGAATCTCAGGCAGATTGGCTGCCCCAGTTTAAACTGGCAACCTTGAGTTTTAATCCTGACCCGAATTGGTATTGCCTGCACCAAACTGAATCCCTTTGGCTGGTGCTGGCACAGGACATCACCGAACAGCAGCAGGTGGCCAAGGAACTCGCCGCCAAAAATGCAGACCTGGTGCAGTTAAACCGCCTGAAGGATGAATTTCTCGCCTGCATTAGCCACGAATTGAAAACACCGCTGACGGCAGTTTTGGGCTTATCCAGTCTGCTTAAGGAGCAGGCACTCGGCGCGTTGAACGATCGCCAGGCACGCTACACCCAGTTAATCCACCAGAGCGGTCGGCATTTGATTCAAATCGTCAACAACATTCTCGACTTGACTCGGATTGAAACCGGACAGCTTGACTTGCTGCCAGAACCCGTGGCGATCGAAGAAGTGTGCCGTCGTGCCTACGAGCAAGCCTGTCAGCTCCAAATGGTTGAGCAACACACCGACTCTGCCTTGCCTCACCATCCCCCGGTGCGCTTTACACTGAACATCCAGCCTGATTTGCACAATTTGATTGCGGACGAGCTGCGGCTACGGCAAATGCTCACCAATCTGCTCACAAACGCGATTAAATTTACCCCGCTGGAGGGGGAACTGGGGCTGCGGGTTGAAACCTGGGAAGGCTGGATCGCGTTTACGATCTGGGACACCGGAATTGGAATTCCAGCGGAGAAGCAGCATCTCATTTTCCAGAAGTTTCAGCAGCTTGAAAGCCCGATGACGCGTCGATTTGAGGGAACGGGGCTGGGCTTAGTCCTGACGCAGCGACTTGCCAGGCTGCATGGTGGCGATGTCACCTTTACTTCTCAGGAAGGTCGCGGCAGTGAGTTCACGCTGCTGTTGCCGCCCAGTCCGCCGCAGGTCATGTCGCATTTTCGATCGCCCGCATTAAACCAGGCGGGGCATCGTAATCGGATAGCGATCGTGATTGAGGCAGACACGCTCGCAGTTGAGGGGTTGACGCACCAGTTGATGGGCTTGGGCTACCGGGCAGCCATTGCCCGATCGGGAACAGAAGCCCTGGAAAAAATCCGGCGGCTCCAGCCGGGCATCATCTTCCTGAATCCAATTTTGCCGCTGCTGTCTGGGTGGGACGTGCTGACACTTCTCAAAACCGACCCCGAAACGCAGCACATTCCCGTCGTCGTCACCACAATGCGGGTGGAAAAAGATTTGGCGTATCAGAATGGAGCCGATGGCTTTTTGAGTTTGCCTGTGCAGGTTACAGCTTTGCAGGCTTGCCTCGATCGGCTGATCAAAAGAACACCCATTGCGATAGAACGATCGCAGTCCAACCTGACGATTCTCTACCTGAATCCAGCGCAGGGGCAACAGCCCACCCATCTCGCCAACCAGCTTCATCAGCAGCAGTGCCGGGTGCTAGAAGTTGAGGATCTGGATCAGGCAGATTTACTGGCACGAGTCTGGAAGCCCGATGTCCTGCTCTTAGACCAGAATATTGCTGATCCGGCAAGCACATTGCATCAGTTGAGCCAGTCTTCCTGTCTGGCAAACTTGCCCTTGGTCACACTAACGGTAAAAGCAACAGAAGCAGCCAATCACATTCCGGCACTGCGAGTGTTCCCCTGTCTATCTGGGGCGTGGGACAGCCCAGAGGAACAGCTTCACTGCCCGCTCCAGGATTTGCTGCAAGTGATCCAGATGGCGGCAGGAATGAACTGGACGCCCCATGTGCTTATTGTTGACTATAGCCAACTTGCAGCCAATCCTGCTGTAGCCCAGAGCAGTTCCCTTGCGGAGACGCTTGCTTTGCAGTTCCCCGAAGGGAGCATCGCTTCTGGTTCTCTCAAGCCGCAGCAGGAGTCAACAGAGGCAATCGGCAGAGCTGAGGTGAACGTGCCAAAATTGCCCCATACCCCCCAGGCGATCGCTCAGTATCTTCAAATGGCAGGACTACAGAGTACCGTCGCTCAATCCTGGGCGGATGTCCTGCATCAGCTTCAGCATCACAGCGTCAATCTACTTTTGTTTTGCGTTTATCCCGGTCATACTCCAGCACAACTGCCTGAGATGGCGAACGAACTCGCCCAAATGCCAGGAAAGCCTCCGATTCTGGTTTGGAACCCGCAACCCATTTCCCTAGGAGGAGAACAACCCGTCCCTGACGCAGCAAGCCTCTTCGCCGAGCAACAGCAGTTCGTCGCGTTCTGGCAATCGTTTGTTTTGCAGTTGTCTAAAGAAGGAATCGCAACCGAAGTCTTGCCGGATGGCATCCCCATTTCTAAACTGCTCGATCGCCTTCAGCAAATTTTGTGTCACCCGATCCAGTGACGAAACTAAACGCATAAAAATAAATACGCAAAATAAATACACAAAAATAAGGGGCAAGAAATGGTTTGTGTACCACTCATCGCCCCTTTAATTCATTCAATTCATTCGGTTAATTCCGAAGGCTTAGCGAAGCCATCAAGAACTAGTGGGCTGCTGCCATCTGATCTGCTTGAGCGACTTCGATCACTTCGGCGTCGATCGACTTCACCTGACTCAGCAGTTGCGTCAACGATTCCCCTTCGATCACTTCGGTTTCAATCAGCTTGATCGCGATCGTTTCCAGCAAATCTCGATTAGTTCTCAAAAGGGTGAGAGCCGTTTCGTGGGCACGATCGACAATGCCTTTCACTTCTTGATCGATCGCCTCTGCGGTTTGGGCACTGACCATCCGACGCGGATTCGTATCACCACCAAGGAAGGTATTCTGCTGTCCTTGCTGATACGCGAGTGGACCCAGAACTTTGCTCATACCGTAGGTTGTCACCATACGCTCTGCCAGATCGGTTGCCCGTTGCAGGTCATTGGAGGCTCCGGTCGTGATGCTGCCAAACACCACTTCTTCTGCCGATCGCCCGCCCAACAGCGTAGTAATTTCGCCCTGAAGCTCAGCTTCGCTCATCAGAAAACGGTCTTCGGTCGGGAGTTGAAGCGTATAGCCCAGAGCTGCCATGCCACGAGGCACGATCGAAATCTTCTCGACTCGACCCGATCCGGGCATCACTGACCCTACCATGGCATGTCCAACTTCGTGGTAGGCAACGATCTTTTTCTCTTTCTCGTTAAGGACGCGACTCTTTTTCTCCAGACCTGCCACAACGCGCTCGATCGCTTCAGCAAAATCTTCTTGAGCCACTGCCTGACGGTTATTTCGGGCTGCCAGCAGTGCAGCTTCATTGACCAGGTTTGCCAAATCTGCTCCGGCGAATCCGGGAGTGCGGGTAGCAATCACCTTCAGATCCACATCGGGACCCAGCTTCACATCCTTAGAGTGAATGTTGAGAATTGCCAATCTTCCCTGTAAGTCGGGGCGATCGACCAAGACCTGACGATCGAAGCGACCAGGGCGCAACAGCGCCGGATCGAGGGTTTCAGGACGGTTGGTGGCTGCCAGTACGATCACGGTCCGGTCGCCTGCGGCAAAGCCATCCATTTCAGTGAGCAACTGGTTCAGGGTTTGCTCGCGCTCGTCGTTGCCGCCGTAAAAGCCGTTGCTGGCACGAGATTTACCGATCGCATCCAGCTCATCAATAAAGATAATGCAGGGAGCCTGCTTTTTCGCCTGTTCAAACAGGTCGCGCACGCGAGAAGACCCAACGCCTACAAACAGTTCCACAAACTCCGAACCCGAAATGCTGAAGAATGGAACTCCTGCTTCTCCGGCAACCGCCTTTGCTAACAGCGTTTTCCCGGTTCCGGGAGGACCAACCAGCAGCACCCCTTTCGGAATCCGTGCGCCGAGCTGGGTGAATCGCTGCGGACTTTTCAGAAAATCAACAATTTCAACCAGCTCAGTTTTAGACTCTTCCACCCCTGCAACATCTGCAAAAGTGACTTTATCCGCTTCGCCTTCGACATAAACCTTGGCACGGCTCTTACCGATCGACAACACACCCTGCTGTCCACCACTGCCGCGACTGATGAAGAACTGCCAGATTGCCACAAAGATCAGCGGTGGAACCACCCAGCTTAGGACACTGCCAATCCAGTTATTTTTGGGCGGAGGTGCAGCCGCAAACTCAACGCCGTTGTCTTCCAGCAGCTTGGGCAATTCCAGGTCGAAAATCGGTGTGGTTTCCAGAACTTGCCCAGCGGTGTCATTATCCGCTTTGAGCTGATAGCGAATTTCGTTTTGCCCGACAGAAACCCGTGTCACCTCCTGATCCTGCACCTGATGAATAAACAGGCTATAGGGCACGCGGGGAACCTGCGAACCGAATAGATTCGGCAAAAAGATGTTTGCCAGCAGGAACAGCCCTGAGACAAGCAGCAAAATATTGCTTATCTGGCGGAAACGGGAGGGCTGAGGTTGATTTTTTATCGCCATTTGTACAGCGTTTCCTTTCTTATAGGTTTAGTGGGCTAAATGAGAATTTTTCTGGCGATCGATCCGGTGCAGCGTACTGCCAATCGCAAAAACACATCCTCAAAAGAATAGCCCTGTCTCAGAATGAGCATCCTGCCCCCAGCGGGGGAAATCATCTCACTCTGAGAAGCATCTTATTCACAATTCTAAATACTTTGTCTTATTTATAAAGGGGCGGAAATCCACACTGCCTCCGTCCAGGCTGCGTCGTTCCGCGTTCTCAAGCTGTTTCCATCCATTCAAAAATGCGATCGAGCTGTTCGGTCGTGATCAGCCCATACTGCCAGAGAATCATCGGCAGCAGATTAACCCCCTGATGAGGTTGCCGCAGCGCAAAGGCAATTGCCTGAGTCGGAACTGCCAGCTCATCTTTCAAAAAATCGATTAGTTTTGCCTGTGCGTTAGACACCTGTGCCATTGCTGATTGCCTTGAAAATATAAGTGTTTGTAACGATTAGTTTAAGTTTTGTAAACTTCTTTCAGAATTTGTTGATGGTAATTATAGCGACAAACTGCAAAATTGAGGTATCTCTCTCAAGAATTGCAAACAAAGCCTTTATTTACTCAGCTTCCAATTCGTAGGGAAGACCGATATCTACCAGAAGGGAGACTTCGACCAGAACAGCTTCTCATTCAGGACGATCGTTCCTGATAGAGTTCCTCAAAGAATTTCCTAAGCAACAAAATTGCGAAAATAAATTTTCTTGAAAGACTATCTTGAATTCGTCCAGCTCAGAAATACCTCAGTAGATTTGTCATTCATTTCGTTTGTCATTTATTTGGTTTGTCGTTTATTTCGCTGTCATTCCATTCGGCGTTTAAGCCCGGTATAACTGCCTACCGCAGGCTGAACCCTGGAAACGTCTTTCGTTTTAGTACAAAATTACTGCTCGCGGCGCATTTTAGAATATAGCAAAATAGGCAAACCGTCAACCGAATTTATTCCTCACCTCGTATCTCACCCCGTCACCCCTCACTTTCCCATCCCCTATGCCTGCCAAATATCTTTCCCTGACCGATCGCCTCTACCACTACCTGCTCAACCACTCTCTTCGCGAACCCGAACTGCTGCAAAAGCTACGTCAGGAAACTGCAAGCCATCCGATGAGTCAAATGCAAATCTCGCCGGAGCAGGGGCAGTTTATGGCGTTTTTAGTGCAGCTGATGGGCGCGAAGAAGGCGTTAGAAATCGGCGTGTTCACCGGATATAGTTCGCTCTCTGTGGCACTAGCACTTCCCGACGACGGCAAACTGATCGCCTGTGATGTCAGCGAAGAATACACCTCGATCGCCCGTCGCTACTGGAAAGCGGCTGGAGTCAGCCATAAAATTGACCTCCACCTTGCCCCCGCCCTAGAAACTCTCGATCGCCTTCTGCAAGAAGGTCAGGCAAACACCTTTGATTTCGCTTTTATCGATGCTGATAAGAGTAGCTATCCTGCCTACTACGATCGCGCCCTTCAGCTCATTCGTCCGGGGGGATTGATTGCGATCGACAATGTTCTCTGGTCTGGACGAGTCGCCGACCCACAGGAGCAGGACAACCGCACTAACCTGATCCGCCGCTTTAATGAACAGCTTCATCAAGACGATCGCATTACACTGAGTCTCTTGCCGATCGCCGATGGTCTAACCCTTGCCCTTAAGCGATAGCCCTCAAGCAATCATCCATTTATTAATGAATCGGCTTCAATCCCGCGCCGAGCCGCGATGTAGAGCAAAATCAGTCAAAATGATAGGATTGGCTACCTGCTCCTTTCACCTGCCGCCCCGCTATGACTTCGACCTTTACCCCAGATCTGACCACACTTGCCCAGCAAACTCGCGACGCTGCCCGCCAACTGGCTGTGCTTTCTTTAGCAAATCGCGATCACGCCATTGAATTGATCGCCCAGGCACTCGAAGCGGCAACCCCAGAAATTCTGGCGGCAAATCAGGCAGACTGTGAAGCGGCTCTGGCGGAAGGGTTAGCCAATGCCCTCTATGGACGGCTCAAGCTGGATGCGCCAAAACTAAAGGCGGCGATCGCAGGAGTGCGCGATGTAGGGCGTTTGCCTGATCCGATCGGGGCAGTCCAGATTCATCGTGAACTGGATACCGAGCTGATTCTGCGGCGAATTGCCTGTCCTCTCGGTGTCGTTGGAGTCATTTTTGAGGCGCGTCCCGATGCGGTCATTCAGATTGCATCGCTGGCGGTGAAGTCGGGCAACGGCGTGATTCTCAAGGGCGGGAAAGAGGCGGTTCGCTCCTGTGAAGCACTGGTCAAGGCGATCCAAACGGGGCTAACCCAGGCCAATATCAATCCTGCTGTTGTGCGGCTACTGACGACTCGCGAAGAAACGCTGGCACTGCTCCGACTTGAATCCTGTGTGGATCTGATCATTCCCAGAGGCTCAAATGCGTTTGTCCGCTTTGTGCAGGAAAATACCCGCATTCCGGTGCTGGGACATGCAGACGGCATCTGTCATCTTTATATCGATCGCGCTGCCAATCTCCAGCAGGCAGTTTCGATCGCACTGGACTCTAAAACCCAGTATCCTTCCGCCTGCAACACGATCGAAACCCTCTTGGTTCACCCATCGATCGCGCCAGAGTTTTTGCCCCTAGCTGCGACTGCCCTGCGTGAAAAAGGCGTGGAGCTTCGCGGAGACGATCGCACTCGTCAAATCATTTCCGCTGAACTTGCCACCGATGCAGACTGGTCAACCGAGTATAGCGATTTGATTCTTTCCATTAAAGTCGTCGATTCCCTTCAGGATGCCGTCGCCCACATCAATACCTACGGCTCTCGCCATACCGAGGCGATCGTCACTGAAGATCAGGCAGCCGCGGCAGAATTTATGGCACAGGTTGATGCGGCAGGCGTATTTCATAACTGCTCGACCCGTTTTGCAGATGGCTTCCGCTATGGCTTTGGCGCAGAGGTCGGCATCAGCACCCAGAAACTCCCCCCACGTGGCCCCGTCGGACTGGAAGGACTGGTGACTTACAAATATCAGCTTGTCGGACAGGGTCAAATCGTGGCCACCTACAGCGGCACAGACGCAAAACCCTTTATCCATCGAGATTTTCCCTGCTAGGATCCACCTTGCTAGGATCTACATTGCTAGAAGGAGCAATACCACAAGTCCCCTCACCTCCTCACCCCTCCACTCCTTACCCACTCGGTCAGCCCCCATGGATCGACTGTACGTTAATAACATTCGCGCCTACGGATACACAGGTGCGCTGGCAGAAGAACAAATTTTAGGACAGTGGTTCTCCGTCGATCTGGTGCTCTGGCTGGATTTGTCCGAAGCGGGGGAGAGCGATCGTCTCTCCGATACTTACAACTATGCTCAAGCCGTTGAAATCGTGCAGCAGATTATCCAAACCTGCAAGTTTGCGCTGATCGAAAAGCTAGCGGAAACGATCGCCCAGTCCATCCTGACTTCTACTTCAATTCAGCAGGTGCAGGTTCGCCTGACGAAGCCGACACCCCCCATTCCCAACTTTAGCGGCTCAATTACCGTGGAACTTACCCGCCCATCTGTATAACTACGATTAGACGATAAACCTTATTGGTTGTGTCGCAAAAAGTTTTTAAGGACAAACAATCTGTATCGTTTGCATTCCCTTAAGCAGCAATTCCAAAGAGCGCTGCCCCTGAAACAGAGAAGCAGTAGACATCGCAGAGAAATCGGGCGTGTCCGAGCTTACCTACCTTACCCTTGACCAGTTTCTGCGACACCACCCGCATTGTCACAACTTGCATTGTCTAGCGTTGCCTTCAGCGAGCAGTGCCTACCGATATCCTGCCGCCTGCAAAGAAAACAGCCTGGCATAGCGTCTGCCCTGAGCCAGCAGTTCTTCATGAGTCCCATGCTCTAGAATTTCACCCTGCTCCATCACCAGGATCTGATCTGCCATGCGAACGGTCGAAAAGCGGTGAGAGATCAAGATTGCCATCTGGTTTTCGGTCATTTCTCGAAAGCGATCGAAGATTTCTGCTTCAGCCTCGGCATCCATGGCGGAGGTCGGTTCATCCAGCACCAGCAAATCTGCGCCCGATCGCATAAATGCCCGCGAGAGAGCAATTTTCTGCCACTGTCCACCCGATAGCTCCTGTCCGCCTTTGAACCAGCGACCCAGCCGCGTATAAAATCCCTGGGGGAGATGGTCGATAAACGATCGCGCCGTGCCCTTCTCGGCAGAAATTTCCCATCGCTGCTGATTCTCAAACTGCGTCACATCGCCTGCGCCCACGTTTTCACCCACCGTGAACTGATAGCGCACAAAGTTTTGAAAAATCACGCCGATTCGCCGTTGTAGCACTTCCAGATCCCACTCGCGCAGGTCGATGCCATCCAGCAAAATTCGCCCGGAGTCAGGAGTATAAAGGCGCGTCAGCAGCTTGATCAGCGTAGTTTTGCCAGAGCCGTTTTGTCCAACGATCGCCAGCTTTTCTCCGGGTTGCAGATGAAAGGAAATATCGCGCACGGCCCAGCGGGAACTGTCGGGATAGCGAAACGAAACCTGCTCAAACCGAATCCCATCTCCGGGAAGGCTACCCTCGGTCACGGTTCCGGTTTGCGGCGGCACATCTTCTTCGAGAAATTCGTACAGGTTCGATAGGTACAGACAATCCTCATAGGCTCCGCCGATCGCGGACAGCACCGAGGAAAACGTAGACTGTCCCTGCCGAAACACGACGAGATACAGCGTCAGATCGCCGATCGTAATCCGTCCATTAATCGTTGCCAGCACAATCCAGACATAAGTGAGGTAAAAAGCGATCGTGCTCACCAGACTCAGCCCATAACCCCACCCGCTGCGGCGAATCGTCAGATCCCGGTCTTCGCGATAAAGGCGATCGAACACGGCACGGTAGCGTCTCAGCAGCAGGTCGCCCAACTGAAACAGCTTTACCTCCATTGCAAAATCTTCGCGGGCGATCAGCGTTTCCAGGTAAGTTTGCTCCCGCGTTTCGGGGGCACGCCAGCGGAAGAGCCGAAAAGCTGCGCCTGCAAAGCGAGTTTCAGCCACAAATGCCGGAACTGCCGCCACCATCAGCAAAATCACCGACCAGACCGAGAATTGCAGCAGCAAGCCGCCAAAGGTCAACAGCGACAGCACATCTTTCACCAGCCCAAAGGTACGCGCCACCAAGCTCAGCGGACGAGTTGAAGCTTCCCGGCGGGCACGGCTCATTTTGTCGTAGAACTCGGAGTCTTCAAAGTGCCGCAGATCGAGCGTGAGTGCCTTTTCTAAAATCAGCACATTCACCTTTTGCCCCAGCAGCACTCGCAGCAAAGACTGACACAGTGCAATCCCCTGCTGACTACCGGAAAGCACGATAACGCACAGCGCCTCCAGCCCCAGATAAAACAGAGCTGTTTCTCGTCCAATTCCCCCAAATTGAGCCGCCTGCACCACGCCATCGACAATTAGCTTTCCGATATAAGCAATGGCTCCGGGCAACAGACCCGCAATCAGCGTCAAAACTGCCACAATCACAGTCAAACGGCGATCGGTTGTCCAAACGAGTTCTAGTGCCCGATAGCTATATCGAAAAATTGCCAGCGATTGGCGTAATGCCTGGAAGGAACGTTCAAATCTCTTCATAATTCCCACCATAGCGAATTGCGCCGCAAACGAGGAGAACTGGGCTGCCGTCAGGGAAGAAGCGGTATTGGATTAAACCCTCCTCACTCAAAGCATCTCTCTATACTGAAGAAGTAACGACTGCCTAACCGTTGAAATTGCTTAATTCTGGAGGACTTGGATATGGCTATGAACGATCGCAAAAAACGCATTATGGAACATCTGGCACGCAGCAGCGGCAACTTCATTCAATCCACGCCGCGTAACTCAAATGAGCGCAAGCAGCAAATCCTCGACCATGTGAAGCGCACAAAAGGTTAATTGCTGAAATCACTGCTTCGCACGATTTTGCTTCCTGAAGTCCCATGAATCCTTTTGCCAGAATGGCAGTCTATATGGACTATATTGGACTGTTGATGATAGGTCATCCTGATCGTTCGGGGTTTCGCTCGAACAGCTAAAGAAGGAATTCCGGGCGGATCTTGCCTATCTTCTCCGTCTGGCATGCGGCATAACTGGAGGTAAAACGAAGCAGTGAGTATTTCTGACCTATTTGCCAGGGGCGGAGTCGCCATGTGGCCCCTGCTATTTCTCTCTTTCCTGACCCTCAGCACCATTATTGAGCGGGCGTGGTTCTGGTCAAAAATTCTGACCCACGAGCGGGAAATTTCCGGGCGGGTGTTGGAGGCAGCACGACGGGACTGGGATGCAGCAACCGAGATTGCTCGCAAATCCAGCAGTCAGCCGATCGGTCGTTTTCTCTATTCCGCGCTGGAACTGCAAGACCCCGATCCCGAAGTGTTTGAACTCGCCCTGCAAGCCTCAGCAGACGAAGAACTTAACGCGATGCGGCGCGGAGACAAGGTGCTAGAAACAACAATCGCGCTCGCCCCTCTGCTGGGTCTATTGGGAACAGTGCTGGGTTTGATTAGTTCGCTGAGCTCGATTCGCATTGGAGACCTGGGTACAGGTGCAGCAGAAGGCGTGGGGCTGGGAATCTCAGAAGCCCTGATTAGTACGGCAGCAGGCTTGATTGTGGCAATCACTGCACTAGCTTTCTACCGTTTGTTCCAGAGTTTTGTGTTCGGTCAGGCAAAAATTTTCCGACAGTCAGGTAACGAGCTAGAACTGCTTTACCGCAAAGAACGCCTTCCCTTGGTAAGACGAAACGCGCTGAATGCTTCCAGCCTGAGTTCTGAATCGATCGTCCCTCAGTCCACTGCGGGAGAAAACCCATAGCGTTGCGGTTGAATTTTACGCTGTTCCTCACATTTCTTACCGAGTTGTCATGCCGATTAAAACTCACCTCGAATCGACCGAGACTGATGTTCGCATTGAAATTGTCCCGCTAATTGACGTTATCTTTTGTATTCTCACTTTCTTCATCCTGGCAGCAGTCACGTTAACTCGGCAGACTGCAATTAGTGTCGATCTGCCCCGTGCTGGCACAGGTGCGCCACAACTGCGACAGTTGCTCGTGGTTAGCGTTGACCCGATCGGTCAAACCTACCTGGAAAAACAGCCGATTTCCCGCGAATCGCTTGCCGCTGCCCTGCAAAACTTTAAGCAGCAGAATCCCGATGGGCTGATGGTGCTATATGCCTCTAAAGCCGCTAGCTATAACGATGTGGTGCAAGTGCTCGATTTGCTGAGAGATGTCGGGGGCGATCGCGTCGCACTGGCAACCCTGCCGGATAACGGACAAAACCCGGCTCCGCTACCAAATTCCTTTACCCTTCCGGGTGGATCGATTAATCCTCAGGCTCCCTACCAGATTCCGGGTCAGGTTGACCCATTGAACCCGGCTCCAATTCCGGCTCAACCGCTTCCTGGCATTGAGTCACCCCGCACAAGCCCCGCTCCCGCCCCCAAATCAAACGCGCCCAAGCCAGTAGCACCTTAGCGTTTCAGGCGAGCGTTTATGCCTGTCTTCATTTGCCTTTCTAAATGCTTCCTCAGGAAAAGTGCTTTATGTAGAATCGGCATCAACACGATGCGATATTTGCAACGCTTGTAGAAAAATGTGCCTAGGGATATAGAATTGTTCCCCCTGCCTATGGGCAAATTAGTGAAGTGGGATTTCAATGTGACAGTAATGAATCGAAAAACGCCGCGTAACGCTCAACCCAATCCGTTACATCTTTCTCTAACAAGTTTGACGACCGCTACCAATCGCGAGACTGAGTTTGACTTCGATCGTTGGGCAAGTGCAGTTAGAAGGCAAATGCTCGATTCGCTCAAAAAGCGTGATGCGCGCAATCTCTAAATTCTTTTCGCTCGCCCTTTCCTGGACAATCAGCTCATTGTAAAAAGTAAAAAGCCTTCATAAAAAGCCCCCCGTAGAGGAGGGCTAATTTTTTGTTTGAGTGTTTCGCTTACCGGGAAGGGTCGAGCACATGGCACTGTCCAGCGTCTCGCAGCAGATGATCACACAGCACGAGTGCCACCATCGCTTCGACCATCGGCACTGCCCGAGGCAGCACACAGGGGTCATGTCGTCCTTTGCCTGCCAAAATCGTTTCCTCGCCTTCTTTCGTAACGGTGCGCTGCTCTTTACGAATTGTGGCTGTCGGCTTAAATGCCACCCGGATCAGAATGTTTTCCCCGTTAGAAATGCCGCCCTGGACGCCGCCCGATCGATTGGTTGTGGTGCGAATGTCACCTGCGTCGTCGAGGTAGAATTCGTCGTTGTGTTCGCTTCCGACCAGCAGCGTTCCGGCAAAGCCTGAGCCGATCTCAAATCCTTTGGTGGCAGGCAGCGACATCACCGCTTTTGCTAAATCGGCTTCGAGTTTGTCAAACACGGGTATGCCTAGACCTTTGGGAACCTGCCGGGCAACGCATTCAACTACACCCCCGACCGAATCGCCCGATCGCCCAATTTGCTCGATCATTTCAATCATGCGATCGGCGCAGTCGCTATCGGGACAGCGGACAATATTGCTCTCTACCTGCTCTAGCGTCACCGTTGCCGGATCGACCACGCCTTCTAGATCCTTAATTCGCTTCACATAGCCGACAATTTCAACACCTGCCACCTGCCGCAAAATCTTTTTGGCGATCGCTCCCGCTGCGACTCGTCCGATCGTTTCTCGTGCTGAGGATCTGCCGCCGCCCTGCCAGTTGCGAATGCCGTATTTGGCATCGTAGGTTGCATCTGCATGGGAAGGACGATATGCCTTGGACATTTCATCGTAGTCCTGCGGGCGAGTGTCCTTGTTGCGAACCAGAATGGCGATCGGCGTTCCCAGGGTTTTGCCTTCAAATACACCGGAGAGAATTTCGCACTGGTCAGCTTCTTTGCGCGGCGTAGTGATTTTGCTTTGCCCCGGACGGCGGCGATCGAGTTCAAACTGAACTTCTTCGATCGAAATCTCAAGCTGCGGCGGGCAACCGTCGATCACGACACCGACTCCACCGCCATGAGATTCGCCAAAGGTGGTGACGCGAAACAGATGTCCGAAAGTGTTGCCCATAGATGTTATGCAAAGGTCGTAAGTCTTTGATTTTACCCAAGATAGGGGAGGAACGACCAGCGTGCAAATGACTCACTCTTTTTGTCGAGGAATTTGTGCAAGAAATTTGTGCAAGAAATTTGTGCCAGGAACAAGTACTGCAAATCGTTCTGTTTGCTAACGACAGCAACCATCTTCCATATGCAAAATGCGATCGGCGACATCTAAAATTCGGTTGTCGTGGGTGACGAGCAAAACCGTGCAGCCTTCTTCTTTCGCAAGACTTTGCATCACGTTCACCACATCGCGCCCTGTCTGGCTGTCCAGAGCGGCAGTCGGTTCGTCCGCAAGCACCAGTTTGGGATGACTGACCAAGGCACGGGCAATGGCGACGCGCTGCTGCTGTCCCCCAGAGAGCTGCTTTGGGTAAACATCGACAAATTCGCCCAGCCCAACTGCCGAAAGGGTTTCAACCGATCGCCGCCGATACTCCGACTTGGGAATTTTGGGATGCAGCTTCAGCGACATACTGACGTTTTCCCAGGCAGTAAGACAATCGAGCAAATTATGCGCCTGAAAGATAAAACCAATCTGATTGCGAACCTGCATGAGCTGCTGCTTTTTCGCGCCCAAAAGTTCCTGTCCCAAAATTTTGAGGCTGCCCGACTGAGCCGATCGCAGTGCTCCGATTAGGGTCAACAGCGTCGTTTTTCCCCCACCTGACGGACCCTCAAGAATCACTACCTCTCCCGCATTTAAATCCAGAGTGATATCAGAGAGAACGGTTTTTTGCAGCGAGCCTTTACCAAAAGAATGATTGAGATTGCGAATGGCGACGATCGAATTCATAGATATTCTCAAAAATGAATTCCCTAAAACACATCCACCGGATCAGCCGATCGCAGCTTATTCATTGCCATCGTGCCCGCCACGCTACACATCACCACCGTTAAGACAAACACCTGCACAGCAACATCCCACCGCATCACAACTGGAATTCGCGTTGCCTGAGCCAGCAGCCCATACACGCCGTAGGAAGCCAGGCATCCGGGAATAAAGCCCAGCACTGCCAAAATCAACGCTTCTTGCAGCACAATTATCCAGAGGGAACGATCGCTATAGCCCATTGCCTTGAGCGTGGCGTATTCGGGTAGATGGTTGCTGATGTCGGTATAGAGAATTTGATACACAATCACCATACCCACTACAAAGCCCATGATCGCGCCAAAGCTCAGCACTTTGCCTTGAGGAAAAGAAGCGGCAAACTCCTGCTCTAAAGCAATTAGCTCGGCTTTGGTAGCAACTCGCACTTCAGGCGGCAATCGTGCCTGGAGCTGAGCCTGCACCGCACCAATATCTGCGCCGGGTTCCAGAATCACCACGCCCACGTTGATAGAATTGCTGCCCTGGCGGCTGATTTGCTCGTAGTTCCAGTCGCTCATCAACACATAGCCTTTGTCGTTGAAGTTGCTGCCCAGGCTAAATAGCCCCACAACCTGCACTCGCCGATTATTGATCGTGGTGTTGACGCTGCCTGCTTCGGCAAATAGTTGGGGCACGTTTCCGAGCGTGGGTTGTCCCAGGCGATCGAACAATACGGTTCCGGGGGTGGTGAGGCGATCGACCTGCTGATCGACTTCGGGCAGATTCAGAACAGGCTGCACCGGGTTAAACGCCAGCACTTTGATAAAATTGGCGGCAAAAATGTCGATCGGCACAGGCTGAGCATCGGGAGATTTAGGTTGCCGCAGCGTTTCCGGATTTGTCCAGCGCACTCTGCCGATGTAAAGCGGACGCACCGACTCTACACCGGGAACAGTGTCTGCCTGATACAGGTAAGACTTGGGCAAACCGCCAAACCCAAAGTCGATCGACGGAACTCGCGCAGACAGCAAATACAGTTCGCCTTTCAGTGCCTCCGGCAGCAGCGTGATTCCATCAAACAACATTGCCCGTAACCCAAGCTGGGTAAAAATCAAAATATTGGAAAACGCAACGCCCGTCAGCGCGACAGCTAAACGTACTTTCTGGTGAGAAAGCTGTGCCCAGCCAAGGGGTTTATGGATTTGCCAAAATTGACGCAGTGCTTTCATTAAACGATCTCCAAATTATCTCCTGAGTCAGCAACCAGTGATTCCCCGTAGCATCAATCGATTATTGCCTGACTTAAAATTGATTGGCCTGAAATTAATTGATTCGGAATTTATTGATTCGGAATTTATTGATTTGGAATTTATTGACTTGAAATTAATTGATTCCGAATTAATTAATTTGAATCTCAAGTCGCACCTGCATATTCGTCAAAGCCGCAACTTTTGCGTTATCGCTTGCATTAATCCGAACTTTTACTTCTACCACTCGCGTATCCTGATCGCTGGTTGGGTCATTGCTATCTTCAGAAAGTTTGCGTTTACCGACCTGTAGCCCGACCTGCTCGACCACGCCCTGAAGCTTGCCCTCAAATCCGCCATATTCACTCGCGATCGTCACCTTTTGTCCGGGCTTAACTTTTGCCATATCCGTCTCATACACTTCGGCAATCGCATACATCTGGTCAGTTCGTCCCAGTTCCACAATGCCCTGCTGCGTATTCACCTGTTCACCCACACGGGTATTAATTCGGAGTACCTGACCTGCGATCGGGGCTTTCACCTGGGTATCCTCTAACTCAGCGCGACGCTGTTCCACCGCAATCATCGCTTTTTCCAGATCGGCTTGTGCCACCCGCAGATCAACAGGGCGAACTTCGCTCAACTTTGCCAGATTTTCTCGCTCTTGCCGGATTTGCTGCGTCAGGGTTTCGATCGTCATTTGGCGTTCTGCCTGTCGCTGTCTCAGGGTTGCCTGCGCTGTTTCTAGTTCCTGTCTTGCCTGATCCAGATCAGACGCTTTAAGTGCGCCTTCCTGCTGCAAATAAACGTTGCGATCGTAAGTAGTCTGTGCCTGCCGCAAAACCGCTTCTGCACTGGCGATGGCAGCCTCCTGACCGACGACTTCGTTTTTGAGCTGTGCTTCTAAGCGGGCAATCGTAGCTTGTTGTGCAGCGACATCGGCATTTTTGGCTTCTCCTGCCTGGGTTTGCGCCAGTCTTGCCCGATAGTATTCCACGTTCTTTTCGGCTTCTTCCAGGTCACGCTGTTTGCGATCGGCTCCTTGAAGAATCGCAATTACCTGTCCGGCTTTTACCCAGTCGCCTTCTTCTACCAAAATTTGATTCACACGACTATCTGCTGCATTCGTCACCGACAGCTTCATCACTTCGCCCTGAGGAGCTAATCGCCCGATCGCCACCACAGAAGTAATCGGCTGAACGCTTGGAGCAGGCTGGGGCTGTGCCTGGGAAGAGTTAGAAATCGCAGAACAGGCAGTATTGCCGCTCAGGAGCAGTAGAAGCACAAAAGGAAACCATTTGAGTCTGGACTGCATAGGAAGGGGAGGGTTTAGATGATCTGGGCATGAATCGAGAATCAGGCACGATCGCATAGGGATACCGCTTCCAGAAACCCAACTCCGAAAACTGAGAAACTTCTTAACGATAAGGATGAAGGTTAGCGAAAGACTAAAGGAAGGCAGGATGAATCAATACTTCACTTAAAGCATAGCGTCAAAGCCTACCTGCAAAGCGTGATCCATCCCACGATCGATAATGTCTGTATTCAGCATAAAAAACTGAGCTTCGTCTGACTTCTAACAAGCGTTAGAAACTGGTTTTACAAGCCATTGCCGATGAGAATAAACGATGCCCAGTAGTAGGGATGCTCTAGCGTTACAGGCTGATTTTCGCTGTCCACGAGATGTTCGAGACGAGTTCTAGTTGCTCCCTGAATCAGGGCAATTTGTGCCTGCTGAAGTGCGGCAGTTTTAGAGAGATTGCCCGATCGTAGTGCGGTATAAAATCGGCTCATCAGTGCCTCCGTCCCGCCGTCATCCACTGCCCACAAAGAGGCGATCGCGGCTCTGGCTCCGGTTGCCTGAATTTGATAGCCAAATCCCAAAATCTCTTTGCCGTCTTGAAGCTGCATCGAGCTCACAGCAGTCTGACAGCTACTCAGCACGACGAGATCAACATTGTCCAGATCCAGGCTGCTGACATCGCGCATCGTGATCGTGCTGCCGTCCCCAAACAAAATAAATGAATCTTCTGGTGATCCAGTCGTGAACATCGCGTGAGTAGCAAGATGAACGATGTTGTAATCATTTAAGATTGGCTCAGTGGCAGCGCGGGTGAATTCCCGATCGATTAACTGGCGCGTGTTGGGATACAAACGGGCGATCGTCTCCACTTCCGGTTTGGCAAAGGGTAGCCCGCCAAAGGGTAAAACGGTGCCGCCGCGCGGGATGTTGTAGCGTCCTTCGGAAAACGCGCCTGCTAAGACACGGGGCTGGGTTCGCGGTTGGGAATCAAGATTAAACAAACTTACCGCCGTGACATAGTTCACCTGAAATCGCTCGGTGATCCACTGATCTCCGTCATAAAGCGTGCCAAGCGGAATATAGCGCAACTGCCCATCGGGAGCATAGATAATGGTTTTGATATTGCCCTGTGCGAGAACTTCCTCGATCGGCTTAATCAGCCAGTTATAGAGCCGCTGTGCGTTAGGTTTCGGATCGGAGTTTTGATCTGTTAAGTCACTGAGCAGGGCAGAAATCGCCCGATTTAGCTCCACTCGCCCAACCGGAACCGAATAACGCATGGGCGCAGTATGGCGAGACAGCACCACCAGTTCAAGGCGATCGTCCAGCACCAGCGGATAAAGCAAAACCGCATCCTGCTGAATGTCATTGCGAATTGCCCTGATTGCTCTGAGATCAATTTCCTGATCGATCTGGACTTCGAGCTGTTCGATCGCCGCTACAATCTCAGGCTGCTCTAGAAAATCTTGAAACGCCAGGGTAATTTGACGTTGCCGACCACGGAGTTCTTCGACGCGCTGCTGCTGCTCAGGAGTTCGCTGCTCGGATGGAATGTCGTCTAGTTCATCAAGCTCTTTGCCTAATTCGATCGCCCCTTGAATCAGCTCATCATACTGCTCTGAAATCTGCCGCTCTGCCGGAAGAATATCCACGCCCTCAGCCGTCTGCTCGCTGCCCCTCACTCCTCGCCGCAAATAGTCCTGAATTTCCTGCACTTTCAGCAAATCTAAAACCTGCTGCGCTTCTAAAATGCGATTTTGCTGCAATAACAAATCCGCTAATCTCCGATAAGTATCCGCAACGGTATCGGTGTAAGACTGCTGTTGCTCGATCGGCAATCCGGTAATATCTCGCCGAATGGCTTCGGTGACGTTGATCGATCGTTTGTAGAAAAGAATGGCGAGTTGGGGTTGGTTTTGCTGCGCGAGGAGATCGCCAAGATTGCTTAAAACGCTTCGTTGCCCTGGAAGTGACCCAGTTTCTATTGCAATAGATAATGCTTGCTGATAGAACGCTTGCGCTTTTTCAAACTCATTTGAGCTTGAATAAACTGTACCTAAACGGTTGAGAGTATCAATTGTGTTATCGCGATCGCCTATTTCTTCCGAAAGCTTAAGTGCCTGTTCTAAAGTGAATAAAGCCTCTTCTCTTCGTCCTACTGTATAGTAGACAAACCCCAAATTACTAAGAACTTCTGCCTCATGAGAAGGTTGCTGAGCTTCTCGCCTTAGTAAAAGAGCTTGCTGGTAGCTTTCAATTGCTTTTGAATACTGATTTAGTCTTTCGTATATAAAACCAATATTGTACAGAACTATACTTGCACTTGATTGTTGATTGTGTTTATCCCCTTGAGTAACAGTAGGAAGCTGCTGAATAATTCCTAAAACTTCTCGAAACGCCGTTAACGCTTGCTCAAATTGACCTAAATCTGTATAAACCCAGGCTAGATTACTAAGAACCTGTTGCTCTCCGAGTAAATCTCCCAGTGATCGAACAATATCTAGTGCCTGTTGTTGAGCTGAAACTGCTTGAGTAAATTGTCCCTGATCAGCATAAATGGTTCCTAAATTTGACAAGATACGCCATTCTCCCTCGGAGCTATTAATACTCCGCGAAATTGTTAAGGTTTGCTCGTATGTCTCTATAGCTTGCTCGTAATTACCCTCTTGCTGATAAACAGCAGCAATGTTGTAAAGACAGTATTGTTGACCAACATTATCTTCGAGTTCTCGATAAATGTTTAATGATTGAATGAAAGCATTCAGTGCGAGGTCGTAATATCCTTGAATATAGTAGATTCTGCCCTTTTCAAAAATCTGCTTGGCTTTGTTTTGTTGATTCTGGAATAAAAAGGGTTTTATTTCTAAAAAATGTTCTATCGATTGAGCTTCCTCTTGTTGAAGAGGTTGAAGTGAATTAGCCTTAGTGTGATTGCAACATAATAGTATTCCTACACAAGCAAAAAGGTAGAATCTTGAACGTTGAAAAAACATTATCAAAACACTCCATGTTTTCCCTGCGAAAAATTAATATTATTGTATGGTGAAAAAGTTTAATTATTAAAAATTTGTAGAGCGAATGCTCTGCGTATTAGTAGTTAACATCCGCTCTACGTCTTACTCTATTTACCCACTTAGTTTTATTTAGGGCAACTATTAATAATCTACTTCTTTGGCGGAAATTCAGGAATAATTCCTTGCTCTTGAACTCCCAAAACCTTAAATTTTACTAGTCTATTTATTGTGTCTTTAACCCATGTTAAAACTTCTTGCAGCTTTTTGAAAGAAGTTTCTTCTGTTTCTGGGTTTTTAGAGTTGCACAAATTGAAAAAAAAGTCTCTAGTTGCCTTGCCTACTTCATCGGAAAACTTTTTCAACTCATCTAGTGCTACTTCAGCATCAAGAGGTTTACTGTAAGCTTTTTGCTTCAATTTCTTGTAGAGTTTTTCAGTCTCTGCATAAAGTTGATTGACAATGTCATTTACATTTTCGTAATTCATGGATTTTCCTTGGTCTAGAACAGCAACAATTGGAAACTACCCCAACATCGATCGCCCATTCACCAATACATTTGGAAACTCGATCGCTAAAATCGACCCGTCTCCAATATTTTTTAGTGAGCGATCGTCATAGATTTACCTTCGTCTGCGCTCATTATCCGGCTTGAGTTGAAAGATCGGTGAGTTTTTGCTGTAATTCTTCAACCTTTGCCTGGTTTCCTAACGTTTGGTAGCTTTCTTTTGCCTGTGTTAGCCATTCGATCGCCTGCGGTCTCAATTCCAGCCGGATATAAACTTCGCCAAGCGATGCCTGAAGTCGGGCTTGCTCCGGCAGATTTCCAGAGGCGAGGGGAATTGCTTGCTGATAGTAGGATTCGGCTCGCAAATTAACGTTTGCTTGAGCGTAGAGGTCTGCCAGTTTGCGATAGACGATCGGGTTTTGGCTGCCTTGCTCGATTAGAGATTCGAGGGTGTCGATCGCCGCCGCGTAGAGTTCGGAGCCGATGTAGAGATCGGTTTTAAGCAGCGTTGTGGATTCGGAGGTGTTATTAAACAGGGATTCTGCCTGGCGGATGCGATCGGCTTCAGGGTCAGACAGGCGGTAGAAGGTGGTCTGGATGTCTTCTTCGGTGGAGGAGCGATCGGTGTTGGTTTTCACCTCTAGCGTGTAGTTGATTCCGGGTTGCAGGGCAGGAGCATCCGATGGATAGGCGATCGCATCCGTCTCGACCTGTTTTGTCCATAGGATTGTGTCTCCGTTTTTCAGCGTTACCGTGTACTGGGTTACGCCCAACACTTTATTCCAGCGTAGATTGGGACGATCGCTTAAAACCGCCGAATTGCGAGGCTCAATGATGTAGGGAATCAAGGCATCTTCGGGACCGCGCGGATTGGCAGTGCGAGCAGTGCGACACTGGGCGATGAGATATTCTGCAGTCGATTCGATCGGAGGTGAGACGGGGTTGAGTTCCCGCACCGCAGAGATTCCTGGACTCGTTGCCGTTGGAATCACTAACAGCAAGCCTGCAATTCCAGCACCCTGAATAAAACGATCGTTCATGGCTGTTTAACTCACTCTAAAAACTGTTGAGCGTGCGTCATCCATTGTTGTTCGTCGGAATTTTTTCGATCGCCATATTGAAGACATTTGCGATAGGCATTCACCGTGTTTGGTATATCTTTAATTTCTTCATAAACTTGCCCCATTAAGCAATAGGCTGTCCCTCGTTTATCGTCAATCTTAACTGCATTTTTCAACGCTTCTTGGGCAACGTCATATTGCTTAAGCTTAAGCTGTGCCCAGCCCAAATTTTTTAGAAGCGCATAGTGATCGATCGGTCTTTTTGCAATGTGCCGACCTTCATTCAATAGTAGAATGGCACGATGATATTCCTGATTCAAAATATATAGTCTTGCTAAATTGTTGTAAGCATCTGGTCGCTGTTCTGTATCAAGGTCTTCAATCATGGATTGGGCATAAGCAGCTCTCGCTTGAGCAAGCTTGTTTTGCGTTTCATACAGATCGCCCAAGTTAAACAATGTTGCAGCATTTTGTCGATTGAATAACAGCGCAAACTGATAAGACAACCAGGCAAGCTCAGGGGCATTTGCAGTTTGGGCATCAAGTCCCCAATCATTGAACTGAATCGAAACTGTGAGTCGATTTTGCCAGAGGGTGAAACCACCAGACAGAACCGCCACCAGCAGCGCAGTTTTGAGCGGAGTGAGTTGCAACAGGCGACGATCGAGCTTTGCACGCAGGCGATCGACCTGGCGCAGCACAGGCAGCCGTCGTTCCCAGTTGAGTTTTCGTTCGATTTGTCGAATGGTTTGCAGGATGATTTCGCCTGACTGCGGACGCTGCCCCGGAAAGGGAGCCATGAGACGATCGAGCAAATCTGCAAATTGGGGCGGCAGGGCATCGGTGAGAGTGCGCCACTGGAGTTGTCCGGTCTGGGGATCAACGGGGAGATCGATCGGCGGTTTGCGTGTCAGTAACGTGACCAGGGTTCGTCCGAGCGCGAAGAAATCGGACTGGGGAACTGCCTGCCCTTCTGCCTGTTCTGGGGGCGTATATCCAGCGGAAATAATGGCGGTTCCGGTTTCCTGCTGTTCCTGCTTCACTAAGTAGGTGACAGATACCTCGCGCACAGTGCCAAAATCGATCAGCATCAGCTGACCATCCGGACGCAGCATAATGTTTGATGGTTTAATGTCGCGATGGAAAAACTGCTGCTGATGCAGAGGAATCAAGATCTCGACTAACTGATGCAGCCAGTCGATCGCTTCTCGCGCTGAAAGCCGTTTTCCCTGCTGGAGCCATTCCTGCAAATTGATGCCCGGAACTTTTTCCATCACCAGACAGTGCAGGGGGGCAAGCCGATCGCGCTGCCAGACAAAGTAGCCATCTGGTTCAACCTGGGGCACACCGCGATGGTGAAACTGGCTCAGAAAAGTGGCTTCCCGTCGAAATAGCTCGATCGCTTTTTGCTGCTGTGAACGCGAAAACTCTTTGAGGTCAAGAACTTTCAGCACCTTCGTCGCATCCCCGTCCCGGATTTCAAACACTTGACTAAAGCCACCGCCACCCAGAGGTCGGATAATCTCGTAGCGGTGATGCAGCAGGGTTCCGGGAGCTAGCACGATCAGGGCGCTCATGACGCTTGCGATGGGTTGATCAATTCCAACAGCTTGGTCAGGTTAATTTCCGCATAGCCGATCGCTTCAGGCGGTTGGTCTTTGAGCCATCCTAAAATCTGTTGTAGCTGGTCGGATAACTGTTCCACATCCCCCGCGAAGGTACTCACCAGCCGATCGCGAACTCGATAGAGAATGCGGCGAACGTGATACAGGGTGATGGAAAAGGTTTCTTCATCTTTTAGCAGCAGATGGGTTTTGAGAATGCCTAAGTGAGAAATCGAGCGGGCTTCGATGACTGTTTCAACGTCCTGCCACAGCGCATCGACCAACTGATGCAGCACGCATTTCATTACAACGGGTTCGAGAGAGAAGAGGGTGGGTAAAGGGGTAGAGGAGTGAAGGGGAACGGTTGCAGGACAATTACTCTCCGGCAGGAGTCGTTTTGTGTCGGTGTTTTTTTCGATCAGGGAGCGTCGCCAGAGGGAGCCGAGGGCGGTGAGCAGGTGCGATCGTTCTTCGGTGCTCATTAAGAGTTTGAGGTCGGCGATCGCGGTGGGTTTTCCAACGATGGCAAGCCAGAACATCACGTTTCTTTCGGCATCAGACAATTTGGAGAGCTGCTGTTCGAGCAGGTTAGATAATACGTCGCCTAGAACGAGCGAAGTCTGCGCCAGAAATTGGGACACTTGCCCATCACAAATGTCTTGAATCAACGCGCCGATCAGTTTCAGGGCTGCAGGGTTACCACGATAAATGCTGACCAGTTCCGATAAGCCTGCTTCCTGTCCAGCGAAGCCGCGTGTGTTGAGTAGAGTTTTGGCATCGGCAGGTTGCAAGCCGCGCAGTTTGAGGCTTTGAACGACGGGTTCTCCGGCAAATGCAGCAAGCTCGATCGGCTGTTCGCGGCTGAGGACAACCAGACAACTTTGATGCTGCTCTGCTGCAAATCGTTGCAATAAGCGGCTATAGCCCCGATATTGAATGGCACAGTAGCCTGACAGTTCGCCTTCCTGCAACAGCGTTTCCCAGTCATCCAGCACAATTAGAAACCGTCGCTGTCGTAGCTCAGAAAGTAGATGGGAGATTTGCTGATCGATCGTGCTAGTGATCGTCAGTTCGGTTGAGTCGGTGACAAACTGCCGGATGTCCTGAACCAGCTCGCCGATCGGGGGTGCATCCCGCAGCGATCGCCACAGAACCCCTTCAACGCCAGCTTTTTCGAGCGAGGCATCGCTGAAACTATCTTGAATTAATTTTGCAACCAGACTGGTTTTGCCAATGCCGCCCATGCCAACGATCGCCGCAACTCGCACTGTGAAATCGGTCAGCCAGGCGTGCAGCGTTGCCTGTTCAGCCGATCGCCCGTAAAAGCGCGAAACATCGATATAGGCAGCTAGATCTTGCCGCGGCGCAGATTTAGTCGGTACAGCAGACAGAGTCACTGCGTTCAAGCGATAGCCCGATCGCTCCAAAATAAACGCGATTTGCTGCCAGTTTTTAGGACGCTGCTCGGTCAGCACTTCCAAATAGTCATAAAGTCCATCCCGGGACAGGCTGACTCGTAACCCGGTGACATCTCGATTCAGGCGCAGCGCAATTTCAGTCGGGCTATGACCACAGAGCAATCCGCGCAGGCAGTCTTTCTCTAGCTCGGTGAGTGCGCTGTTTTGCTTGCCGTTACAAGCCCGTTTTACAACAGTCAGATCCGCATAGAGCCGAGGTAAATCCCACTGTTGCGCTGCTTCTGCATAGATGTCGTCGGGCATGGTCGAAACACAGGGAAGTGAATTTATTTTTGCAGCATTCATCGGGATTTCAGGAGCGTTCAGGGGTGCATTGTCATAAATAAAAACGAATTGCATCAAAACCAAGCGAATCAAACGAAAAGATTCAGCTCACGTTCGCGTAATGGGCAACGTTCAACTTGATTGATTTGTAGTGTAGAAGCTTCGATCGCCCAATGTCACCTAACAGGACTGATAACTCATTCCTAATGGCCGTTAGGAGATTTCCAACCCAAGGGTTTCTATGTTGAATACATGGTCCACTTGTCCTGGAGGCATCACCATGTTAGGTTCCCTTTCGACCAAGCTGTTCAGCCTCACCGTTCTTATCCTGCTTGGCAGCACGCTCATCGGCAACAGCAAAGCTGCACTTAGGTTAGAACCTTCCGTTTCTCCTCAAGTCACACAGCCCACTGTTCTGCCTTCTGCCACTCCTGAGCTGAGCGATCATCATAACTCCTGCAATGCCTATCCCTATCAACAGTGCCTTACTCCATGAGGCGATCGGATTTGTCTCCTGCTTAATTCTTCTAAAGGGTGTTTGAGCAGCCTTGCTTGCGACGCGAAGCGCCTCCCTAATTCCCACGTTAAGACCGATTCTTCCCAGCCCCCGGAACGTCCCTCATCTTATGGTTTCTGCTCATCAGGCTTGGTCTGAATCTTTTCAGACATTTGTTCAGCGTGTTCGATCGCTCGAAATCAGCTCGCTAGTTTATCAACTCAATCATTCCCCAATAAGTGCGAATTGGACGGAGAAAGAGATGAGGAAGACGATCGCCCAATATTTTGCTTTTCTATATTTGGTTGATCACTATCCAAATCTCGCCTTAGTGCCTACTCAGAATATTGATCACGTTTGGCAGTGCCATATTCTCGATACTGAAAAATACGCGATAGACTGTCAAATTCTTTTTAACCGTTTTATTCATCGTTTCTCTTTTTTAGAGTTCAGCCATGAAGACGATCGCAATCAGTTTTCACAGGGCAAGCGGCAGAATAACCTTGCAGCTTCCGTCCTGACTCAGGTACTCTTTCGCAAGCATTTTGGCTGCACGATGCAGCAATCCTCTACAGTATCCGTCGAGGATCAATTATCTAGCTCTGCCTGGATCGGCATACCGCACTAAACTGGCTCCGGTGCAGGGTTCAAATTTCAGCCCAATTAATTTTCATCATGCCAAAGCCGCTCTAGCTGATATCGCCATGCGCCTAAAACCTGGCTCCGCGCTGCACCGCCCAAATCAATATCGCCCATGACTCCTTCTTCGTAAAGGTGATCGAGGGTTTGCATCGTGGCTTCGAGGGACTGTCCCTGCTGTTTTGCCGCCCGAATAATCTGCCGAATCTGCGCCTCTGCCAATCGACTAAAACTTTCAGAAAGTCCCTGCTGCTGGAGCGCAATTAGCCGAGACACCGCCGATCGAAAATCAGAGCGGGTCAATCCCTCGCAGCTATGCTGAAACACACCCCACAGCAACTCTTGAAACAGGGCATAGCGGGTTTCCTGCGTTTCATCAAAATTCGCTTCCATCAACTGAGGCAAAAAAGGAGCTGCTTCTTGAGCCGGGGCGATCGTCACCAGCAACCGCAGCCAAGACTGATCCTCAGACAACAGCACCAGCAGCCGCATCTCATTCGTTTCCACCTGCCACGTCTCAACCGAAGTCTGCTGCACCCCCTCCCCAAACAAATTCGTCAGCTCATCCCCAATCTCTTGTGGCGTCATAACCAACCTCACCATTGCACTACTCCCATCCTAATCCCCCACCCCCATCGCCCCATCTCCCCATCGCCCTACTCGTTCCCCCTATGTAACAACAAGCTGCGATTCCCTAAGACTCTTATCCAACTCCCCCAGAAACCGATCGCCGCGTGATACCCCAGAAAGAGGACGACGCAAGGTAGGACGATTTTCATTGATGGATGTTTTAGAATTTGCTGCCCAATACGCTGCCGGAGAGCGTAACTTTGCGGGCATTAATTTAGCCGGGGCGAATCTAGGCGGAATGGATCTGAGCGGAGCAAACCTGACCCAGGCAGTCCTGTCTTCGACCCAGTTCGATCGCGCGAATCTGACTCAGGTCAATCTGAGTGGAGCGTATTTGTATGGCGCAACGGTGCAGTATGCCCGCTTAACCAGTGCAAATTTAGTCGGCGCAGATTTCACTAAGGCAAACTTGAGTGGCGCAAATCTAGCGAAAGCAAATCTCACCCGAGCCCGATTTAGCGGCGCAATTTTGAAGGGTGTGAATCTGCGGCAGGCAAACCTGAGCGGGGTTAACTTTTGTGGCGCAAACTTGAGTGGGATTAATTTGCGATCGGCAAATCTGACCGAGGCCAATTTGCAGTGGGCAAACTTGAGCGGGGCAAGGCTGAGCGGCGCAATTCTCACCAATGCCAAGCTCGACAACGTGCGACTGAGCCAGGCATATCTTAACGGGGTTGATTTGCACGGAGTTGATTTAGATGGCGTAGACCTGAGCAATTCCAAGCTGAACGGCACGAATTTAAGCGGTGCAAATTTAACGGTGGCAAATCTCGACGATGTGTGTCTGCGTTGGGCAAACCTGAGCGGGGCAAATCTTCATGCAGCATCGCTAAACGGCGCAGCACTGGATCACGCAAATCTAGAATCTGCCAATCTGAACCAGTGCGACCTGATGGAGGCAACGCTGCACCATGCCAATTTGAACCGGGCAAACCTGAACGGCGCGAAGCTATACGGTGCAAATTTGAGCAGTGTGAACCTCACGAATGCTTCTCTTTGGGCAGCAAAGCTCGATCGTGCCGTTTTGCAGGATGCGAATTTATCGGGTGCGAATTTGCAAGGGGCAAGTCTTCGACAAACGGATTTGAGCCGAATTCGCTGTAGTTTGCAAACCCAGTTTCCAGAGATGAATTTGACTCCTTGTGACGATCGTTCACTAAGATATGCCTGATGAATATTTGCTTTTGCACTCTAAAAATTTTCATAATTCGATCCGCGATCGAATCGAACAGTTATAGGATCAATCAGGTGAATGTACCAATCTTCTCTGATTAATCTGCAATAATGTCTCACTCTGCAATTGAATCGGTCGCCTTTGATACCAATAACGGACGCAAATCGTTTGTTCTGCCGGGTGCGAAGCCTCACTACAACCCCGATCGTCCCGGTCAGGTCGAGCATATTGCGCTGGATCTGGTGCTGAATATCCCAGAACAAAGCTACAGCGGAACGTGCAGCATTCGGATTTGTCCGGTGCGCGACGGGGTCGATCGGCTCACGCTAGATGCAGTCAATTTGCAGATTGATTCGGTGCAGGTCGAGGACGTAGAGCAGCCGTTTGACTATGACGGTGAACGGCTTCAGGTTCGGCTCAAGCAACCCACCGAAGCGGGTCAACCGATTATGCTGGTGATTGCCTATCGGGTTGAGAAGCCCCAGCGCGGACTGTACTTTATTGCACCAACCACCGACTATCCCCAGAAATCCGTCGAGGTCTGGACACAGGGCGAAGATGAAGACTCGCGCTTCTGGTTTCCCTGCTTCGACTATCCGGGACAGTTGGCAACTTCTGAAATTCGGGTGCGAGTGCCGCGCCAGTATCTTGCCCTGTCTAACGGCGAACTGATCGACACGCAGACCGCTGGCGACGACAAAATTTATCACTGGTATCAAAAGCAGGTGCATCCCAGCTATCTGATGACGCTGGCAGTTGGCGACTTTGCCGAACTTCAGGACGAGTGGAACGGCAAGCCCGTTACCTACTATGTGGAAAAGGGACGCGAAGCCGATGCCCGTCGCACGATGGGCAAAACGCCGCAGATGATTCAGTTCTTTAGCGAGACCTTTGGCTATGACTATCCGTTTCCCAAATATGCTCAGGTCTGCGTGGAAGACTTCATCTTCGGCGGCATGGAAAATACCTCCACGACACTCCTGACCGATCGCTGCCTTCTGGATGAACGGGCTGCCCTCGATAACCGCAGTTCTGAATCGCTGGTGGCACACGAACTGGCGCATCAGTGGTTTGGCGATTTAGTCGTGATCAAGCACTGGTCGCACGCCTGGATCAAAGAAGGCATGGCAACCTACTCCGAGGTGCTGTGGACGACTCACGAATACGGCGCAGACGAAGCCGCCTATTACCGTCTGGAAACCGCCCGCAGCTATTTCAGCGAAGATGCCACCCGCTATCGCCGTCCGATCGTCACCCATATTTACCGGGAAGCGATCGAACTCTACGATCGGCATCTCTACGAAAAAGGAGCCTGCGTCTATCACATGATTCGGGCAGAGCTGGGCGACGAACTATTCTTCCGGGCGATTCATACGTTTGTGAATGACAACGCTCATCGCACCGTGGAAACGATCGATCTGCTGCGGGCGATCGACCAAGCCACCGGACGCAACTTGCAGCCCCTCTTTGATCAATACGTCTTCCGGGGCGGACATCCTGATTACAAGATCGCCTATGGGTGGGACGGCGACAGCAATCTTGCTAAGCTCACCGTCACGCAAACCCAGGCACAGGAAGGCAACGGACTCGACAGCGGCTTGTTTGACCTGCGCGTGACGATCGGCTTTGGCTACATCGATGAATCCAGCCCTGAGAAATCGGCATCCATCAAACCCTTTACGGTTCGCATTCATGAGCGCGAGCAAACCTTCTATTTTCCCCTGGCAGAAAAGCCGCAGTTTGTCAGCTTCGATCTAGGCAACCATCTGCTGAAAACGGTGACGCTGGAATATCCGATCGCCGAACTCAAGGCGCAGTTGCAGCACGATCCCGATCCGGTTTCTCGCATCTATGCGGCAGAGGCTCTGGCGAAAAAAGGCGGTCTGGAAGCGGTAAAAGCGCTGGCTCAAGCGATGCAGTCTGATTCTTTCTGGGGAGTCCGGGCGGAAGCCGCCGATCAGCTTGCATCGGTCAAGCTCGATCAGGCATTTGAGGAACTGGTCAAAGGACTGGAAGACCCAGAAGCAAGAGTCCGGCGATCGGTGGTAAACGCGCTGGCGCAAATGAAGACGATCGGCAGCTACCGAGCACTGAAGAAACTGGCAGAAGCAGGCGATCCCAGCTATTACGTCGAGGCGGCTGCATTGTCTGCTTTGGGAACTGTCGCCGCCGGAAAACTGGAGGGTAAATCGAAAGAAGAAAAGGTGCTGAAGCTCTATCGATCGGTTTTACAGGAGCGGGCAGGCTGGAACGAAACGGTACGCAGCGGCGTAATCCTTGGACTGAGCAAACTCAAAACTTCAGAAGCTGCCCTCGATCTGATTCTGGAATACACCGCAGCAGGCATACCCCAGGCACTCCGTCTGGCGGCAATCCGGGCACTCGGCGCAATCTCCACTGGACAAAATAACGTCAACCTGGAGCGCATTCTCAATCGTCTGGACGAACTTTCCCGCGAATCGTTCTTCCTGACGCAGGTTTCCACCAGCATTGCATTAGGACAAATGGAAACCGTAAAGGCAATCGGCATCCTCAGCGCACTGGCAGACCAAACCCCTGATGGCAGAGTCCGCCGTCTGGCAGAAGAGGCGATCGAGCGCGTCCAAAAAGCCGTGAAGCAAGATCAGGCAGTCCAGAAACTCCAGGAGGAACTGGATCAGCTCAAGAAAGATAATCAGGAACTCAAGAGCCGCTTGGAGACGCTGGAAGCAAAGGCAAAATAAACGCAAACCCTCGATCGCCACTGTCCTTCCTCAGCGCAAAGCCCAAAACAGGATACTGCGCGGATTGTCAGATCGGAGAAACCACCGAAACAGGCGATCGATTAGTCAAAGTACCATACACCCAAAGTACACTACACCTTTGACCCTGAAGCCCAAACTCTAACAGAAACGCTGCTCAATCCTTAGACCAAGCAGCCCGTCGATCGCACCCGATCGTCTTCTTCCGCGTCGCGCCATGAGGGAAATTCATGCGTCGATCGATTTCTTAAGCATTCTTGTGAGGTGGATGTCCCCGTCCGTTCAGTGCAACATCTCTATTTCCCAAGCAGAATTTCCCAAGCGGAGGAAGATGCTCACCCCACAAAAACCAAACTATTAAATTTCAGTTTCTAAGCAAACGCCTCCAAATCTACCTTGTACTCCTCTGTCGGAACCAACTGCCAGCTTGTATCCGGCTCCAGCTTCAGTACGTAGTCGTGATACTTCAGCAAGCTGGTGCGGTGTCCGACGCTGATGAAGGTGGTTTGGGTATCACGGAGCGTTTGGTAGAGCCGCTGTTCATTCGCCAGATCGAGCGCACTGGTAGCTTCGTCTAGAATGGCGTAGCGCGGTTTGGTCAGCAGCAAACGGGCAAAGGCAAGCCGCTGCTGTTCGCCCAAAGACAGCACATCCGACCAGTCGAGAATTACATCAAAGCCACCGACGCGCTCCGGCAAGTCTGCTAAGTTAACTTGCTTCAGCACACGATACACATCTTCGTCGTTGACTGCGTTGTTTTCCAGATTGGGATAAAGCAACTGATCGCGCAAGGTTCCCAGCACCATGTAGGGGCGCTGCGGCAAAAACAGCATTTCCTTCAGATTCGGACGACCGATGCGCCCGGTTCCCGTGTTCCACAATCCGGCGATCGCCCGCAGCATCGAGCTTTTGCCCACCCCGCTCTGACCGACAATCACCAAGCCCTGTCCGGGTTGCAGCGTCATCGACAAATCACTGGTTAGTGTCCGTTGACCTTTGGGCGTTTGCAGCGTCACGCGATTGAGAGAAATTTGCGGTTCTTCAACCAGATCGATCTTGGTTTGTCCTTCGGGATAAATCTTGTCCTGTTCTTGCAGGGCTTCGGTAAAGGTTTCCAAACGGTTGATTCCGGCAGCGAAGGCACTGATTCGCTCAACCTGCCCATAAAGCACAAAGACTGCAAAAGCAGCAAGTACCTGGCTAAAGGCAAAGTTTGCCTGAGTAATATCACCAAACTGAATCTGTCCAGCAAAAAACAGCGGGGCCATAATCAACGAGGGCAAAATCACGATCGCATACTCATACCCTTTAGTGAAGAAAGAAAGGTTTCGCTGCCAGCGAATCAGGAAGTTGAAGTTTTGCAGAACCCGATTAAATCGCTGTCCTAATTGCCCAATTTCCTGATTTTCTCCCCGATAAAAGGCAATTGATTCAGCGTTGTCCCGAACGTGAATCAACCCATAGCGAAAATCTGCTTCGCGTTTTAATTGCAGGAAGTTGAGCGTAATCAGCCGTTTACCAAAAATGGCAACGACGATCGTCCCAAAAATGGCATAGCCAATCAAAAACACCGACAGAGTTCTGGAGATTGACCAGAGAATTCCGGTAAAGGAAATGAGATCAAGAACCGCACCCAAAATCAGCAGCAAATAATACAGGCTTGTATTCGTAAAGCCGCGAATATCTTCAGAAATTCGTTGGTCAGGGTTATCAATATTTTCGTCGTTATTAATTTCGTAGTAGGCGCGATTGCTGAAGTATTCGTTGAGAAACTTTCCGGTCATCCATTCTCGCCAGTAAAGCCCCAGCACGTCCTGCAAATAACTGTAAATCACCACGATCGGCGTACCGACGACAAATACACCCGCATACACAAACAAAAACAGCCAGAAAGTAGGCTGGTCTTTGTCTGCCAACGCAGTCATAAAGAAGTTGCTAACATAGCTAATCGTCACGTTTAAGCCGCTTACCGCCAGCGACAACAGCAGTAGTGACGACAGCAAAAGCCACTGCCTCCAGCGGGGTAATACATTACGTCTTGCTAGGAAAAACCCGATCGCCGGAATCAGCAGTGCAGTGAGGACGATCGCGACCCCAGGCGAAGTCCAAACCGCTCGCACAAGGCCGACGAATCCGCCTGCCGTCTGTTCCATAAACTGCGGAAAAAGCTGCTGACAAAGCATTGTCACGCCGCTAATCAGCACAAATAAAAACGCAAACAAAAACACGATCAGTAGTACCAGTAGCCCAAAGAAAACTTTGCCGCTTCCTGGCCTAGTGGGATACCAGTAAGGCTGGGCGATCGCCACAAAGCGATTCCAAAGTTTCCAGTCGAAGCGACTTAGCCGACGTAATGATTCCTGTGAAGAATTCGGGGCAGTTGCAGTGGTCATTCGCAATAGAACCAGCGATAGAAATTTAGATGTTTTCAGTCATTCTATCGACCTATTTTAGGAGTTTATTCTGCGATCGGTGGTTCATTGCGATCGATTTCTTTTTGTTTCGATCCAGATGAATTCGATTTATTGCAGTGAATTTGATTCGCAGTGTGACGGCAAAAGACGATGTGTTAGACGAAATGTTCCTACTCAAGACGAGAGCTGTTTTTCCCACATCAGATTTAAAGTTCTCCCGAATCAGCTCTGATGTAGATTCAAGTTCTCTAAGCAGTGTTCGATGAGTTGCAGCCCCCTAAATCCCCCAATTCTGGGGGACTTTGAACTGAGGGAAGGCTTTTAAGCAGTGGTAAAGGTTAGAGGGCGAATAAGAAAGATTTTCCCCTTAGAGATGTGTCCACATCGCAGCCAACCCTGATGGAACCGAGCTAATAATGCTAACTGTCAAAGTCCCCCAAAATTGGGGGATTTAGGGAGCAATGCAGGATCTTCCCACGCCCAAAATCCCTTCTATGACTGCGTTTTCTCCTCCACTCTCAACGTCCGCAGCAAAAACGCCCAGCGATCGGCAACTTCCTCAATAATTTTGGCAGTTGGCTTTCCGGCTCCGTGTCCTGCCTTCGTTTCGATCCGAATCAGCACCGGGTTCTCGCCCTGATGGGCTGCCTGCAAAGCTGCCGCAAATTTGAAGCTGTGTGCCGGAACCACGCGATCGTCATGGTCTGCCGTAGTAATCATTGTTGCCGGATAAGCCGTTCCCAGTTTGAGATTGTGCAGCGGCGAATAGGCGTAGAGGGTCTGAAACTCCTCAGGATTCTCCGGCGAACCGTACTCAGCACACCATGCCCAGCCGATCGTGAACTTGTGGAACCGCAGCATATCCATCACGCCCACCGCAGGTAGAGCCGCCCCAAACAAATCCGGTCGCTGAGTCATGCAGGCTCCCACCAGCAAACCGCCATTGCTACCACCGCCGATCGCCAGTTTCTGGGGCTGGGTGTATTTGTTCTCGATCAGCCACTCTGCCGCCGCGATGAAATCATCAAACACATTTTGCTTGTTCAGCTTCATGCCCGCCTGATGCCAGTCTTCGCCATATTCGCCGCCGCCCCGCAGGTTTGCCATTGCATACACGCCGCCCAACTCCATCCAGACCAGATTGGCAGGTGAAAAAGAAGGCGTGAGCGAAATATTAAACCCGCCGTAGGCATAAAGGTAGGTCGGATTGTTGCTATCCAGCGCCAGTCCCTTCTTGTGGGTAATAAACATTGGGATCTGCGTCCCGTCTCTGCTGGTGTAAAACACCTGGCGCGTCTCGTAATCATCCGGGTTGAAATCGACCTGCGGCTGACGGAACAGCGTACTTTCCCCGGTGATCATGTCATAGCGATAAATTGTGGGCGGCGTGGTGAAACTCGTAAAGCTGTAGAAGGTTTCCGTATCGTGTCGCTCTCCCCCAAATCCCCCGGCTGAACCCAGTCCAGGCAGTTCCACCTCGCGCACAAAGCGACCGTCCAGGTCAAAAATCTTTACCTGCGTCCGGGCATCTTTCAGATAAGACGCTACAAACTGGTTGTTCAGTATCCCCACACCTTCCAGCGTTTCCGCTGCCTGCGGGATAATTTCCTTCCAGTTTGATTTGTCGGGACTGGTCAGGTCGATCGCAATCACCCGACCGCGCGGCGCGTCCAGATCGGTCTGTATCCAGAAAGTCGTGCCCTCATTATCAATCACGCTGTAGCTGGCTTCAAAGGTATTAATCAGCTCGACCACCGGAGCATTTTCCTGGCTCAAGTCTTTGTAAAACACCAGATTGCGCGAATCTGTGCCCAGCCACACCGAAATAATCAAATACCGTCCGTCCTCGGTCACGCCACCACCAAAGCCCCACTCCTTCTGGTCGGGACGCTCATAGATCAACACATCCTCAGACTGCGATGTACCGAGTCGGTGATAGTAAAGCTTCTGGAAATAGTTCACGTCCTCCAGCTTGGTCGCTTCGTTCGGCTCATTGTAGCGAGAGTAAAAGAAGCCCTGATGATCTGGCGTCCAGCTTGCCCCCGAAAACTTGATCCACTTCAAATGATCCGGCAGATCCTCGCCCGTCTCGACATCGCGCACCTTCCACTCCTGCCAGTCCGACCCTGCGGTGGACAAGCCATACGCCATCCGTTTCGCATTCTTGCTGATCGCCAGCCCCGACAGCGCGACCGTTCCATCTTCCGAAAGCTTGTTGGGATCAAGCAAAACCCGCGCCTCTGCATCTAGATTCGGCAAGGTGTACAGCACGCTCTGATTTTGCAGCCCATCATTCTTAAAGTAGAAATAGCGCGATTCCTCTTTAAACGGAATGCCGTACTTCTCGTAGTCCCAGAGTGCCGTCAACCGCTGCTGAATTCGATCGCGGCTCGGAATCTCCTTCAAAAACCCAAACGAAACCTGATTTTGCGCCTCAACCCAGGCTTGGGTTTGTTCACTGTTAGGGTCTTCCAGCCAACGATAAGGATCAGCCACCACAACGCCATGATAGTCATCCACTTGGTCAACCGCAGGGCTTTGCGGATAAGCTAGGGACTGGGAAAGGGGGTGGGAAGAAGGAGTCATAAGACGATCGCCTGCCGCTTTTCTGAGGTGAACTGCCACGACGAACACAAATCCGCCGCTCTCTTCATTGTAATTATCTCCAAAACTCCCCAAGCGGAATCCCAATCCCCTCACCCATTCACCCATCTACTCATCCACCTAACTCCCCACACAAAAAACGATCAAAAAGCCCCAACCTTTCTGGAAACCCCCATGCCCCAACTTGTATCTCAATAAGATGTTTGATGATACGCGTTGCCTGATTGCGGCATAATTCTGGCATGACTCCTCCCCAGACACCCAACCCAGCCCCAAATCCTCAGCCGCCCAATCCTTCACCCAACCCGCCGAAAACCCTCTTGGGGGCACTGACTCAGGCGGTGCGAACGGTGCAGGCGCGGGTCGATTTTACCAAGCTTCGGCTTAAGCCTAATGCCAGAGTCCCCGAACTTCTGGTGCAGGATGCCGACGCAACCCAGGCTGAAACCTATCCCTTGCTGGGCGAAAGCTACCTGCTAGGACGCAGCTCCAAGTCCTGCGATATCGTGGTGCGAAATCCGGTTGTGAGTCAGGTTCATCTGTCGCTGACGCGGGATAAGCGCAAGCCGAATGCGCCCTTTGTGCTGCGCGACGAAAATTCGACCAACGGAATCTATCGCGGCAAGCGGCGAGTCACCAAGTTTCCCCTGCGGCATGGGGATATTTTGACTCTAGGGCCCCCAGAACTGGCGGCAGCCGTCCGCGTTCAGTATCACGATCCCCCACCTTGGTATGTCAGAGCCTTTCGCTACGGGCTATATGGCGCAACAGGGGTGACTGCGCTCACGGCTTGCTGGGTCGGGTTAGAGTGGCAAAAGTTCTCGGTGCGTCCGCTGCCTGCCTCAGTTCAAGGTCCGGTCGTCGTTTATACGCGAGACGGAAAAACGCCGCTCAGCACCGTAGAAACTCGTCCGCACGTCGAGATGAAGCAGCTCAGCGATTTTTCGCCCTATTTGGCGGAAGCGGTGATTGCCTCAGAAGATACTCGCTACTACTGGCATTTAGGCGTTGATCCGCTCGGTATTTTGCGGGCGGCCGTCATCAACGTTCGGGACGGCCAAATCCTGGAAGGTGGCAGTACCGTCACCCAGCAGCTTGCCCGCAGCATTTTCCGTGACTATGTAGGAACCGAAGACTCTGCCGGACGCAAACTGCGTGAAGCGGTTGCTGCCTTGAAGCTAGAGACGTTTTACAGCAAAGACGACCTGATGCTGACCTATCTGAATCGGGTTTATCTGGGGAACGGGAACTACGGCTTTGAGGACGCGGCACAGTTTTACTTCGGCAAATCTGCTAAAGACCTTTCGCTGTCAGAAGCCGCAACGCTGGTCGGAATTTTGCCTGCGCCGAACCGCTTTAATCCGGTGCGGGACTACGAGACGGCAGTGCAGTTTCGTGATCGCGTTCTCAACCGCATGGCAGCCCAGGGCAAAGTCAGCCAGGAAGACGCCCAACGTGCCCGTCGATCGCGCATCGAAATTAATCCCGCAGCCGTTAAGCAGCTGCAAAGCACGATCGCCCCTTATTTCTACGGTGAGGTGTTTGCGGAACTCGAACGCCTGCTAGGAGAGCAGCTCGCCCAGGAAGGAAATTTTGTCGTCGAAAGCACCCTCGATCAGCGAATTCAGCAGGTCGCAGAATCCTCACTGAGAACTGCCGTAACGGACACGGGCACCTCGGTAGGTTTCTCGGAAGGGGCAATGGTGACGCTAGATTCCCAGTCGGGCGAAGTACTGTCAATGGTCGGTGGTGCGGACTACCAGCAGAGCCAGTTTAATCGGGCAACCCAGGCATATCGCCAGCCCGGATCGACATTCAAAATCTTTGCCTATGTTGCCGCACTGGAGCAGGGAACCTCGCCCTATACCTCGTTTTCCTGTGCCCCGTTGACCTGGGAGGGACAGTCGTTTGAGGGCTGTCGATCGGGCAGCGGCAGTCTGGATATGTTTGGGGCAGTGGCTCAATCCGAGAATCCGGTCGCACTGCGGGTGGCGCAAGACGTGGGACTCGATCGCGTCATTCAAACCGCAAAGCGAATGGGCATCACGGCTGATCTGCAGGCTACCCCCGGATTGATTCTGGGACAAAGCGAAGTGAATCTGCTCCAGCTCACGGGTGCCTTTGGCGTACTGGCAAATCAGGGAGTAAGCCATCGTCCTCACTTAATCCGCCGCATTTTTGACAGCAGCGATTGCCAGAATGTGAACGATGCAAGAACGTGCCGTGTGATTTACGACTACAGCAAAGACGCAGAGGCAAATGTCACCGTTCTCTCACCTGAAGTTGCAAATACCATGACTTCCTTGCTGCAAGGGGTTGTGCAGTCGGGCACCGGACGAGCTGCCTCTCTCGGTTTAGGTGAAGCAGGCAAAACAGGAACAACCAATGACAATGTTGACCTCTGGTTTGTTGGCTACATTCCTAGCCAATCACTGGTGACAGGAGTTTGGTTTGGTAACGATGACAACACCCCAACGAACGGCACAAGCGGCGATGCAGCCCAGCTTTGGGGAAACTTCATGGGACAGATTGCCCGATAAAAAACCCTAAGAATTTTCCATCGATACTATTGCAAAATATCAGTGTCTTTTGAATTTTAAAAAAGATGTTTTCTATTTTGCTGCGCTAACTCAATAGATCCGCTATTATTGCTTGCAAAGCAGTACTGGATTGCAGTATTAATGGGAATCATCTTCTCGTCTACCCTGCGTTTCCTTGAACTGCCACTCGTCTCGAATGGTTTGGAGAGAATTGTGACTATTTACGTTGGCAACCTGTCTTTTCAGGCAACTGAAGAGGATCTACGGGAAGTTTTCGCTGAGTATGGAAAAGTGAGTCGAGTCAGCTTACCAACCGATCGGGAAACCGGAAGGAAGCGGGGCTTTGCATTCGTCGAAATGGAAGACGATGCTCAAGAGCAAAAGGCGATCGACGAACTTGACGGCGCAGAATGGCTCGGTCGCGAAATTCGAGTCAACAAAGCCAAACCCCGTGAAGAGGGCGGTGGCGGTGGTGGTGGTGGTCGTCGGAATGGCGGTGGCTATCCGAGAGGCTAGATGGTAACGCTTCTTCGATCGCATCCGGCAGCAGACGGCAACTCCTCTAAATGAGCTCCTCTAAATGAGCTAAAGAAGCTGCTTTCTATCGGTTCGGTAAGATCAAAAGAAGAACCCTTTATTTCTAGAGCCGCTCATGTCTCGGTCAAGTCTTTTGTTAGTCCTGGTTGGCATCATCCTGGTGTTGGGGCTAACGATTTGGCTAATCGGTTCCTTGTCACAGCTCTACTACAGCATTGCGTGGACATCGCCACTGCTGGCAAATTTGCTGCTGTTCCTCTTGATTGGACTGTTTGCAGCACTGGCGATCGTCCTGTTCTATTATGCGCTGCGATTCACGAAGCCAAAGCAACCCAAGCGGCTGCCGACTGTTCCTGTCGAAAAGGTCGATGCGGCAAGAGAGACGCTGCGGGCAGTACAGCAGCAAATTGACCAGATCGAAGACGAAGTCACCCGTCAGGCTCTTGCCAGCCGCACCCGTGAAATCGAAGAAAGCCTCAGCCGTCGGGAAATTCGAGTCGTGATCTTTGGCACAGGCTCTGCAGGCAAAACGTCCCTGATCAACGCGATTATCGATCGCATTACCGGACAAACGGCGGGGGGGCAGGTTGGCGCACCGATGGGAACCACCTGTGTAGAATCCACCTCAAGACTCCAGCTTCGCGGCTTGGGACGAGAGATTTTGCTGACTGACACCCCCGGAATCCTGGAAGCAGGCATCGCAGGAACAGAACGAGAACAGGCGGCGCGAAAGCTAGCGACCGAAGCCGATTTGCTGCTGTTTGTGGTCGATAACGATTTGCGCCAGTCTGAATACACCGTGCTTCGATCGCTTCTCACTATCGGCAAACGATCGCTCCTCGTCTTCAACAAAACCGATTTATATCCCGAAGCCGACCTGGAAGCCCTGATTGCTCAGATTCAGCAGCGGCTTCAAGATTTAATCTCAGCAGAAGATATCATTCCGATCGCCGCCAACCCTCAGCCCGTGCAGCTCGAAAGCGGCGAATGGCTCACCCCTGAACCCGATATCTTTCCTTTGCTTCAGCGCATCGCAGCCGTTTTGCGATCGGAAGGCGAAAATTTGGTGGCGGACAACATTCTGCTGCAATCCCAGCAGCTTAGCGAAGCGGCACGGCAGCAAATCGACGACCAGCGACGACAGCAGGCAGAAAAAGTTGTCGATCGCTATCAGTGGATTGTAGCAGGAGCCGTTACCGTCACTCCTTTACCGGGAGTCGATCTGTTAGCAACGGCGGCAATTAACGCCCAAATGGTGATCGAGCTGGGGCGCATCTACGGCTGCGAAATTAATCTGGAGCGAGGAAAGGATCTGGCAATTTCCTTAGCAAAAACCCTGGTCAGTCTGGGCGTAGTGCGCGGCGCGTTTGAACTGCTCTCAATTACGCTGCAAACCAATGTGGGAACCTTTCTCGTCGGTCGAGCCATTCAAGGCGTGACGGCAGCCTATCTCACACGAATTGCTGGAAAAAGCTTTATCGAATACTTCCGTCGCAATCAAGACTGGGGCGACGGCGGCATGACGGAAGTGGTGCAGGAACAGTTTCGCCTGAATCAGCGCGACGAGTTCATCCGAGCCTTTATGCAGGATGCGATCGACCGAGTGGTGCAGCCGCTAGTTAATGCTAAGCAGGCTCCTTGAAAGGCGATTTGATTTGAAAAGTGAACTTGTGACCTGAACTGCTTCCAGTTTCTGGCTAGCTTGTACATCTGCGTTAAGTCGGCGATCGTTGTAGGTTTTGCAGTTCCCTGATACTTCTCTAAACGCCTGATAAAAAACTCGATCGCACCGTAATCTTTACTTCAACTTGATAAAGCAACTTCATTCCTTCAAGCAGCAATTCGGGAATCACCGATACAAAGAATGTAGGTTAGAGAGTTCCCTGCATAATTCAGAACTGCCGTGATTTAAATCAATCACGAATTGGGTGTATCCGTCACAATTTGCAAAGCCAATCGAGCAAGACGTGAAACTTCACGCTGCTTAAAGAAGTCGTGGTTAATTAGCCCCCAAAGTGGGAACACTCTTGACAGGCAATCTATGCCCCCTTACACCGGAGCACTGAGACGAACACTATGACAGCAAGACCTTTTCGCGCTGATCTTGATTACGCTGAATCAGCCAGTGTCGTCAACTTTGAAATGAATGGTGAACACGATGCCTCTGACTTCTCTTTGGAACAGGCAGAAACAGAGCTAGTCAGCCTGGACTTTGAGGATGCAGATCCAAATCAACTTTTGCGAAACGCCAACCGACGCACCACTGATCTTGTGCGGCTCTATCTCCAGGAAATCGGGCGGGTGCGGTTGCTGGGACGCGATGAAGAAGTTTCAGAAGCCCAAAGCGTTCAACGCTATATGCGCCTGGTAGAGCTTCGTAATGAAGCTGCCGAAAAAGGTGATGCAGAGATCCAGCCCTACGTGAAGCTGCTTGACATTCACGATCGGCTTGCCTCGCACCTTGGTCATCGTCCTTCCTGGGAACGGTGGGCAGTTGAAGCTGAAACCACCGTTGCTGATCTAAAAATAATGCTGTCCACCGGAAAGCGTCGCTGGGCAGAGCTGTCGGAAATGACCCCAGCAGAGCTGGACCAAGTTAAAAATGAAGGAACCCGCGCCAAAGATCACATGATCAAGGCGAATTTGCGTCTGGTTGTCTCGGTTGCCAAGAAGTATCAGAATCGCGGACTTGATTTGCTGGATCTGATCCAGGAAGGAACACTGGGTCTGGAACGTGCCGTCGAGAAATTTGACCCCACCAAGGGTTATCGATTCAGCACCTATGCGTACTGGTGGATTCGTCAGGGCATTACCCGCGCGATCGCCACTCAAAGCCGCACAATCCGCCTGCCCGTTCACATCACCGAGAAGCTCAACAAAATCAAGAAGGCGCAGCGCAAGATTTCCCAGGAAAAAGGCAGAACTGCCTCAATGGAGGACATCGCCGCCGAACTGGAAATGTCGCCTAGCCAGGTGCGAGAAGTGCTGCTGCGCGTACCCCGTGCCGTTTCGCTGGAAACCAAGGTGGGCAAAGAGCGGGATACGGAGCTGGGCGAACTGCTGGACGATCGCGACGGTGTAACTCCTGAGGAGCTGCTGATGCGCGAGGCACTCCACCGAGATCTTCAACAGCTCCTCACCGACCTCACTACTCGCGAACGCGATGTGATCCAAATGCGGTTTGGCTTGGGCAACGGTCAACCCTATTCACTGGCAGAAATTGGACGGGCACTCGATCTCTCTCGTGAACGCGTTCGCCAGATTGAAGCCAAGGCACTGCAAAAGCTCAGACAGCCAAAGCGACGCAACCGCGTCCGGGACTATCTAGAATCACTCAGCTAGTTCAACCAGCGAGTTCAATCCACTTGCAAAAACTGATTCTTCATCATAACGATTCGCCTAAAAAACGATGAGTGCTAGGAACTGGGCTAATCCCCGGTTCTTTTTATTTGTTTATACTGATTGCATGACTTACGATACACAGGCAAGCCGGGAATGGTGGGCACAACGCTGGATCGATGTGCTGGAGTCATTTGGCTGGGTGCGACGACTCGCCCGTGCCCGAAACTATGCGCGGGAAGGCAATGTGCTGAAAATTGAGTATCAGGGAGCCAAAGTCTCTGCACTCGTCCAGGGCACCGCACCCGAACCCTACAAAGTTAGCCTTTCCCTCGACCCATTTAACGATGAGCAGTGGCAGTATGTGATCGAGTCGATGGCAGAACGCGCCATTTTCTCAGCCAAGCTGCTGGCGGGCGAGATGCCGCAAAATATCGAAGAAGTGTTTACAGCGAACGGGCTGAGCCTGTTTCCGCTCACAAAGTTTGACATCCACAGCCGCTGTTCCTGTCCTGATCCGGCGAATCCCTGCAAGCATATTGGCGCACTTTACTATGTGCTGGGCGATCGCTTTAGCGAAGATCCGTTTGTGCTGTTTCAGCTTCGGGGACGCACTAAGGAGCAGATCATTACCGCTCTGCGGGAAATGCGAAGCGCGAAGACCGAAGGCGAATCTGACCTACCCCCGATCGAGACCGCTTCAACAAATCAAATTTCCCTCGATCGCTTCTGGCAGTACGATCAGCAGCTTGAGCCGTCTCTTGTCGTGATTGCGCCGCCGCCCAGCAGCGAAACGGTTCTGGATATTTTAGGAACGTTGCCCCTGAAATCTGACACGCCAGGCAATCAGGCGATCGTCTCAGCCCAGCACGTTCAGGAATATCTCAAATCCCTCTATGCCCAGGTGAGCCAGCAAGCGGTCCTCGCTGCGATGTCTACCGGAAATCAGGACAACTAATGCAGCTAGTTTTCAGCAATTGCTGGAAATAAGGCGATGCAAAGCAGTTCCCCTACGGGGTAATCGAGAAGCAATTCGAGAAAAATAGGATTGCCCAAATTACTATTGCCCAAATTCTAATCGGGCTTGCTCGACCAATTCTGGTGTCACCGTGTCTAGTTCTGCTTCACGGGCGAGGGCTTCAATGCGCTGTCTTGCCTGCGATCGGACGAAGAAAGGGATGTTTTTTAGCTTCGCTTCGGCTTCGGCAGTCCAAGTGGGGGAGTCGGAGAAGTGGGGGGTTGACATGATGAGGAGATGGGGGATGAGGAGATGAAGGGGAGGCTGTTAGACGTGCTTGCAGAGTGGGAGAGAGATAGGGGCTTGAGTTCAATTTTGTCTTGAATTTAGAACTCTCGAGCTGCTCTGGAAACAGATCAACATAATGGAATTATAGATAAGCTATTATCTATAGCTGAAGCAGCATTCTTTCACTTCGATAGTCGCTTGCCATTAATCTACTTGCCATTCGATCACCTCTTTCAGTTTGCCTTGCTTACAGTTTGCCTTGTTCAACGATTGCTGTGTCAGGGTTTACCTCAGTCGTAGCCCAGTATCTAGACACGAATTTGTTTTCATTACAAGTTCTTACTGCAAGGTTTCGTTGCAAGGTTTCATTGCAAACCGATCGCGCAGGTCTACAGCATGTTTAGCGCAGGTTTAGCCTGTTTACTCAAACCTTGATTTACGCTAGCCCGATTCAAAAGGAGTTAGTTGCTATGCTTCACCGGATTCAACCCAAAATTCAGAATCGTTTGCAGCTTGTGCAGCGATCGTTCAAGACTGCCTTTGCCAGGGGCATATTACTCTTTGTAGTTGCGGGCTGTGCTGTGCCTCAAATTTCATCGGCTCCTTCCACGAGTTCTCCGGCAACGGGCACTAGTTCTGAGCCGGCTACTGCCACAAAAGAGAACAATCAGACTGGAGGATCTAATCAAACGATCGCTCAGGCTCCTGCTTCTGGTGCAGCGCAACGCTATCGACAAACGGTTGTTCTAGACGGGCTAGAGCATCCCTGGAGTATGGCATGGCTTCCCGATGGGGCAATGCTGGTGACAGAGCGACCGGGGCGGCTGCGAATTGTGCGCAATGATGTGCTTGATCCAACGCCGATCGCCGGAGTACCACCCGTGTTTGCATCGGGGCAGGGCGGATTGATGGAGGTGTCGCTTCACCCGCAGTTTGCCCAAAATCGGTTTGTTTACCTGACTTATTCTCACGGCAATGCCTCCGCCAATCAAACCCGTGTAGCGCGTGGTGTGCTGGAGGGTCAAACCTTGCGCGATGTGCAGACCATTTTTGAAGCGGCTCCGCAAAAGTCGAGCACGCAGCATTTTGGCTCCCGGATTCAATGGCTCCCCGATGGAACGATGCTGGTGTCGATCGGTGATGGCGGCAACCCACCTGTTTCGCTTAACGGCGATCTAATTCGCAGGCAGGCACAAAATTTGCAAAGCCGTCTTGGTAAGATTGTGCGGCTCAACGATGACGGCTCGATTCCTGCTAATAATCCGTTTGCATCGAATGCCAATGCTGATCCGGCAATCTGGAGCTACGGACACCGCAATATTCAGGGGCTGACCCTTAATCCGGCAACGGGGCAAGTTTGGGCAACGGAACACGGGGCACGGGGCGGCGATGAGCTAAATCAAATGCAGGCAGGCAATAACTATGGGTGGCCCCTGGTCACTTACAGCCGGGAATATTCAGGCGGCGAAATTTCCTCAGAACGATCGCGCCCCGGATTAATCGACCCCAAAACGGTCTGGCAATCTGGCATTGCACCCTCTGGTCTGACCTTTTACACGGGCGATCGACTCTCTGGCTGGAAGGGCGATTTGTTTGCCGGAGGACTGGTGGGACAGGCAATCCAGCGCATTGATCTCGATGCTTCAGGAAACGTGGTGGGTCAACAGACGATCGCCATCAATCAGCGCGTGCGGGATGTGCGTCAGGGTCCAGATGGCTTGCTATATGTTTTAACGGATGAATCTAACGGACAGATGATTCGCATTGAGCCTGTTGCTCCCTAGCATCAAGATAATTCTGCTCTTGATTGGCTGATGCAAAAAGTTCGTTTATTTCTGTTCGAGTCGGTGCTTGAGCCTGCTCGACCGCGCTGGGTTTATCCGTTGGTGCTCAGATGCCTGCATTTTCTGATCGATTCCAGCCTGTGGACAGCTGCCGCGCTTGCTTCTCTAGTGTTTTTTGTTCAGCAGACTTTGCGCCTGCCTCCCGGCACTCTCCCGATCGCCCTCATTTTCTGTGCCGCGCTAACGTTTTATAACCTCGATCGCTTTGCCGATGCGATGATGCCGGACCGTTCGAATGAGCAGCTTCCGGCTTTTCATCGTAGTCCGGCGATTGTGCTGCTGATGCTGGGGGCGGGGGTGGCGACAGTTGTTTTGCTGGTTCAAGCTCCGATCGCCGTGCAAAAGGTCAGCATTGTGGGATTCATTGCGCTAGCGTATGGCATTCCTTTGTTTCCACGACAGCTTTCGCATCGGCACGATCGACAAACGCGCTGGCATCGCATCAAAGATATTCCCGGTGCAAAAGCCTGGATCGTCTGCGCCACGATCGCTTACGCACTGACTGCCATTCCGCTTGCCTATGCAAATCAGCCATTTACCCCTGCTGCCGTTCTCACAGCCGTCTTTCTGCTGATGGTGACGGGTTCCAATGCCCATGTGTTTGACATTCGTGACCTGAATGACGATCGCAAACAGGGCGTACCCACTCTACCTGTTTTGGTGGGTATCCCCTCAACCCGAATTCTGTTAACTGGATTCAATGCGGTTGGACTCGCTGGATTGCTGGGTGGCTGGATTAACGGTTGGAACATTCCCTCAGTTGCAATTGTGCTGCCGATGCTGCTGCTGACGCTGGCTTGTGTCTGGACATTAACCCCAGAAACGGAGCGATCGATTTACAACGTTTGGGTCGATGGGCTGCTGTTTTTACCCGCTCTGGGAGTTGGGCTAATGTGAACAAAGCAGCCTCTTAATGGGACTAAGCAAATGCTTAAAAAGCCCTAATAATCGATCAGTTTTGCGACGCGATCGAGGATGCCATGCTGCAATTGCACAGTCTTCAGCTTCGTACAGCAGTTTGGGGTACATCAGGGGTACATCAGGAGCTAAAAAAATCCCCACGCCGATATCAGCGCAGGGAACAGAAATCAAGAACAGGAGAAGATTCTAAACCGTCGTTTCCTTCACGAGCTTATCCCAGCCCAGATCCTTGAGAGAATTATTGCGGCGGAGCGGGCGGGTCACCAGTTCCAGAATGTCGCGGGCGTTGCTGAAGCCGTGAATTTGCGCGAAGGTAAACTCCACTGACCACTTGGTATTGATGCCGCGAGCCTCTAGCGGGTTCGCATGTGCCATCCCCGTGATCACCAGATCGGGCTGAAGCTCATAAATGCGCTGAATCTGGTTGTAGTTGTCCGGCTTTTCAACGATGCGGGGCAGGGGCACGTTCATTTCGGCACAGGTTTTCTCTAGCAGAGCCAGTTCCGCACCCTGGTATCGCTTATCCATGTAGGGAATGCCGATTTCAGGCACGGTCATGCCGCAGCGAATCAGGAACCGCGCCAGCGAGATTTCCAGCAGGTTATCGCCCATAAAGAACACTGACTTGCCGCGAATCAGCTTCACGTAATCTTCCAGTCCTGCCCAAATTTGCGCTTCTCGCTCATCCAGTCCCTTCGGCTCAATGCCAAACACCGAGCAGATTTTTTCGATCCAGGCGCGAGTGCCATCGGGACCGATCGGGAAAGGCGCGCCAATCAGCTTACATTTGCGTCGGCGCATCAGGGTCGTTGCCGTGCGAGACAGGAACGGATTCACCCCGACCACATAATCGCCCTCGGCCAGGACGGGTAGTTCGGTAAATCGCTTGGCAGGCAGCCAGCCCGAAACTTTAATTCCTTGTCTTTTGAGTTCCAGCGTGAGCTGTGTTACCACGGGATCGGGCAAAGAACCAAACAGTACCAGCGGCGGGTGATCCACATACTCCGATTCTTCAGCCGCAACTTCTTCCTTTTTGCGTCCAAAGTTGAGCAGCTTTTGAATGGCATTGCGATCGTTCTTCTCTGCCTCTGCGGTCGGAGCACGATCGGGGCATCGATGAGCCATTGCCGCCAGCACTGTATCTTCGCCCTGAGTAAAGGCATAGTCCAGACCGTTTGCCCGTGCCACGACGATCGGAATCCCAATTTCCGCTTCCAGTTTAGGAGCCAGCCCTTCCAGATCCATTTTGATGATTTCTGTGGTGCAGGTTCCAATCCAGACAATTACAGAGGGATTGCGATCGCGCTTAATCTGGGCACAGAGCCGCTTTAGTTCCTCATAGTCGTTGAGCTGAGCCGAGATGTCGCCTTCTTCTAGTTCTGCCATCGCATAGCGAGGTTCGGCAAAAATCATCACGCCCATCGCGTTTTGCAGAAAATAGCCGCAGGTCTTTGTGCCAATCACGAGAAAGAAGCTGTCTTCAATCTTCTGATATAGCCAGGCCACGCAGCTAATCGGGCAGAAAGTGTGATAATTGCCCGTTTCGCAGTCGAAGTTGAGGGATTGGGGTTCGCTTGCCAGAGTCATAAAATTCGGTTTCCTTAAAGGGATGTTATGGGGGCGATGCAAAGCACTTCCCCTTCGAGGGTCATCGTTGAAACGAACGAAAGCAAATGTTTTTGTCCCGCCAATCCCCCTAATGTTCTGCTAGTTCGTTCGCTCATACCTCAGGTTGGGGTTTGGTCCTACTCCTTCACAGGCATCGTCTGGCTGGGCAGGAGCAGGGCGATCGATCGCGTTCTGAGGGATAGGAGAGAAATTGACCACATCGGTCTGGCTGGGGAGCAGTCGGATCGGCTGGGCGGGGATGTAAGCAGCTTCAAGTTCTTCCAATGCCTCATCGGGGTTGAAGTTCAAACCCAGGGCAATCACAATGCGATCGGGATTGCTGCTGAGATCCACAATCAGCGGAAGCAGCTCAAGCAGATCGGGTTCGAGCGTTGCCAGGGTTGCCAGAATAAAGCTTGAAGAAGGACGACGCTGACCTTCACAGTTGACCCAAACGCCCAGTTTTACCAGCCAGTCTCGATGGGTGCGGTAGTAGCTGAGCCACAGAGTTTTGAGGGATTTGCGGAGATGTTCAGTATTCACGGAATTTATCGTGCTGGATGCAAAAGACGATCGCTAAATTTTGCAGAAATAGTGCAAAAAATTATGCAAACCCACTCATACCGTAAAATGGCGACGCATCACCCAAAGAAACAAGGGATTTTCAGCTTTTGTTGCGATCGAGATTTGCTGCTCCGCACTCACACTAAACCATCATCAGATCCAGTTCTTCCTCGGCCTTGGGCTGATGCTTGGTGGGATTGAGATAGAAATCAGACAGCAGGGTAAACAGTTCGCGATCGGGGGCATCCTTAGGCACCACGCCTTCGGGACGCGCCAGAATTTGATCGGCAATATTGAGGTAATAGTCGCAGACATAGTTCAGCGAGGGGTCGGATTCCGCCATTTCAAACAGCGTTTTGCCCTTCACCCGCGACACCCGAATATCTTCGATCAGGGGCAGAATTTCCAGCACGGGCATTGGCACAGAATCCACATACTTATCGATCAGATCCCGCTTGGAAGTCCGGTTGCCAATCAGTCCTGCTAGGCGGAGGGGATGGGTTCTGGCTTTTTCTCGCACCGAAGCTGCAATCCGGTTGGCTGCAAACAGCGCATCGAAACCGTTATCGGTAACGATCATGCAGTAGTCGGCATAGTTCAGCGGAGCCGCAAAACCACCGCAAACCACGTCGCCCAGCACGTCAAACAAAATCACGTCATATTCGTCAAAGGCGTTGAGTTCCTTCAGCAGCTTCACCGTTTCGCCCACTACATAGCCGCCACAGCCTGCTCCTGCCGGAGGACCACCCGCTTCAACACAATCTACGCCGCCATAGCCCTTGTAAATCACATCTTCGGGCCACACATCTTCGTAGTGGTAGTCCTTTTCCTGGAGCGTATCGATGATCGTGGGAATCAGGAACCCAGTTAGAGTAAAAGTACTGTCATGTTTTGGGTCGCAGCCGATTTGCAGCACTCTCTTTCCGCGACGCGCCAGCGCAACTGAGATATTGCAGCTTGTCGTCGATTTGCCAATTCCGCCTTTGCCGTAAACCGCTAATTTCACGCTAAATCTCTCCTGTCTGTAAGTCTTTTTACCCAATACGCAACGCGGCTTTTCGCGTCGTTTCTGGTGTTTCTGTGGCGATCGAATCTCTGTCTAAGTCTCTGTCTAAAAAATCCTTGCTAAAAATCCTTGGAATTTAGAGATGGGTCGCATCAGACAAGCAACACGACCCGGAGCCTCAACCTCAAAACCTTGTCTGGTTCATAACTGCATTATTGTTCACTTTCCCAAACAGTAAAAGGGACTTTGAAAACAGAAGGGGGTTTAATTCTACCTAAGAAGAAGCTATCCGTAGTTTAGATGAGCTGCTTTAGTCTAAATCTGAACTAATCAAGAAAATAATGCCACGCTCGATTTGTAATAACTCCTTACGTTAATACAGAACAAAAGACAAACGTTGCGCTGCGCTTTTCCGAGTTCTATCTGGCAAATGCTGTTTAGCTCTAGGGCGATCGCTGGGTTGCTTTACTTCTGAAGGGTGGTTGCCTGAATCGTCGCTGAAAGGTGGATGGGTGAGGGTCTTAAATCCTGGAGATTCCCCTGAGAGTCGCTTTCAATAAGGGGAAGCAAGCCTGTTTAAGAGCACTTCTGGAGCAGTCGATAAGGTTTAGCAGCTCAAAGTCCCCTTTTTGAAGAGGAGTTTAGGGGAACCTCCAATCCTTCGCCGTTCGCCAGGTACTTCAACAAACATGCTTGAACTTCCGGGCTGACCAAGATCAAGTAAAACCCTTTTTCCTTCCAACCCTCGCCGCTTTGTAAAAAATGATAAATTTTCCAGAATCAACCGCTTTAATCCAGGTTGATTAACCTCGCTCAAAGGGTTGAAAAATGGCTCTACTTGTGCGTTGCGGTAGACATTCTGCGCTTTTCTAAGTTAAAGTTGTAGTGAGTTCGATTTAGGAATTGGGTGCTTAAGTTGCTTTACTGTGCTGATGCTCCTACTGATTCACCCGTGAGCCTCACCCCATGAGTACAATATGAGTGAATGCCGAGGGTATTGCAGACTGAGATTAGGCTTGACCAATGCCATGTTTTCAGCGTGGACTTAAGCATCACGAACGAGACGCTGCCTAGAAAACCCTGTTTCTGCCCGCTTGCTCAACTGTTTTCCTTGCATCGCCACTCATCGTTCAATCGGATTTAGCATCAAAATTGTCAAAATATTGCCAGTACGAAATTCAGTACGAAATAAAAACAGGGTTATTCAATCCATTATTAAGCTGTAGGGAAGGGAGTTATGGAGACAGGAGCAGCATCAGTTAAAAAACCAATTCGATCGCTCGAAGAAGCTCTAGATCACTGTCAATCGCTCGGAATGCGTCTGAGCAAGCAGCGTCGCTTCATTCTAGAACTGCTGTGGCAGGCAAAAGAGCATCTCTCAGCGCGAGAAATTTACGATCGGCTGAATCAGCAGGGCAAAGAAATTGGGCATACCTCGGTCTATCAAAACCTGGAGGCACTGTCAGAGCAGGGCGTGATCGAGTGCATTGAGCGATCGGATGGTCGGCTCTATGGCAACATTAGCGATCCGCACAGTCATGTGAACTGCATTGATACCAATCAGATTATGGATGTTCACATCGAGCTACCCGAAGAGCTGCTGCGCCAGGTGGAGGCACAAACGGGCGTTCGCATTCTGAACTATAAGATCGACTTTTTTGGTTATCGGCAGGCCGAGCAAGTCGCCGCAGCAGATTAGTTCCGAGAGTTTATCTCCATTGAGGAAAACTCTTTGCGTCCGAATCTTCAGAAAAGAACGAGTTTTTGTAGCGATTTCAGTTTTATGGCTAGACAGTTTTATGGTTAGACAAACGGGGAGGGTTAACCTCCCTTTTTTCTTGTCTGTTTTTTTCTTATCTGTTTTTTCCTGTCTGCAAAGCGATCGCCCAATTTCACTCCAGGTTAACCGCGATGCAACACCTCTTCCTGCACCATTTCCTGAACCAAGGGCAGTCCTTGCTGCGAGACAGGCTGGTTAAACAGCACCATTGTCGTGGTCTGGTTTTCCTCGAAGCCGATGCGCTCGTAAAACTTCTGCTGATTTGTGGTCATCAGATACACCCGCTCAGCGCGATTCAGATGAGGGTGCATCAACAGCGTTTCGACCAGTTTCCGTCCCAGTCCTAATCCCTGATAATCTGGGTGAACAACCACATCCCAGATAGTGGCGCGATAAATTCCATCCGAAGTTGCCCGTGCAAAACCAATCAGTCGATCGCCGTCCCAAGCAGTCACAATTGGTCTACTATTTTGCAGGGCGATCGTCCAGTCTTCAAGTTTGCGATCCTGTGCCCAGAATGCCGTAATTTGAAAGAGTGCTTGCAGTTCTTCAAGATCAATTTGACGAGACCCTGTTCCCACTGCAAAGCCTTCGTGAATACTAAACTGAACGTGACGGCAATCGTGCATGGATTCCCTCTTCCTCCGAAAATCGTCTGAGTTGTGGTATTTGAGTAGTGCTGGATGGTTAGGTTGGCTGCATTCGCTCGCAGTTTGCATTGCAGGTTTAGCGTTATCCTGTCTTACGATAACTTCAGGTCTTCTGCTTTATAAGGCAAAACTCAGAAATGATTCTTCACTCGATCGAATGACTTTTAACGCAATTTCAGTCCCCTAGTGGAACTTTGGCAACCCTGAGCAGTCAGGTCAGCCAGTTACATCACTGATGATCAGAATAATCTGAAGTTTCGGGTTTGAGCAGGTGGGATCAGCGCAATTTTACTCCGCCTCCGGGAGGACGCTGACGCTGAAAATTGCAGGAAACGAAGGTACCAGCTTCATTTCATTAGTGATAAGGGCTACCGCTTTTCTAAGTTTCCCATTCTGAAATCCTGACAATTGTGCCTGTCATTCTTTCCTCAAACACCCCCGCTTTATACCTCCTCGAATTGTTTGCCCCGTTTGCCTGATTGAATCTATGCCGTTTTTGCGCTTTACCCGCTGGATTCGTCGCCGCCCCGCTCTTCGCTGGTTCAGGGTGACGCTGCTGCTGCTGGTTTGGAGTCTTTGCTTAGGTTGGGGACTCGCCCAGGCAAAACCTTCGATCGCCCAAACGATCGCCCAAAGCAATGCTCCTGATTCTCAGGCAATTGGCACAGTTGACGTGATTCGCCCGCAGTTTCAGGTCGGACAGGAACTTTATCTGCAAAACTGCGCTACCTGTCACCTGGCACTGCCGCCTGCCGCAATGCCGACCCAAACCTGGCAAGCGCTCATTCAAGATTCGCAGCACTATGGAGTACAGATCGAACCCCTGCGAAGCCCTGACCTAGAGATAGTCTGGCGATATCTCTCTACCTTTTCGCGATCGACCAATCGCAACGAAATCGTTCCCTATCGCATCCAGCAATCGCGCTATTTCAAAGCACTGCATCCCAAAGTCGAGTTTCCTCAGCCCCCCAGCGTAAGAACCTGCGCCACCTGCCATCCTGCTGCTGCTCAGTTTAATTATCGGAGTCTCGCACCAGAGTGGGTAGGGGAGTAAGTAGGAGAGGATGAGGAGATGGAGGGTGCAGAAATTGACAGAATCTTAGCTTTGCTAGGGGAAGGATGGCTTCGTGGAGGCTAGGTTCAAATTTTTGCGTGGGTTCAGCAGAAGCTCGGAAATTTTAGCTCTGAGTAACCCGCTTCAAGTTTCCAGTACAAAATCTTTCGATCGAACCCGAAGTCATACATTCAAACAAGTCATACACTCACACAAGTCACACGCTCAGAGAAAACAGTATCGCCCAACTCCCTATCCCTCCACTTCCTTTACCCCTCCCCAATCCCTATTCGGCTATCCCCCAACCCAGACTTTCCCCCGGTTTGAATCCAGATGGTACGATGAAAGTAACTTTGCCAATACTCAATCAATCTTTAGAACCGTACTGGTGAAGACTTTGGGGGATTTTGAGCGATCGAGTGAGTCAAATTGCTGGGCTGAACCGTGAAAATGCGTCACACTTTACCTAGACTAGAAAAGCCCGAACTCCAAAAGCGATCCCTCGGATAGCTGCACCCTGCGCCGATACAAATTTCCCTATTTCTCCCTCCTATTAGAGTCTCTCGTTTGCCATGTTAAAGAAACTGCTGGGCGACCCCAACGCACGTAAATTAAAGAAGTATAAAAACGACATTGTCGAAGTCAATCTGCTTGAAGAAGAAATTCAGGCATTGTCCGACGAGCAGTTGACCGGCAAGACGGCAGAGTTCAAGCAGCGGCTCGAAAAAGGCGAAACGCTGGACGATTTGCTGCCCGAAGCCTTTGCCGTGGTGCGAGAGGCAGCCAGACGCGTCCTGGGAATGCGGCACTTTGATGTGCAGTTAATCGGTGGCATGGTGCTGCACAATGGGCAAATTGCCGAGATGAAGACCGGGGAAGGCAAAACTCTGGTTTCGACGCTGCCCGCCTACCTCAACGCTCTAAGCGGAAAAGGGGTTCACGTCGTCACAGTGAACGACTACCTGGCACGGCGCGACGCGGAATGGATGGGACAGGTTCACCGCTTTCTGGGACTGAGCGTGGGTTTGATCCAAAACAGCATGACCCCGATCGAACGCCGCAAAAACTACGCCTGCGATATTACCTACAGCACCAACAGCGAACTCGGCTTCGACTATCTGCGGGATAACATGGCAACCTCGATCGAGGAAGTCGTGCAGCGTCCATTTAACTATTGCGTGATCGACGAAGTAGACTCGGTGCTGATCGACGAAGCCCGTACCCCGCTGATTATTTCGGGACAGGTCGAGCGTCCGAGCGAAAAGTATATCCGAGCGGCTCAGATTGCGGCGGCACTCACCAAAAAGGAAAACGAAGACGACCCTAACGGACACTACGAAGTCGATGAGAAGCAGCGTAACGTCCTGCTGTCTGACGAGGGTTTTGTTGCCTGCGAAGATTTGCTGGGCGTTGAGGATTTGTTCGACCCGAAGGATCCCTGGGCGCACTACATTTTTAACGCGATCAAGGCAAAAGAGCTGTTCATGCGCGACGTGAACTACATTGTTCGCAATGACGAAATTGTGATTGTGGACGAGTTCACCGGACGGGTGCTGCCCGGTCGTCGCTGGAGCGATGGTCTGCACCAGGCGATCGAAGCCAAAGAAAACGTCGAAATCCAGCCGGAAACGCAAACCCTGGCAAGCATTACCTATCAGAACTTCTTCCTGCTTTATCCAAAGCTGGCGGGCATGACGGGCACGGCGAAAACCGAAGAAGCTGAATTTGAGAAGATTTACAAGCTAGAAGTGACGATTATTCCGACCAACCGCATCACCCAGCGGCGCGACCAGCCCGACGTGGTGTACAAAACTGAGGCGGCAAAATGGCGGGCGATCGCTCAGGACTGCGCTGAGTTCAACCAGCAGGGACGACCCGTTCTCGTAGGAACTACCAGCGTGGAAAAATCCGAAGTGCTGTCGCGGCTGCTGGCTGAGCTGCAAGTGCCCCATAATTTGCTGAACGCGAAGCCGGAAAACGTAGAGCGCGAGTCAGAAATCATCGCCCAAGCCGGACGCAAAGGAGCCGTGACGATCGCCACCAACATGGCAGGACGCGGCACAGACATCATTCTGGGTGGAAACGAAGACTACATGGCGCGTCTCAAGCTGCGCGAGTTCTTTATGCCCCGAATTGTGCAGCCAGAAGATGGCGATGGCTTTTCAGTCACCAGCGTGATGCACGGCGACTCCAGATCGGGCGGTAAGGGGTTTTCCGCGCCTACCCCTGGACAAAAAGTAAAAACCTGGAAGGCATCGCCGCAGATTTATCCCACGGTACTCTCAAAAGAAGTCGAGAAAGCTCTGAAGGAAGCCGTTGATTTTGCCGTGCAGCAGTATGGCGAACGATCGCTTCCCGAACTTCAGGCAGAAGACATTGTGGCGGTTGCTTCTGAAAAAGCTCCGACCGAAGACCCGGTGATTCTGCGGCTGCGCGACGTTTATAACCTGATCCGCAAAGAATACGAAGCGTTTACCAAAGCCGAACACGAAGAAGTCGTGGAGCTGGGTGGTCTACACGTCGTCGGGACAGAGCGACACGAATCCCGCCGGATTGACAACCAGCTTCGTGGACGGGCGGGACGACAGGGCGACCCTGGCTCGACTCGCTTTTTCCTCAGCCTGGAAGACAACTTGCTGCGAATCTTTGGCGGCGATCGGGTTGCAGGCTTGATGAATGCTTTCCGCGTCGAAGAAGATATGCCGATCGAATCGGGAATGCTGACGCGATCGCTCGAAGGGGCGCAAAAGAAAGTCGAAACCTACTACTACGACATTCGTAAGCAGGTATTTGAGTACGACGAAGTGATGAACAATCAGCGTCGTGCCATCTACGCCGAGCGGCGGCGCGTTCTGGAAGGGCAAGACCTGAAAGAACAGGTGATCAAGTACATCGAGAAAACGATGGATGATATCGTCGATGCTTACATCAACCCTGAATTGCCCTCAGAGGAGTGGGAGATCGATAAGGTCGTGACCAAGGTGAAGGAATTCATCTATCTGCTCGAAGATTTAGAGCCGTCCCAGCTTGCCGATCTGTCGGTGGGCGAAATCAAGACCTTCCTGCACGAGCAAGCCCGCATTGCCTACGACATCAAAGAAGCCCAGGTGAACCAGCTTGAGCCAAACCTGATGCGGCAGGCAGAGCGATTCTTTATCCTTCAGCAAATTGATACCCTCTGGCGCGAACACCTTCAGCAAATGGAGGCTCTGCGCGAGGCGATCGGTCTGCGAGGCTATGGTCAGCGCGACCCGCTGATCGAATACAAGAGCGAAGGCTATGAACTCTTCCTCGAAATGATGACCAATATTCGCCGCAACGTCGTCTACTCGCTGTTCCAATTCCAACCGCAGCCGCAGCCTGTAGTGCAAACGCCGTCTGAGCTGGTGTAAGTGCAGGAGAACTTTGGGATGGACAAACTGCTAGACGAAGCGCGATCGAGAGAAATTGCTCAGGAGATCCGCAGCAAAGCGAAACAGCCGTTTGAGAATGCCTATAAAGCAGCTCTGGCGATCAAAGACGCGCTTTACGTGCAGGGTTTTCTGGTGAGCAAAGCGAGATCTAGTGAGCCGATCGAGCATGGTTGGCTGGAACTGGACGATTGCCTGATCGACCCCAACCTGCCTCACCTGCAAGGCAATCCAGAAACCCTGTTCTATTTCACGGCGCAGCGTTTATCGGTCGAAAGCTTGAAAGCTGCCGTAGAAGAGGCAAAAGAAGACTATCCCGAAGATGATCCTCTGCCTATCTACGGCACAACGCCCTACGAATATTACGGCAACGTGATGCTGGGCGGCAAAGAGTATCAGGAAGCGTTTGCGGCGGCTGAGGCAAAGTGTCAGGAGCTGCAAAGCTCAAACGGCAAAAATACGAACGGTCACAATTCCCTGAACTAATTTCCCAACTAATCTGCTAACAGGAAGTTACCTGCTGCCCGGAACCATCTCTTTGCCTCTGGGGTTCGGGCAAAACCTATTTTTCTGGGTGCTTTCAGAGCCCCCAACCTGAGGGAATTTCGGGGACAATGTGGAATTTCTGGAACTTCTCAAATCCCCTCTACAACCAATGATTACTTTGCCTGCATTTCTTTAATTTCTAACAGGCTTACAATCACTCCGGCGATCGGCACGGCTAGTAACACACCCAGGAGTCCCGCGATCTGAGTGCCTACCAGCAGTGCGAAAAAGATTACGACTGGATGTAGATGCACTGTGCTTTGCATAACACGCGGCGAAATTAAATTATCCTGAACTTGTTGCAGCAGAATTGAAACGACCAGCACTTTGAGGGCAGTCAGCCAGCCGCTCTGCACCAGAATAATTAGACAAGCAATACTCACGCCCAGCGTTGCTCCGATCCCAGGAATCAGATCAAACAATCCTACAATCACCGCCAGAACCAGAGCAAAGGGAATCTGGAAGATTTCAAACACTAGAAAACTGGCGCAGGTCAGCAGAATAGAAATAATAATCTGTCCTCGAATAAACCCTAGAAAATTGGTTTGAATTGCCTGAGCAACTCGCCTGCGGTGGGCATGAGGAACCGTCTTGAGTAGCCACCCCCAGAGCCTTGCGCCATCAATCAGCATGAAAAACGCAACGACCAGAATAATAATAAAGGTGACATAGTTGCTGAGCAGCGCAGGAATCGAGTTCACTGCAAAGCTGAGCGCAGACGCCAACAAATTTTGAATCTGCTGTTCCAGGGGTTCCAAATCGAGCGGAATGTCACGAGCTAGCAGCAGGTTCTCAAGACGAGTGAGCGGATTTTGAGAAGATCCCAGTGCAGTAATCACTGTTGTAATCAGCTGCTGAAGCTGGCTTGCAAGCGCAATTCCGGCACTCACCGCAATCACGACGAGCGACAATAAACTAAGCACAATCACCACGCCAAGTGCGGCACTGCGTCCAAGAAACCGTTCCAGATATCGCACCGGATAGTTGAGCAAAAGCGCAAGAATTGCTGCAAACGTAAAGGTAAAAATAACGTATTCAAAATACTGCAATAGCTGAACTAACGCCCAACCCGAAGCAAACAGCAACAGAAAACGGACGAGAGAACTCGTACTGAACCGATCCCAGAGATTCACGACATCGGTGCGCTTGTTTTGAGTTTCATTCATCCTCAGATTCCTGCCCATTTATTCGCTATCGCGTCCACATCATGGCTATTTGCTGGACAAAGAAAATCCGCTCGCCGCAGAACTCTTCCCTCACACCCCATTCAAACTTTGTAACAGATCGCTATCTGATTCTTTCACTAGAAGGCAGGATCTGGATATCGCTCAAGAGGTAAGTTAATTGATTCCTCCGATCGGTAGAGAACTATTGCAAAGCGGATTAGGTCGGGGTTTGAGTGGGAGTCTGAGTGGGGGTTTGCGTTGGGGTTTGAGCCAGATTCGATCGAGCCGCTGCAAGAAACTGCCGTGCCCTACGAAGAAGCGTCAGCACCAGCACAATTACCAGCACTCCGGTTGCGACCGGCAGCGTAATCGCCAGAACCGCCAGTCCGATCGCGAGCACTAGCTCGATCGTGGCAAAGATGGGGTTGGTCAGCCCGACCGAAATCGAGGTGGAAATCAGGCGCAGAATATTGTTCATGCCCTTGGTTAAGCCTGCTGTGCCTCCGCCCGCGATAATGGCTAGCGTCCACTGAAGCAGCGGATTCAGCCCGGAGGTTGCCAGCGCAGTGACCAGGGTTCCGGCAATCACGGCGGCAGGCGTAGCGATCGTATCAAGCAGATGGTCTAACCAGGGAATGTAGTAGCCGATGACCTCTAGCAGGCTTGCGGCTGCCAGCACAATCAGAGCTTGATTAGTTTCAATCCAGTCGAAGTTGGTAGGCAGATCAATATGTCCCAGTACCGCAGCCACACTCAAAACAAAAAACGGCACAAAAACTCGAAATCCTGTTGCCGCGCTCAAACCAATGCCCAGCAGCAGATCAACTAATGTTTCCCAGTTCATCATGGGATTTACTACTCCTTTATATCAGCATCAGATTTATCAGCATCAGACCATTAGGGGATAGGTGAGTATGAGGACACGTGGAATATGAGGATGCGTGAGAAGTTATAAACGAAACAGTACAATCCGATCCTATCCCGCTAAACACATCTCTTGAGCCGTTTTTAGGTTCACTGCTTAACCTGGTGTTCTTCAGAACTACTCATTGTTTGATTCATTGTTCGATCGACGCCCTGGCTGCTTAACCAAGTCAACCAGTCGAGCAACTCTTCCTTAGTTAACATGGCGCGGCTGGGTTTAGTATATCGATGCAAAAGCCGATCGCGAATCTGGTCGTGCTTCCACCGTAGCCGCCTAATCTCTACAGAGACAAATACCAGCAAATCAGATAGATCGTCTGATGAATGCTGAAATGAATCTTTAGCTAGGTTTCTGAATGAATGCTGAAATAAATCGAAAGGTGAATGAACGGCGATCGAATTAGACAGGAGATTTTCAGATTCAGAGGAAGGTTGAACGCAGTCAGGAAGAACCTGAGCCAAATCATGGGCATGTACAGCTTGAGAACCTGTTGAGTGAACAGGACAACTGTTGATTTGCTGAACGTGCTGGCAAGATTTTGCTTCTGCAATCAGGATAGGATCGCCCGAATTAAGATACTGCTGAAGTCTAGATTCATACTGCTCTTCACGGCGAGCAATTTGAGAAGCCTGGAGAATTCGCTCAGACGATCGATCGCTAGAACCCTCTTCAGAAGAGACATTACCACCATTACTGGGGAATAAGCTTGTACAGCTCAGACCGTTCGAACTGGTTTCCAATTGATCGGACGGTCTAGCTGAAAGTGAAGTTGGGGGGTGCGGGGGGTTTTCCACAGCTAAATCGTTTTCCACAGCCAGGCAGCTTTCCACCTGCTCAGGATGCCACAGGTCACGATGGCGATAAAGCGAAGCTCCACCAATGCCGTATTGCAATAACGCCTGAAACCGAGCTGTTGTTTTTGCAGGCAAGCTGTCTCTTTCTAAAAGATCCACGATCGCCCGTCGAATTTTTTCTCTAGCGGATTCTGACTGTTGCTGATTCCAGGAAAGAAGCTGCTCACGTGTAGCCTTTGCCTCAGGAGCCTGAGCAGTACTGCGATGAGTGTAGTGAAAGTAATGGCTATTCTCGGCGCAGCTCGCCCATTCTGCGGCACGGTGTTCGATTTCATGCTGATGTCTGCACCAATCTCGATATCCTGGAAGTGATCGAGCAATGGAAACAATTTGATCGATTAGAGCCTGTCCAGTAAGGGGTTCACCGCCCTGTGTAACATGATGAAAAACATACGTTCTCAGAGCAATGCGTCCTAATAAGCGATTTGTTTGTCCATGTGCGGTCCAACCCTGTTCGATTTCAGTATCGAGATCGTTCAAAAACTTATCTGCTTTTCCTGAAATTCGATAGTGTCTGTGTTTGTTTTGCTTAAGAAGCTGGCGTAAAACTTTTGTCTCAACAGAATTGCACGACTGAACAAACCGCCATTGCTGCACAAAGCGCGATCGATCGCTCCAAACGGTCTCAAAATTCTGATTCAGTAAGTAGGAACCTGCCTGCATTGGCAAGCGGTGGGCATTGAAGAGCGTCGGCTTTTTCGTAGTGCTGAAAGGCTTGGGATTGGGAAAGAGTTCGAGCTGTCCGGGCTTGAGCTTAAATCCTGCGTTCTCTAATAAGGCTGCCACGCAAGCAGCTAAGTCCCAGGAGCTGCGAGCATCTTGAAACGGTAAATACAGGTGAATGCCGCCGCGATAGCTCGACTGACAGGCAAGGTACGCCGTGAAGCCAAGCGGCTCTAGAGCAGCCATCATCCGCCCGATCGCAAACGAATCAGCCTGGGGATGATAGGCACTACCTGTGTCAATATCCAGCAGGCAATAGCGCGTCTGAGAGCTAAACCGCACTCCATACAGCGCAGCTCCCTGAAGAATCAAACGATCGGATAAAGGATAGCGGCTCTCGGTTTGCCAGTGAGGGGATTGAGACGGTTCGGGATGCTCCGCGTAAATGAAATCAAATCGATGCGGAAATAGAGCAAGAAACTCATCTCCCTGCTCTAAGACATAGCGAAACGCTTCCGTGGCAACAGACGCGACGATGCTGCACCTCATTGAAATCGATCGCGCCTATTGTGTCAGGTTTGTCTTAAGCAAACAGGAGGCCGGATCAGTCTGATCAGACTGTTTAAAGCTTGTCTCATCGACCTACAACCCTTGTGGAATCAAGGCTTTAAATATTACAGGTGACGAGATCTGGAGAAAAAGTGACTTGATCCAGAGGCGATCGTGCTAGGATTGGGAGCCGTTTGTCTCACGCCAAAAGCTGGGCGAGCGGAGGGATTGCTGTCTTTTTTCAGCAGAAGTTGATCTGAGACAAAGCAAAGTTCCTCAGCTGGTTCTACTTATCAACAGGTTGAGTAGGAAACCGTGGGAGATGGTCAGGCAACACTAGATATAGAGCTACCTCTTTTGCTGGGTTAAATAGAAAAAGAAGAGAAACTCGGTTTTAGTGATGCGATACGGAGCCGTCTGTCTCACCTTTTTCGGGAAAAATGAGAAACCTAGAGTGCAAGTAAGCTGCAAGTCGGTTGTTCTAAAGTCATTGATTTCCCCCGTTTCCCAGTTCTTGGGGCTCCTTCATCTCTAAATTAGCGCTCAGAGGCAATCGAATTTTGTCTTTTTGAGAGCAAACAGTTGTATTACTTGTCTTACTAAATTCGATGTCGGATGAATGCCTCGCCCTTGAATGGTGGAAGAGTGCTGCAAGAATCAAGCAATTGAAAATCCACCAGCGTTATCCACCAGGATTGAGAAATTTGAGGGGCAGTGCCGTTCTACCAACATTTATCACCACACTTCCAGTCACCCCACTTCCAGCGCAAGAAGTAGCGACATACGGAGCAGTCTGTCTCACAAGTAAGAATTATCCCTCTTCCAGAGGAACCAATCGGGTGATTGCTTTAGTTAGGCTTCAGGTTACATTAAATATATCGAAAGCAAATGTATTGAAAGCAATCGACAGCATCTTCCTCAAAACCACTTCATTGCTTGAGGTTTGATGCTAAAAATTAATTTCCTTTGTTTCACCCCTCACCCCCAGAATAGAAGTTATGGAACTCCAGTATCGAGGCGTTCGCTACAGCCTAAATTCCAATTCAATGACCGTTGAGAATGCATCAGTGAGCGGACAATATCGCGGTGCGAAAGTTAGATTTCATCAGCCGATTCACAAGCTGGCAATTCAGCAGGTTCTACACCTAATGTATCGCGGAACTAAGTTTGACGAAGCGATTGGTACACCGATCGCCTAACTCCTCGCTTGCTCCAATTCTCAGCCCTCATCTCTAAGCGATCTTTAAAGTCAACGCTTCCTAAGGTTAATCGATCGACCTAGCTCAAGGGCTAGGTTTTTTGTTGTCTTGAAGATTGCTTTAGTTGACTGCAGCCCACATCCAGGTCAGAACAAACATAAGTCCAATTCCTACTAGGAAATCCGGTTTTTCCTGCCATAGCTGATGGAATCGGTCGCGGACAAACCGGAAGAAAAAGCGTCGTTCTTGTCCCAGTTCTGTCATGTATTGCGCGACTTTTACATCCACTTCTTCGATCGAGACCTCACCTCGTTTATAGGCAGCGTCCAGGGTATCCAGCTTTTGCCAGTACTCTTTTGTGGACTCCATTAAGTTAGGAACCATGCTTTTAAACCCAACAATTACTTCAGTGGTCGAACTTGGATTAACCCTAACGCGATGCTGAGGGAAAATTAGTCTGCATAGAGTTAGAAGCGGTTTTTATCAATGGTTAGAACTCCCGCTGTTATGAAAAGTTTGCGACCGCCCCCCTGATAGATAGGGTTATCCTTGAGAGTGTGTTCAATCACTTTCCCTATTACCGTTTGTCTACGCCTTATGTCCGATACGCCAAATTCGACCCGCAAAACTAGCGTTACTGAACATACCTTGTCTCTGCTTGATCGCCAGATTTCCTACACTGCATCTGCGGGCTGGCAAACGCTGTTTGATAAGGACAAGCCGATCGCCGATATGTTTCACGTCGCGTATCTGGCGAAAGCAGAAGCTGCTTCCTCGCGACCACTCACTTTTGTATTTAATGGGGGACCCGGAGCGGCATCTGCTTATTTGCACATGGGCGCACTCGGTCCGAAGCGGATCTATTTTGGCGAAAATGGCGCACTGCCTAAACCGCCCGTTCGATTGATCGATAACCAGGAAAGCTGGCTTCCTTTTACTGATCTGGTGTTTATTGATCCGATCGGCACTGGGTTCAGCCGCAGCTCTCAGGCAAATTCATCTGACAAAGCAGACGCAGACGCAGACGCGAAGCCAGACGAGAAATCAGCTACCAAAGACAGTGAATCCTCGAAGGAACCGAAGGAAACCGAATTTTGGGAGGTCGATCGTGATCTGAAAGCACTGGGAGAGTTTATTCAACGATTTCTATCGCGACAAAACCGCTGGCTCTCGCCGATTTTCATTGCTGGGGAAAGCTATGGCGGATTTCGGGTAGCAAAACTGGCGCGGATGCTTCAGCAGGAATTTGGGGTGGGGCTATCGGGAGCAATTCTAATTTCGCCTGCGCTAGAGTTTAGTTTGCTCTACGGCAGCGATTACAACCTCACCTCCTGGACAACGGTATTGCCTTCGTTTGCAGCATCGGCAGCACACCACGATCGCGCTGAGTGGGCAGGGCAACCGGGCAATATGCAGGCACACCTGACCGCAGCCGAAGAATTTGCCCGCAAGACGCTGATTCCCCTTTTGGTGATGGGCGATGCAATGGCGTTAGAAGAGCGACAGGCAGCCTATGAGCAGATGGCAAAGCTGATTGGCTTACCCCAGTCTATTGTGGAACGGCAGGCAGGACGCATTGGGATCGATGTGTTTTCGCGAGAACTGCTGCGCGATCGACAGCGGATTGTGGGCTTATACGATGCTTCGATTACGGCGATCGATCCCTTTCCCGATCGCCCAAACTTTGAAGGCACTGACCCCACGCTGGATGGACTCGATCGCCTCTTTACGGGTGCAATCAACAGCCATCTGCGCGATACGCTCGGCGTTGAAACGGATTTGATTTATAACCTGCTGAACTACGAAACCTTCAAAGCCTGGAAGTTTGACATGAACGGGCAACTCAAGCAGGGCTTTATTGGTGCAGTCGATGATTTGCGAGTTGGAATGACGCTCAACCCTTATATGCAGGTGTATATTACTCACGGACTCTTTGATTTGGTTACGCCTTATTTTGCTTCCAATCATCTCGCAGATTTGATGAAGCTCAACCCCGAAATTCGCCCTAATTTGAGGCTGAAACATTATGAGGGCGGACATATGTTTTATACCTGGGAACGATCGCGCCAGGAATGGTTTGGTGAGATGCAAACGTTTTACCAGAAGGCGATCGAATAATTCAGATAATTATCACAAAGTTATCCCAAATTGCAATCCGTTACCTCTTCTTTAATCGCTGGAAGAAGAGGTTTTCCCACAGTCGTTTTTTCGCGAATGTTTTTTGCGGTTCTCTGGGTTAGCGAACTGGTAAACAAACGGTAAACTGCGTTCTTCCGGGCTGCGATTCGAGGGTAACTGATCCCTGATGCCGATTTTCGACAATTCGGCGCACCATTTCCAATCCCAACCCCGATCCTTTTCCCACCGCTTTGGTTGTAAAGAACGGCTCAAAGATTCTCGATCGAATCTCCGGCGGAATTCCTGAACCAGAATCAGCAATTTGTACCAGAATGCGATCGCCCTGATTTTTCGTGGTTAACTCTAGAATTCCTTTTTCATTCATAGCATCGATCGCGTTATCAATCAGGTTTGTCCAGACCTGATTCAATTCACTGCCATACGCGGAGATTTGAGGCAGATCAGGAGCATAGCTGCGTTTGACTTCAATTCCATGTTTAACTTTGTAGCTAAATAGCTTCAGTGTATCTTCTAAGCCATCATGCACATTCACGATTTGCTGTGCCCCCTGATCAAGATGCGAATAAGACTTCATCGATCGCACCAGTTCAGCAATCCGTTCTGCGCCGTGGAGCCCGCTCGTAATCATGGACATCACCTCAAATGATAATGCTAGCCAGCGAATTCCCATCTCTCTCATTTCGGTGGAATCATCACGCCAGCGTTCCATTAAGTGTTCCAGCGTTTTGATTTTAATATCACCTTGTGCTAACGGTTCAGCCAGTTTCCAGGCATCCTTAACGCCGTAATCCTCCAGCCAGTCGAGCAGTTCTTCTTCTCGATCGCTCAGCGCCATCGGGTCAGTGTGCTTGTGCAAAATCGCCTCGTAGCCCTTGTCGCGGGTTTCCAGCCATTCCTGTGTGTGTTCTGGCTCAACTTGAGTTTGTCCGTAAACCAGATTCATTCGCTGTAGCTCGATCAGGGCAGGCGTGACATCTTTTAAGGCTCTGACGACAGCAGCGGCGGGATTGTTGAGTTCGTGCGCGAGTCCGGCTGCCAGTGTGCCCAGGGCTGCCATCTTTTCTCGATTACGGATAAACGACTCCAGCCCCCGCGATCGACGGGCAACGGTTTGAAAAATTTGCTGCTCAAACACGCGGCATTCGTGCAGCAATGCTAAAAAGTCATCATTGCAGAGCCGATATAAACGGCAGTCCGTTAGTCCTCGCACAGTAACCGGGGAAGCCTCTCCAGTTAATACTGGGATTTCACCAAAAAACGCAGGGGCTTCGTGATGTCCGATCGGCATTTCAACCCCGTCACTTTTGCGCGTCATTCCAATCTGTCCTTGCATTAGGACCAAAAAGCCGATCGGCGCATCTCCCTCACGGGTGAGAATTTGGTTTGTCGATAGCTCGACTAATTCCGAGCGGTGACAGATCCAGTTCAGCCGCTCGATTGGCAATGGGTGAAATAATTCCAGCTTGGCTAACTCTTCAGCACATAACATGATGATTTTGCCTCAATCGAGAACTTGGCTAAAACTTGTTGGCTAGAACCTGTTAGCTGAAACTTGTTGACTAAAACTTGTTGACTAAAACTTGGACGATGGCAATTCTGGAAAAAATGTCGCTGTTCTCTCGGTTTCAAAGCCCCTTAGAATTAGGAAATTTAGAGGGCAGTGCAGGACATTTGCAGCTTCTCAAATCACCTCTAGCGGAAACTGTAAGGTAGACAACAAACCAAAGCACTAAACGATCGGTTTAACCAATTTTGAGTAATTGTTTTAGAATGTTTTTGAGTAATTGTTTTAAAGTGTGAATCTGCTGCTTTCCGGAAACCCTGCAAAGAATTGACTTTGTCACAATGCAGCCTTGTCGCAATACATAGCCTTTGTCGCAATACATAGCCTTTGTCGCAATACAATTAATGCACCACTAATACCGAAAGCAGCCCGAAGCGAATGTTGCCGATAATTCTGGAGCAAACGATATGGCGAAACCAATCATTCTCACAGTAGATGATGATCCAGATGTTCTGCAAGCGATCGCACGAGATTTGCGAAAACAGTACGGCGATCGATTTCGGATTGTGCGGGCAGATTCCGGGGCGGTGGCGATCGACGCGCTGCATCAGATTAAGCTGCGAAATGAAGCGGTTGCCCTGTTTCTGGTCGATCAGCGAATGCCGCAGATGAACGGGGTCGAGTTGCTGGAGCAGGCAATTCCGCTCTTTCCAGAAGCAAAGCGGGCACTGCTGACCGCCTACGCTGATACCGATGCTGCGATTCGCGCCATTAATAGTGCCAGGCTTGACTACTACCTGCTGAAGCCCTGGGACCCGCCCGAGGAGCGGCTGTATCCGGTGCTGGATGATTTACTCGATGACTGGATGGCAGGTTTCCGTCCGCCATTTGAAGGCATTCGCGTGGTGGGCAATCGCTGGTCGCCGCAATCCCATGAAGTGAAGGATTTTCTGGCACGAAACCAGATTCCCTATCAGTGGTTGGATGTGGAACTTGCACAGGAAGCCTGTCAGCTCCTGGCTTATGGCGAACCCGATGGACTTCAGCGTTTGCCGCTCGTGCTGTTTACTGATGGTTCGCGCCTGGTTCAGCCCTCTACCTTAGAAATTGCGGCGCGGATTGGGCTGCGAACCCAGGCAGAACGTCCCTTTTATGATCTGGCGATCGTGGGGGGAGGTCCGGCGGGACTGGCGGCGGCGGTGTATGGGGCATCGGAAGGGCTAACCACGGTGATGATCGAGCGCGAAGCTCCGGGCGGGCAGGCAGGGTCGAGTTCGCGAATCGAAAACTATCTCGGTTTCCCGGTAGGACTCAGCGGCGCGGATCTGGCACGGCGAGCCGTAACCCAGGCAAAGCGGTTTGGTGTAGAGATTTTAACGCCACAAACGGTGACTGGCATTCGGCTTCAAGATTCCTACCGCATTCTTACCCTGGCAGACGGCAGCGAAGTAAGCTGTCACGCGCTCTTGATCGCCAGCGGCGTTTCTTACCGCAAGCTCAACATCCCCGGCGAAGAGCGATTGTCGGGTGCGGGCTTGTATTACGGGGCAGCAATGACCGAGGCTCTCTCCTGTCAGGGGGAAGATGTGTTTGTCGTGGGCGGTGCAAACTCGGCAGGACAGGCGGCAATGCACTTCTCGAAATATGCGCGATCGGTCACGATGCTGGTGCGCGGCGATTCCCTCACCAAGAGTATGTCTCAATATTTGATTGATCAAATCGAATCAACCCCCAACATCACTGTTCGCACCTACACCCAGGTTGCAGAAGTTAAGGGCGAGAAGAATTTAGAGGGAATCGTGCTGCAAGACACTCGCACCGGAGCGCAAGAAACTGTTCCAGCACCATCGCTGTTTATCTTTATTGGCGCACGTCCGGCAACCGATTGGCTGGCAGGGGTGGTAGAACGCGATGAAAACGGCTTTATTCTAGCGGGTCCAGATTTGCTGCAAAACCAGAGCCGTCCAAAGGGCTGGACGCTCGATCGCGATCCGTTTCTGCTGGAAACGAATGTGCCCGGTATTTTTGTGGCGGGAGATGTGCGGCATGGCTCGGTAAAGCGGGTTGCATCGGGCGTTGGCGAGGGCAGCGTTTGTGTGCAGTTTATCCATCGCTATCTCAGCAAAGTGTAATTTTTCCAGAGAATCAATTCAGCCTAGAGAATCAATTCAGCAGTGTAAAAAAAAGGGGGGCAGTGCCCACCCTGAAATGAACTGAAATTAGAATTCAAGCCGTAACTCGACTCAGATTTACCGCTGTTCCAGCGAGGTGATAAGCGGCTGTTGTACAGGCTGATAGTATCGCTCTTCCAGCCAGACCCGCAGATCGTCTTCAGAAATCCATTCGCTTTCTTGCCCCGTTATCGGATCGTGAGCGTGCCAAATCGGATTGCCCATCTGGTCGTAGGTTTTCCAGATATGGGGTTCTGTTGTCGATTCCAGCATGCGGGCGATCGGTCGCCAAATTTGCCTCAGCCAGTCGCTCAGTCGATGGGTATGACCGGAGTTGTCTTGCGATACCTGCTGAAGTTCAGCGATCGTTAAAGGAATTTGTTCGAGTTGTTTATACTCCAACCACTGTTTTTGCGTTCTCATTTTTGTGTACCTCCTCACAACATTGCTCTGACGCTGTTTGCTCATGCAGCGAAGTCCGACAGTTTGACTGCCGAGGAGCAGTTGTTATGAATCCCATAAAGTATGCAGTTGAGCGAAAGGAGCATTGCTCCCTGTTTAAGTTTCCAGCTTGTTTTAACCGATCTCAAGCCTGGAGTCAGCGAGATGTCGTGAGAGAATGCCGTATTCGGTTGAAATTGCAGAATCAAATCGACTGCACTTGTCCGGCAGAATTTCATCTCAGAAACTCTAGCAGGGCAGACGTTCTGCGATCGGCACTCTACATCTCAAATGGAAATCACCCTATTGAAAAGCTGCTTTGGGGCAGCAAAGACAAATATCTTTCCTGAAGGACAGGAAAGTAGAACGACCTCTGCTTGACTTACCTATTAGTATAGAAAGCCTGCGATGGCTCGACCTCCCACACCCGGATGAGCTGACTGGGCGATTCTATCAGGTGTTCTGTCTATCAGATGTTCTGTCAAGTGTGCTGGGTTTGCCTGCTTTTACAGCGCGATTTGATCAAGACGAATCACAGCAGCTCGGCTGCGTCACGCTCTTGCTGAAGGGCAACTTCGACCTGGAGGTATTGGGCTTCGAGCTGTGCCATAGTCACCGCAATTTCCTCGGCTCTATCTTCAATCCGGTTCAATTGCCCAATCTGTTCTAATTGTCGGCAAAGTGCGACTAGCTCCACTGCTCCTAAATACTGGCTGCTCGACTTGAGGGAATGAGCCGCCCGCGTAAATTCTTCTGTGTTTTCCTGCACCAGGGCGGTTCGCATCACTGCGAGCAGGGCTGGAGACTCTTGCAAGTAGCAGTCGATGATTTGAACGAACAGCATGGGTTCATCATCACCCACGATTTCGCGAATTGCGGCGAGTGCAGTAATATCGAGGATCGAATGAGAGGGGGAGCTTTGCATAAGTCGCCTAAGGATTGGGGACGAGTCAGGAACGCTTTCCGTGCAGGTTTCTACTCAGAGGGCAGCTCGATCGCTGTTGCTATTGTGAACTTTCTTAGAGTCCCCGGCAAGGGACTTTCTCAACAAGCAGAACTAAACCATAAAAAAGGCATCTCCCTTGTGATGCCTCTGTGAACTATGGATACAGCTTTGGATGAAGCCTTTTGTGTCTGTTGGTTGTGCTGCGACCCTTCGTAGGGAAAACGGTCAATGGTCACTCGTTGAAGGGCTGACTAGCGTTATTTCTCAGCTTTGTCCTTGGATCCGCTCACCAGTTGACGCGCTTTACTGACCGCAGTTTCGACCAGGCTCGTTTCTGGCACTTCTCGGTCGTCCAAACTTTCAATCCGCTTATAGGGCTGCGGCAGCTTGTCAGGATTCTCGCCCTCCTGCATCCGCTTCTGAAAAATCTCTTCCTGTAAACCTGCTTCCTGGCTGAATTGGCTGTAGGCACGATCGATCGACTCATCCGCTGGCTGTCCGGCACCAACCTCAGGAGCCGCAGTCGCCGCAGGGGAAAGGAAAGCGAAACTACTCAGCCAGATCAAAACCGTTGCGAGAAGAACGATCGCAGCCTGCCGCTTTTGTTTTAGTTGCAATAAAACTTGTCTCATCGGTAATTTTCTAGATTTAATGATGAAGCGTATTCTATGCAGCGAACCGCATTCCTGCTTCTTTCAGAGGAGAGACTTTCAAGGATGTTTGACAAGGATATTTGAAGGATGTTCGGTCAGTATCTGATGTCCTACATTGCCCCCTCAATGCTCCAGGAAAATGACTCAGGAATGGGATTTCAAACGCCCGCTGAGTTGCTTAACTCGATCGCAGACGCCGGAGGAAAATCCTTCCTTTAATAGAAGAAGATCGGGCACGATCTCCTTAAGGTACGACTAGTCCTCTTACAGTTAAATAAAGCTTATGAATTTGCAATTTAGCGTTCCCAGTCTAGATAGCTCTGATGCTGCTCGTGACCTGAAAGAAACGATCCTGACTTCAGAACCCGATGCCAAAGTCGATGTGAATCTGGAGCAGAAAATAGTGACGATCGAAACCGGAGCCTCGGAGGAGACGATTAAGCAGGTTATTACTGCGGCGGGGCATCAGATTGGGTAGAAGGGTGAGCGGATGGATGAGTGGATAAGTGACTGGGTGGATGAGTCGGGCTTGAGTCACTTGCTGGTTAGTGGCGATCGAGCCTAAACTTTCTCATTCTCAATCCTACTGACTCACTTACCCCGTTACCCCTCTCCCATCCACTCTTCAACCTCCCACAATTTCTCCGGCTTCCTGCAAAATCTGCCCTAAATGCTCCTGGCTTTTAAAGCTTTCGGCATAGAGCTTGTAGACGTTTTCGGTTCCAGAGGGGCGGGCAGCAAACCAGCCATTGTCGGTAACGACTTTGAGACCGCCGATCGCAGCTCCGTTGCCGGGAGCGTTGGTGAGTTTAGCGACGATCGGTTCGCCTGCCAGCGTGTCTGCTTTGACGTCGTTGGGAGAGAGTTTGCTGAGGCGGGCTTTTTGCTCTGGGGTGGCGGGGGAGTCGATGCGGGTATAGTAGGCGTTGCCCAGGCGCGAGGTGAGGTCTTGATAGTGCTGTCCGGGATCTCTTCCGGTTTTGGCGGTAATTTCGGCAGCGAGCAGATCCATAATGATGCCGTCTTTGTCGGTCGTCCACACTGTGCCGTCTTTCCGCAAGAAGGAGGCTCCGGCACTTTCTTCACCACCAAAGCCAAAGGAGCCATCGAGCAAGCCAGACACAAACCACTTAAAGCCAACAGGCACTTCGCTGACCTGCCGCCCAATTTCTTTTGCCACGCGATCGATCATGCTGCTGCTGACCAGGGTTTTGCCGATCGCACTATTTGCAGACCAGTTGCTGCGCTGGGTGAATAAATACCAGATAGCAACAGAGAGGAAATGGTTCGGGTTCATTAAGCCCACACTGCGGGTGACAATGCCGTGGCGATCGGAGTCGGTGTCATTGCCAAAGGCGATGTCGTAGTCATCTTTGAGCTTCACCAGGCTTGCCATTGCATAGGGCGAGGAACAGTCCATGCGGATCTTGCCGTCCCAGTCGAGCGTCATGAAGCGAAAGGTGGGATCGACGTTGGGATTAACGACCGTGATATCTAAGCCATAGCGATCGGCGATCGGCTCCCAGTAGGCAATGTTTGATCCGCCCAGGGGGTCTGCCCCAATGCGAATGCCAGACGATCGAATCGCTTCCAGATCCACAATATTTTCCAGGTCAGTCACATAGGGCGTAATGTAGTCGAAAGCGTGGGTCGTACTGGCTTGCAGAGCAGCTTCGTATGCCATGCGCTGCACATCGCGATTCTGGGTTGCCAGCAGTTCATTTGCCCGATTTTGAATCCATTTTGTGGCTTCTGGCTCAGCCGGGCCTCCGGTAGGCGGGTTGTACTTAAAGCCCCCGTCGGTGGGCGGGTTGTGGGAAGGGGTAATGATGATGCCGTCTGAGAGTCCAGTGTTTTTGCCCTGACTATTTTTGCCTTTGTTATAGTTCAGGATGGCGTGAGAGACGACGGGCGTGGGCGTAAACTGAGCATTGCCTTCGCCTGCTGCAATCAGCACTTCAACCCCATGAGCTGCCAGCACTTCGAGCGCAGTTTTCTGAGCCGGAGCCGAGAGCGCGTGGGTATCCATGCCCATATAGAGCGGACCATCGATGCCCTGCTGCTTCCGATACTCCACAACTGCCTGCGACACTGCCAGAATATGGGCTTCGTTGAATGTGCCGTTTGCGGCTGTACCCCGGTGTCCTGATGTTCCGAAGCTGACCTGCTGAAGCGGATTGCCTGCGTCCGGCTGGACGGTGTAATACTGGCTTAGCAATTGCTCAACATCCATCACCTTATCGGGAGGAACTGGCTGTCCGGCAAGGGGGCTGTTTTTAGCGTCCACAGTTTGCATGGCTTTTTTTCCCGTCAACGTTTCTCAAGACCAGAATAGCCTGAAACAACCGTCGCGCAAGTCATCCTGTCCAACTTGGGATATAAGCAGATGGGGAGATGTTGGGCGAGAAAAAATTTGCTTTGCTGATAGATAAGCAGATGAATGAGGCTAACTGTAATGAGAGAAGCACCTGTTGCCCCCGATCGCCAGACGAACCGGATTCGGCGCAAGGATTTAATATCGAGTTTGACGATTGGTGTGTTGGTTGGTTCGGTTCTATGGCTACCGATTGGCTGGTTTGCTCACCAATTTTATAATCGCCAACGAGTTGCTCAGGTGATTCTCTGTCGGCAACAGCGATTTGGCACGACCGAAGCCGAGCTAAGCCAAATTTGCGGAACACCCTATTAAGGCACAGAATTAAGACACAGAGTTAAGGCACCCATCAAAAGGCTTTGCTGCCAGATGATTGAGATGAGAGATACAGGGGCAACTGCCCTTTATTGCTTGGTTTTAATCCTATTTGGTTTTAATCCGTGCTGTCACCTTGAAGCAGTAGCCGCTAAACAGTAGCCGTTGAACAATAGCCGCTGACCAGTAGCCGTTGAACAGTAGCCACAAATCTTGCCAGCTGCCCTTCGATGAGGAGACAGCAACAGATAGCAGCTATATTTGTCGCTAATGATTTGTAATTCTCAGGTGATCTAGTGGATGATAGCTTCTACTTTCCGTTTGGAGTAATGCTATCAGGAGTAGCCTATGATCACTGGCTCGATGCTCTCATCAGGAGAGCTTTCCGTCGCTTTATTATTTAATTTATTGAGTTCTGCTAATTTTAGTCTTGCAAATCAAAATTATTTCAATCTCGGTGCACCTGTTGCAGTGAGTTTGGGTGCAGTTCCAGGTGCGCTAAGCCGCTATTATCTAACGGTTTTATTCAGTCAACGTCTGGGAACGCACTTTCCATTTGGTACATTCTTTATTAACCTTTCTGGTTCGCTGCTAGTGGGGTTTTTGGCAACCCTAGCGATCGATCAAGTCACTTTGTCCCCAGAATTACAGCTTTTAATGATAACTGGATTTCTGGGTTCCTACACCACGTTTTCGACCTACGCACTTGATACTTCTGTGCTGTTACAGAACAAAGAACGTAAGAAAGCTCTGTTCTACTGGCTGGGCAGCTCAATTGTGGGGGGAGTGTGTCTGGAAATTGGCATGATGATCGCCCATTCGCTGCATCGGGGAGGTCACTAGAATGGGCTGGTTGCGGAGACGAGAACAAACGGGGCGATCGATTTTGCGGTCTCCTGAAGGTCGCTTGCGTATTCCAATTGCAGTTGGATTGGGAGCGATTGTTGGGGCGTTGAGTCGCTACTATCTTTCGCTTGGCATCAATCAAGGGTTGGGGATAAATTTTCCGATCGCAACGCTTTTTATTAATCTTTCCGGTGCGTTTGTTATGGGCTTCTTCACCAGCATAGCAGTCGCACGAAATATCATTTCGCCGGATGTACGCCTTATTGTTGCCGTTGGTTTTTTGGGGTCATATACCACTTTCTCAACTTATATTCTGGATATAGAAAAGCTAGTGGCGGTAGGAAACTGGCAGTTTGCTTTTCTTTACTGGGTGAGCAGTACTTTGCTAGGTTTGTTGAGCTTGGAATTAGGATGTTTTCTAGCAAGAAGAGTTCTATCGGTTTTCTGAACCTAAAACTACTTAGCATTGCTTATAAAAAAAAGAAAATTAGCACAGAGCAGAATCGCTAATTCTGAAATTATTCAGTTTTATGCTCTTCAGTTATAAATTAGATTTCATCGATATGTGGAACTGTTCTTCCTATTCAACTTCTCCTTCTTATTTCCGATTCGGTCTAGTTAACAGATAGGGGTGATGATGTCGATCGATAAATTAATATCTCATCAGTAATCATCTCATTAGTAATCAAAAAACCCTCCTACCAAGAAAGTAAGAGGGTTTCATCAATCAAGTGATGCTCATCAACGATCGCGATAAACGCTAGTTTGAATCAGTATTGGTATGAGTATCAATTGTCTCGCTTGCATCGGGTGCAGCTGCTCCTGGCTCCGCGGCAGACTTCAAGTTTGCATCAACGACAACTGCCTGAACACCTTTAATTTCTCTGGTCAGTGGCTCAATTTTGTCGAACTGTTCTTGATCGACCACGGTTCCCGCCACGGTGACGACTCCATCTTTCGCCTCGACAGTCACTTCAGCCGCAGGCAGATTTGCCTCCAGTTTTGAGCGCACTTGGCTGGCAAGGTCAGTATCCGCTTTCACCGCGTCACCGCCATCTACATTGTTGCGTTGTTCTCGCGCTTGAATGTCAGCATTAAGCTGTCGGCGGCGTAGTTCAGAAGTTGCATCACCCTGGTTATCTTCCGCAGTCTGCTTGGTCAGATCGCCTTCAGGCTGAGCAGCATCGGGGGCACTCGAAGTGGTTCTGGCTGTGCTACAGGCAACTGCACCCAGCATGAGAAAGCTCGCTAAGAGCGTTAAAGTCAGTTTTTTCATGGTATTGCAAGTTGAAGTTTGAAAGGGTTGACAAAGAATGGGAGATTCAAGCCTGAAGCGCACTAGAGCAAGGGATTCACTTCCGCTCCAGGTTTGAACTCAGACATTAGAAGCGATCGCCCTTGATGATCGGATTGCCGTTTACATCCACATCGAGCTCTTCGCGGCGGAGCGTTTCTTCAGCCTTCACCATTTCGTGATCGACTGCTTTGTGCAGATGAACTTCTTCCCGCACAATCGTTTCTTTGCGAATGTCGGGCATTTCTTCGTACACTTCTACCCGTAAAACTTCGCCCTCCTGGAAGTTTGCCGTACCCGGAGCGACAGCCTTACCAATCTCGTCAGAAGCAATGCGCTCAACGACGACACGTTCTTTTTCGATCGGTACAGTAACTCTCGTCGTCTCGGTTTCAACCTGCTTGCTGATCGTGACTTCACCTGCTTTACGGCGTGTTTTATCGACTCGCAGCCGTTCTTCGTATAGCCGGATTGCTTCTGTGTCTGCTACATCCCGGTGCGGCGCGCGATCGATAGTTTCCGATGTTGCAGGCCGGACAGCGGCAACAGACGCTTCATTCGTTTCAACAGGCTGTGCCACAGCGCCAGGGATATCATAAATCCCCCAGCCCTCAATCCCACGATGCGAAAGAATGGCTTCGGCGCGAGCGAGGTCGGTATCGTTGCCTTCTACCATGACCAAATATTCGCCGCGAGTTACGCGATCGTGGTAGCCTCTGGCATGTTCTTCGGGAATGCCCAGCCCAACCAGTGCGCCCAACAATCCACCTGCTAGAGAGCCGATCGCAGTTCCCGACAGTGCTGTTGCCAATACCGTTGCGCCCGCACCTGCCAGCATTACAGGTCCAATGCCGGGAATTGCCAGAACGCCTAGCCCGACGAGCAGTCCCGTGAGTCCACCCAATGCACCGCCACTGACTGCGCCTGCTTTCGCTCCATCGTCTGCTTTGTTACCCACCCGATCGCTCGTCTCAACGCCTGCAATGCGATCGTGATGCTGTGTATCCTTGGCAACGACAGATACTTTGTCCATCGGAAAGCCGCTGTCTCTCAATTCAGTCAGTGCGCGTTCTGCGGCAGCGTGATTAGGAAAAGTGCCGACTGCCCGCCGAATTCGGTTTGATTGCATTAACTACCCCTTAATTTAAGTAAAACTGCATTCTCCACTTAATATTGCGTGTTCAAATTAATGATTGTGCTGACCTAAAGGCAGAACCGTTTATTGTCGATCGATAGATCTGTTTTTAAGCGCGTTGCTCCCCTGAAAAGCAATGCTACTGTTCGATCAAGGGGTTTGAACGCACTCGATCGCGGCAGGATTTCAGGATTTAATTAAGGTTTAATTTGTGTTGTGCGATTAGCTGTGATTAGCTGTACTGAGCTATTCCTATGGCTTACCAGTAATACACTCACCAGCAATACAATGATCTGCACACTCTCTGCACAATTAATGGTCTGCACAATAAACCGCCAGATGTTAACCTAGCGGCTGAGTATGGGAAACACATTTAAGTTTGAGGGCAGTTTAAAACGATGTTTGAAAAGTGTTTACTGTCCTAAATTGCTCCCTGAGTGACTCAACTTTAGGGAACTCTAAAAGCCAGGATAATCGGCTCAGTTCTTCCCCGAATGAGGGACTAGAGGGCAATTTAGGTTGCAATCACGACTTCTCAACCATCCTCTAGGAATTTGCCTCGCCTAAAACCTGCTGCTTAATTCGATCGATCTGCTGTGAAAGTTCACGTCGCTTACTCCCGGTCAGCAAATAGCGATTGATGAACCAGACGCAATAAGCTAAACCGATTAGCTCAAGGAACGACTGACCAAACAAAATTGCGTTGATTGCGCCAAGGACTGCTCCCACCAATTTAAGAGCAATCAAAGCGATAAATAGCCAGCCTAAAGCAATAAACACCGATCGATATCGCTGAAAAAGCTGGATGGTGTAAGCCGGTAGATTAGCCATAATGTCAGCCGCCGTTTTAGCAAACTGTCGCCCTGCTTCAGCTGCCGATGACATTTGAGGTTCGATCGCTAAAGTTTCAGAATCGTTATCGGCCTGAATCGTAACTATTTCTGCTTTTGGCTCGCTCAATTCGTTTGTTGCAAATTGCATTTCCATTTTCGACTCCTTAAACTGCAAGCGGGTTTAGTGTAGAAAATTACTGGAGAATACGTGGACGCTGCCAGTTTGCTAATATCATCGGCAATTCATGTGGCTGACATGGTGCGTTGACAGCCCAGGCTAATGCTCTAGGTCACGTTCTTTTAAGCCGTGATGCTCCTTACTCCTTCGACTCTATTTCATCTGGCATTCGCTTCTAACCCCAGCTTAACTTAAGTAAGTTTTGCTTTCTACTTTAGATAGTGCAGGACAGATTCTGTTGAGGCATGGATCTCTAGACAGAGCTTTAGGGGAAAAACTCAAAGAACAACTCAGGAATATTTCAGCAAGGAAAAAGAAACAGGTAGACCGCTTCAGCGTTCAGGAAGCCTACTATTTCTGTATAAAGGCTTTGTGTCAAAGGGGTACTGCACGTTCTTACGAGAAAGTGGGTGAGAGCGTTTGCGAACTTTTCCTGCTTGTAAACTGCCCCTACAAAACGTTTCTCTATCGCCCAACTTCAGGGAAGAGACATCAGTAACTTGACTGCTTTTACTTTAATTCGGCGTGCAGCTATAAAAGCCGCTTGGCAATAAGCAACTTTCTGCGGTCATCTCGCTGATAAAAGCTACTTAAGTAAGATCGTGATGTTACTTAAGAACACTTCGATCGCGAAGACGATTGTTTCTGTAGAAGCGGCTGTGACAAAAGTCCCTTGCTCGCACAGCTTTAGGAGTTTGACTTCTCGGCTAAAATTCTGTTTCTCAGAAACTGTCTTTTAACCACTTCATAGGCCTGCTTATAAATCTGAAAATCCGTTGGCTTCTCTACTTCAGGTATGCTTCTGATCACATAGTGAAACGCATGAAAAACCGCATTTAATCCAGCGATCGCATCTTCAATCGGCACTTTTCGGGTCACCCAAGCTTGTTTGACCTTGACTGAATAACTCAGCGCACTCAGACGCGCTAAACTCTCTAGCTTGTTTTCATAGACCAGCCGAGCAATCTTGGTTAAATCCACCCCCAGGATAGGCGCAATCTTGCGAGCGGTTTCCTCACTGGGGCTATTGCGTTCGAGGCAAATCCAGCTCAGTCCTGCTTGGGAGAGTCCAACCTGCTTGGC
>NZ_JAMPKZ010000018.1:0-84757 GCF_039962215.1 Leptolyngbya sp. ST-U4
TGGCTTGCGAGAGTGCTAGGCGTTGTCGCGTTTCCCGCACCAGATCTGCTAGCTCTGTTTGACCGATCGTGGGCATAGAGTACGAATCATTGCATTGCATTTACTACTTATACTACGTGGTATATCGATCATTCTCTCTTAATAAGACATAAGGAATACCAGGAGCTAGCGGTGCTATTTCTTGCGCTCAATTTGATTGCAGATCCACAGCAGTCGTTGATTGAGTAAGCACTGCCGAAAATGCTTTTTTTAGCAGTGAGTATCCTAACTCCCTGGCTCTCAAAGAAGGTTTCAAACAGCAGGCATGTATCTTTGTAAGCATCAGCAACTAACAAGCGGCAACCTAGGAGTTGCTTCATAACTTCCCCCGTGATTCGCTTCATGGCAGTGGCAAGAGGTCAGCACCTTGCGATGAAAACGCTAGTTGAAATCTCTGAGTCCAAAATACGCTTTTTGATGGATCCAATTTTTCTCACATTGTCTTAAAAACGCAAGGATTACTCAGACTTTCATACATAACTTTTCAAGCAGCGATGTGTCTGCTCATTAGGAACAAGCATTTCTTCAATGGCGCTTAAAACAACAGCCCCTCTAGACTCACCTTCTGATCGAGCTTTCTCTTGCGCTACAACCTGCAAGAGACAACAGTGCAGAGCACCTAGTGCAATTGCAGGATATAGCTATGTTAATTTCGGCTCTTTAAGTCGCTAATCTCACGCTTTTGACTGGTTGGATGGGAAGCCATTCAGTAAGAGCATTGCTGCTCATCTCAAGAAATAGTGTGATGAACAGTTTTATTAAGCCTGAAACATCTGTCGAAAATCTTCCAATTCCTTTGAATCGGGATGTGTTTTTACGCACCTTAATTTGAGAGTTAGCGAGAACACTACAAGAGGTTGTGGGTTTAGAGGAAGCCTCAGGATTTATTAGCGTTGTGAGGCAGAATATGGGGCGGCAGATCGACCAGGACTATAAAGCGGCTCTGCAGGTATCCCATCTTCACGCCAGAGCAGGTCGCTGATGCCCTCGTGGATTTGAAGCGGCGCATCCAGGGAGATTTTTACATTATCGAACAAACAAATGACAGAATTGTCTTAGGAAACCGGGCTTGTCCGTTTGCTGAGAAGGTCATCGACTGCCCTGCCATGTGTATGATGACCTCCAATGTGTTTGGTTCCATTGCAGCCGAGAATGTCGGGTACGCCAAAGTCGAACTGCAAGAGACGATCGCGCTGGGTGCGCTTGAATGTCGAGTGGTCGTTTACCTCAAGCCCACCCCAGAAGCAGAAGCGAGTCCAGGCAGGGAATACTTTAAGGGAGAGTGTGAGGGGTGACGCCCGAGCAGTTTATTGAGTTTACCAGACTGCTACCAGAACCTATGCTCCTGGTGACGGGTCAGGGTCAGCTCCTGGCTGCTAACCCGTCATTCACCCAAATGCTGGGCGGCAACGTCAAATGCTGCAAGGAAAAACGATCTTTGAGGTGGTTACGGACCCCATAGAGAAGGTGAAACAGTACTTGCGCGCTTGCTCAAGCAGCCGAGCCATGGTGCTTGGCTCGTTAACCCTAACAATTAATGAAGGGAAGACTTGCTTGTGTCGTTGTGAAGGGGCTGACCTCCAACCCTGGTCACCCAAATCGCCTGCCCTCATTCTGCTGCGTTTGCACAATAGCGAATCAGCCAGCACTCGATTCATCCTACTGAACAAAAAGATTGATGAATTGGCAAAAGAGATCCGGCTGCGCCAACGAGCGGAAGAAGCGCGTGCTCAACTGCTGGTGCAAGAGCAACAAGCACGTGCAGAGGCTGAGCGGCTAAATCGATTAAAGGACGAGTTCTTATCGACCGTTTCTCATGAGCTACGAACCCCGCAAATGCCATCCTGGGCTGGTCTCACCTCTTACAGACAACGAAGGTAAACGAAGCAAGGCTGCATCGGGCGTTAGAAACGATCGAGCGCAACGCCAGGTCTCAAGGGCAGTTGATTAATGATCTGCTTGATATTTCCCGCATCATTACGGGCAAGATTCGCCTCAACGTGCAAACCGTCCAGCTATTGCCAGTGATTGAAGCAGCAATTAATACGGTGCGCCCTGCTGCAAATGCCAAAAACATCCAGCTACAAACGGCGCTTGATCCAACTTCGGGTCCTGTGTTGGGAGATCCTGAGCGGTTACAGCAGGTCGTCTGGAATTTGTGAGCAATGCGATCAAGTTCACTCCGCAACAAGGACGAGTTCAGGTTTGCCTGCAACGCATTAATTCTGATATTGAAATCGTGGTGGTGGATAACGGTCAAGGCATTAGTGCTGAATTCCTGCCCTACGTCTTCGATCGGTTTCGTCAGGCGGATGGTTCTACAACCCGGTCTGTTAGTGGGTTAGGGTTGGGTTTAACGATCGTCCGTCAATTAGTGGAATTGTAGGGGGGGGACGGTGCAGGCTGAAAGTCCAGGAGAAGGACAGGGCGCTACGTTTACTGTAAAGCTGCCCCTAATGGCAATGATTCCGACAGCGATGGAACCAGAACGGGTACATCCTGTGAGCGGAGGCAGTGTGCCGTTTGACGGCTCCCCTCGGCTCGATGGATTGGGAATACTGATTGTGGATGATGACGCGGATATGCGAGAGTTACTGAGCCATATGCTTGAATTGAGTGGGGCAGAAGTCATCGCTGTAGCATCAGCAAACGAAGCAATCTTGGCGCTGACTCAATCCTCACCCCTGCCAGATATCTTGATTAGTGACATTGGGATGCCCGACGAGGATGGTTACGCTTTGTTGCGTCGAGTTAGAGCACTGAAACCCGAACAGGGAGGACGAATTCCTGCAATTGCCACACTATCAACTATTACTATCCGACTCAACGATCGCCAGAAGCTGCTGGAGCAGTTTTTCGGCTTCTGCACATTTTTTGGGTGTGAGCTTTGCTTTCCTGAGTTTGCTCATTGTGGTTTGCAGTGTCTCCTGGAATTTTGTAGTTGGGTCTGAACCTCGTGCAGAGTGACTAGATTTTGGTTCAAGATACGATCGCACTGCTTCTGCAATTTGCTCCCTTGTCCAGCTAGAGGCAGTCGCCTGCTCCAGTAATACCTGGCGCTGATCTTTATCCGTAATTCGAGCCATCAACTTGCCTGCACTATAAGGTAGCTGCCCAGCTCGAATCGCATTTTGTACGTCCAGAGGCAAATTCAGGAGAGGCAGTCGATGCTGAACAAAAGACTGCCAACTAAATCGTCCCAATCCCTCAAAAGCGTACTCAACCTCCCACAGAACTCGCTCGAACATCACTGCATCATCGCTGTTGTTCATCCACTGGGAAAGTTGTTCGTTCAGTGAGGTCAGCGGGACCATACCCACACCCGTGTGGGAAGCATGGTTCTCTTCACCTCTGCGTTTACGGTGCTGCTGGTGCAGTCGGTATAGCAGCCGCGGAATTTCCGGCGCTGGAACTTGAAGCTGGAGTGCCAGCAATTCAACGATCGCATGAGTCTCCTCAACTGCATTGAGGTCTTCACGGTTCAAGTTTTCAATTAATCGGATCTGAGCAATGTCAACTTCCTTCCACTGCTGCACCTCTTCCGATGTCAGAATACGGGCACGGATTTCACTCAGCCCTGCTGCCTCTGCTGCTAGGTAACGCCGTTCGCCGAATACTAACTCATACCGGAATGGTTCCTGTGCTGCCGGAAGTGGCTTGAGCAGAACAGCTTCCAGCACACCGTACTTCTGCACTGAAGCGGTAAGCTGGGCCATTTTTGCAGCATTAAAAGATTTACGCGGATTCTTATTGCTGCGCTGAATTTGATTAAGCGGAACTTGACACTCATCCGGTGCTAAAACCGGAGCAGAAGCAGGAGCGGGAGAAACATCATAAAGAGAAGACAAGCCACCGAGCGATCGAAGCTCTCGGTAGGGACGTTCAGATTTTGCAGCTTTAACCATCGTGACTATTTAACGAGAGTTGTTTAACGAGAAGATGGGGCAGGATTTTTTATCGACGGGCAGGTTGAGCTTTTGCTGCTTTACTCTTACCCACACGGGTGTGGGTAGCAAGAAGCGAATTTGCAAGATTCTGAATCGATTGCGAAGCAACATGCCGGCGATCATAGACCACCAAAGGTTGTCCGGCTTCTGAGGCATCCGCAAAGGCAGTCGCATTTGGAATGGGGTCAAATACAGTCCCAACCGTCGCAAGCTGTTCCCGCATTGCTTTGAGAACTCGCTGATGCTGACTTTTCGTTTTCGCGTGCTTTGTAGGAATGAAGCCAAAAATACTCAAGTCTGGATTGATCTCACGTCTGACCAGAGCGATCGTCTCCAGCAGTAAGTCAGTCCCAACCCAGGATTTATACTCGGTTTCAACCGGAACTAGCACTCCATTAGAAGCGGTCAGCGCAGATACACTGAGTAGCCCTAAACTTGGTGGGCAGTCAATCAGAATCCAGTCATAGCGATCGCGCAATGGTTCTAACATCGTTGCCAGCTTGCGCTCTCGATTCATAGCGGTGAACAGTTCAAGTTCTGCTTTACCGAGCCGTCGATTGGCAGGAAGAAGATCCATATTGTGAGCAGAGACGATCGCCTGCTCAAGAATTGCGCTCAGAGCTTCCTTGCTGCTGTAATTTCCCATCAGCGTGTCGTACACAGTCACGGGCAAGTCCCAAGGCTCAAATCCCAGAAAAACGGTGAGACTGCCTTGAGGATCAAAATCAACTAATAAAACTCTTTGCCCTGCTTGAGAGAGGGTATATCCTAAGTTCAGCGTTAGCGTTGATTTCGCTACGCCTCCTGCTTGATTGAAGATTGAAGTGATTACTGCCATATCTAACACTGGCGAGTGAATGTCCTCAATCCTACTGGAAAACGAATTGATTAGATCAAGAATTTTACTTTTCCCACGACAGTATCTAAAAAATTTTCTAATTTCTAATAGCTGGGTATGGAAGGAGGAATTAAAGCGACGTTGGCTTGGTTAAGTAGAGTATCGTACCCACACGGGTGTGGGTAGAGAAGGCAGAATCAGGGGTTGTGTCACAAAAACTGGTCAATGGTAAGGCAGACAAGCCCTGTTGTGTCTTCTTGCCCTTTGATGTCTACTCCTGCTCTGTTCAAAGGGCGGCACTTTCTGCCTGAAATCATCCTGCTCAATGTGCGGTGGTATTGGCGCGATGCCTTGAGCTATCGAGACTCAGAGGAGATGATGCAGGAGCGGGGCGTGGAAGTCGATCATTCGACGATCAATCGTTGGGTGCTGAAGTATGCCCTAGAGCTGGACAAACGCATTCGACCCCACCCGAAGTTGATAAACGACTCGTGGAGGGCGGACGAGACGTATATCCATATCAAGGGTGAGTGGAAGTATCTATACCCTTGCTGTTGATTTGGAGGGGAATACCCTTGACTTTATGCTGAGTACAAAGCGCGATGGCAAGGCAGCAGCACGATTTTTCCGTAAGGTGCTCAAAGGTCAGCACACTCAATTTCCACGAGTCATTACAGTGGACAAGAATGCCGCTTCCCCAGCAGCAATAGATGCTCTCAAAGCAGAAGAGACGATCTACTTCGCAGTTACCGCAAGGGTCGACCAAGGGACCCAATTAAGGCAGAGTAAATATTTGAATAACATCGTTGAGCAGGATCATCGAAACATCCAGTGCATCGTGAAGCTTAGGATGGGGTTCAAGTCGTTCAATAGTGCAAGAAGAACGTTGAGCGGGACTGAAGCGATGAGGATGATTCGCAAAGGACAAGTAAAAGGAATCGACCAAGGAGATAGTGTGTCTCAAGTGAAATTTATCGAAGCGATCTTTGGAATTGCTGCTTAAGGGAATGCAAACGTTACCGATCGTTTGTCCTTAACAAGTAATCCAGCCAGGTTGAGAATAATTTTCAATGAATCGGTAATTATCAGTGAAGTAAATTGCAGTAGAAACAAGACTGGCAATCACAATCAGCTTCAGAACGGACTTAGCACCAGCTTTAACGTTCATGTGCTTAGCTCCCTGGATAAAAGGCTTATGGAACTCATCTCAGAACATTTTTAGTTAACGACATCTGTAAAACGAACATAAAGTCACTTCTCAATTAACGCATCCGGTAAACGGCTCCACTCATTCCATGAACCGTCATAGTTGCGAACATTGGGATAGCCCAGCAAATACTTCAAAATAAACCAGGTGTAAGCCGATCGCCCACCAATCGCACAGTAGGGAAAAATCTCCTTATCCGGTGTAATCCCTCTACTAGTAAAGAGTTCCTGCAACTCACTCATCGATTTAAAGGTTCCATCCTCATTGAGTGTGAGGGTATGTTCCAGGTGAATGGCTCCGGGAATGTGTCCGGCTCGTTCTGTTCCTTCAGGCGGTTTCATTAAGAAGTACTCACCTTGGTACTCCTGCATCGTGCGGACATCCAAAATGACTTGGTTGGGGCGATCGATCACAGTTCGCATCTCATCAGCCAGTACTCGCAAATTCGTGTCCAAAGGTTTTGCTTGATATTCAACGGGTGCAAAGGTTGAGAACTCTGTGGCCACAGGACGACCTTCTGCCATCCATTTTTGATGTCCTCCATCCAGCACTCGCACATCAGCATGTCCAAATAGCTTTAGCAACCAAAATATCCAGGCTCCGGTTCCAGGATAGCTGCCATAGGCAACTACGGTTGTTTCGTTAGTGATGCCCGATCGCGAGAGCAATCGTTCAATGTGATTGACATCCAGATTTTGGCCTAAGTTTGGCAGAAGCAAATCAGTCAGGATATTCCAGAAAACTGCACCTGGAATGTGAGCTTCTTTGTAATGGTCTGGAGTCATTTCAACTTCAACAATTCTCACCTTGGGAGCGTGGAGGCGATCGCCCAGCCATTGCGTGTCTACAACAACCTGTGAATCAGCTTTAGAGGTCATGAATCTCTCCTAAGTCGTTGTGTTGTTATCTTTTTTAGGAAAGATAATGTGCCCTACCCGATGAACCAGCGTTGTTGAAGCAGAGAACAGGGAGAATCCGAGTAGAGGATGAAAAATGGCTAGGGAAATTGGTAGAGAGAGTTGCGTATGAATCGTTAGAAATTGCAATCCTAACAAAATCGGTAGGCTGAGGGTTAGCATTCGGATTCTTGGAGACATGGGGATCCAATACACCCAAACTAGAAGAACCAAAGATAATCCACTGTAACCTCGTACAAGCCAGACATGATTATTCCACCAGGCAGGGTTATCGAAATAAGCCAACCCAACCGTTAACACCTGAGCCACCAAACAAAGGTTAAACAGAACGGTAATGGCATAAAAGCCTGTGATAGCGGGTTTTAGAGAAGCTGGAGTATCTTCTGGTGTTGACTTGGCGATCGCATCGAATGAAGGTGTAGAGGGAGCCATAGATCTGTTTGCTCATTGAGAATGAATCAAGTGGTTTGTAGCAACCTTGAAATTAAATTAAACTGGCAATCAACTGTAGACTAGACCTCGATCGAGTACACTTTGCTGTATTGGCTCCCTGACAAGCTGGATAGACATAATGGAAATTCCTTTGCAGCCCTTGTTTCAAGCGATCGCAACAGCACAAGATGAAGCTGAGCTAAGAGGAGCGATGATGGCAAAACTTGGTGAGTACTTTGCCGCTACACGTTGGGGGTTAAGTTTTTTAGACCAGCTTCCTACTGTCGATGAAAATTCGCCATTAATGCTGAAACTAGCATTATCACTTGATTACAACCCTGTGTTGCGTTATCTAGTTCAACGCCATTCGACGGTTCATGAGGAAATGATCTTGCCCCATGGAGTATGGCAATCGATTTGTCCTCGCGCCGATCATGGACATGTCATGGCAGGTCCGATTGTCAATCAGGGGCAGTTAGTGGGCGGAATTGCTTTTACCCGCCATCGCGATGCTCCCGCATTTAATGCAGACGATCTAGCAGATTTGAGTGCGCTATGTCTTCATCTCTCGACACGGCTTGCAGAACTGCGTTCAAAACCTATTATTTCCGAACTGGCTAGCAGTAATGCAACGTCTTCTGTGGAGGATCGTCTGACTCTACGGGAAATGCAAATTGCCGAATTAGTTGCTCAAGGACTTACCAATGCTCAGATTGGTGCAGCCCTATGGATTACTGAACACACGGTGAAGCAAGCATTGAAGCGAATGTTTCGCAAACTAGAGATTTCATCACGTGCGGAACTGGTGGCACGAATTGCAAAATTCAGTAATAAACTTGCAGCATCCTGAGTAGTGGTTAATCTTTGACGTAATTGAGTGTTTATCTAAAAAGATTAGGTTCTACAACTTGCGGAAAACTCTCAAAGTTGCGCCGTACCCAATCCATTCCGACCTCGTTGTTCAATCTGATTCGTTGAGGCGTATTGGGATAGATCCGGCTGAGAATTCTGGCATCCTGTTCTACAACGACATCAATCAACTTCAGTAAGTTTCTCTTTAGTAAATGAGCAATTGGGGAGCGTGCCTGCATATACATCAGCACAAACACACGCGATCGCTCTACCGATTCAGGCAAATAAAAGTGGCATTCCTTCAAACTCAAAAGTTGATTGTCGCCATGCATCACACCCATGAACGGAAAGTAATTCTCTAGATGCGCTTCTAAAACCTTGGGTAATGCGAGTTGAGCTGGATTTTTGAGGATTTCACGCCAGGTCGCTTGTTTCCTGGGTTGCGCCAGATAAGCGTGAGAATGTAAACCCTGATCAATAAACTGCTTGACCTGCACTTCCTCAATCTCAAATAACTCCCGGTGGGTACCATTCTGGTGATTGTAGTCATGCATATTTAGCAACAAACTCAGAATATCCGTCGGTATGCTGCGCTCACCTGTTACGCCAATAAACTCATACTCAGTTGCAATCGTGTTCATTAAATCTGGAATTGGGATCTTCGGCTCATAACCCCCATAAGTCCAGATCAAATCCCCTTGAATTACCAATTCAAGCGGTGACAGCAAAGATTTTGTTTGTTTATTAGAGCCCGGTAATACCGTGCAACCCTTACGATCGAACTCTAGGGCATGAAACGGACAGGCAATGGCACTACTGCCATCGGATTGAGTGATGCACCACCCCTCTGAAAGCATTGCTCCCATGTGAGGGCAGGCGTTGGGGAGGGCAGTAATTGTGCCCTGAGAATCTTGCCAGAGGACATAATCTTGCCCCAACAAGGAAAACTTCCGAGGTTGATTCAGCTTCAGCATAGAACGATGCGCCAACAGCCACGGAGAACCTTGTAATTGCTCCATAATCGTCAACCCTTAACTTACTAATTAATTAGTAAGTCTATCAAAAGCTCATCTGAGCGTCAATTTGGCAATGCCTAGTCTTTGCTAAGATGGCTTTGAACCGATAGTCATGAATTAAGGCTGTGAATCGAGCAGGAAAGCGAACAGCAAAATCAGTGCGTCCAGTGCGAGATGCTGAGGCAACACAGCAGCAAATTCTAGATGCTGCCGAACAAGAGTTTGCCCATCACGGCTTGAAAGGCGCACGGATGAGTGCGATCGCCCAAGCTGCTCAGGTCACATCTGCAACCTTGCACTATTACTTTGAGAACAAAGAGAATCTGTACAAAGCAGTTCTCCAGCGTCCTGTAGACGAAGTTCAAGAAATCCTGGCGCAACAAAAGTTTGATGCACTGTCTCCCGAAGAGGCGCTGAAGCAAATCATTCGCATTGCGATCGCCAACGAAGCAGCAAATCCTCAGCGACAAATGCTATGGTTTCAGGAATCGAGCCAAAATCAGGGGGCGTACTTTAAGGAGTGTAATGTGCTAACCCTGCACGGGTATCTCTTGAACGTGTTAGAGCGCGGTACTGCAGAAGGTTACTTCCGTCCGCTCAAGCCATTCTTGGCATTAACCCACATCTTAAGCGTTTGCTGGTTTTATTTCACAGTTCATGAAAATTGGAAGCATCTCACGCCAGACCTTGATCGCCTCAGTCCAGAGATGGTCGAAGAACACACTGAAGAAGCGATCGCATTTATTTTGGCAGCTATTCAGCGAAGGGATTAGGTTATCGAAGAACTAGCTTTAAAGAACGACGCACATAAGCCTCCCAGAACTCAGGTGTTGGCTGGAAAATCATGGCATACAGCATGATGCCGCTCATCGTATCGAAAACCAGACCTGGACCTAAATCAGGTTCAATCTCAGAAGCGGGTGTTCTAATCGTGCCTGCTATTGGCTCTAAACTCAGGAATGCCTCATCTCAAATAATCTCAAACAGTGCGCTCTAAATGTTGTTCTCGGCGGTACAGGAAGAAGGGAAGAGAACAGGAAAGCCCAACGCCGAAGGTCAATCCAATATACAGAATGATCCAGGCGCGTGATATGTTTAACCGCTTCAATTCAATCCATACAAAGCAGAAGAAGGCGATCGCAGAAATCAATAAATCCGTTGTTAACCCTGCTGCAATGTTATTCGCAAACGCTTGTTGCAGGAAAAATGAGGGAGAAAGCAATGCTGACGGATCTTGCAGGAGCCAGAACCAGGGTTCAATTGAACCGGCAATGGTCAGTATCAGATACAAAACTTTGATACTGCTGAACGTGCGCGTCATTGGGAGGTTTGTTGTCTTCAACATGATGTTTATCCTTAATCGGTGTGCTTTCATGATGGAATAGGGAAATAATCAAAGCAATTACCTGCCAGGTAATCAAACTCATCTTTTGCAAACTTTGTGATGCAACAGCGCACCAATGCCTCAAATCCGACCCTCGACTCGTTTGGACTGCTTCTGAAGCAATGGCGTAGCCAGCGAGGATTTAGCCAGCTTGATTTAGCTGTGACCAGCCAGGTCTCCCAACGCCATATTAGTTTTCTTGAATCGGGACGAGCCAAACCCAGCCGAGAGATGGTGTTGCAACTGGCGGAGGTGCTGGAGATTCCGTTGAGACAGCAAAACTTGATGCTGACTGCCGCAGGATTTACACCCATTCACGCCGAGACTGATCTATCGGCTCCTGAAATGGCTTCTATCCGTAAAGCGATCGACTTCATGCTGCGACAACAGGAACCCTATCCGGCCATTGTGGTCGATCGCTACTGGAATCTACTGCTGACCAACCATGCTGCCAATCGACTACTGAATGCTTTCATTGCCCCAGAAGAACTGCAAGCCCGCTTCTACCGGGATGGAAAAGTTAACCTGATGCGGGCGATGTTTCATCCTCAAGGGTTTCGTCCATTTGTCATTAACTGGGACGATTTTTCAGTGCATTTGCTACAGCGCCTGCACCGAGAGACAATTGCTGAGGGAGAAAGTGAACAATCTAAAACATTACTGAACGAATTAATGAGTTATCCGGGCATTGCTGAGGTTTGGCAGCCTTTCACTCGAACAACTCAAAATGCCATGCTGCTGACTGTTCATCTCAAACGAGGGAATCTAGAATTAGAGTTTTTTTCAACGATCGCCACCCTCGGCACCCCCTACGACATTACCCTGCAAGAACTGAGGATTGAGTGTTTGTTTCCAGCCAATGACAGTACGGAACATCACTGGAAACAACTCCTGAAATCTTAGGAGTCTCAGGACTGTTGAGGACGGATGCTTTGCCTGGTCTTACTCTAGAATAGACACAGCTTGAGTTGTAGACCCAATTATGCAACCTGAACACAACCAACCCAACCTTCAAACCTGGCGGAGTAGAGCTACTCAATTTTTATTGGGTTCGCTCCTGGGATCTTTCTTGATCCTAGTTCCTCTCTCCTATTTCATGTACTTTACACCGGAAGCCGTTCACTTCATTCATTACATGGGTTCGGCCATGTTTGTGTTGCTGTGTGGAATATTCTCCACAGCGTTTGGAAATCGGTTTTTGCAAATTCTTACTAAACTGCTCGAATCAATGCCTACCAGTTGAAAGAATTGCAGCCCTAAGACCACTCAAACCTGTTGGTATCCGTCAGTCTGAGCTTCTAGCGTTGCGGCGCTCGGGAAAGCTTTTGATGGTTCATCAATTGCCAGAACCGCCAAGTGAATAGCCCTGCGACAACGGCGATCGCCACCGATTGCCCAATCCACAAGCCTACACTTCCCATCTGCAACTGAAAGCCTAATACATAGCCCACTGATAAACCAATTCCCCAGTATCCCAACACATTCAGCAACATTGGAATTTGCGTGTCCTGTAGTCCCTGAAGAGAGCCATAAACTGCTTTTTGAAAGCCGTCGAGAACTTGTGCGATCGCTGCAATCATCAATAGCGGAAGTGCAAGCGCAACAATGTTTGCATTCACTGGATTGGTAATGTCGATGTAAAGACCAATAATAAATTTAGGAAAGAAGAGAAATGCACTTGATACAGCAATCATAAAGATTGTAGTGACGCTCATACTCACCAATGCTGCTTGTTGAATGCCTGTGCAATCGCGTCGTCCTAACCACTGCCCAACTCGTACCGTTGTTGCATAAGAGATACCTAAGGGAACCATAAACACAACAACGATCGTTTGAAATACTATCTGGTGGGCAGCTAACACTTCAATACCTAACAATCCTATCCAGAAGGTAATCACCATAAAAAAGCCTGTTTCAAGTCCAGAGAACAACCCGATCGGTACACCCACCCAGGCTAGCTCCTTCAGGATGTAGGGTTTGACCCGATGCAGTTCTTGAAAAATGCGGTAGTGCTTTAAATTCTCGTTTGTTGAAATATACAGGGCTAAAGCCAGGAACATTCCCCACAGCGTAATTACGCTGGCTAACGCTAATCCTGCGATTCCCATCTTGGGAAAGCCGAATTTACCAAAGCCGAGAATATAATTCCAGACGATGTTGAAGGCGGTTCCTGATACAACAATGAGCATAATCGGACGGGCTTGAGACAAGGCTGAAACAGTTGCCCGCAGTGCCGCAAAACCGATGGCTGGAAACAATCCCCACAGCATAATATCCAAATAAATATTGGCAAGCTGAACAGTAGTTTCGGTTTGTCCTGTACGGCTCAAAAGGATATCCAGATGTCCGGTGAACAGCATCGTGGGAATCGCCACCAATACGGACAACCACAATCCCTGACGCGCAATTTGCTCAACGCGCGTTTTTTGCCCCGCTCCAAATGCTTCCGCAATCAGTGGACTGACTCCCATCGCAACACCACTCGCAGTCATCATGATGCAAAGAAATGTAATGGCTGCCAGCCCTCCAGCCGCTAAGACATCGGCTCCCATTCTCCCCATCATGACGGTATCAGCAAAGCCGGTCGCAGATTGAGCAACTTGAGCACTGGCAAGGGGAACCGCTAACTTAAAAAACTCGCGTACTTCAACTAGAAGATCGTTCTTTTGGATTTTGATAACTGTCATAATGAAATCTCCCCACTTCTCTAATCACTAAATTGCAGCCGATCGCGCCTCATCAACTTTCAACGTCGTTCCTGAAATGAATTTGGCATCATCTGAAATGAGAAATGCAACAGTTTTTGCCAGTTCCGCATAGGTTGCCGGACGACCCCACATCAAATCACTGGGAACATCCCATCCCGCTAATTCCTCCAGGCTATCTACCACAAAGTAAGGGGCAACACAATTCATGCGGATATGGTCGCCCCGGTAGCGTTGAGCATACAGCTTGGTAAATCCTTCCATTGCCGCTCGCAGTGTGCCGCTAAATGGTGTTCCAATGGAGGGTTCTTGAGAGTCACAGGCAGAAATATTAACGATCGCACCACCGCCTTGCTGACGCATTGGCTCTGTCACCAGACGAGCTAATCGCACCACGCTCAAAAACAACATCTCAAAGTTCTCCAACCACAGATCATCAGAAATCTCTAACAAGTCAGGTCGGGGTGGATCACCAAAGCTGTTCACTACTGCATCAATTCGCCCAAACTGGTTCAGCGTTGTTTGTACTAAATTTTCCAAATCCTGAGCGTTGGATAGAGAACCCTGAACAGCAATCCCACCTAATTCTTGTGCTAAATCCAGGATGCTAGGGGATCGCGCAAACAACGAGACAGCATACCCTTGAGCGGCTAATTCTCGCGCACAACCTGCCCCAATGCCACGACTTGCTGCGGTGACAATGACAACTTGCTTGGAACTCATTGCTTTATCCTTTGTTACACTTTCATCAAAATATCCTTTGCCTCACTAGAAGAAAAAGCAGTATTTTGGCAAAACATTTGTGCTTGACCGGAATAAATGCTGAATGTTCTCAATCAACTTCCCGAACTGATCGCCTTTGTCGAAAGCGTAGAGTGCAATAGCTTCAGTGCGGCTGCCCAATCGCTCGACACCACTCCCTCCGCCATCAGCAAGCGAGTTGCCAAGTTAGAAGACCGATTAGGGGTAAGACTGCTGCACCGTACAACGCGATCGCTTAGCTTAACCGCAGAGGGAGCGGCTTATTACGAACGGGTGTCCCGCTTACTGAGAGAACTCGACGAAGCCCATGATCTGGTCATTTCCAAAGGCAAGCCACGCGGCAAGCTGACCGTCAGTACATCGTTGGATTTTGGGCAGTGGTTGCTCATGCAATCGATTCCAGAATTTTTAGCCCAATATCCAGAGATCCAGATTGACTTACGGTTGAGCGATCGCAGGCTTAGGTATCACTCGCTTACTTGGTTTTCAAGTGAAACAAGAAGTTGATCAAGAGCAACTAATTCTGCTGTTTCCCAATCAATCATTTCCTGGTCTTGCAGTTCATGCGCTGTTTACTCATCAGCGTAATCTGTCGCCACGAGTTCGAGTTTTCCTTGAGTTTCTGAATGGTTATTGCAGACAGTTTTTGGGAGAGATGGAGAAGAACTTGAAGAAGATGGCATGAAGAAGATAGAACCAATCAGAAATAGAACGCCCTCCGATAAGTGCAGCAGAGACATAAATGAAAAATGTTGAGCAGCCTCAAACATTGAATCAATGAGAAACAGGCTAGAACCAATCAAAAATAGCCAACTTGCAATTAAGATTCGCTTTTCCACGCTACTTCTCCTGATTGCCTTGGATAACACCTTGTTAAAAAATCGATTACAATGACACATTAAGGGAATCTACAAGCCCTGGAATACTTGAATTTTGCCCGTTTGTCAAAATCTTGCTGTCAGTTTTGGAATGACTCAAAACTCTTATGGCAAAAGCATCCCAGGTTAGTAGCACCTCTCTACCTAAATCAGACATTCCCATCCCGGTGATGTCTAGTGAATCGCTTGGCTGGCAACCCCTGCTGGTTGAGGAATTTCAGCAACCGCCTGGGGGAACCGATTTACCAGAAGCCTGGGTTGGGCATTCCATCGCGCTTTGTTTGGCTCCTCGTCCCCATCGCATTCATCAAATGGTGGGCGATCGCTGTTACACTGGACTCTACTCTAAAGGCGATATCTCCATTACTCCGGCAGACATCCCTGCATCCTACCGTGCCGAAGGGGATGATCACTATCTCCACGTCCTAATGCCTGCCCAGTTTCTGCAATCCGTTGCCCAGGAAGCAGCAGTTAACCCTGATCGCCTGGAACTGGTGACAGAATTTCGGGTGCGCGATCCTCAATTAGAGCAAATTCTGCTGCTGCTAAAAGCAGAACTCTACAAAGGAGGTGGTGGAATTGGGCGGCTCTATGCTGAATCGTTAGCTAATGTGCTAGCAGCTCACTTGTTGCGGGAGTATTCCAGCGATCAACCTCGTGTCACACAGTACGAGGGAGGATTGGGCGATCGCAAACTTCTACAAGTCTCAGAATACATTCATGCCCATCTGGACCAAGACATCAAATTAGTTCATCTTGCCGATGTTGCGTCGGTGAGTCAGTTTCATTTCAGCCGTTTATTCAAGCAGTCTACAGGAATCTCTCCACACCAATATTTGCTGCAACAGCGAGTGGAGCGAGCCAAGCAGCTGTTAAAAACATCGCAATTGGCGATCGCAGAAGTTGCGCTTCAGTGTGGATTTAATAGCCAGAGCCACTTGGGTAAGGCGTTTCGAGAAGCAACCGGCATGACTCCTGGTAATTACCGTAAGTACTAAATTAAGAGCGTTATTGCCAGCTAACTGAGGTAAGAACTGCTAAAAAATATAGTTGGTCATTCTAGGATTTTGGGTTTGATACAAAACTATTCAGCATAGGTTGGTGTGTTGTAATTCGCTTCAACAATTTCAAAACCTGCTCGCGTTAGTATTCCCTCGATGATCCATCCATAAGTACTATGCTCTTCACGTACATGTATCTCAAAGTCTTTGGTTGCCCACCCTTCGCCGTCTGATTTGGCAACCTGTTTGATTCAGTTATTGATTGACGATTCATAATCTGCGGGTGCAAATGGGAGGATGACATCTCGCAAATAAAACTTACCGTTCGGCTTCAGCATCGTGGCAATTCTCAAAAAAGCCGTCATCTTCCAAAAATCGGGCAGAATGTGAAGTGCATTTTTGGTGACGACGAAATCGGCTAATTGATCTGGATGCTTGCAGCTCAAAAAGCCTGCTTGATGAAACTTGATCGTGGTAACGCCTGCTTATTGGGCTTTGTTTTGAGCATAAGTGAGCATCGCTTTCGAGATATCAACCGCATGAACAGAAGCTCCTGTAAGCGCAGATTGAATGGCAAAGTTACCTGTACCCGCACCTAAATCGATAACTGTATGTTCTGCAGCAATTCCTAATCGTGATGAATGAACGATTGTAGTGCCCTTTCTGCATTCTCTCTGGGAATTGAAACGCCTCGACTTGGCAAAAAGCGAGTTACTTCAGGATCAGCCCAGATGGATACAAGCGCCTCCAAATCTAAGAATTGAAGTGGACGCATCGTAAAACCGTCAATTTGTAAGACGGTTGGATCAGCAGGATTGCTCATTGCCATATTCCAAACATCAATCACACCTTAACACTGCTGCCTCAATCCATCGCTTAGGCAGGAGTTGTCAGGCACAGCAGGTTTTCAACAATGTTAAGCTAGCTGTTAAACCGATGTTGTCAAGTACTACTTGACAAGTTGTTTCTTAGGGATGTAAAGTAATACTTGACAGCAAATAGGCGAAAGGATGAAGAATCGGCTGAAAGAGCTTCGACAATTACGCCAATGGTCACAAGCCGACCTCGCCAGAGAACTAGAAGTAAGCCGTCAAGCGGTCAACGGGTTTGAATCGGGTAAGTTCGACCCAAGCTTGGATATGGCGTTCAAAATTGCCAGTTTGTTTCAGGTCTCGATCGAAGACGTTTTCATCTTTGAGGCAAAGAATTCAATGCAAACATTATTTGAACGAGTCAAAAATTTCTTCGGTTTTGAGTTTGGGTTTGAGCGGTTCACAGAACAGGCAATTCATGCTATCACCTTCGCTCGAAACGAAGCCCTACGGTTGCAACAGTCAGCACAGGGCACAACTTCGCAGGAACCGCAGGTTGAACCAGAACATTTGCTAGCTGGCTTATTGGCTGATCCAGCAGCAACGTCTGCTCAATTACTGCAAGCGAATGGTGCAACACTGAGAGCCATAACTGATGAGCATAGTTTTGAACGAGGTGAGAATCTCAAATTGAGTTCACAAAGCAAGTTTGTCCTGGAGCTTGCTTTACAGGTCGTTCGGCTTCAGGGCAAGAAGTCGATTGGCACAGAACATCTTTTATGGGGTTTGATGCGGCTAGCTGATACCGATAAGACCATTCAGACTGATTTGTTTCACCGTTACGGAATCAATCTTGAAGCTTTGAATCATCAACTCATAGAAGTCATTTGAGATGGGTACAAATGATATGAGCGCAGAGTGCGATCGATCCTTGTATTTGAGTGATTCATTCACTCAGGCATACCAGCGTTGCCTCCAGGAAGGATTTTCTCAGGGAGGAGGTTACGTCCGCGATTCAGTGAATGCGATGAGTGCGTGGTCGTTTGCGTTGGAGAATATCACGATTCCTGTAGACCTCTGGTATGACGGTTTAGATACCAGTCCTGTTCACTCCCCCGATTTTAGCGTAACCCTCGCTGCTCACTTGCCACGGCTACCCATATCCTTGATCCTAATGAGGGAGGCTCCATTCTGTGGACGCGATCGCACGATATTCTATCAAAGCTGAAATCCCCTGTGTCAGTATGAATAGCATGATCATTGATGTTGTCGCCTGGATTTGCATCAGGGATAGACAGGTTTTATGTGCCCGGACAACGGGTAACGATGTGTTCTATCTGCCTGGTGGAAAACGGGAGAAGGGTGAGTCTGACTGGGAGGCATTGCGCCGAGAGGTTCAGGAAGAACTTAATGTCAGCCTGATCGCTGAAACCTTAACAGAAGTAATGGTCGTGCAGGAGGTTGCTCATGGCTACACAGAACCAACTCAGGTGACGATGCGCTGCTTTGGGGCAGACTACAGGGGTGAAATCATGGCAGATTCTGAAATTGAAGCGATCGCGTGGCTGAGGTACATAGATTTAGACCAATGTGCTCCAGCTACGCAACGGGTACTGGAGTATTTGTATAAGCAGCAATGGATTGATTAGGCGCGATTACCCCGTAGGGGGAACTGCTTCGCATCGCTTACAAGCGGTAGCTACTCAACATCATCCGCCGTTTCGACCAGCACCAACTCTACGTTTGGATAACGGTTTATCGCTTCCACCAACCAGTCAAAAACCGTGGGTCCCTTTTCTCTCAGGGCTGCTCGTAGTGCCCAGGCGGTTTTAATTAACGCAGTAGGAGGACAATCCCGTAACTGTTGCAGCAGTTGGCGAACAGTCTCGTCATAACCTAAAGCTGCTCTCGCATAGTCTACTTCTCGCCATACTAATCGGAATGAATCAGGTAAGCATCCATAATCACCTCGAAGTACAGCATGGAAACCATCGAGGTTCTTATCCCAGGGTTGTCCTGCCAGCAAAATCTGTTCCACTTGGTTGTAGAATGCCTCCAGTGTGGTGGTGCGACGACCATCAAGAATATACTCTGGTTTTAACTCATTGACTGTATGCAATAACCAGCCTTTCTTCCTCAACTCAAATGTTTGCTCTAGACAAAGTTCATTCTTGAATACAACCTCCTCAGAGCTTACTAAGTTCATTCCTAATCGTGTCAGAAGATTAATTGATGGATGATTGCGGCTATCTGTGATGCCAATGACTTTCGTAATATTTCCAGGTTCGAATAATGAGCAAAGCAATGCTTGAATCGCTTCTTTTGCATAGCCATTACCTTGTTCTTCTCGATGTAGCGTAAAACCAATTTCTACTGTTGTTGTATCGTGCTCACTTACCTGTATCCCAATATCACCAATCAGTAGATTGGATTGCTGGAGAGCGATCGCAATTTGAAACCATTCCCCTGGAATTCCAATTGGAACTGTACTCATTTCATTGATGAAAGCGATCGCCTCATTCTCTAATAGCATTGACCAACTTTGGAAGCGGGCAACCTCAGGGTCATGCCGGTAGGCAAGGAAGCGATCGAGATCAGTCTCAGTAAAGCGCCGAAGCGTCAGTCGTTCAGTTTGTTGGGGAAGAAAGTGTTCTGGAAATGACATCGCTCTTCAGCATCCTGATGACTACGAGTAAACCACACGAAACCGCTCGCAAACCAGCAGCATTTGAGGAGTGGGCTGCTTACCGATTTGAGGTAATCCCCGTGAAAAATACCTCCAATGTTCCTCTCTCCAGGATTCCAGGGAACGGTCATCCTCACCCTCTTCATAGGCAAACTGTGCGTCCACCTCATTAAATGCTCGGAGTGTTACTTCTGTCGTTTCAATAATGCAAAGAGGGCGATCGCTTCCATCCAGCACAATTGTTTTAGAACCTATTTTAGGGGGTTCGCTACTCTCTGCTTCCCATTCCCATACGGTTGAACACGCTGCCATTTTAACTCCTTTGAGAATTAAACTTTGAATTGTTGTAACGCGATCGTTCGATAAGATTCTTCGTTAAACCCCATTACCATTTGTACTGCGAGAGCAGGCTCCTTGGCATTTAAAGCTTCTTCAACCATTTGCCAGAGGAGTTCCCGTTGCTCGAAGCGATTGGGCATTGTTTCTACAGCCTCGCGCGAAAATTGTGCGGCTTGGTTAGCGCGGCTCGTTTCCCCCTGAAAGGCATAGGCTTGAGCAATGAGGAACCAGTTATAAGCCTTCAAGTTAGGAGACTGAAGATCAGCGTTGATTTGCCCCGCCTGTAGCAACTGTGAGATAGATGGATTTTGGACTCCCGAAAGCACGAAATAAAAACGAACTGCATCATTCAAGGCTTGTTCTCGCTGGCTATCATTAGGAATCGTTTCCGCAATTTGCTGAAGTCGAATGACAACGGCTTGTGCCTGAGCGTTTTGACCTGTGGCATGATAGTTCACCACCATTTGAGCCAGCGTGGAAATGTATCCAGCTTGGTGGGGCTGATTCTGGATAATCTGGAGGGCATAGGCTGGGTCAGAAGATGCTGCTGCAACTGCAATGCGTCCAATCATCCAATCCTGTTGAGCAGGTTCCAGGCTTTGTGCTAGGGTCAAGGCGGCTTCTGCAGTTTCCTGCATTTGCGGTTCCGCGCCTATAGTTGCATAGGCTTTGACGATCGCCTCCATTCCTCTAAGCTGCTGCAATGGTTCTGTAGCGGTGCTGTTAACTGTCCTTAAACCCGACAGCATTTGCATCGCTTCTTCCTCATCCCCCGCAAGGAAAAACATTTGAGCCACTTCAGCCATCGGCACTACTGTCCAGAAGGGGAAAGATGACGACCGCTCACTTCCAGGAAATTGACTGATCAGATTAAACGCGCCTTCTGCCGCTGCTTGTGCCTCCTCACGCTGTTGCAGTTGGGCATATAATCGGGCAATCGTTCCCAGATACCGCACCTGTTCTCGCACCGAATCTTGATTCTGAACCTCTAGAGTTTTAGCTGATTCAAGCGCCTCATTTAACACTGCCCTGGCTCGATCGGATTCATTGAACGCCAGATAATCCTGAGCAATCTCTAGCAACAATCCTGCGTTAGAAACGGTGACGTAGGTATTGCGATCGTAAAAGATAGTCATTTTATCCACAGTGCGAGCTACAGCCAAAGCTTGATCTAGCATGGCGATCGCATCTTGAGGTTGATTAACCTGCCGGTACTGTTGAGCGATCGTTTGCAGTGCATTGACGCGAGCCTGTTCCTGAAGGACATTTGCAGCTTGCATTGCCCGATCGTACTGTTTTGCTTTCGCCGCTTGCTGAACGATCTGTTGCAGGGCTTCTACTTTCAGGTCAGGCATATCGCCAAAGGGTTGCAGGATTCCATCTGGCACCTGTTGCGTAAGAGCGATCGCTTCGTTATACCGTCCAACATCGGAGTAGACGCGGGCGATGATGACTTTGGCATGAGCCTGTTCATACCCGGTGAAGCTGTTGGTAAGAGCTAGAGCGCGATCGAAGGCTCCGACCTGGGCGAAGTGACCTGCCCACTGAGCGAAGACCTGCGATGGCTGCATTTTGGTTAGCTCATAGGCTTCGGAAAGAATGCTGACGGCGCGTTCTTTTGCTCCAGCTTTAGCATAGGCAAGAGCGACTTCTATCCAGAGCTGAACTCGGCTGCTTGGCTCTGGAATCTGACTGGCAATCTGGTAAGACAGGTCAGTCTTGCCGCTGCGCCATGCCCACCGTGCTAGGGTTGAGAGCAGGGATGATTTTTCGTTAGGGTCTGTGATCTTTTCTGTGAATGCCAATGCATCTGTGAAGCGATCGGTGTTGATATAGCTTTTGAGAATGGCATCGCGTGCTTGGTCGCCGTAATCCTGTATAGATTGGCTGAGGGCAATTGCCTCGCTAAACTGTCCTTGCTCAGCCAGATAAGAGACCACAGGAATTAAGGCTTGGTCACGGGATGGAGCAAACTGAATTTTCTCGGCAAATTGCTGGGCTGTCTTAATCTGTCCGGCATTCAAATAAGCTTGGACGATTGCAACTTCCGCATCCGTCCTTACAGGCACACAGCACCCTAATGAAGGCAGGGAGTTATAGCTCATGCGGTTGGTGATAGCGATCGCCCAATCGTACTGTCCCAGTTTTGCTAACTCTGCTGCAATGGTGGCAAAGAATTGGTCAAGGGTAACGGAATTGGAGAGGAGCGCGGTGATTTGTTCAGCCTGGAGTAAGGCTTCTGTCGCTTGAGCAACTTGACCATTGGCGGCATTGCGCCGGGCTGCCCGAATTAGCTCCCAGGCTTGAGCAGCAGGGCTTGACTGAGGACTGACTTGGGCGATCGTAGGGACAGAATGATCCCCTGACAAGGCAGACAAATTTGGAATTGCTTCTGCGGCAGCAGGTACAGCAGCAAACAAACTGACAATGATGGGCACCATCCAGGGCTGCATGACAGATCTCTCTGATTCTACGGTGGTTTCAGATGGAAAATGGAAGAGCATTATTCGCAATTACACTAAAGCATAGATACATCATTTGAGAGGCTTTTTGAAATGCTTTGCGATTTTTCTAGGAACTCATACTGAGTAGTTAGGCTTCATCAGCAGTAAGATTAATTCCAGAATGGCTTTTAGATTTAGGAAGGACATTGAAGTGTATCGCGCAAGTCTGGATGATGGGTGAAATAGGGAGATAACCAATTGCAGCCCTGCTTTAATAGGCCTGGCAATTCAGGCACTTGCCAGTGATGGATCGTATTGTTATTTCCAACGGTGAAGATTGTTTGACCATCTTTGCTGAAGCTGATGTTGTGTGTGCCCTCAGAAACACTCATATCGCTCAGCAACTGTCCATCTAGTGTCCACAATCGCAGCTCAGTGCTGGCCAGGGTGGCAAAGCTGCGGCGATCGGGGCTAAATGCAATTCTGAAGATAGAATCGGTGTGTCCTGTAAAATCGCTGAGGAGCTGTCCCTGGCGGCTCCAGACTTTGATATTGCCGTTCATCCCTGTGGTCACAAAGTATTGTCCATCGGGGCTGAATTCGATCGAGTAGGCATCTGGTTGGGTTTGCTCTAGCGTTTTAACAAGCTGTCCCTGAGCTGTCCAGATTTTGATTGTTCCTTCTAAGCCAGTTGTGACTAGGTGTTGATTATCTGGGCTGAATTGCAGAGCGATCAGAGCTTGATCGTGAGCTTTGAAGCTTGCTTGTCTTTGCCCATTAGAAGACCAGATTGTTAGGGTGCCAGTGCCATCGGCTTGTCCTGCTGCAATCCATTCTGCATTGGGGCTAATCCGCAGTGCGTTAATCGATGACGTAGAAGAGAGCCGAGTTTGTAGCAGCACCTTTCCCTCACGATTCCAGAGATGAATCTGATTGTCGGTGGTCGCAGCGGCGATATGGCTTCCATCTCGGCTGAGGGCAAGGGAACTGACGTAAGGAAGGCGACCCTTCAGTTCTTGCAGCAGTTGTCCCTGCGGATTCCACAGGCGAATTAGCCCTTCCTGTCCGGCGATCGCAATCACCTGCCCATCCTGGCTGAACTGTGTTTGCAGGTAGGATTGTCCGGAGGTATCTAGTGTTGTTAGTCTCCGTCCTGCGGTATCCCAGAGTTGGGCTTTGCCCTCGGCACTGATACCAATCACGCGATCGGCTGCTCCGTTGACATCGGTGGATGGCATAAAGTCAGACGAAGTTCCCTGTAGTGGGTAGTAATTGAACGATTGCAGGTTCCATTCCTGAATCGTTCCAGCGCTTGAAAACGTGAGCAGACGATTACCCTCTGGAGAAAACCAGGCGTTGAGAATTCTGCCCTGCCCTTGCATCATTGAGACGATTGGCTTAACCGCTTTAAGCTGTTGACCCAGGTAAATCTTGCCAGAGAAATCGCTAAAGATAAGGTGATTACCCTGAGGACTGAGATGTAAATTCGCTTCCACTGGCGTAATGGTTTGGGATTTGGAACGGTTACCAGGAACCCTGGGAGTTTGTTGTTTTCCCTCAGGTGTCCAGTAGGTTACGTCTCCATTAATTGTGATCGCTACAATTTCGTTGCTCGAGAGGAATTCAGCATCCGCGATCTGTGAATGTGCGACATTGCCATTGCCCGGAATTTTGATTTCACCAAACCGATCGCCGCTCAACGTCCACACTTGACCAATACCGTCCATCCCAACCGTTAGTAGATGCTGATTATTGGGACTCCACTGCATCTTCAAGTGAGGAGAGGCTTTGAAGCTAGCTAACGTTTGACCGCTGCGGGACGCAATTTTTACATTACCCCGCTCATCGATCGCCGCTAAATATTGCCCATTTGGACTGAACTGCACCGCATGAATATTGCCCTCAAACCCCTCCAGCTTAAACTGGTAGCGTCCCTGAGATGACCAGACATCGACTGCCTCAACACTAGCCGCCGCCAGCCGCTCATTATCAGGACTAAATGCCAGACCGAACACCGGACGATTTTGAGGTTGTTGCAACTCTCGCAGACGATGCAAAGCAGTTCCCCCTTCGGGGTAATCACCCTGTCGATCCCACAAGCGAATTTTACCGTCAAAGCCGGAGGTTGCGAGCAATTGACCATCTGGGCTAAACGCCATCTCCAGTTCTGTGCCACCATGATCACCCAACGTTGCAATTTGCTTTCCCTGAGTTGTCCAGAGTTGAGCGGCGGCATGAACTCCTGCGGAGGGAGATGCAGAAGCTACTGCGACGAGTTCTCCATCAGGGCTAAATTCCACCGCCCCCAGGTTAGCCGGAAAACCTGTTACCCGATTCTGTTCGCGAATCTGGCTCAAGACCTGATGCAGTGCTCGAACGGGGCTGATCGCTGGATACTCAGCCCAGGGACGATTGCCCCTCACCAACTGGTTTAGCGCCTGCCCAGCCTTCATCGCAGAAACTAGAGCATCCAGTTCAGAGGTTTCAAACTGTCGTAAAACGGTCATTCCCTGTCGTTCCAGGCGTGTGCCTGCTAGGGCAGTTTGCTGTTTTTCCAGGGCATTCTGGGCAAACAGAGCCGCGATCGCCGCTCCCACAATTGAAGCCACTAGCACGACTAATCCGATGCGAATTCGCCGTTTAGCCGTTTGATTGGCTTGGGTCAGGATTTGATTGGCTCTGGCAATGCTCTCTTTCTCCTGTTTCTCGATATCCCAGCCAATCTGAGCTTCCAGTTTCTCTAGTTGAATCGTGCGATTCTCAACGGCCTGGCTCGCCGCTAAAAACTGGTAGTCCTCATCGCTCAAACTCTTACCTGCTGACCAATCTAGCGCCTCGCGCAAGGCTTGTCCTCTCAGCAGGCGGGAATCATCCTGGCGATCGGAGTTTAGCCAGGCAGCGATCGCCTCGTTGTAAATCCGCAGCTTGTCAAGCTGCTCACCGACCCAGATTGGATCAAACACAGTTGCGTAAATCCGGTTTGCAACCCATAGCCTGCCCTGACGCTGCACCACCAGACCCGACAGCTTCAACTCCATCTGCTCCCGCGAATCATCAGCAGGAATGGATTGACTGGGAGACAGCAAAATCTGCTGATAAAGCCCTAATAATCGTCCTGCCCACTGCTCATTCCGAAGCAGGCGATCGCGAATTGTTTTCAAGTGTTCGGGATAGTCTTGTGCTTCCCAACGATCGATAATCCGCGTCCTGATAAGAGCATCAACAGAATGAGTCATACAATTCTGTCCAGCCTGTTCACAACTCCATTCCTGAACAATTAATTGACAGACTCTTTGCGTTAAAAACGGTTGTCCATCCGTCCATCGTAAAACTTCGCGTAACGTTATCTCAGGATCGGGCACAACACCTTTGAATCCTTCCGCTAAAACTTGGGCTTCGTGTTCAACAAAGCCATACAAATCGATCGCTCTACCAATGTTAAAAGGGGTGCGATTGATATCACTAATCAGATCGCCAGGAGTTGCAACACCTAGCAGCGCAAAGGTGAGCCGACGATAGGCAGCATGGTGTGCTCGCTTGTTATAGCAGGCGCGAATCAGAACAAAAAAATCATCGAGTGAGTCTCGAAAACTGAGAACGCTGTCGATTTCATCAATGAAAACCACAATCGACTGAGACTGTTTTAATAAAATCTCTTCAATGAGTTGGCTTAGCCGCTGCACCGGAGAGAGGGAACTGCGATCGCGCCACCAGGTCATAAACTCCGCAGCATTAAACAGGCCTAGTTGGCTCACCAGCTTGTAGGCAACGCCGCCGTACCACTGCTCCAGAGACACCTGATTGCCAATGTCAGAAATATCGATCGCGACACAGGCAATTCCCTCCGCCTGCAAACGATTCATCACCTGTACCTGAAGGCTGGATTTCCCCATCTGACGCGAGTTCAACACATAGCAAAACTCACCTGCCTTCAGCCCCTCATACAAATCGAGGTCAGCCTGCCGCCTGACGTAGGTAGGAGCCTGTTCGGGTAAAGTGCCGCCTGCCTGGTAATAGGGATAGTGAGCGACCGTTCGATTGGGATGTGCTGTCATAGTTAGTTAGACAAGAAATGAGGGAAATAGATTCTGGGAATCTGTGGTTATCTCCTATGAAAGTTGAGAGGTTAGTGAGTTCAGGCAGGAAAACTTTATGTTGCAATCAAGTTTTCATCGACTTTATTGAGCTTGACTCCTATCCTGCACCAAAACAGCGATCGTCAAAGCATTGAAGAAGGAGAATTGTGCCGTCCTAGATGTTCGTCCGAAACGGGTAAGTGACGGCTATACTACCGGGGTTTGTTCCATTCGTCATAATTGAAATTGCCAACACGCTGAGATTCTGTTTTGTTCTCCCCTTTGCCCTGACTATGCCGCGATCGCTCAAACTCCGTCAGTCCTGTATCTCTGACATAAAGCTGTCTCTATTGCGAAACGGATTTCCCAGCCAGCGGCTCCTCGCTGAGCAGCTTGAGATTGCCCAATCAACGGTCAGTCATTTTCTCAATGGCAAACCCGTAGATTTCGTTAATTTTGTAGAACTTTGTCAAGCGTTGGGGCGGGATTGGCGCGATCTCGCCGACCTAGAAGCAGAACCACCCGCGGAACAAACTCAGCCAAAGTTGAACGGGCAGGACAGTACTGTAACCATTTTGATTAGCGGTGATGCAAGCTGTGCTGAACTGATCACGCAGCTTCAGCAGTCGTGTGCCCAAACTCGGCATCAAGTGGTGACCCCCTCCACGCCTTTGCTATCTGCCGAAAATCTGCAATTCTCGGATTACTGGCTGTTGCTGTTAACAGAACAATCCATTGCTAGTGAAGCAACTCTAGCAAACGTTCAGCTTGCCAGGGAATTGCAGACGAAAAGGTGCCAGCCTGGAATTTTGCCGATACTGCTCAACTTACCCTGGATGCAGCGATTACCGTTTGATTTACTGAGCTATTTGCAGGACAGCCAACCGTGGCAATGGCAGCTATCTGAATCATTTACCCGATTATCATCAGCTCTGTTGGAGGTTTTGAAACAGCGGCGGATGACTCTTCCGGCTAACCATGAGCTTGCCATATCTTGGAGACAGCTAACAACGCCTACTGACCAATCACCTCTTCCACCTCTCCCCAGCGCAGCTCCTGAAATCCCCGGTGGGCAAATCGATCTCGAATCGCAGTTTTATATCCAGCGACCTCCGATCGAGACATTATGCTACGAAGCGATCGCCCAACCCGGGGCCCTCATTCGGATCAAAGCCCCCCGCCAAATGGGCAAAACCTCCTTAATGGCTCGCATTCTTCATCAGGCAAAACAGCAAGGAGCGCGGGCTATCCCCCTGAGCTTTCAGCTTGCTAATCAGCGCAGCCTGACCAACCCCGATACGTTTCTCCAGTGGTTCTGTGCGAGTGTAAGTTTAGAATTGGGACTGCTTGACCCTGACCAACTGGCAAGCCACTGGCAACTTGCTCCCGTTATTGGCAGCAACCAATGCTGCAAAGCCTACTTTGAACAGTATTTGCTGCCGTCTCTCTCCACTCCCCTAGCCCTGGGCTTAGATGAAGTCGATCGCGTCTTTGCAAACCTCGAAATTGCTGATGATTTTTTTGGGCTATTGCGTGCCCTCCATGAAGAAGCAAAACGGCGAGAGATTTGGAAGAATATTCGTCTGATTGTCGTGCATTCCACAGAGGTTTATATTCCGCTTGATATCAACAAATCTCCGTTTAACGTCGGGCTACCGATCGAGTTACCAGAATTCACGGTGCCTCAGGTGGAGGAATTGGTGCAGCGTTATGGTCTTGCACTCTCTCCTGAAGCTATCCAAGCCTTAATGGAATTGATTGGAGGACATCCGTTTTTGGTGCGATTGGCACTGTATGCGATCGCTCACCAAACTCTGAGCTTTGATCAACTCCTGCAAGAGACCTTCATAACAGGCAGCATTTATGCAGATCATCTGCGTCGCCACCTCAGCAATCTCGAACGCAATCCGTTTTTAATGCAAGCATTTCGGGACATTGTTTTGCACGAGACCCCCGTGCGGCTTCCCTCCGAACAAGCCTTTAAACTAGACAGTATGGGGCTGGTTAAATTAGTAGGGAATACTGCGCTGCCCCGATGCAAGCTCTATCGTAACTACTTCCGTCGCTACTTTGAATGAGCCAGATAAATGAATGAGTCAGATAAACGAAACTGTCAGAGCAGTTGTGTCGCAAATACTTTTTAGTGACAAACTTAGTGACAAACACAGTATCTCGTTCGCGTTCCGTTAAGCGCTAATTCCGAAGAATGCTTCAATCAATTTTACTTGAGACACACTGTCTCCTTTGCTGATTCCCTTGACTTGTCCTTTGCGAATTAGACTCATTGCTTCAATACAATGATTTCGGGCAGGAAGTGTTTCCACTTCAACAAGAATTGGGAGGCTATTTAGGGTGTGACTAGAGAAAATTGAGCTTCCCCACCTTGTCATTTATACGACACAACCAAATCTTGAAGGGTCAGCACTGTACAACATTACCGTAGTGCCGTTCGTATAAGATTTACCTCTTGAGGCTTTCCTATTGTGCTTAAGCTCATTATATAAATGTTTTGTAACGTTTTTGCTTAAACCTTACAAAATTCTTAGGAAAACGCTAGGCAACAATCGCAGCGCAAATTCTGGAAGTAAAACTGAGATTAATCCTTCTTTGGCTCCGAAAAGTCTCGCGCGACTAGATGCGATCGCTCCTGCTGCCTTTGCATCAGTTCATCCAAGAGCTTAAGCTGCTGCTCCAGTTCAACGATCGCATCCCGTCGCACGATTGATCGCTCCCAAGCAAGGTGCTGGCCACTGCCAATGCGCCCTAGAGAACGAACAGTTTGCTTACCCACACTTTCCTCCTTTACTAGGCGAGCATAGTAGTAGGTCTTGCCTGCCTTAGAAGTCGTCGTTGTTGTTGTGAGAAAATAACGTGCTGGAGCTACAGACCCACTTTTGCGAATTGCTTCGATGCAATTTAAAAGGCATTGCTTCTCGGCTTCGAGGTGAGAAGAGAACATCATTATTTTCGTAATGTTTGCTTGTCTATCTTACAAAAATAACTGATCGGGGAAGACTTTACATCCGCACTTGCAAATTTGAAAAATCATTCTGATTTTGTCAGATTAGATTTTTAACCTTACAAAAATTGTCAAAACACTTAGAAGCCAAAGAAGCGCGAATTCCTAGATGATTAAGAACCAAAGGCAGCTGCAATATTATAGAAGCAATAAACCATAAGCTGTGCCACATCGCCTAATCAGGGTGCAATGTAGTTGCAGCAGTACTGTCAACTCAACTAGACAAATTTAAGAATAAGCAGATAGTCCCTGGCAAGTTGGAATCACAGGATTATGCGGCAGGTTTCAACCCAACAATCTCTTGCCAATCCTGAATCCGTTGGCGCATCTGTTCACGGTAGCACTGAGCGGTGAGCGGGTGTTGTTTCGGACGGAAACTGTGGCACATCCTGCAAAAGAGCATTCGACGATACGAAACATTAGCGTCATGGGCTGCCGAAGCTATCTTCGGCTCGACCCACCTCAGAGAATGCATCTGTGACGATCGCAATATCTCCATCTCCCCGTCCTCGTTTTACTTTCTTTGCTATCCTCGTTTTACTTTCTTTGCTATTTTTGTTTATCATTCGTGTCCATCGAATCATCATTGAGGTCAGTCTTTAGGTGGACGCACAGTTTTATGCCTCCGTAGAAGATAGAAAAATAAAGTTTTCCAGGATAAACGCACTACAATTTTGTAAATGAATATTCTCTAGACATCATTCTCTAATAAACACTACATCTAGAGAAGATTCTGAATAAAATTCAAAATTTGTCTTTGTTTATGAAGATGCGTTTGCCCTAGGGATAGTCTCACGATAGGAGGCATGAAAGTGGGCAAGAAACGATGCGACATGAGGAGTGCTTCAGTGCTTTTGGTCGCGGTGATGGTACTCGCGGGCTGTAGTGGACCTCAACGCAATAACAGCAGTAATGAGAGTAGCAATCAAAATGGAGGGAACACACAACCTGTTGCTGCAGTGATTAAAGGATTAGATAATCCCTTCTTCCAAACAATGCAGCAGGGCATTGAAGATCAGGCAAAAACCGCAGGTACGACTGTCACAGTGCAGGCAGCCAATAGTTTAAACGACACGACAGGACAGGCTGATAAAGTGCAGGCATTGGCGGGGCAAAATTATGGCTGTTTTATCATCAATCCCATCACACAAACAAACTTAGTGCAGCCCCTTGTTCAGGTTGCTAATGCAGGCAAGCATATCGTTAACATTGATAGCCCGATCAGTAAGGAGGCTGCACAGACAGCTAATCTGAAGCTCTCGACTTACATTGGCACCGATAACGTGAGTGCGGGTAGATTGGCTGCTGAGGAAATGGCTAGATTGCTGCCGGATGGTGGAGATGTCGCTTTGATAGGCGGTGTTTCTGGAGATGCAACTAGTCAGGCTAGGCTGGAAGGCTTTCAACAAGGCATTCCCAATAACATTCGGATTGTGCAAACCGTTTCCGCAGATTGGGAGCGGCAGAAAGCATTGACCGCCGCTGGAGACATTCTGCGGGCACGCCCCGATTTGAAAGGATTCTTTGCTGCGAATGACGATATGGGATTAGGAGTGGTTCGAGCACTCGCTGATGGGGGACAACAATCTCAAGTGAAGGTGATTAGTGTAGACGGACTCCAAGATGCCATTAAAGCAGTGCAGCAGGGGACGTTGTCAGCAACGGTTGCTCAGTATCCTTATGCGATCGGAGCAATGGGCATGGACGCATGTCGGGCAGCAATTGCGGGTGAAACCCTGCCACAGGACGTGACTGCCCCCGTTGCCGTGGTGAACAGGAGCAATGCAGATCGAGCGCTGCAAAGTTTCCCCAAACCCTTCTCTGACTATGAAAACCCCTTTGCCGATCTGCTGGGGCAGTAAAGCCTGAAGCAGCGATCGCCATTTCTTGCCGTAGGGGTGTTTCTTCAAATGCCCCTGCGATTGCCCATTGATGCAATTTTCCTACATCGTAGAAGGTATGCCATGACACAGGCTCATACATCTCCAACCTTGGGGCGACTGCGAGACCCTAGCTTCTGGGCAGATTGGACAGCAGCCGTCGCGCTAGTTCTGTTAATTATCGTTTTTAGCATTGCTTCCCCCGTATTCCTGACGGTGGGGAATGTGCAAGCCCTTCTGCTCGCAGCAGCAATTCTCGTCGTGCTGACGATTGGACAAACTTACGTCATTTTGACTGGAGGAATCGATCTATCTGTCGCTTCGATCTTGACGCTAGGAAGTGTCGTGCTTGGGCAAGCCTATAGTCGCGGCTGGGGAATTGGAGTGGCGTGCTTGTTGGCAATCGCGGCAGGTGCTCTCCTAGGACTAATTAATGGGCTCGTCATCGCTAAAGGCAAAATTACCGATTTTATTGTAACCCTTGGCTCCCTTAGTGCAGCGGCAGGCGCAGCCTTAGTGCTATCCGATGGGAAGCCCGTCCAAATTGCCAGTCCTTTTCTATTGAGGTTCGCGACGGGCGGTCTGGGTCTTATCAGCTATTTTGTGATTTTGGCAGCGATAATCGCCATCATCGCGCATATTGTGCTGTTCCATAATCGATTTGGTACTCATCTGCTGGCAACAGGGGGAGATACAGAAGCAGCACGGGCAACGGGAATTAACACCGATCGCATGAAAATCATGGCTTATATGATCTCCGGCTGCTTAGCAGGAATCGCCAGTATTATGCTAACTGCTCGTGTAGGCGCAGCAGAGCCTGCCTCGAATACCAGTTTTCTGCTCAACTCTGTGGCGGCTGTGGTGCTGGGGGGTGTCAGTTTGTTTGGTGGACGAGGCACGGTTGCGGGTCCAGTCATCGGTGCGTTGTTGCTCACAGCGCTTGTTAATGGTTTGACGTTGCTGTCGGTTTCCCAGTTTTATCAGCCACTGGCGGTCGGGATTGTCGTTGTTCTTGCCGCCTTGCTTATGAGGTATCAACAATGAGTTTAGATGAACCGATTCATCCATCAGGAGATGGTTCGAACCCTTCCAATTCCATCTCATCCCCTTCTAGAAATGGGGGCCTTTCCCCGTCTACTAGAAATAGCTCAAGCGCAACAATACCCAATTCTTCAAACGTACTCTTGCATGTCGATCGGGTTAGCAAATGGTTTGGCAATGTTCATGCCATCACAGATATTACGATTTGGGCTTACAAAGGCGAGATTACGGCGATCGTTGGTGACAACGGGGCAGGAAAATCTACATTAATCAAATGCATTTCAGGAGTGCATACGCCGACCGCAGGACAAATTCTCATCGATGGCAAACCCGTTCATTTTGCCTCCCCAGAAGATGCTCGACGGACAGGGATTGAAACGGTTTATCAAAACCTGGCGCTTTGCAATGACCTAAGCATTTGGCAGAATCTGTTTTTGAACCGCGAGTTGGTTAAACGGTTTGGACCGCTCGCATTTCTTGACCAGCGGACAATGCGGCGTCGATCTGCTGAAATGCTCAGTCGATTAGAGGTTAACATTCCCAGCATTAATGCCAGAGTACGGCGTCTATCGGGTGGCCAGCGACAGGCAGTTGCTATCTCCCGCGCTGCAAGTTGGGGGTCGCACCTGGTGATTATGGATGAACCGACCGCAGCCCTTGGTGTACGCGAAACCGCTCGCGTTGAAGAATTGATTTTGCGGCTTCGAGATGATGGTTTGGCAGTGTTGCTCATCAGCCATAACTTCGATCAGGTAATGCGCCTTTCAAACCAGATTTGGGTGATGCGCAGTGGTCATTTAGTCGGGGGACGACGCACTGAGAATACTAGCGGCAAAGAGCTGGTGGCGATGATTACAGGAGCCCAACAGGAGGAACAATCATGAATCAAATTGGTGTCCACGCGCTGGTGTGGGTTGGAGGATGGAGCGAGGCGGAATGCCGAAGGGCGATCGAAAGTAGCAAGGCTGCGGGGTTTGATCTGATCGAAATCCCAGTTCTCGACCCTTCCACGATCGACATCGACATGACCCGGCAAGTCCTCCAGTCGGTTGGGCTGCAGGCAGGTTGCTCTCTAGGTCTCAGTTTTGATACCGATATTTCAAGCGTAGATCCAGCAATTGTGGCGGCAGGCGATCGCCTTCTCCATCAAGCTTTGGAGGTTGCTCGCGGCATTGGTGCTAACTATTTGGGGGGCATTCTCTATAGCGCTTTGGGCAAATATTCTCAAATGCCCACAAGGGAAGGGCGTGCAAACTGCGTTAATGTGTTGCGTGGCTTAGCGAGGGAGGCTGCTGCAGATGGCATCACGCTGGGTTTAGAAACCGTCAATCGGTATGAAAGTAACCTCCTCAATACAGCCGAGCAAACAATCGAAATGATTGACGCGATCGGCGAGGACAATGTGGTGGTACACCTTGACACGTATCACATGAACATTGAAGAGTCGGGTTTTCGCACTCCGGTATTAACTGCTGGCGATCGTCTAGGCTACGTGCATGTCGGGGAAAGCCACCGGGGTTACCTCGGCACGGGCACGATAGACTTTCCGACGCTGTTTGATGCGCTAGCTGAGATCAATTACCAGGGCACCATTACCTTTGAAAGCTTCTCCTCAGCAGTAGTTTCCCCCAATCTTTCCACAACGCTAGCGATCTGGCGCAATCTTTGGAGCGATGGGATGCATTTGGCTCGCCATGCGCGTCAGTTCATTGATCAAGGATTGCGAACCGCATCGCGATCGCTTGCTGAAGCGAACCCATAACCGTTCTTCAACCCTTTCAACAAACCTTTAGAATTACCATGCTGCTGGGAATTGATTTGGGTACAGGTTCCGTTAAAGCTTTGTTATTGGATAAGGCTGGAACTGTATTGGCTGAATCTTCGCAGACTTATGGGGTGCAATCTCCAAAACCAGGTTGGGCAGAGACAGACCCGGAAGCATGGTGGGAGGCTGTAGCGATCGCAGTGCGGCAGGCGATGGCGAATTCTTCGTATCCTGTTGAGGCGATCGGGCTTTCGGGCCAGATGCATGGGGTTGTGCTAGCCGATAAAGAGGGGCGACCCTTGCGCCCTGCTATTCTTTGGGCAGATATGCGGTCAAGCGATGTGCTCGAAGTCTATCAGCAGCTTCCTGCCGACTTGCTGCACCGACTCGCCAACCCGATTACGGCGGGAATGGCTGGGCCAACGCTCGTGTGGTTGCAGCGAGAAGAACCGAATATCTATGCTGCCGCTCGTTGGGTTTTGCAGCCAAAAGACTGGCTACGTTTCCGAATGACAGCGGAAGTCGGGGCAGAACCCTCAGATGCCTCTGGAACCTTACTGTTTAATGTGCGATCGGATCAGTGGGCTTTTGAGGTGATGGAAGCATTGCATCTTCGCACCGACTGGCTTCCAGACCTCTTTCCCTCCAACCGTATTACAGGGCATCTAACGGCTCAAGCTGCTCATCATTTGGGTTTAGAGACAGGAATTCCTGTGGTTGCGGGGGCTGCTGATACCGCAGCAGCGATGCTGGGTAGTGGCCTGCTCGACCCCAGAGCAGTGCAGCTCACAATTGGTTCAGGAGCTCAAATTATTACGCCGCTCGCTCAGCCCCATGCCGATGATTCCCTTCGTACCCATCTCTTTCGTACAGCTTTGCCCGGACAATGGTATCGGTTAGCAGCGATTCAAAATGCCGGGCTGGCTCTGGAATGGGTACGAGGAATTCTGGGCTTAAGCTGGACAGAGGTCTATGAAGCCGCTGATTCCATTCCTCCTGGGTGCGAAGGACTGACGTTTTTGCCCTATCTTACTGGGGAGCGTACGCCTCATCTTGATCCTCACGCACGGGGTACCTGGGTCGGATTGGGATTACACCATACGCGATCGCACCTGATGTGGGCTGCTCTGGAAGGAGTTGCTTTTGCGATCAAGCAGGGAATGGAAGCGCTTCCTTCTGAGTTGCGCTACCCGCAAACCACGACTCCTGATATGTCTATTCCGCACGTTCGCCTGGCGGGTGGTGGTACCCTTGAACCTGCTTGGAGACAACTGCTCGCGACAGTGCTACAAGTGCCACTCTATAGCATTGCGGTATCAGCAGCCTCAGCCCGAGGAGCCGCGATTCTAGCAGGTCTAGGAATCGGAGCCTATGGCGATAAACACATGATTCCTCAATTAAGGATTACGGCTCCCCCAACCCTTCCAGATACCTTTTCTCCCAAGTTAGACAATGCTTGGATACGCTTTCAGACTCTTTATCCAACCTTGCTCCAGTGGAGATCGCAACTTCCTTAGGTACTGTTAACTTAACTGGACAAATTTAAGAATAAGCAGATAGTCATAACACAAGTCCTGTAGGAATCAGTTCCTAGTTGAATTAGCGAACAGGAGGAGGTGAAGCCGTTGTCGCAGCTCTGCCGAACTGAGCTTAAGCTCAAATTGCATTTGCTTTCAACTTCTCAGGATTAATTTGAAACTGAATTGTTGCAGCCTTTCTTTTGCCAGGAAGCTCCTGTGCCCCTAAGATATAGCCTTCCTGCTGCAACTCCTCTACAGTACGCCAGAAGATTTGGTTGTTGCGTGCAGTATTGCTCCCGAACAGGTCAAGATTCTTGAACAGATATTGTTTAGAAATCGTGAGGTACTGTCCGTCCTGCGGGGAGTCCCACTTCAACCGGCTAGCTAGGTAAATCAACAGCTTTGTCTTATAGTCGTTCTTCGCATTGTTTCCTAGCTTCTGCTTTAGGTCAATATCGCTAGCAAACAATACATAATCTCCAGTGCGTCCTGGACCCTCGAAGAATTCTAGAGCAACTGTGTAGGCATCTGCTAATTCATAGGTATAGTCAGCAGCCTTCAATAAGTCAAAGTCGCGTGGAACGTTATCAATTTCATAATCTTTGATTCGCAACACGCTCTTGATCATGACCTTTGCACCAACCTGATTACCCTTCCGAAGGGATTGGGCAAGTACAAGTTCTGTGCGGTGCAGAGCGACGAGATCGCGGTTGAGCTGCGATCGCACCTTTGAAGCAAACCCACCGTCTTTGGTACGCTTGTAGCCAAGGCACTCTAGCAGGTCATTCGATCGAAACGTAACCAGTCGTCCGTTACCTTGGTGAGCTGCTAATCGATATAGGTAAAGCACGATTGCGACCTGTCTGGGATTGAGGAAAGTCAGCAGCGCCATGAATAACCGTTGGATTCTGCGATCCTGGATCTTCTCCAATCCATTACTGATCCCTTCATCACTACAGGACTGTAGATCGAGATCGGCATACTGCTGCTTTAGTTCTTCCCATTCCTCCACTGATAGGTTTTCTAACTGTACCCGTCGAGTCAGTATCACTTCACTAGGGTCATTAGAATCTGATTCAACCCGCATCTCCAGGTAGTACCCATCCTCATCGGCTCGTAGGATTGGTAGCTGGACATCGGGGTTTCTAAGAGATGCCCCTGCGCGAGGCAGCACCATCAAGAGTTGCCCATCAACAGCGAACGATCCGTTTTCCTGCTTCTCTACCATAAGCTCCTGCTGATCGGTCTGGGGTTGTTTGGCAATTTTACCAGCGAAGTAGTCCAGCAAGGCATATTTTTTAAGCATCTGTCAATATCCCAGAACTAGCGTTCCTTGCCTGAAGGAAAACAAAATCCGCTAAATCTGGAATTACTCTGTAACTCCGGCGTATGATTTTGCAGGAGTAACCTGTAACTCCGGCGTATGGTTTCGCCTGAAAAGGCCTGTAACTCCGGCGTATGGTTTCGCCTGTAAATCCGCCGTACTACGATTTAATCAGTCTGTAATTCCAGCGTATGGTTTTACCCTGTAACTCCGACGTATAAGTCGTAGAAAACAGCTTATGAAAGCACTGAGTTTATTAAAGTCTTATTTTTAAGCCTGTAACTCCGGCGTATGGTTTTACCCTGTAACTCCGGCGTATGGTTTTGGAAGGACTCTGTAACTCCGGCGTATGGTTTTACCCTGTAACTCCGGCGTATGGTTTTGCCTAAAAAGACCTGTAACTCCCGCGTATTGTTGGCCTGTAACTCCCGCGTACACTGAGATTTCGCCTCTTGAGATCCTTATAGTGCAGTGGTACGCTTTGTCTTGGAAAACCTAAAAAACCGGGGCGGAGCCTCTCGCAAAGCCTCTCTACACCCGGTTCTCTAGTTCGAGTCTGGAACGACTGCCATCGTTTCAGATTCTTTTGATTTACCTTCTTGCTAAGGCTACCACATTTTTCTTTGGTGTGGCAGTCTGAGTTTTGTGTTGGCTATAGGCTGGAGAATCAATAGAGGCATTTGCTGCTTGCCCTGGCTCTCAAGAGAGTCATCATGGTCAGTGCAGCTCGTGAATTTCAATATGTTCAGGAGTGGGACGATGCATTTCTTATGCTTTTCCCACATCGTTTTGACTACATCTGGGCAGAGCATTCAGATCCAGGTGTAAAGCCCCAGTGGAAGACGGAGAGTCGACATCCCTTAAGCGATCGCCTGATTCGACAAGGATCTTCTTTGTATGGTGTGCGCTTTGGTGCGGAAACTCGGTATGCTCTGGTTGATATTGACGTGACCAGTCTTTATCACCCCAGTCGAGATCCCTTTGCTATTTCTCGCATTGTTGCTGCCTTGGAACCACTGGGACTTGTCGGTTATCTTGCTTGTACCTCTAGCTATAGCGGGGGACTTCACCTTTATTTCCCATTTCAGCGATCTCAGAGTTCCTGGCAGGTCGCTATTGTCCTGGCTTGTCTTCTGGAAAATGCTGGATTCAAACTTCAGCCTGGGCAGCTTGAACTTTTTCCGAATCCCAGGCCTTTCACAACGGATGGAACCTATAGCCTCTTTAATGCTCACCGTCTGCCTCTACAGGCTGGTTCCTATCTCTTAAATACTGAGTGGCAGCCTGTTTGGGGTAATACACAAACTTTCGTTCGACAGTGGCAGTTTGTTCAAGAGCGGAATACTTTGGATACCAGCACAATCAAGCGAGTGCTGAAGCAGGCAAGGCGACGCCAATACGGAATTTCTGGCAAAGTGGAAAAGTTTATCAATGATCTAAACGCTGAGATTGAGCAAGGTTGGACTGGAGTAGGGCAAACAAATCGCCTTCTAGGACGCATTACCATGCGGTCCTATATTTTTCATCACCTTCTAGTAGGTGGTCAGCCGTTAGAAGGACAGGCATTAGTGGATAACATTGTAGTAACTGCACGATCCCTACCTGGGTACACAGATTGGTGCCAGCATCAGCATGAGATTGAACACCGCGCTGAGGAATGGGCACGATGTATTGAAAACAGCCATTACTTTCATTTTGGTTCTCGAATTTCCAAATCTAAGCTAGAACTTCAAGCCCCAGAACTGGCGACCGCAATTGACCAGTTGCCTTCTTGGAACCAGCGACAGTCAGCAGTGACAAGGGACCGTATTAAGCAAGCAATTGCAGATTTGCTTGAAAAGGGTAGTTTACCTGTTCGACCAACAGCTCGTTTTCAGGCACTGCTCCAATATGGCATTGGAGGTGGATCACTCTATCGCCACCGTGACCTGTGGCATCCCAATTATTTTGGACTGGGATCTGCTCAGGAAGAGGGAGCAGGTCATCAACCTGTGGAAAACCCCCCGCACCCCCCTTGCTTCAGTGAGAACAGCCAGTTAGATTGCACTGAAGCAGCATCTAACTGGCTCAGTTCTCCAAGCTTATTTCCTAACGGTGGCGGTGATAATAGACAGGACAAGGCTTCTAGCCATTGTTTTAGTTCTGAAGGGCGATCGGCTGATGGTAATGCTCTTGCTCCTTCCGGTTCAACTGGGGTGGAGTATATTCAGCAAGCTCTGTTTCAGGTGAAGGCACAGCAGGAAGCGTATCAGCAGGCAAGGCGATCGGCTCAATTGCGGCTGCAGCACATCCGCTCTGAAGCTCAACAGAAGCAGCAGATTGACCAGATGCAGCAATATCTTGCGTCTGGTGATCCAATTCTTATAGCAGAAGCAAGGGCATGGGCAGAGATTAATCCAGGAGTGCTGGACATGGAGCAACTGCAACTGCCGCTCATCCAGATACCTGATTCTGAATAGGGCAGGGAGTTAAGCTGTCTTATCAGGGCTAGACGTAGGCAATAGATCCCGGTTGGAAAAGGTAAGCCGCTGGTACCGAAGCTGATAGGTGCTGAGCAGCACATCAATTTCTCCTCGATAGTAGGGCTGGCAATCCGAGAAGTTGAAAGCCTCGCGATCGAGGACGTTAGCTAACGTCGTTTCCAGTAAGGCCTCGACTGAATAAGCTATCTCCACGGCTTTTTGGACAATAAGCCTCCTGGATCTAGTTTGGCAGGACTGTTGAGATTATCTGGGCTGTCACCCGACTCAAGTGATCGATTAGCTCCTACGCAAAGTGGGATTGCCAAATTAGCCCTTTAGCGATCTGTATATTCAGAGCGGCAGCCTGCAAACGTAATCGCTTCACTGTCCAGAAAGCCTGCGATCGCCATTTCCAGTACCATTTCGATCGGATACTGTGTTTCCTAGGCATGACCTAACAATGCTTGCTGAACGTGTTCGGGTAGGGCTGCCAGGAACATTTTGGCAGCGATCGGGCTAAGATGCTCGTCGCTTTGCTTAGAAGGTAGGGGTGTGCCAACGGTTTGCATTACCCCTCACAGGGTATCTGGCATTATAGGGCGGTTGTGCAGCAGCGATGATAATAGCTTCTAAGACCAGAGAAAAGCCTTGTGTCTATCCCAGAACCGCTCGCGGCTATAGCATGTTTGCCTACGTAGAGTAGTCCAAGCTCCCGGTGTCGAACGGCATGGATGCTGGCATTTGCAGTTACATCTTTGAACGATCGGGTAATGGGAAGACACTGCTCAAACGGGGTGGAGGCAAGAGTATCTAAGATTGCAAGGAAGGGATTGAAGAGCCAATCAATCCTGCAGATCGCAGTTTTATGACTCCTCCAACCTCTAGCCTTTAACGCACATCACCTGCTTCAGCGTGGCAACGACTTCGACCAGATCGTTCTGGTTCGCCATCACCTGCTCGATCGGTTTGTAGGCACTCGGAATTTCATCCAGCACGCCTTCGTCCTTGCGGCACTCTACCCCATCGGTCTGCTGAATCAGATCGTCCAGCGTAAAGTGCAGTTTTGCCTTATTGCGTGACATTTGGCGACCTGCCCCATGCGAGCAGGAGCAGAAAGCATCTGCACAGCCCTTGCCCTTCACGATGAAGGACTTTGCACCCATTGAGCCAGGGATAATGCCATAGTCTTCTTGGCGCGCCCGCACTGCCCCTTTACGGGTGACATACACCGATTCGCCAAAATGAGTTTCCCGCTCGGCGTAGTTGTGGTGGCAGTTGACCTGAATGGAGGGCTTAAACGGTTTACCGCCTGCCAGATGCGTTTCAACAACGCGCTTGAATCGTGCCATCATCACTTCCCGGTTCCGCAGGGCATAGTTTTGCGCCCATTGCAGATCGCGCCAGTATGCCTCGAATTCAGAAGTGCCCTGAACAAAGTGAGACAGATCCGGATCAGGCAGCTTTAATCCAGCCAGCTTTGCCAGCTCTTTTGCCGTTTCAATGTGACGCTGCGCCAGCATGTTGCCGATGTTGCGGCTACCGGAATGCAGCATCAGCCACACCTGTCCCTCGGTATCCAGACACAGTTCAATAAAGTGGTTGCCCCCGCCAAGGCTACCCATCTGCTTCAAAGCTTTGCCATCCAGGTGTTGAACCCCAGAATGCAAATCCTTGAAGTCACCCCAGCCCTGCCAGTTGGTCACGTCTTTGTCAGTGTCCTTGTTCTCGTTAAAGCCAACCGGAATCAGCTTTTCAACGTCCAGACGAATCTGCTTCAGCTTCCCGTCGAGCTGGTCAGCATGATAAGGCGTTTTTACAGCACACATCCCGCAGCCAATATCCACGCCCACAGCAGCAGGGACGATCGCATCTTTGGTGGCGATCACTGACCCCACCAATGCACCCTTACCCAGATGAACATCGGGCATGAGGGCAACGTGCTTGTGAACAAACGGCAAGGAGGCAACGTTCTTTGCCATTTTCATTTCATCATGTCCCAACTCATGTCCTGCCCAAGACAGAACGGGCACTGGAGTTGATAAATTGAGCTTGTCGTAAGGCATAGTTTCGTGTCCTTATCGATGATTGTGAACTGGGATAAACCCAAGCTAATGACAGGACTCGAACCTGCCTACGCGCAGCGAAGCTGATCCGTACCGCATCGCTTATAAGGCGATTGCTCTACCCACTAAGCTACATCAGCATTTGGTCGCGGAGCTGGGTTTTAGCAGCAGTGATTGCAGAAATTAGAAGAAGTTGCGCCGTTCCAGACGATAGATTTGCTCTAGATGGCGAAAGGCTTCAATCTGTTTCAAGCCGCGATCGTGTTTTAAGCTGCGATCGGATTGATGTTCCAGATCAAGATGTTCTAGATCAAGGGTTTTGTCTCGAAGGGGTGCAACTGCACCAGGGGAGGATGGTTTGAGGAACGCTAGCCACTTCGAGAAAAGACCGATGCTGGGGAGGGAGCGAGAATTCATGGGTTAGCTCCTTTCGGCTGTTCTGTGTCTCATCTTATGCTACAAATGTAATATTTGTAATACAGGCTGTCAAGGGCATACTACAAATTCTCGAGGTGGGGAGAGAGCAAGAATGAATGAATGCTTTGAATTGCTCTCTTCGCTTAGACTTTGGCTTAGTTCAACAATGAAGGTCGGGGTCAGGAGGCGCCAGATTGCTGTTCTTTCCAGCTCTTCCTGAAGTCGGTGAATTGGATGCACTGGAGGCCTTTGTTGGCTAAAAAAACAAAATCTGGTTGTGGACTGCCGTTGACCACTGTAGAAAAGGGATTCTAGGGTGGGTGTTGGGCGACCCTAGTGCTGAGACATTCCGACCGTTCTGGATGATCGTGGTAAGTTAGCCGTGCTCCTTCTATGTCACTGCTGGTTGGTCTGTTTATCCAGGATTTATTCCAAAGGGAGCCCCGATGGTGAGCAAGACCTACATGACCCGAGTTGAAGGAGAAAATACACGGCTTTTATTTTTTTAGGGAAGGTCATAGACCTGCCACGATCGAACGCTACAACGGCGAAGAACTGGTTCAACAGAAAGAATTTGGGTTTCTGTTGCCTTTATGATGACTAAACAATCTCCCTGCTTAACTTGTTCTTTGTAGAGTTTGACCTGCTTTTCAGGGTCTAAGCATCCCAAAAATGCGCCGTATAACCCACCTGCGGCAGAGGCAACACTGCTGCCTAAAAATGCTGTCAGGATGCTATCAAGTGCGAGTGCTGGACCTACTCCAGGAACTAATAAAACTCCTAATCCAATTGTTAGTGTCGTTAATCCAACTCCTACACTTCCTAGTATGGCTCCTGCTTTTGTCCCCTCTATACGAGTGATGGATAGCTGATTTGCTTTGTCTACTAAATTCTTGGTCGCGTTTAAATTTTTGGTCACTACGGAGATTTGGTGCATTGGAAAATTGACGCTTTGTAGCTCAAGCAGTGCTTGTTCTGCTTTTTCCTGATTTGGAAAAACACCAATTGCTTGTTTGAGGTTGTTAGTCTTCATGATTTATTCAATCGATAAGGGTTCAGTCGTAATTTTTCTAATGTCAGGGGAGTATCGGAAACCCGTTGCTGTCTCTCTTGGGGCAACTACTTGAGGGGAGCGAATCGCCTTAGCAGTGTGGCTAAACCAATCATGGGTAAGCCGATCGCAATGCACAGGAGAGCCTGACTTAAATTCAACGTTGCTGTGTCAAATAGTTGATTCATTACGTTCCATTGGCTAAACAGCGTTTGAAATAGGAATGCTGCGCCAATGCCAAATAGGACTGCATAACCAAAGGATTCTGTTCGACCACGCATTTTGGCAATGATAGCTGGGACAAATCGGCTGATGCTTAAGAGGTAAAACGCTTCGGCTGCTACCAATGCCTGAATTGCCATTGTCCGCGCCAGGGCTTCGTTGCCCGTTGTCCGAATGATCCATTCAAAGGTGCCAAAAATAACAATCCAGTTGAATACAGAAACTGCCAGAATGCGGGTAATCAGACGACGAGAGAGTAACGGTTCATTCGTTGGGCGAGGCGGGTTTTGCATCACGTCGGGGGAGGGGGGCTCGAATGCCAGTGGCACAGATAGCGCGATCGAACCCACCATGTTCAGCCAGAGGATTTGCACCGGAAGAATGGGCAGGGGGCTTGCTAAAAATACCGCGATTAAAATCGTCATCGATTCGCCCCCGTTGACCGGTAGGATGAAGGCGATCGCCCGCAGCAAATTCTTATAAACGGTGCGCCCCTCTTCTACGGCTCGTTCAATGGAGGCGAAGTTATCATTCGTCAGGATCATATCTGCCGCTTCTTTCGAGACTTCGGTTCCGGTAATTCCCATCGCAGTTCCGATGTCTGCCTGTTTCAGAGCGGGCGCATCATTCACGCCATCCCCGGTCATGGCGACAATTTCACCTTTTGACTGAAGTGCTTTGACCAGGCGGAGCTTTTGTTCCGGGGCAACCCTGGCAAACACATTGCTTTGTTCAACAGCGTTTGCCAGTTCCATCTCGCTCATATCCGCTAGTTCTCGTCCGGTGAAGATGGGTGCATCCGGTGTTTGATTGATTCCCATGCGCTGAGCAATTGCAGCAGCTGTTTTGGCATGGTCGCCCGTGATCATCTTCACCTGGATTCCGGCAGACTGGCAGGAGCGAATGGCTTGAATCGCTTCTGAGCGAGGTGGATCAATCATGCCTTGAAGTCCGAGGAAGACCAGGTTTCGCTCAATGTCGGAATGTTCAAGGGAGGATTTGGATCGGACAGCAGTTTTCTTTGCCAAAGCCAGCACTCTTAACCCCTGGTTTGCCAGGCGATCGACCATTTGTTCGATTGCAGTTGCATCAAGGGCGGTTGAATTTCCCGCAGCATCGACCATTTGGTAACACCGTTTGAGGATCGCCTCAATGGAACCCTTGACGTAAATCAACTGCTCGGAAGCCCGATTGTGTAAGGTCGCCATGTACTGAAATTGAGATTCAAACGATAGGGTAGCCCTGCGCGGCAAGGTTTCTGCCAGGGATTCTGGGATTAGCTCTGCCTTACGAGCCGCCGTTACCAAGGCTCCCTCGGTTGGGCTACCCACCACTGTCCAGTTGCCCTCTTGCTCTTTAATTTGGGCGTCGTTGCATAGTAGCCCTGCTTGCAGGCATTGAGAGAGAGCAGGCGTTTCTGCTAAATCAATGGGCTGTCCTTTGAGTGTGATCTCTCCCTCTGGCGCGTAACCGCCACCACTGACCTGATAAAGTTTCCCTCCGGCATAAATTTCCTGCACCGTCATCTGATTTTCGGTGAGCGTTCCGGTTTTGTCGGAACAAATGACGGTGGTACTGCCCAAAGTTTCAACGGCTGGCAGTTTGCGAATGATGGCATGATGTTTTGCCATCTGGGAAACCCCGATCGCCAGGGTTACTGTCAGGATTGCGGGTAAACCCTCAGGAATGGCACTCACGGCGAGCGCAACGGCTGCTTTAAAGACCTCAACCCAGGAGAAACCTTGGGCGACTCCCACCGCAAAGGTTAATGTTGCCAGAGCCAGAACGACGTATAGCAGGGTTTTGCTAAATCGATCGATTTTTCGGGTTAAAGGGGTTTCCAGGCTGTGGCTCTGCTGCATCATCTGGGACAAATGCCCAGTTTCAGTCTTGTCACCAATGGCGACAACCAATCCCTGCCCCCGTCCAAAAGTGACTAAGCTTCCGGTGTAAGCCATGTTTGCCTGTTCTGCCAGAGGAGTGTCTGGCGGCAGTGGGGTGAGGCTTTTCTCAACAGGAACAGACTCTCCGGTTAAGCCTGACTCATCGATTTGGAGGTCAAAAACTTTAATCAAACGCAAATCTGCCGGGACTTTATCCCCTGATGCCAGCAGCACCAAATCTCCCGGCACCAGTTCACTGGAAGAAATGACCTGTTTTTGTCCATCCCGCAGGATGGTTGCTTCCGTTGTGACGGATTCTGCGAGAGCGGCGATCGCATTCTCAGCTTTTGACTCCTGGATAAAGCCAATCACGGCATTGATGATCGTGACTCCGAAGATCACTCCAGCATCAATCCATTCGTGCAGAAAAGCGGTGACGATGCCTGCTGCTAGAAGTATGTAGAGCAACGGTTGGTTGAATTGCTGGAGAAAACGAACCCAGGCACTCTGGCTTTTCTGGGCAGTCAGTTCGTTAGCACCAAAGCGATCGCGCCGTTCCTTTGCTTCCTGAGTGGAAAGACCTGTATCAGGGTCAGTTTCTAAAGATTGAACAACCTCTTTCACCGACAGATGGTGCCATTGATCCTGTGTTGGATGTTTCGCCAGTGTTTCAACCATTGTGTTTTCTCTACTCGAACTCGGTAATCACACAGCCCCAAGACTGTTTCTCATTACCTCTAGCGTCGATGAGAAAAGTGAACTAAATATGATCACTCGATTCTAACCACTCACTTTTCGATCACATTTGGCTTTCAAAGTAAGAGGCAAGCGAATTGGAGTAGCGTATGGACTGGCAAGCAATATTTCACTGGGTCTATGTCACCGCGATGGTGATCGGGGCACTTTATTTCATGGCTCTCAGTCGCAATCCATGCGGGGTGCCCAAATATGAGTATTTAGTTGCGACCTTTATTCCCATCTGGTCGGGACTCGCCTACATGGCAATGGCAATGGGGCAGGGAAAAGTTGAGATAGCAGGACAAATCACGCACTATGCCCGCTACATCGATTGGTTCGTAACCACTCCCCTACTGCTGCTGTCGTTATCGTGGACAGCGATGCATCACATTGCCAAAGATTGGACTCTGATTGCTGGGCTGATGGGAACGCAAGTGATTGTGATTGGGAGCGGGCTAATCGCAGATTTATCTACCACAGATGAAACACGCTTTGTTTGGTATACCTGCGGTGTTGTTGCGTTTCTCGTGGTTCTTTGGGGAATTTGGGTGCCGTTGCGGGCAAAGACTCGGGGTCAGGGGATGGAGTTTTCCACCCTTTATACAAAGCTCGTTGCCTATTTCACGGTATTTTGGATTAGCTACCCGATCGCCTGGTTAATTGGTCCTTCTGGTTTGGGCTGGGTCAACCAAACAATTGAGACATTGCTGTTTTGTGTACTGCCCTTTTTCTCTAAGGTTGGGTTCAGCTATCTAGATTTGAATGGTCTACGCCGTTTGAGAACACGGTCTACAGCGACAAGCCCTAAAATCCTTTATTGAGGCAGAAGTAGATTTACTCAATGATCTCGTAACGGACTAGCTGGCGCACATCTTGACGCGACAACTGAAGCTCATTGGCGATCGCTGCTTCAATTTGGCTAGGGTCTGTTGTGACAAGTTCTAATTCCATCCGTTTCAAAACCGAATCGGCTGTTTCGACCTTCACCTGAGTAATATTCTGGTTTCGGTTAATGACGGCATTGATCAGCAGGATATTCACAGACACAACTGCTTTAAGCTGAGTATCTGCCTGAAGCTTCGTTGCAGTTGGCTGAGATTGCTGCAATTCTTGAGCCGTCAAAATGCTGGAGCCAAGCCAGAATGCTATTGCTACCACTGGGAGGGGCAACCAAAATTCTGCACCTGATGCCTGTAACCAGCGTTTGATCACCCTCGATCGATGCTCCTCAATAGCGTTTTCCCTGACTGTAATACAGCCTTCTGCTACTTAAAATCTAGCTTTAAGGAGATGTGTAATCTCATCTCAGAACTCAATGCTAGAACTGCAAGCCATCGAAAGGCTGGGCGGAAAAATGAAAATATTGCTAGTAGAGGACGACCCGAAACAACTACTTCCACTCCAGATTGCTTTGTCTCAAGCAGGGCATAGCGTAGATGGTATCAAAGACGGAAAAACGGCTCAGTGGCTTTTATCTGAGAAGGACTATGATCTTTTGGTTCTGGACTGGATGTTGCCCCATGTCAGCGGGGTAAATCTTTGTCAGCATTATCGTGCCCTGGGAAAAACGGCTCCCGTTTTGATGATTACGGCAAGAGATACAACTTCTGAAAAAGTGACCGGGTTAGATGCAGGAGCCGATGACTACTTAGTAAAGCCCATTGACTTAATTGAGTTTATGGCACGCGTGCGGGCGTTGAGGCGGCGATCTCCCTTATGGGTTGGAGACACGCTGAATTTAGAAGATCTGTACCTCCATCTTGATTCGCTAACTGTAGAAAGACAGGGTAAATCTATCACCCTCTCCAGCCGTGAGTTTCAATTGCTAGAACACTTTATGCGTCACCCTCGCCAGATCTTGAGCCGCAACCAGATTGAGCAAGCCGTATGGGAATGGGGGACAGAGCCTGATAGCAATGCGATTACCGTTTTAGTTCGTAAACTTCGTCAACGCTTACAGTCTGTAGAAGCCAGTGATTGGGTTGAGAGTATTTATGGAATGGGGTATCGGCTGTCTCCTCCGGAGAATTAATTTTTATCGGAATCACCATCCTATTCACAGCAGAATGTGTTTAATCAGAGTCGTCGCAATCTAGCCCGCTGGTTTACCCTCTCAATGGGTAGTATTCTTGTGTTGTTTGCAGGAGTCATTTACCAGATTGAGGCGAAAGACAAACGAGAGGCACTCGATCGCTTGCTGCTCGACAAAACCCGGATTATGGCGGCGAGCGTTCATTACGATGTTCGCCAGAATCAAACTGCGGTCGATTTAACCAATGTTCCTCTACTAGGGAGTGGTTCTCACCCACTGGCTGAGGATTTGATCTATGTGCGTTGGTACAACGCCCAAGGACGCTTGGTTCGTTTCTTTGGGGCTGCCCCTGCCAATCAGCTCAATACTTCTCCGGGTTATCAAACGATTCAACCGGCTGATCCCTTGTTGCAGCATCGCTGGTTGCGCCAGATTACGCTACCTGTTGAGGGGCGAACAGGGACGCTGGGCTACCTTCAGGTTGCAACGCCCCTAACAGAAACCCACAATCAGTTGCAAGAGCTTCAGATTGCACTAACCCTGGCAGTGCCGATCGCATTGGGGTTGATTGGCTTAGCGGGTTGGCTATTGAGTGGAATTGCCATGCAGCCCATTCGGCAGTCTTATCAACAGCTTCAACGCTTTACAGCCGATGCCTCCCACGAGTTGCGATCGCCCCTTTCTGCCATCTTGACCAATGCTCAGGTAGGGTTGATGCTTGCATCAGATGATTCCCGGTTCCAGCCATCCCTAGAAAATATCGTAGATAGTGCTAAATCAATGGGTTCTCTGGTGAATAATCTGTTGCTCCTAGCGCGTCATCAGGGAAAGCTCGCGCCTGAGTCGTTCAAACTGCTCACCCTCAATCAATTTCTAGCGGAAATCGTTCCCCAATTTCGGGTACTGGCAGAAGCACAAGACATTCAACTTGAATATGAGCAGCCAGAACAAGCGATTAAGGTCTGGGCTGATCCTGATTTGTTGAGGCAGGTGATTGAAAACTTGCTCAGTAATGCTTGTAAATACACTTCTACAGGTGGGTCAGTGCGGTTGCGACTTGTTCCCCATCCAGGTTGGGCCGTGATTCAAGTCATTGATACCGGAATCGGAATTCCAGAAGTGGACTTACCCTATATCTTCGATCGCTTTTACCGGGTTGATACGGCGCGATCGGTCGACAGCGGTGGCTCTGGACTGGGGTTAGCGATCGCTCAACAGATTGTTCAGGCTCACAGTGGGCATCTTCATGTAAAGAGCGTCATCGGTCAAGGTTCAACGTTTCAAGTTGAACTACCCCTCAAACTACCCTCCTAGTGACTCTTCCATCTTCTGTCTTAAACTCTTGGAGCGTACATCATGATCAGGACACCCACTAGGATAATGGTCGCTCCAACCCAATCCAAGCGATCGGGAGCAACATTATCGATTCGCCATCCCCAAAGGATTGACAGCATGATAAAGATACCGCCATAAGCGGCATAGGCTCGTCCAAAATTCGCGGGTTGAAGCGTTGCAACAAATCCGTAGGTTGTCAGCAAAATAGCGCCAACCATTGCTAACCAGATGCTTTTTCCTTCACGTAGCCATAACCAAATCAGGTAGCCGCCCCCAATCTCACACAGACCCGATAAAACAAAGACCAATAGTGAAAAAATTGTTGTCATGATAAATCAAATCATTGATCACAATGTTGAGATTACTAGTGGTTGAAAGGAACTGATTCACTGGGTTTTCACGCTCCATTAATCCGCAACCTTCGGTAGTTGAAACGCCTATAGTAATCTGTAATATTCATTCTTTAATGGTTTAACGATGAACGGGATCATCGGTGGTGCAGGGATGATGGGGTGGGGTTTAGCCCAGCAATTGCTAGAACAGGGGCATACGGTTGCCATCATTAAATCTAACCTGAGATGCAATATCCCCTTTGTCAATACCATTCACTTGTCCTTTGCAAATCATATTCATCGCTTCAATTCCACTCAACGTTCTTCTTGCCGGATTGAAGACGTTCAATCCCATCATCGGCTTCACAATTCGCTTGATCGATCGGTGAGCCTGCTCAACCTCATTGGGATTGCTCCCGTTGTGGATAGGTGAATGACTCGATATAAGGCTTGTTGCCCTAAATAGGTCTACCCTGCCAACGTTGAAATCTCACAGAATTGGAGGATGTGTGATCCAGATGGAATCAGGTATAAATAAACTCAAAGGATAAAGATCCTTGTTTTTTATAAGGTTTATTTATGACTACACGAGAACAACAACAAGAATATCTCGCCTCGATCGCTCAAGCTTACGATGTTGGTGACTTTGACTACTTAGCTCCCGGTGACTTACGATCGCTCGACGCTTTGATTGCTGAAGCTTGGCAAGCATTCAAGCAAGATGGAGATGTTGATACTCAAATCAGGAAGATTGAAAAAGCGATGGGTCGAGAATGAAAAGATAAGCCGTAAAATTATCCCGCATGGAAATCTGTTGCTTTGAGAGTGAAAGGTGTGATATCGCTGCATCTTCCACCCTCAGAAAAAATGTTTCAGGGATTTCGACAGGATAAAAGCTAACCCTTGCAAAGCATTCTCAAAGGCTCATTTTTTATTGGTTTCTAAACCTGAACTAGCATAGGGTTAGCTCTTTCAGGGTTTCAGGGGTGTCTTACATGTGAGATCCCGATCGTCCCAGATCAGCCAGATCAATATCACGGGGATTGCCCTAGTTGCGGGTGGCTTGATGACTCGGTGTGAAGCCTTAATAGCGATCGCTACAGCCTATAGAACCTATTTGGGATCCTTTTGAGATGGGTTAACCTCAAACATAAATACCATACTCCAGCAGCTTAACCGACAAAGAATGGGAACTCATTGAACCGTTGCTGCCCCAAAAGAAGCAAACTCGACCGCCCAAGTGGACAAAACGACAAATTTTAGACGGTATCTTCTATCAACTCAAAAACGGCTGCAATTGGTGTGACTTGCCCAAAGACCTGCCGCCTTATTCCACGGTCTTCTGGCACTTGCATTCAATGGCGCTCTGAAGGTGTCCTTGACTGCATCTTGGCAACGTTACATCAACAAGTTCGAGCCAACGTAAAAAAAACCGAAATGGACCCGTCTGCTCATCATTGACTCACAAGCGGTCAAAAACACTTGCAACGCGAGTATGGCATCCAAAGGCTTTTGTCACTACAAATGCACTAACGGCATCAAACGCCATCTAGCCATTGATACATTGGGGTTTCCCTTCTTCACCCATTGCACTAGGGCAAATGTTTCAGATGATCAAGGGTTGATTGAACTGCTCAGTTGCAACTTAGATTACTTTCGCACCAAGCCAGTTAATATCCCCAAGATTACAATTCTGCTAGACCACGGATATCACCCGGACAAGCTTATCGCTGCCTTGCAGCAACTCTACCCCCAGATTATGACCAAGATTCGCTTTGAACTCGCCCCAAAGCCGACGAAAGCGGAGAAGGCAGCACAAGGGAAAACGGGCTTTGTCCCTGTAGCAACTCGGTGGATCGTGAAGCGGTCGAATGCCTGGATGGAGCGGTGCAAGAGTTTGGTTAAGAATTTTGAGCGAACGCTTGACCATGCCAGAGCAAAGCTTAACCTATGTTTTATCCGATTAATGCTCAAGCGGTTAGCAAGTGCATAGATCTCAAACGGATTCTATAGTCGATTTCAAAGCGTTAGGGTGAAGTATGAGCGACACTGAGACCAGTACAAACCTCTTGATTCAATTAAAAGAAGCTTCTCAAGGCTTGGTGTATTTAAGCGAGTCAGAGTCATCATTTGAGGTGTTTATCTGGGAAGGACAAGCCAGTGACGGTCTTACTCCCGAACAGGTCGCTCAGCAAACAGGACATCCGGCAGATGCCTCAGTTCAAGTGATGGAGTTGTCTGAATTCTTTAGACCGACCTCGGGATGGTTTGGCTCGGAAGAACAAGAGATTGCAGATCGCTTCAAAACTCTGGAGAATACGCTCGCCAGTAACCTGACCAACATAAAGGTGTATCGAGTTGGTCACATTGAGATTGATGTTTATATTGTGGGTCAGCACGCCAACGACCTGGTAGGCATATCCACCAAGGTCATTGAGACTTAGAGCTATTGCGTATCGACTTTGGATTCAAGCGTCTCTTGCAAAGCTTCCGATACATTGCTCAAGAAGTTGTAGCCAGTTGTGGCTTCAATCTGGTCAACCGACGTTCTAAAGCTGCGCCAATCTGTCGTTCTGATTCCCTGGCTGTTCGGCATGTTGACAGCAATCACTCGCGTATTGTTATTGATTCCCCCAATCCCGCCCCCTGCTGGAAGAACAACTACGACTTTCCAAGTGTTAGCAGGGACAGTAATCCTGCCAGATGCCAAGGTTGACATGGAACCGTTCTCCCCGATACCCCCGATGCCACTTCCTCCGGCAATGATGTAGAGATCATTACCCTGTTTAACTAAGGTTCGGCAATACTCTTCCAAAACCGCCCAGGGACCACGATTATTGTCTGGGGATTGGGGCAGGATGTTGGTCATCAAAAAAGTTGCAGAGTTTACCTCAATGATCGCAGTTCGATCTTCTGACGCCGTCATATGTCCACGATCGAACCCGCTATAGGTATAGTTTGTCGTTGTCACTCGATACCAACCCGTTGGAAGAGTTGTATCTGAGCGAAAATTGTTTTGCCGTGGAGCGTCGCCTTGCCACGCCTGACTCAGTTGCCAACTCACCCAATTGGGAATGCCTTTGCTACGACTGTAGGATAAGGCATATTCAGGCTTAATCATGAGGTAATTTTCAGGGCTGGCAACATCAGCCTTTGCATCACTCGGGTTACCCAATAAAAGATGAGCGCTGCTAGAAGTTGTATCTGCTGAAGGGGTTGACTGTGCAACTGTTTGGGAGGGGAATGTTGTTTCCGAAGAGCTGAAGGATAGCGATTCAGTGGCGGAAGCGATCGCGCAGCCGGTTAAAAGCAACAAAAATCCACCTAGCCAGGGCAAATGTTTGAGACCCATGACAATGCTCCTGAACTACTTGATCATTTCATTCACCCTAATCAAGGCAGTCTAGCGCCTCTAAATCCACGAGAAAACCTTCCTTTTGAAATAGAACAGGAACTCGATCGAATCCTTCTTTTTGAGGTGTGCCAGAGCTAGGTGGAAGCGGGACGGCGGTGGGGGAGGGACGAATTGGCAGCTTCTATGTCAACGGACTCTGATCGCCCCTCTCCCCCTGGTGATAGTACGATCGGACAGTTCCTCCTATAGAGGCAGAATAAGTACCATAAGCAAAATGTATTTGCAAATATTTTTAACAAAGTGTTATATTTTTGTTGCACAAGTTTACAGAAAAGAGCGCCATGACTTACACTGCTGACTCCGCCCTTGATTTCGTCTCCATCGCTCGTGAATTAGGAACAACCCAAGGGCTGTCCCTCAAAGCAGGGGTCAGCAATGGGACTGAATTGACCCCCACTGAAGTTCGTTCCCGGATGCGCCGCGAAGGACGTAACTTCCTCCGTCGTCCGGCATTGAATGGGGCAACGATCGATCGAGAAGGTTTAGCTAACAACTACGCCGTTGAACCCACCCTCTACTATGCACACTTCCCCTCTCCAGAGCAGGCTCGTCAATATGCGCTGCAAGGGGCGATTGCGGTTCTCGTCGTGACTCTCACCCTCTTGACTGCCTTTGCAGTGAGCTAATTAAAGTTTCATCTCGTTTGGATTTTCCCTATCGATAAGCCTCAGTTCGGCACTGAGGTTTTTGTTGTAGGGTTACGTTCCCTGTTCGCTGTCTTGCATTTCAACGTCATCCTCCGCCTCTGCACTGATGAACGAAAAAGCAAGGATTGCTCGATTGGTTGCATTCAGTTGCTGAGACTCTGGAATAAATCCAAGAACCACGCCTAGCGTGTAGGCAACTGTAAATGTACCGATTGCAATTGCAAGGATACGACGCTGCTGGGAAATGACTAATTGATTACGCTGTGATGCTATAGAAAAAGTCTAGAGAACGGATTGAGGAGTTTTAAGAATCTATAGAAGAGGATTTTCACTTCCGCTCCGCCTTCATTTGGGTCATTCAAGCAGCAATTAAACCCGATCGAAATAGTGCATCAAATTCTCCCACCGTCGATGCCCCGTCAGCTTCTGAATCTAAGCAGGCGAATACCCCTTATCGCGCAGCTTTGTAACATAGGTACGTTGAAACGAGTGCGTCAAAACTCCCTCTAGCCCCACTCGATCGCAAGCTTCCCCTAAAATCTCATCCGCCCGCGATCGTGTCAGGTGTTCTGCTTTAGAGCCGCGCCGCCCTAGAAACAACAATCTTTGCTGCAGCATCCGATCGCCCTCTTCCCCCACTCGATGCGTATCCAGAAAAGCTTGCTTAGCTTTGCACAAATTCTTGAAGGCTTTGATTAACAGACTGCTCTGCATTGGTGGACTGAACTGCCACTGCCCAGCGCTCAAAGTTTCTTTGCTAGGCTAGAGCAAGCGTACTTCAAGGAAGGGTTGTGAGCAACTGCACGATCGTCTGGTTCCGCCGTGACCTCCGCATCTCTGACCATGCTCCCCTCGATCGAGCGGCACGTCGAGGAGCGGTTGTTCCCGTCTTTGTCTTTGATCCTGCCCTATTGCACCATCCTGAAACCGCCCCTGCTCGCGTTGCCTTTCTGTTGAAGTCACTGCAATCGCTGGATGCTGACTTGCAGGAGCGCGGGGGACGCCTGATCCTCCGCTTGGGTGATCCGCTCACCGTCTTGCCGCAACTGATTCGGGAGACGAAAGCTGATGGCATCTATGCTCATCTTGACTTCGAGCGATTGTATGGTCGGGTCCGGGATGCTCGACTCAATCGCATTCTCACAGAGCAAGATCTTAAGATTCGCTGGTTTGAGCCATCCGGTACAACTCCTGACCTCATGACAACGAGGCAGTATCGTCAGTTGTGGTACGACCAGATGCGTGAGGCGATCGTCCCAACTCCCCAACGAATCGAAGTCCCGTCAGAGGTGTTGAGTACATCGTTACCCACGCTGGCTGACCTCAAGCTCCACGATGATGGCAAGCCCCTGCCTCCGGCTGGAACCCAGGCTGCTTACCAACTGCTCGATCGCTTCCTGGAGGAGAAAACGCAGCGCTACTATTGGCAGTTGTCCTATCCCAGTGCTGCTGCCACCAGTGGATTAAGTCCTCACATCAAATTCGGTGTCATCTCATTGCGACAGTGCTATCACGCTGCCCAAACCCTCAAGACCGTGCTCGATGAGCGAGTGCAGCGCAGCCGTAAGCAGTTTATTGCTCGCCTGAGATGGAACAGTGGTTTTGCCCAACGCTTTCGCTACCTGCCGCAACTCGAAGTGCGATCCCTCTATCGTCATTTTGATGAAGAAGGCTTTGAGTTCGATGAAGACCTGTACCAAGCCTGGCAACAGGGACAGACTGGATTTCCGATTATTGATGCAGCCGCTCGTTGTTTAATTGCAACTGGAGGTTGGCAGGCCTTTAACTTTCGCACCCGTGCCTGTTATGCCAGCTTCTTGAGTAACCTGTTGGGGATGGACTGGCGCTATGGGGCGCTGCACTTCATGCGGCATCTCATTGATGGGGATTGCCCGATCGACCATTATCAGTGGGCCATGCAAGCCGGGATTACAGCCGCAATTGACCAGTCCTGGACGCGCATCTACAACCCAGGGCAAGCCGCAGTCGATCGATTTGACCCCCAAGGACAGTTTATTAAACGCTGGGTACCCGAACTGCGGCATCTCTCGCCGCAACAGCTTGGAACTCCACCGTCAACAAAGGGGTATCCTGCACCGATTCTCGACTATAGGCAAGCCAGAGCAAAACGAGTACAGCAACTCGATCGGCAACGGCAGGAGTTAATTCAACAGGGTAACCTTGTGCCTTACCTTGCGCCTTTGCCAGAAAGCTTCCTTCCGTTTGGCAGCGATCGGGTTCAGTGTGACGTGAGTTGGGCAGGATTAGCCGATCGAGCCTTGTTTCCAACGGCGCTTAATTTAGCTGAACTGGACGAGAGCCAAGCGCAAATGTTGCGAACTTGGTTTGTTGGAGCCGCTCGTCCTTCTAAACCATCAGGTGCACGAAAATCCCCTTCCAAGTCTCAAGCGGAACAGCTCACCCTCCTGTAGCAAGTGCAATCTAGACAGCACTCTCTTAAAGATGCAGATTGGTGGACTGGGATTAGGACTGGCGATCGTACGGCATTTAGTCGAATTGCATGGAGGAACGGTCGCAGTCGAAAGTCCTGGGAATCGGAAGGGGCACAACTTTTACCGTCAGGCTGCCACTCATACCTATTCAGGCGATCGCCGATCACAATAGTCGATCGTCAGAGCCATCTTATGACTTGAATGGGATTCAAGTCTGGGTCGTCGATGATGAAGCAGATTCACGAGAGTTTGTGGCGTTTGTGTTGTAGCAAGCGGATGCAACTGTACTTACCACAACGACCGCTAATGAAGCACTAACTATGCTCATTCAAGCTAAGCCAATAGTGCTGCTGAGTGACATTGGGATGCCAGATAGGGATGGCTATATGCTGTTGCAACAGGTGAAAGCACTGCCATCAGAGCAAGGCGGACAAGTTCGGGCGATTGCAGTCACTGCCTACACAGGCGACTTCAACCAGCAACAAGCCCTGCAAGCTGGATTTCAACAGCATGTCTCGAAACCAATCGAACCAGAGAGATTGATTCAAGTGATTGCTTGCCTCACTCAGTCCGCTTAGCGATCGCCTGAAAAAACTTCGCTCTAAAGGATGAGGGATAAAAGCTAAAAGATAGCGCAGATAGAAGGGCATGGTACAAAGCGTTTAAGACCATTACTCAATTACAAGGGATTTATCTATGTTTTTTCATAAAAAAGAGCCAATTCATGCTGTAAAAATTGGTGAGGCAAATCCTCGGTTTGCTCAACTTTTGTTAGAGCAGTTTGGTGGTGCAACGGGTGAGCTGTCTGCCGCATTGCAGTATTGGGTGCAGTCGTTTCATGTGGAAGATGCTGGCATCCGGGATATGTTGCAAGACATTGCGTTGGAGGAGTTCGGACATTTAGAGATGGTTGGCAAGCTGATCGAAGCGCATACCAAAAACGTTGACCAAACGGATGCTTACAAGAGTTCATTGTTCGCAGTACGGGGTATGGGTCCCCACTTTCTAGATAGCCAGGGCAATGCCTGGACAGCGAACTATTTGAATGAAGGCGGCGATGTCGTGCGTGATTTACGAGCTAATATTGCCGCTGAAGCAGGAGCACGCCAAACTTACGAATCCTTGATCAAGCTTGCACCCGATAAAGACACTGAAAAGACACTGGTTCACCTACTAACCCGTGAAATCTCTCACACTCAAATGTTCATGAAGGCGTTGGATTCTTTGGGCAAATTGACTGATCCGATGTTTGGCAATGTTCAGCCCGATGAAACTGTGGCTCTTTACTACAACCTGTCAACCAATGGACAGAATGATCAGGATGATCGCGGTCCTTGGAACTCTGAACCCGATTTCACGTACGTTGCTGACCCAGTTGGCGATCGTTCATAGCTCTTGAGCACTTGTTTAGTAACGTGCCAGGGTTGATATCTCACTGGATTGATCTGTGTGATAGTCAGCCACATCAATGATGCGATCACACAATCGTTTCAGCAAGGCGAATTCATGGCTGATCACCAATAATCCAATCTCGTGAGTGCGCGTATAAGAGAGAACAGCTTGCCAGATGAGTGCCTGGGTATTGGCATCCAGCATGGCAGTCATTTCATCGGCAATTAAGTAATGAGTGGCTGGGTTGAGAACTCGGGCAACGGCAATGCGTTGAAGCTCACCCCCACTCAACTCATGAGGATAGCGATCGAGCCAGTTTTTATGGATTCCTAATCTATCCAATAACTCAGGTGCCGGCAGGTGTCCTTCCTGGAGAATCTGACGAACACGCCAGCGTGGATTGACTGCTAATTCTGGGTTTTGAAAGATTAGCTGTACTGGGGAGTAGCCCCGTAGAGGTAATAGTTGACTGTTCACTGTTACGGTTCCAGCGGTGGGTGTGAGATAGCCTGCCAACAGTTTTCCCAGTGTTGTTTTGCCAAAGCCAGAGGGACCCATCAGCCCAACCCTTTCACCGGGCGCAATCACCAAACTAAAATCGCGCGGAATCTAGGGATGTCTGGGACTATAGCGAAACCTAAGCTGCTTACCGACTAACATGGTGTTCCTCCGCATGAATACATCTGACTGGCGCACCGTGCACCTGCCGAAATGAAGGACGCTCAACCTGACACACCTCTGTCACCCAAGGACAGCGATCGCTAAATAAACACCCGTTGGGTAATGCATCGGGACTCGGTTGGCAACCAGGGACAGGAATGAACTCATTTTGAGGGAGCGATCGCCACAAAGCCTGGTATAGGGATGGCGAATAGTGCCATTGGAAAAGTCGGTTGCTGCGGTAATTTCAACGGTTGTCCCAGCATAGAAAACGGCAACCTGATCCGCCACTTGCAATGCTGCTTCAATATCGTGGGTAATCAGGATAACTCCCTTGCCTTCATCTGCCAGTTCTCGCAGGTGGTTCAGGGTTTCCTTAATAACATCAGGATGTAGTCTAGAAGTGGGTTCATCGGCAATCAACAAATCAGCCTGGCTGACAACAGCGGTAGATACGAGTACGCGCCGTGCCATGCCACCTGAAATTTGAAATGGATAGCACTGCTTAACTTCAGTTGCCAGATTGTAACGGTCAAAGGTACGATCGACTGCCTGAAATGCCTGTTGTTTGGACAATCCGCACACTTGTGCGACGCAGCTCACTTGTTTTCCAACCTGCACCAACCGCACTAGCAGGAGCATCGCCACCTTCTGGCAGCAGATTTCAGTACTTATCTAATCAGTACTTATCTAAATAGAGATCGAGCACTATACCTGATAGTTCTATTCCTGCTCAAACTTTGAACCTCGGCATAAACCTGAACCGTGGAGTCAAAGTTATTAAACAAAGGAACGCTTGCTTCCTGGGAGTAGGAGTCAGGGCGAAAGACGACTGATAAATATTTGACAGGAGACTGTCCAGGCAGGGAATAGTAGGAATTAATTCTGATCCTGCCCCCTTCGACCCTACCACTGGTAGTTGCAGTCGAGAATGAGGCACCTGGCGCAACATCGACTCTAAAAAAATCCACTTGATCGCTGCGATCGAGTATGCCGCTAAAGCGAACTCTGGCTGAAGAGGCATTAGCTTTGATCCTGCCCAAAAACTTAGCAGTATTGAATGAATTGTTGCTATCGCGTAGAGGTTTTGATAGCGATGGAGCGGACGAGGCGAAGAACGAGGACTGAGTAAAATTGGCAGAAGACGATTGATTCAACATAGATGCTGACCTTTATCGTGAGGCGAAGGAGGCTATCGTGGACGTTACTTAACGGTCTCGCACAATGCAAGGACTAGCATCCGGCAAAAGTTGAGTCTCCGAGCCGATTGCCTTTTTGCGCTTCGAAAAGGCAGTGTCGCAAGTGCGCTGAAGCATTGCTCGGCTTTGTCTACCCGGTGTAAGTCCTGGTTCTGGAAGCCTTGTTAGTCACTCTTCAGTCACTCTATGTAGAAAAAAAGAGGAGTCACTATTGCCCAACACCAGTTCAAATCGAAATTCCATCGCCTATAGCTCTCGAATCATTTGAGCCGCAATTTGGGTTTGGTGCGATAGGTTTCAGGCGGTTTGAGTCGCTCAATCTCAAGCTCAATCTCAACCCGATCGTGCCTGTCTTTCAGGCCTACTGATGAGTCTAGTACAGTTCTGCTCCATAATTACCAGGGCAACACTGCTCCGTTGGCGTGCCAGAACGTGCCTGTATTCTCCAAGGTCAACTCATCGATGCGAGCCAGTAACCCTTGCACCGATTCCTCTGGGGTGATGCCACCTTTCGTAAAGTTCGTCATGCGCGTTTGCACCAAGCCCGGATGCAGAATCGCGACAGTAATTCCTCGGGGCTTCAGATCGTGCGCTAACGACTTCCCCGCCATCGACAGTGCCACTTTTGACATCCGGTAGCCGTAAGAACTGCCAGAGGTATTGTCGCCAATCGACCCCATCCGGCTCGTCATCAACACGATCTTGGAGCCTGTTCTGAGGTTGGGCAGCAAGGTGTGAGTGACCCGTAGCGCACCCAGAGCATTCACCTCAAACTGTTCACGAATGCTGTCAAAGTCTAAATCTTCCAGCGTTACCCGCTTGAGAATGCCTGCATTGTTGACTAAGACATCGATCGCAGTATCTCCCAGACGATTTCGTAAATTTGTGATCGAATCATTGGAGGTAATATCAATGCCATCCTCAACCTGTACCCCAAGCTGCTGCAATTCCTGAGAGGCAGTACGACACACTGCAATTACTGCTTCTCCCCGTGCTTGTAGTTGACGGCAGTATTCGTAGCCGATACCTCGACTTGCACCTGTAATGAGATAAGTTGCCATGTGAATTGTGATCGCCTAATGAGACAGGTATTCTAGAGACTCATCATAGGCGAATTTAGTCGGCCGCTCGTGATTGGCGTACTACACTGCGTGACCTCAGAGTCCTCTATCCTGGAAGACAGAATGATGGCTGGGAAGGTTCGGCAGGATGGAAATCATTGGACGGATGAGCGGAGAAAACCTAGTCGAACTCTGGGAGTGGGTGCAATCGCTTTCCCTGTCGCCAACTGCCATTCAGAGCCGCTACGCTCCCAACCGATCGGTCAAATGCTTTGGCGTTGCCTCAAACTTGCAATCGATTGCCAAAGGACGTGCCAGATTGCTGCGGACGGATGACCCCGGAGAGCGCATTCGGTCGCTGGGAGAGCGATTGCTGCCGGGCTGGCACAGTCTACTGGTCTGCGGCGGCGATACAACCATTCACTGGCATCGCGACCACGGACACTTTGAAGGGATAGCGGTCATGATCAACCTGGGCGAAGCGCTGTATTTTGAGCGCGATTACGAGCAGGGCGAGCTACAGCACCATCTCACTGATGGATTAGTGATTCGAATTAACACTAAACTGCTCCATCAAGCAATTCCCCGCTCCACCCCCCGCTATAACCTGACCTTTCGCCACCTGAAACCTCAATTTCTACCCCAGGTCGAAGAAAGCCAGGCAACTCAGCTACAGTTGCCAATGTAGTCCTGTAATCAGGAACGTGAATGCCATGCCTGATCGTTTCTACGATATTGTCCTCTACGGTGCCAGTGGTTTTGTTGGTAAACAAACGGTGCAGTACTTTGCTCGCTGTGTTGATCCGCAACAGGTCCGCTGGGCAATTGCCGGACGCAACCGCCTAAAACTAGAAGCGGTTCGGGAGGAAGTGGGAATAGCTGTGGATGTGTTGGTTGCTGATAGCCAGGATCAGCAGGCGATCGATGCAATTGTTGCCCAGACGCGAGTGTTACTGACTACTGCCGGACCTTTTGCCCTTTATGGCAATACCCTCGTGGATGCTTGTGTTCGCTTCAAAACTCATTATGTCGATATTACAGGGGAAACACCCTGGGTCAGACGCTTGATCGATCGCTATCATGCTCAAGCTGCCGCTGATGGAACGCGCATTATTCCCTGCTGTGGCTTTGATTCGGTTCCGTCTGACCTGGGAACTTATCTGGTTGTTCGGTCCATGCAGCAGTTGGGGATGTCCACTCAGCGGGTGAACGCCTATTTTCAGGCGGTGGGCGGCTTTAATGGAGGGACGCTGGCATCTGCCTTCAACCTTTACGACTCCCACGGAACTACCCAAATGAGCAACCCCTTCTTGCTGAACCCAAGCCCTCCCCCTTCGCAAGCTCAGATCGGTTTCCCCCAAGGGGGAAGTGCTGCGCAGCGCAATCGTGACCCACGGATTCCTGCATTTGATCCCGACCTCAACACCTGGGTCGCTCCCTTCTTCATGGCTCCGGTCAACACTCGCATTGTGCGCCGCAGTAGTGCCCTGTATGCCGGGTGGCAGCAACCCTACGGAGCTGATTTTACCTATCAGGAGTATCTCAAGTTTGAGGAACCTTTGGCATGGCTGAAGGCAACCGGCGCAACAGCGGGACTTGCCCTCCTGACAGGCATTCTGCAACAGCCGCAAGCTAGGTCACTGGTACAGCCCATCCTGCCGCAGCCGGGCAGCGGACCTTCAGAGCAAACGATGAACGAAGGCTGGTTCTCCTGTGAGCTGATTGGCACTGCTCAAGAGGGGCGCAAGGTACGCGGACTGATTCGGGACCAAGGTGATCCGGGCAATCGTGCTACAGTCAAGTTCGTCTGCGAGTCTGCTTTGAGCTTGGCAGTGCAAACCGATGAGCTACCGGACGGTAAGAGCCGAGGTGGGATTCTCACACCCGCAACAGGGTTAGGGGATGTCCTAGCAGAACGGCTACGGAGAGCCGGAATGACCGTTGAAGTTGCCCTGTAACCGAGTGAGCTAGGATCGATTGAAGGACGTTTTGGACCATAGTATGGCAAAGCAGGAACAGCCACTTCAAGGAGAGGCGCTGATCAAGGAAGTATGTCGGCGCATTCGCGTTGCCCGTTGTTATTGGGATGCCCATAACAATCATGCCTGTCGCGGAGAGCGAGAACGGGCCTTGGCTCTATACAACACGCTGACAAAAGAGCAAAAGGACAAGATCCCGCAGGAGTTGCGAGTGTGGTTGCGCTACCGCAGTGAAAAATACTTTGGCGAACACCGCACGCCGCCCCATTCAAAGCGAAAGTCGAAATAGTGCTTGAAGCTCCCTCCTTATTGAAAGCCTTTCAACCCTCATGCTGCCTACCCCCACTCCGCGATCAATTCTTGCCACGCTCCTGCCCCATTTGCGCGTTGCGGCTGCCTACGCCCGTCAGATTCAGTCACAAATTGTGGCGCATCCTAAAAAGGACAGTGACAACTTCCTGGCTGCTGCCCTAAGTGACGCAGATTTATCCATTCAAACGTTGATCGAAGTCGCAATCCTAAGCACATTTCCTAATATTCGCTTTTACGGTGAGGAGCACGAGCGGTCTTATAACACCCGCTATTTTCGGGCGATCGATCTAGGTGAAATGGGGGATTACCTGGTAACGCTTGACCCAATCGACGGTACGCGCTTTTATCTAGATGGACACCAAAACTATCAGATTATTCTGAGCATTCTGAATGCGGACGAATACGAAGCGGTCATCGCTGTAACTCCGGCACAAAACATTTACCACTATGCAGTACGAGGGAAAGGCTGCTGGAAAGGAAATTTAGAGACAGACCTCGACAACTGCGATCGCCTGATGCTTGGAGACGCAGATCGAGCAGTCTTTTTTGGCATTGCGATGGGTGCAATTGCTCCCCATTTAGAAGGCTATAGGGCGATCGACGTAACACAGGATTACTCCAAGGACGCGCAAATTCCCTTGATCAACGGACTGCTGACGGGTGAACTTTCAGGGGCAATCACCCGTGCCGGAAACTGGATTGACGGTGCGGCACTCGCATTTTTGGTGCAAGAAGCGGGAGGAATAGTCACAACGCTGGAGGGAACTGCGCTGCCACCGCTCCATACCTGCTGCAACTACCAGCGTCCAGGATTGATTATGGCAAGTTCAACTACAGTCCATCAGGATTTGCTAAAAGCAGTACAACAATTGATGAAGCAGCATAGTGCAGCTGTCCCCTAAGGAAAAGTGCTTTGCCCGTTATCCTAATGCACAAGAAAATCTGGCGTTGCTGAATAGGAATATGATTCGCTGAGGGATAGGTACATCACCAAATTGGAGGTAGTGCAGTAACAACCGAATCGAGTGCTGCAGCATCTCCACGGATTTGGAATAGCACAATGTCTTGCGATGTAACCGAGCAAGATAGTGTCGTAAGCGTGTATTTTCTCCTTTAACTTGGGTTATGTAGGTCTTGCTCGCCATCTGGTCGCCCTCTGGAATAAATCCTGGATAAACAGACCAACTAGCAGTGACATAGAAGGAGCACGGCCAGCTCACCACGATCGTCCAGAACGGGCGGAATGTTTCAGCACTAGGGTCGCCCAACACCCAACCTAGAATCCCTTTTCTACAGTGATCAACGGCAGTCCACAATCAGATTTTGTTTTTTGGGTTGTATCGCAAAAACTTTTTAAAGACAAACGATACCTATTAAGGTCATCGTCTTAAGCAGTTACGCCCAAGAGTGCTTCGATAAATCTGGCCTGAGATGCAATATCCCCTTTGTCAATACCATTCACTTGTCCTTTGCGGATCATATTCATCGCTGGAGTTGTGATCAGCCCTGAGCAGTTTTCAGCAGAGCAACAACGATATCTTGTGCATCAACATATCCACGCTTTACGAGCATTATCCTAAACACCCATTACTCTCGTTGTAACACCACTTTCCCGATCGCCTGCCCCGACTCAGCCCGTTGGTGTGCTGCTGCTACTTCAGAAAACTTGAACACCTGACTATCGAGTAGCGGTTGTACCTGTCCGGCATCGACTAACTGAGCCAGTTGGGTCAGAATCTCTCTATGCCGCGATCGCCCCACACTATGCAACAGTGGAATCAACATAAAGACCAGATGCAGCGTCAGTCCTTTTGCATGTAGCAGGGTTAAGTCTTGCTGAGACAGAGAAACAATTGACACCACTGTTCCATTCAGCTTTGCAGCTTTGAATGCGTTTTGCAAATTGTCATTTCCTACTGTGTCGAAAACTATGTCAAATCCTTGCTCATTGGTGTGTTCTGCCACAAACTCTTCAACAGGCTGCTGATGGTAGTTGATGGTGAAATCAGCTCCTAGTTTACGGGCGATCGCTCCTTTCTCTTCACTCGATACCAGGGCATAAACTGTCGCTCCTGCTGACTTCGCCAGTTGTACCCCAATATGCCCTACACCGCCTGTTGCTCCATAAACCAGAACCCGTTGTCCAGGTTGAACTTTGGCGCGATCGATTAGCCCTTCCCAGGCAGTGATTGAAACGAGGGGTAGAGCGGCAGCTTCTGCCATCGTGAGCGACTTGGGCTTGTGAGCCACTTGATCTACATCTGCCAGCATATACTCCGCCAATGCACCCCCCAACCCTTTCACGCCGCCTGCACAGGCATACACTTCATCTCCGGGTTTAAAGATGGTGACTCCCTCACCGATTGTTTCCACCACTCCGGCAACATCTCCATGCAATACAGCAGGAAAATCAGGGGCAATGTCTGGAACTGCACCCTGACGAATTTTGTAGTCCACTGGATTCACGCTGGTTGCCATGACCCGAATCAATACATGATGGGGTAGGACTTGAGGAGCTGGGACATCGGTTGTTTCAAAAACAGCGGGGCTACCGAACTGGGTAATAATTTGGGCTTGCATTGCAATTGACCTCAGAACTCATATTCCATGAGTACCATTGAGACATTGCTGCCCGAAAGGATTAACGGCAAAGTGCATTAGTTACTTTTTGGTAAACATGGTGATCAACCCGAATTCTGACGCTATCCAATTGAATTACTTGCCGCAGCCTGCGCTCGATCGCATCGCTAACATGAACCTGTTCGACACCAACTGTGCAGGGCATCAAATGCTCGAACACATTGCTAATAAGTGGACAGTGTTGATTGTGTATGCCCTGACGCAGGGGAAAAAGCGATATAGCGAACTCAAGCAGCAGATTGTTGGCGTATCTCCCAAGATGCTGATTCAAAATTTGCGGAACCTGGAGCGATGTGGATTGATCGAGCGAGAAATTTATCCCACCGTTCCGCCACGGGTCGATTACTCGTTGACTCCATTAGGAGAATCGCTGGTAGAACCGTTGGCGATCTTGGGGGAGTGGGCATATCGTCATATTCCAGAGGTCAAGACAGCAATGGAGCAGTATGACGATAACCCTAAAGAAAACTACTGGGAACCCAAGTAATTCGGCAGCAGGTTTATTTCAGGGCAACATGCTTTAACTCTAAATGGGATCGGGCATGCATCAGCAGTGTAACCGCAAAATATTGATAAAACAGCGCAAGAATCGGGCTTCAAGTTTAAGGGGGCTTTTTCTAATCTTGAGTTATTGAAACCCAACTCAAATCGAGAAAGGAACTATGAACGTTATCCAATCCCTGATTGCAACTGGCACAATCGCGATCGTTTCCTTTACTTCTCTCCCTGTCGCTCTGTCAGAGACAGTCAATTTTGATTTCCTCGCACGCGAGTCTACACAGATGATGGCTGAACTGCCTGCATCCTTCCAACCCGGACTCAATCAGGTTATCTTTCAAAGCGAGGGCGAACGGATGGTGGGTAACTTGTACCTGCCAGCTTCCTACCAGTCCGGAGACAAACTTCCCGTGATTGTTGTGACAGGTGCCTGGACGACGGTAAAAGAACAAATGCCTGCGGTCTATGCTCAACGGCTCGCCGATCGCGGATTTGCGACTTTCACGTTTGATTTTCGCTACTGGGGTGAGAGCGGTGGTACTCCTCGCCAATACGAATCACCTGCGGCTAAAGTTCAAGATATCAAGAATGCGGTTGCGTTCTTGCAAACCTTACCTGTGATTGATGGCGATCGCATTGGTGGGTTGGGCATCTGTGCCAGCGCAGGCTACATGGCACAAACCGTTGCAGAAGATTCAAGCTTCAAATCCTTTGCAACCGTTGCCGCATGGTTACATGACATGGATTCGCTCAACGCATTATTTGGGGAAGAAACGGTGCAGCATCGGATGGAAATCGGGCGGGCTGCCCGTGAACAATACGACCGCACGGGCAAGGTGGCTTATGTTCCGGCTTATTCTCAAGGCGATCGCAGTGCAGCCATGTTTGGCGATGTTAGTTATTACGCCAGTACGGATCGGGGTGTGACTCCAGAGTGGACAAATCTTTTTGCGGTGATGTCCTGGCACGAATGGCAGGGATTTGATGCAATGGCGATCGCGCCCCAAATTACAACTCCAACGCTGATGGTTCACAGCGATGGTTCTGCTCTGCCGGACAATGCCCGCGAATTCTATGCTTCGTTGAGTGGCGAAAAGCAGTTAGTTTGGACGGAAGGACAACATCTTGATTTCTACGATCGCGATCCTCAAGTTGCAACCGCTGTCGATGCATTAGTAAGTCATTTCCAGGCAACATTGCCCCATCTCACATCAGTACAGCATTAGTCAGTTTGAAATATTCAACAGTCATTACACATTATTTGGAGCAAACAAAATGAGTGGACGCATGGATGGGAAAGTGGTCATTGTGACGGGCGGAAGTTCAGGAATTGGTCGAGCAACTGCCATTGCCTTCGCCAGAGAAGGCGCAAAAGTGGTGATTGCGGCACGACGAGTCAATGAAGGAGAAGCAACCGTCAAACAAATTGTGGAAGCTGGCGGAGAGGCAATCTTTGTACAAACGGATGTCACTCAAGCAAAAGAGGTACAAGCTCTAGTCGATCGCACTTTAGAAAAATATGGTCGTCTTGATGCTGCCTTCAATAATGCAGGTTCCGGTAAAGGGATTCGATTGATCGATTTGACCGAAGACGAGTGGGAACAGGAAATTACAGTCAATCTCAAATCCGTGTGGCTCTGCTTGAAATATCAAATTCCTGCGATGCTGAAGTCTGGTAAAGGGGCGATCGTGAATATCGCATCTCAAGGGGCAATCCTGGGTGTTCCCAACTATAGCGCTTATGGAGCAGCGAAGGGAGGAGCAGCAGCATTAACCCGTGCGGCGGCGGCCGAATATGCGGCAGAGGGAATTCGGATTAATGCGGTCAGTCCGGGTGCAGTTGAAACGGAGCTATGGGCGAACGCGCCTGCCGGAATGCTGGAACAGGTGGCAGCGGGTATTCCGATGCAGCGCGTTGGACAACCCCAGGATATTGCGGAAACGGTTGTTTGGCTCTGCTCTGATGCCGCTGGATTTATCACCGGACAGAACATCGCTATCGATGGTGGCTATACAACCTCCAACTAAAACTCACTGAACTCCCATGAAAAAATATTTGATTGCGCTCTTTGCTTTTGTATTAACGATCGCCTTCATGATGAGTTGGAAATCAGAACAACCTGCGATCGCCAACAACATACCTACCAGCCAGGAACAAGCTAATGTTCAACTGATTCAGGATTACTATGCTGCCTATGCAGAAAGCGATCTGAAAGCCCTTAAAACCTTCTTCGCTCCCAATATTACCTGGCGTATTCCTGGTCATCATCCTTTAGCAGGCGAGAAGCATGGTGCAGATGAAGTGATTGCATTTTTTACCCAACTTGCAAAGGGCAATTTCAAAGCTGATCCCATCTTTTTCCAAGCACAAGGGAATTATGTTGTAGACATCCACCGAGGATGGAGCAATGTTGAAGATGGTGGTACTCAAGTCGATCAGCTATTCACGCTCATGTTCAAAATTGAGAATGGCAAAATTGTTGAGGCACAAAATTTCTTAACCGATCAGCACCAGGCAGATGCTTTCTTCTGGAGGGTCTATTCCCTCAAGCCGTTGCCCGATCGCTTAGTCCAGTAAAGTGATTGTGAAAATTTGTACCACGTCAACTCTCGTTCATTTAAAGAAAAAAGCCATGCTCAAGAACAAACGCCGCCAATGGTTGCTGATTGGAAGTAGTGTAATTGCCTCCACACTTCTCTCTAATAAAGTTGCAACGGCTCAACCTTCAAATGATCAAATGATGACCTCAACTACTGATCGAGATGCCATCATCAATGCCGTCAATCAAATTGCCATCATGGCTGATCTCCGAAACTGGGAAGCCTGCCGAGATGCATTTAGCGATCGGGTTGAAACCGATTACACCTCTCTAACGGGTGGAGAACCGTCAACCATCACTGCAGAGGATTTAGTCAAGGGCTGGGAAACTTTCTTCTCACAAACTTTCAAAGTCACGCAGCATTTGATTGGAAGTCATGTTGTCACAAGCACAGGAGATACCGCAACCTGTCTTTCCAACTTTCAAGCCCACCATGTTTATTTAGATACCACAAAAGGAACTTGGACATTGGGTGGCGTTTACGAACATGGCTTAATCCGAACTCCTCAAGGCTGGCGAGTAAACCGAATGAAAATGACCTGGACTTGGGAATCCGGCAATCGTCCCTAACTAACTGCACTGCAAGCGATAATCTTTTGGTGTCACCCCGGTTGCTTTGCGGAAATGAGTGGTAAAGTGGCTTTGATTGGAAAACCCTACTCGATAGGCAATTTCTGCGATCGCTAGCTGAGTCACCGTCAATAAAACTTTGGCACGTTCCATTCGGCGTTGAATTAAATACTTGTGCGGAGTTTCCCCTATTGCAGCTTTGAAGGCACGGGCAAAATGAAACTGGCTCATCGGAACTAAAGCTGCCATGTCTTCGATCGCAATGTCTTCTTCCAAATGCTCCTCAATGTAATCTTGAATCTGCTTCAGCTTTACAGCATCAAGCGCACGACCCGGAACAACGAGCTTCTTCTGTAGCATTCCGGATTCACAATAGTTGCGTAACAGATGAACCGTCAGCAAATTTTTCAGCGATTGGGCAAAAAGGTTTCCGCCTAATCCTTCATTCAGCAGTTCACCCTTGAACCAGTGAGCAACTTGAGTAATGGTGGGATCAGGAAAAATCACTCGATGGCTCAACTGCGTTTCTGCAGGCAATTCATTTTCTACCGCCGTCTGTTTCAGATAATCTGGATCAAGGTAAAGAGTGACATACTCACTTGCCTTCTCCCGGTGATGCCAGACAAACTCGCGATCGCCATACAAAAACGCACTCCCCGCAGGCAGAGCAGTGGTTTGTTTTTTGCCATCAACAGACCAGGTAACGCGATCGTGCGGGATAAATGCCACACTAATCGCGTGTTTAGGCATGGCAAACTCAAAGTCGCCTACACTTTCGAGCAGACCATACTCAACCGTAATATCCTGCCACTCCTTCTTGAGGAAAAGGGAAGGTTGCTCCGTCATCTGCCACCACTTCAGAAAACGTTACTGCCCTTATCCTATCGAAATACAATTTCCTGGCAAGCCTTTCTCCTCACGGTACTGCTTGGGTGTCGTCTGCAATACATGCCGGAACACGGTCGTCATGTGACTCTGGTTGCCAAATCCAGCTTCTATGGCGACTTCAGCCAGCGATTGCCTCTTATCCTGCAAAAGTTGTTGAGCCAATTCCACCCGGCATTGCAGCACGTACTGATAAGGAGGGATTCCGGTTGTGGCTTTAAAGGCTCTGGCAAAGTGATAGGGACTCAATCCAATTATGGTTGCAATATCGCTCAAATTTAACGACTGTGAAACGTTCGCTCGAATGTAGTCCAGGACATTCTTTAACAACTGGGGTTCCAGGAATTCTGGTGGACGTTTGAAGCGTTGAGAAAGGGTCGATCGCTGATAGATAATTTGTCCGAGGACTGCTGTCACAACGGATTCCAGGTAGAACGCACCACCCAGCTGCCCATTGTCAAAAAACTCCTGGATGGCGATCGCTGCACTCAGTCCCCAATGAGTTTTGAAAATTTGTCCTGGCAGTAACTCCACAGTTTCTCCCTCTGCCACACTATGGGATAGAAACGCCTGGGAATAGCCAAACACCACGAAGCAAGACGCATCTTCCACCGAACGATAGGTACTGCCTTGAGGCACAATGTCAAACCCTCCCGGTGTTGCCTTGTAAGGTTTGAGGCGAGCGCTATCGAAAGCCGCAACACCCTGAGTCAACCCAAAACTGGTGGCTACAAGATTGAGGGGAGAGCACAAATTCACCTCCAGATGACCGGGTGGAACAATCGCCACCATGTACTCTGGGGTTTCGATCCAGTGCCCCCATTGCGGCAGGTTCTCCAACGGAGGTTGATCCAGAGGGATCTTACGATCGGTCGGGTCAAACAGAAACTCTTGCAGTAGGCTCATCGGCAGGGGAAGGAAATTTCATTCCATCATCTCGTCATCCGATCACCTCCGCAAGAATCTAAAAGACAGTGATCGCTCAAAGTCAGTAAGCTCATTTCAGCATTGTGATGATTGTTGTAATTCGATGATTGTTGTAATTCGATGTCTGTTTTAATTCCGATCTCAACTTTCTTTATTGGCTGCCATGGATTACTGGCTTTAGGGCTGTCCTACCAAGTTGTAATGGAACGCATCCGAACTCGTGTTTGGCATGGGGCAACCACTGGAGACATTGCCTCGCAACCCGATTACCTGAAACAACCCAATGCCTGGGCAGCCTTGATCGAGAAGCTGACACAACAAACCATTGCAACCAAGGAATCCGATAATGGCGTATTGCAACGAACGATTCGGGCGCACGGAAATTTCATCGAATATGTACCGCTTGGTTTGTTATTTCTGATTGCCTTAGAGTTCATGCAAGCGTCTACTGCCTTGCTCTGGTTACTGGGGGCAACATTGATTGTGTCGCGCATTTTCCATGCGTGGGGAGTGCTTGAAACCTACGGGCCCTCACCGAAAAGAGCGATTGGCTTTTTTGGAACCTGGATGGTTTACATCGCTGGTAGTGCAGCGTGTCTCTACTACAGCTTGCAGTCATTCCAATCAACGCATTGAGCAATTGGCAAGCCATAAACTCTTCGAGCACATTCTGACTCAATATGCACAGGCATCTGCTTTTAGATAGAGATATTTAATGCATGTGAAGTTAGTTGACAGCCAGAAAATTAGAAGAACTTTTTCCGAAATTTCAGAACTAGTGAGTGTAGTTCTAACGGCTCATCGCCCCAGATTGAAGTTTATGATTCAAGGGATGAAAAAAGCCTCGCTTCGCTCATTTTTCTTGTTTGGTCTGACTGTTTTACTCACTGTCAGTTGTACAAGTGTTAATTCCTATAACGGGAAAGCAGATTCAAATAGTCAAACTAGTACGCCAATCGAAATCACAACATCTAACATCGATCGCAACAATGAATTACGCGATCGCATTGAACAAATCTCTCAGGTTGCTCAAGGACGAGTTGGAGTTACAGCCACAGTACTAGAAACTGGGGAATCAGTCACTTTCAATGGTGATCAGCAATTTCCGATGCAGAGCGTTTACAAGTTTCCGATTGCAATGGCGGTTCTAGCTCAAGTCGATCAAGAAAACCTGAAACTAGACCAGAAGATCCGGATTGAAGTAAGCGATGTCGTTCAAGAGAGTCGGATTCTGGAGGAGAATTCACAAGGAAGGGAATTCCTTTTATCCCAATTGTTGCAGTATATGGTTTCTGAAAGTGATAGTACGGCTTGTGATGCGCTATTACGACTCGTTGGTGGGCCACAGCGTGTCATGGAGTATTTAAGCAGCCTTGGCGTAAATGATATTGTTGTAGCGAACACAGAGAATGAGATTCAGTTCGGGCAAGATACCACATTGCAGTATCGTAACTCTGCAACGCCAGATGCAGCCGTTAACTTATTACGTGCTTTCTATGAAGGGCGAGGGCTTTCAGATTCTAGTCAAGCTTCACTGCGACAATGGATGACGGAGACCTCGACAGGCCCAAACCGGATTAAGGGTCTGTTGCCTGAGGGAACCGTTGTAGCGCACAAAACAGGAACTTCAGCAACTGTCGATGGAGTGACGGCTGCAACCAATGATGTGGGAATTGTGACGCTTCCAAATGGGCGACATTTGGCGATCGCTGTCTTTGTTTCAGATTCTAGAGCAAGCGGTACGATCCGTGAGGGAGTCATTGCAAGGGTGGCAAAGGCAACTTGGGACGAATGGAGCCAATAGACTTTCTTTAGCGTTTGCAAATTTCGTTCAGTCGCGGTCTGCTCATGCTGATTTACGACATGCAAAATCTGGTTAAAGTTTATCCAGCGCAATCTCAATCTGTTAATGATCTCATGACCTTCCAAATTTACCAGGGCGAAATTTTCGGCATCTTGGGCGATAACGGGGTAGGTAAAAGCACGCTAATACGCATCGGTATAAAAGCAGTTGAAGGAGCTAATTTTTTGGATTTTGTCCATTCATAAGATTTTTTCTTTGGCGAGGCGAACGGTGATAGACGCACCGTTATAAAAACTCCCCTGCTGGCACAGCTCAAATTCCCCTAGCAATAGTGCTAACCATGCTTTAACAACTGGTAGACCAGTACCTCTAAGAATTTCTAAAAACGCGATGCCCTCCTGTTTCTGCACGTGTCTCTGCATCCAGCTCTCGATTAAGCGAATCCATTCCAACACATTCTCATCGTGTGCCACCGCCAATGCTTGTGCTTTCGTTTGAATCGATTCCTCCTGTACTTGGACAAATGCCAGCACCTTTTCTTTCTCAACAGGCTGGGCGATCGAAGGATTGTCTTCCGGCTCTGGCTGCTTCTTCCCCTTCGATCGCCGGGTTGGTTTCTTCGTTAGACCAGAGATGTCAAGGTACATTGTGCGTTGTACCAACCCATTGAGTAGGTCTTCCTGCATAGGTGGACCCAGAGGATCATGCCGTTCTTCCCAATCGATCAGCAGCAGGTTGGCATAATTCTCATAGCGTTCGGCAAGTTGAAGGATTACATCCCCCAGCAGGTGAAGCTGCTGCCAGTTTATTTCTTCCTGCTGCAATTGATCGATCGCCTGCCAGATTTCCCGAAATTCCACGCTTTCAGCATCAGCCTTTGCTGCCGCTACCAGGAAAGACAGTGTATCTATTAATGGCTTCTCCTGACTCTCCTCTGGCGGCATTGCTACAGCCCTCGCAATGGACAAGGATCGATTGGGCACTCTCTGGGGTGCATTAAAATTTCGGGTTCAAATTCTCGGATGCCGTACTTCTCTTCCAGCGTTGCCAATACTTCCAAGAGGTACTGCCTGACATAACGATTTGCCATGCCCATGCAGTGCTTAGGGGGAATGCTTGCTAACTTCTGATCGCCCTGCCAAACGCTAATCGCGATCGCATGGAGGTGAGCATTAGGTCGATCCTCCCGATACAGGTAGAGTAGTGCCACTGGCGGCGTTTTTGGGACGATATCCACTTGATCAGTTGTAGCCAGTTGCGCTAGTTGCGTGAGCTGCTTCAGTTGTTGTTCAGCGGCTCTCTGTCCCCGTCGCTTCGCGTTTACATCTGGACGATTTCGATAATGCGATCGTCTCCGATGGCAAACATCAGGATTCCAGCATCCATCCCCACTCTCTCCATGCTGTTCGATCGCCTGCTCAATAGTTAGGCGACTGCATTCTAAGCACTTCAGATTCAGCGATCTCGGCACGGCTAAGGGTTTTAGGTAAGATTCAATTGTTAGTGTAATTCGTAGTGTAAGTGAAAGGGAAGTTGATGGCAAGAGCAAATCTAGCATCTGATAGGAAAAACATAGCTCCCCCAATTTCTCTGGTTATTTCATCCAGGTTGGCGTAGTCATGGGTCATATCCCGTTTCCCAAACCGCACTAATAATTCCTGTTCCTCGGTGTCGATCGCGCTGATAATGCTTAAGTCACCGTTAAACACTTCGTGGTTGTGGTCGTTCTTCAATCGCAATATGCGATCGCCTACGCTGAGCGTGATGCACCGCGCACCAGTTCTGCTTTACTGGGATGGGGTGGATTGATAAGCTGTCATAACACCTGATTCAGGTTGTAGGTGCCCATCTCTCCCCGCCTTATGAGGCGAAGCACCTGGACATCTCGTGTCGGATCGAATCCTAGTTGTTGGATAAAATGAGTCACAATATCTCGAGTTCCAGCTACGCCATACTCTGGGTTTTCAGCAACGAACCAGAGACAGTCAGATTTTGGCTTGTTGCATACCCGTTTTAGCTGCGGCAGTTCTCCTTGATTAATCCGGTGAGCGTTGATGACGATCGCAGGCTGCTGTGTCTGTCAAAAAACCTGAGTGAGTCAGACGATCGGCATGAGCCCAGAAGCAGTCAAATCATTTAGCCTTGCACGGGGACCGACGCTCGGTCACTGATCCGTATCGCCCACAATCAAGAGATGAGCATCGGGTGCTACTGCCTTAAACAGCGAATTGGCTAAGAATAAATCCATGATCAAAGCCTTATCTACCACGATCGCTTCAGCTGGGATCGGTTGTCTTGATCTCGCTTAAATTTCATTATTTTAGGATCGATCTCCAGCAAGCGATGCAGTGTTTTAGCTTCCTGCCCAGTCATTTCACTCAGGCACTGGGCAACTCGGCTGATGGGAGAGGCGAGCGTAATGGTCCTGCCCAGCGCTTTCCGGAGCGCAACGATCGTCTTACAGATAAAGGATTTGCCCGTGCTTGGACCTCCTGAAAGGATGAGCACCCGATGTGAGGCTGCCATGACAACTGCTTGCTGCTGCAGCAGGGACAACTGGAGCCCGGTACTGACAATGAAGCGATCGATCCAACGCTCTACACGCGGCACATTAACGGGGATGGCCTGGCTCAGCAGGTGCTTAACTCGGTTGTCTAAGCCCTGTTTTGTGTAGAAAAATGGCGGGGCATAGCAGAGGAATTGTCCCTGAAAGTTGCCCGTTCCGCCTTGCATGATCAGTTTCCCATCGATTGCTATGTCGATGGCGAGGGCAAGAATATCGCTCGCATCAATGCGATGGCCAGGGAGAGCAAGGCGTTCTACCGTGTGTTATACCAGTTCAAATTGAGGTAGAAAGCCTGGAATTGCGGACCATACTTGGGATGCTCTCGCCAAGCGCCCTGCATTTGTAGGGTCTGCCCTGTCTGAAGGTTAGCGAAACTGCCACCCATCGTAACTCGCTTACTCATGCAAGGCGCTTTGAGCCGCGCTACGGTGTAACCTGGCTCTGTTAAATATATCTGTTAAATAATAAGTGATTCGTTCGACGACACCTTGAAGCAGCTCAAGCGATGACTGGGCATTGGGGGTGAGAGGCTTTTCCATTGCGATAATCGTTTTGTCTTCAAGCTGCCACTTGTATTCTGCGTTCAGGGGGGGAGACGATTGATACGATATCAAATATCTTTTGCGGAAGCTGCTATTCCGGCTTGTGGATAACGTTATCCACAAAATCTGGAGCGACATTAATGCTTACTGGCTTCTTCATGTATCAATTCCTCTAAAGTTTTCAAAACTGTCTCCAATTTTTTTTGCTTGCCAGGATTATTCCAAACCTTCGATTTCCTAGCTTGTTGATATACTGTTTCAAAACGAGTCTTCAGGTTGGGGGTAGCCTCTTCAGCTTGCTGTCTCCTAGTTTCAGAAATTGCTGCTATTTGTTCCTTGATTTGGGTCAAAGACAAATCTTTCTTAATCGCAGAGTCTAACAGTCTCCTACGTTGATCTTCTTCTTTAATCCGTGCGATCGCTCTGGCTTTTGTATAAGCAATCTTTCCTTCTCGAATGGCAGTTAGAACGTCAGTTGGCAAATTTAGTAAGGGAAGGCGATTTGTGCGAAAGCTTTCAGGTGTAAAGCGTCCAACGGTATCAAATACCTTCTGAAGGGTCTGCCATTCCTCGCTGTGGATAACGTTATCCACAGAATCGGGATTGCGATCTGGGTGTGCTGCTTGATTCAGCAGTCCAACTACATAATCTGTTCCCTTTTTAAGTCGAATCGCGATTAGCTCTAAGATGCCTTCAGTTTCTTCTATTGGGTTGAGGTCTTCCCGCTGGAGATTTTCAACCAGAGCGACCTGAAAGGCTTCATCATCGCTAAAATTCCGGATGACGACAGGAACTTCAGTAAGTCCAGCAAGGGTTGCAGCTTTATAACGACGCTCTCCTGCAACCAAAATATATCCGCCATCCTGTTTAGGACGTACCAGGATTGGTTCTAGAATGCCGTGCTGTTTGACAGATTCAACAAGCTGGTCAAGTTTTTCGGGATCGAAGTATCGGCGCGGCTGTTGTTTGAACAGGGTGATTTCAGCGATCGGTAGGCAGCGGTCTTCTATTGAAGGTTGATCAGGTTCACCAAACAGCGCATCGACGCCTTTAATTTGGTAAGGCTGGCTAGCACGTCTTTTCATACAAGCGCCTCCAGGCTGCCAGCAATTTCATTAAATAAGGCAACTGCCGGATGCTTAGGATTATGGAGTGCCAGCGGTAAATGTTCCTGGGAGGCATCAGCAAAACTCACTGAGCGCGGAACAGCCGGAAAAATCGTTCCAATTCTGGATGCTTGAATGGACTGTAATGCCATGCCTCCCTGCACTGTTCTGGCTTCGTGCATAGTAGGAATAACGCCAGCAATTTTTAGGTTTTTATTGGGGCGAGCTTTGACACGAGCGATCGTGCGAAGTAAAAGTTCAGTGCCTTTCAGGGATTTGTAGTGAGTTTGAATTGGAATGAGAACGTGAGTTGCTGCAACAAGGCTAATGTAGCTCAAGATGCCAAGACTAGGAGGACAGTCAATCAGAATATAGTCATATTGATTGACTGCTTCACTCAGAGCTTCCTTAAGCCGGTAGTCCCGCATGTCTGCTACGACCAGTTCCAACTCTGCACCGCTCAGGTTGATGTTTGCAGGCGCAAGATCTACACCATAGATGTCTGTGTGAATGGGAAGTGGCTCAGAAGCCATTACCGATTCATATATCGTTTTTTTTAGCTCAAACGGTTCTAAACCCATGAAAGCGGTTAGGCTGGCTTGAGGGTCCATGTCGATCAGCAGAACCCGGTGCTCATGTTGTGCGAGATGATAACCCAAGTTCATTGTTAAAGTGCTTTTTCCGACGCCACCAGACTGGTTAAAGACAGTAATGATTTTGCTCATAGTGGGGTTATTGTCATTGTTGATAATGGGTGGGGTTATTCTTGAAAGCGAGTAGTCTTTTGCCTCTCCTTCAACCTTAAGTGACTTCCAATGCAGCAGTCGGTCAATTGTTTCTGATTCATAGAGCCAAAAGGCAGATACCCAGTTCAGCAAATCCTCTAGTTCCTCAACCGAGTAATCTTTGCGCTTCTTCGATCGGGCGGTGGGATAAGGGTTAAGGACCCCTTCTACGGCAATCAGGAAGTCAACAAGAGGCAGAAGCGATGCAGGTATCCAGCGGCTATCTCCACGTCCAATTGAAGGTTTACGTCCAGCTTTTTTCTCGGACATCGCCTTTATCTAGATCTGCTTGAATGAGTTTCCGGTAGATTAAGAGGATAGCTATTTTTGATGATCTGTATCGTCCTTGCCCAATATCCTGCTTAGCAAACTTGATAAATATGGGCTTGATCGATCGCCCTAACTCAGTCCCTTGCCTTGATTTCATCGCTGCTCCTCCTGGAACAGCATGTTAGTCTAAGACTAATGAAAGTTCAAGAGTTAGTCTTAGGCTATGTGTTAAGAATTGAGGCGGGTGGTGAAAGTATCTCTACAAGGCATACTATCCACTTCGTATTTGCAGCTATTTTGACTCCGACAACTCTAAGATAACTTTTTGCTTGAGATTGCTCAGGACTGGGAAGCCTACAACGGAGTGGTACTCGCCTGCCCCAACTAACAGGCACTGGAGCATTGTCGATTTCAGCGATCAACGAGCGTCAGTCAGGTGCAGGCGATCGCTAGACAGTATATTGCTCGATCTGGAATTTGCTAGAGTAAACCCTGTATCACGATTTCGAGGCTCGGCAGATGGTGCGTGAACAATTTCCTCAAGCGCAATCGACTCCAGTGCCGGATTGCCCACCTTTGCAAAGCGGTGATCATTTAACGCGCCCAGAATTTGAGCGGCGTTATGCCGCAGCCCCTCACGTCCGAAAAGCAGAACTGATCGAAGGCATTGTTTACGTGGCATCTCCTTTAAGGCACGAGCAGCATGGCAAACCTCACAGTCGAATCATTACCTGGCTCGGTGTCTACCAAGCAATGACTCCTGGCGTTGACCTGAGCGATGCGCCAACTGTGAGGCTCGATCTTGATAATGAACCGCAGCCTGATGCAGTGCTGTTTATAGAATCGGCGGCAGGAAGGCAAACTCGAATTAGCAGTGACGGCTATATTGAGGGATCGCCCGAACTGATTGTCGAGATTGCAGCGAGCAGTGCTGCTATCGATACGGGCATCAAAAAGCAGGTGTATCGGCGCAATGGGGTGCTGGAGTATATCGTTTGGCAGTCCTACGAGAACCAACTTGAATGGTTTGTTCTCATAGAGGGAGAGTATCAACGGCTCCCTTCAGATTCAGCGGGGATTATCCGTAGTCCAACCTTTCCAGGATTGTGGTTAGCCGTGCCAGCACTACTGAGTAATCAAATGGCACAGGTGCTGGAGGTGCTACAAGTGGGATTGCGATCGCCGGAACGTCGGAAATTTGTAGAGCGACTGGAAAAAGCGAAATGATGTCTTTCAGTTTCTGTCCCTACATTACAACTATCCAAATGCCAGCCGTACACGCACTAATAAATTATTCAGCGCTGTTTTTGTAGAGGGAGCTTCCGGCAAATGGCTGTAATCGCTCTCTGCTTTCAAAGTTTCTACCAACCGCTGATACTCCTGCTGGTGGAACGCCAGATCGGCTTGACTCAGAACTGCTTTTTCGCTGCTGCTCAACTTTTGGGCAATCAGATCGGCGAGGTAAGGAAGCTGAAACTTCTCATTCAGCCTCACCAGATTTGCCTCAATCTCGCCTGTTTGCATCAGGTGAATGCCTGTCAGCAGAACACGATAGAGATAAAGTAGCGGTTTGACACGGTGGGGTGTTTCCTTCTCAAATAGCCGCCACTGCGTTTGAGCAAACCCCAGGTAGTGATGGCTGTGATGGCGCGTGATGCAGCCTTGGGCGATTGCCTTCAGTTCCTCATGCTCTGCGATAGCGTAGACAACGTGCGGCGAGTAAAGCTGCTCCAGGACATAGCCGTTTCGCTTTAATAGCAACCCACAAAACTTCTTGAGGTCATGGGTGACGAGATCAAGCTGTAATCCGTCTTGAAGCTGCGAGACCTCGATCGTTTCCTGTCCCATATCCAGTCCAATTACCTGCTTGAGCGGCAGAATGTGAACGCCTCGCAGATCATAATCAGAGTCGGGCGAGGGAAAGCCGTAGAGGTGTGCGCCGCTAATTGTGGCAAATAGAAGCGGATAGGGTTGTTGTGTCGCGGTAGTAAGCAGTTGGGCTGGGAGTGAGTTCATGGTTCAGCGGCAGCCATGCTGCGACGTGCTTCAATCAAAAAGGCATTTGCCTTCTCGTAGTTTGGACGTTCAGGAAGTTTCGTGTTGGTGAAGGCGCGATCGAACGTTTGATGCAGCTGAAGCCGCCATTCGTTGACCGCATCCCACGACATCTCCTGATGCCGGATGGCTAAAAGCTGCGATCGATAGTCCTCAACTTGTACGGGCACAAAACCCTCCTTTAGCACGGTAATTCCCGACAGCAGCAAACGAATTAGGTGCATCGCGTGCTTCCAGCGAATCTCGCCTTTGGTGCGGAGATCTTGCTCCATTTTCTTGAACTGCGACAGCACATAGCTGTTATAGGTCTGATAGACCAACTGCGACAGGAAAATTGCCCGGATCTGCAATAGTTCCGTTGCGATCGGGGTTGTTGTTTCAACCAGGGGCGTGTAGAGGCATTCCAGCACATTTGGATTTGCCTTCAGTGCCAGGATCAAAAACTTTTGGAGTTCCCAGTAGCATTCCTGGGTGGCAGCGTTTTCTAGCTGCTCTGGAATGCCGTAAAGTGACCAATGCAAGGTGGCGGGGGGTAAATAAATTCCCCGACGATCAATGTCCGAGACTTCGTTGTCTAGTCCATACGCCCTGGAACCGACGATACAACGATAAATGACAGCATCGTACAGGTTATAGTCGCTCAACACTGCCTCAGAAGTCTGTAATCCCTCATTCTGGTAGTGCTTGCGGATGCTGAACTCATGCCGCCGCAAATTGACAGTAGACCCATCGGGCAGTTGAATTTGATAGGCGTGGGAGTTATCAGTGGGGGATTTGACGATCGCGCCTACTGCTCCCCGCAGGCAGACGAGTTTTCCGGTCGAGGTTTTAACCTCCACACGGGCGACGACCTGCGTACCCACAGGCAAGATCAGATTGTAGGCAGGAGTTCCCTTTTGCATCATGCTGCCTTTCCAGTAAATATGTTTGTAGTATATTGTAGTGCATTGTCGTGCAAGAGCAAGCTTGCATAAGCAAGGGTTGCGTTCTATACCAATGTGCCCATCTGTGCTCTGTTCTATTTCACGAGCGCAGCTTGTGCTTGGAGCTTGCTGCAACCCCAGCCACACCCTCGATCGCTTCTGGGAATGTTGTTGCTCTAAGCGCAGATCTCTACCCGGAACTGGCATGAGAATATGGTTAAGTTGAGAAAGTAGAAACCGTAGTTTATTCAAAACCCAGTTAAGAATGGCAGTTGCGATAGAACCTTTGAGAGGCAAAGCTCTTTTGAGCAAATTAAAGGAAATTCCAACCCTTTCCAAGTCGGAGAAGGCAAAAGCCTGTGGCTATGTCACAAGGACAAAAGATAAGGAAAGGGCGAACCTATCAGAGTTTATCGAAGCCATCCTGGAGGCTCAGGGCTTGGCGGTAGAGCCAGAGCAGGTCGCTGGAAGGGGTAGAACGCCCACTTATCGTGTCACTGTTCACGCTAATGGACAGATTGTGATTGGGAAAGCCTACACCGAGATGATGGGTCTAAAGCCAGGAGACGAGTTTGAGATTAAGCTGGGCTATAAGCACATTAAGCTCGTTCAGGTTCAAGCTGAAGGAGACTTGACCAACGGCGAGATTTGATTTCCCAAGTCTACGAATGAACTGCATCCAATTTTGGCTAGCAAAGAAGTAGAGGATTTGTCGCTTGATCTTCGTCGCTCCTTTGCTCTGGATTGTTCTTTAACCTCTACAAGCTACAAGAAACCCAGAGCAAACCTGAAACTCAAGAGCATTCTGACTTCTACTATTTCAGTTAGAGAGGGAATAATCTATGATGAAGGGCGATCGGGATCAGCGTTAAACAAGCAAAGCCGATCACGCCGACAGCCCCTTGCGCGACACAGCACAGTCCATAGCTGAACGGCTCAATACTAGAAGCAGTCTCAGTCGCGTCAGCGTCGATCGCAGTAAATGCAGCAGTAGCAGGCAACTTTTCTATCTCAGTCGTGAAACTCATAGATAAAACTTGATAGACACCTTTTCTAGCATCAACACCAACGTGCCAGAAGTAAAGGCATAAAAAATGAGCGTCTGAAATGAGTGCTATTACCGATGCTATAGGCTGCTTCACTACTATCTTTCATCCAGGTCTTTGTAGACTTTTGTACATTTCTCCCGGCTGCTTGCAAGGGCTAATTCAATCATGCGAATCGTATTTCTCGCTTCTTCGGGCTTCACAGCAAGTTCTGCCCCTTGCACGATTGCCTGATAAATATTTTCATAGAATGCCTGATAGCATCCCGGCACTGTCTCGATTTGTCCGTAGAAGTGTAACCCATGAATCTCAGTATTTAACGTCCCCCACTGCGCTTGTGGCTCCTGTCCCCAATCCAATTCAGTGGGAGTGAGTCCACGCCGCAGTGCCCCTTCTTGCGGGTCCATGCCGTATTTCACAAACGATCCCTTGGAGCCATGCAAAATGAAATGCGGTCCCAGTTCTCTCACCAGCATTCCGGCTTTCAAGGTCACTTTCACACTTCCGTAGTCCAACCCAACCTCAAAATAATCATTGACGTTTGCTCCTGCTCTTTGCGCTCGAACGTCTGCCGTAATTGCCTGGGGCAGACCAAACAAAACCTGCGCCTGATCGATTAAATGCGACCCCAGATCAAAGAGAATGCCGCTGCCTGGTTCTGACGCTTCCCGCCATGCTCCGGGTTTTAGGGTGTTTCTAAAGCGATCGTAGTGCGCTTCATATTCCACCAGTTGCCCTAAATATCCCTGCCTGACGATCTGTTGAACCGTTTGAAAATCTCCGTCCCAGCGGCGATTGTGATGCACGCTCAAGACCTTTTGAGTTTGCTGAGCAAGCTGGATCAGCTGCTGTGCTTGAGCTGAAGTGAGCGTGAAGGGTTTATCGACGACGACATGCTTTTCTGCTAATAGTGCCTGTTTTACCAGCTCAAAGTGGGATGAATTAGGCGTGGCAATCACCACCAAATCGATCGCAGCATCGCTTAATAGGGCATCGATATCCTGAACGACTTCGACCCACGGATAACGCTGGCGGGAAGCTTCACCGTGACGTTCCACAATTTTCGTTAGCTTCAGTTCGGGAACAGCATTGATCACGGGTGCATGAAACACTCGCCCCGCAACACCGTAGCCCACTAATCCTACCTGAAGCTGAGTTGCCATGTCTGTATCTGCCTCCAATCGTCGCAGGGGATGAACTATGTCCCGCTTAGCTTCGCTTGAAGCGGGGGTTTCTGTCGCTTCTTCCTCCCCAGTTGCTTCATGCTTCCGCAGAAGTAGAGCTAGGCGACTCTGCGACTGAGGAAGACGGTTCCCGCCTCCCATACTATATCTCGCATACCTGCGCGGAGTTGACATCCCGATCCTCGACATGACCACAATCAGGATTAGAGCAAACGTGCAATCGGTCAGACAATATTTTAGGCGTAAGTTGCCAACATTTTGCACAGCGTTGTGTCGATTTCAATTCACGTGTAGGAGCATGGATCAAGAATCCATTTCCTTCCAGCAACTTGTACTCGATTGCATCTTTCAGAATCCCAATCCCGACATCCAGCAGAGAACGATTCAGCCCTGTTTTTTGAGCTTTCTGCTTCCCTATTTTGGCTTTATGGGTCGGTGATTGCTTTAATCACTCTTACTGCTGAAGTTTTTGCGGCATAAACCAGTGTGTTTCAACACTTAATAGAATAACTAGAATTGATTTAGTGAGCGGGTTACTACGAAATTTTGAATAAAAATAATGCATCCATTCCTGATAGTGTTTTTACGTTTTTTGATGCTTGCTAATTAGAGTTAGAGACCAAATCCATAACGATTGATATACAGCCCTATCACTGATCGTGCATCTGATCAGATTCACATTCTTAGCACTTCGGCAGGGTTATCGGTTGTGTCGCAAGACTTATGGGGTGACAGAGAAGCTAGAAGGCAGACTGAATCAAGCGCATCGCCCGTAGCCCTTGCAGAAAAAAACGACGTTTTTGCGGCTTGAGGTACATGAGTTGCTCTGCCCAATTCGACCACAAATCCATCGAGTGAATCCATACCTGCCCGTACAATCCAATCCAAAAATCACTATGCCGTTTTTGGGGTCGAGTCGATTCTGCCACTCGTCCCACATGGTGCTGGATTTTACTTGCGACGAATGCGGTTGCTCTGCTCGGTTGCGATCGTGTAGGCAATCGCTACCAACAGAGCTAAAGCGTGGAAGCGTTGTCCAATGGCGCGACAGTGTTCGAGGTTGTAGCCCCCGGTTTTGAAGTCTCGAAACATCGGTTCAATCGAAAACCTTTTAGCGTAACTATCAAAGGCAGTTTCGATGTCAGTGAGATTGGTCAACAGATACCAAACCTGATTGGCTTTCGATTGGCGATACACTCGCTTCCAGCGGGTGACGAGATTGAATCGACCAAACCCTTGCTGTTGAGTCACCTGCACCTGTACTTCAAAGCAGGCAATGCCTGGAAATTGGAGTAACTCATCGAGTCGCTCAAATTTAGCGTCTGAGTGGGACTTGACCGTGGTGCTTTTGGGCAAGCGGAGCACGAATCCGACCCGTTGTTAACGCAGCCAATGGGCAAGAGAAACGCTGTGAAACTCCCGGTCTCCCAGCACACAATACACCGATAGCGGTTCATCAGAGCTAACGCCGGGCGTAGAACGGTTTGCTGCTCCAAAAGTGAACTTGCCCCTGGATGGTCAAGACAATGCCAAAACACCGGGACGGCTCGCTTCTGATAAACAATACTTATCATCAGCAAGTTATGGTGCTTCCACTGCGTCCGGTCGATAACCAGATACAACTGGTGCCCCTGATGCTAATGTTGCTTGAGCCAATATTTGACAATGGGAAACCATAGTGCTTTGAGATTGAGTTGCGGAAGTTGTATAGCTTTACGGATACACGTTCGAACAATGGTTGAAGGCAGCATCGACACAATCGCGAAAGCTATCAAATTCATCCCAGCGTTGACGCATCCAATTCTTGAGCACGAACCAC
>NZ_JAMPKZ010000019.1:0-81103 GCF_039962215.1 Leptolyngbya sp. ST-U4
GTGGTTCGTGCTCAAGAATTGGATGCGCCAACGCTGGGACGAGTTTGACAGTTTTCGCGTTTGTGTCGATGCTGCCTTCAAACATTGTCCGAACGTTTTTCCGTAAAGCTATATCAACCTGCGCCTGTTTCAATCTCCGAAAAACTTCTCGTGTTATCACGCAACACTTTGATGAAATTCTCAAGCCGAGCGGATTGCTCATTACTCAATTCACAATTCTTGTAGCTGTAGCACTGGCGAAATCGGGAACGATCAATGAGTTGGCGGAGATTCTAGTGATGGATCGTACTACCTTAACCCGGAATCTCAAACCGCTTGAACGCGAGGAATGGTTGAAATCTGAGCCTGGGCAAGACCAGCGAACTCGGGTAGTTAGCCTAACACCTAACGGAAAAGCTGCGTTAGCAAAGGCACTGCCGTTGTGGAAACAAGCTCAAGATAGTGTGGAGGAGGTGCTTGGGCAAGAGCGATGGAGTGCTCTGCTTTCACATTTAGCTGAGACGATCGCGCTAATTCGCTGAGTCTAAAATTTTTCCACAAAGAGTGTATATACACTGAAAAAACCTTTGTTTCGTCTGAATCTCCTGAAAAATTCCTGTCAAATCGTTCAATCAAATTTGGAGACTTCTATGATTTCTCTATCCTTAAATCAACGTAATCAAATCACGCAACGGTTACTTTCCATCATTAGCGTTTGGGGATTGGGTGTGGCAGTCGGCAGCTATTTCGGACTCTTTAGCACATTTCCCCTACCGTGGTTTGCCTTGCTCGTTGCAATGGGCATCACTCTGCCTCTAGCAATTTATTACGGGAACTCAGTCTTCCAAACCTATATCCAGGGACTCCATCTCAATTACCTAACCCTATTTCACATTTGGCGCATTCCAGCAGCGCTCATTTTCTTTTATTACGGTAGTCAACATTTGTTACCATCTACCTTTGTGCGAAATGCAGCTTGGGGGGATTTAGCAGCGGGACTGTTGGTACTCGTGGTAGTCGCATTGCCAAAGAGTGATTGGAAATACTGGGGCTTTCACCTCTTTGGTCTAGCAGATTTTGTGACTGCGGTTGGCACAGGTTTAACCTTTGCATTGCTTCAAGTTCCTATGATGGAGACAATTGCGACTTATCCTATTGCCTTGATTCCATTATTTGGAGTGGGTCTCTCAGGCGCATCCCATGTCATGGCACTCGATATTCTGGTTCGAAAAGCCACTAGCGGCGAGTGAAGCGAATTGTTAGCTAGCCCTGCTCCAAGTCCAAGCCCTTGTTCTGCGAGCTAATTAGCCATTCCCTATATGGCAGAAGTAGTGTTTCTATTGGAGAAAAAAGAACGATTTATAGAACGAGTTAATGAACGATAAGCGATCTTTCAAGCTGGTTAACAAAGAAAAAGGGAGAGAAGATATATTTATGAAGAAGAGATGGGATTTGAATACTCAGTTCTGACAATTTTGTCATTTTAGTTGCATGGGCTATTCCCGCGATAAGAACGCTGCTCCTCAAGTGATCGTCCGTTGCCTAAAACAATGTTTCACTCGCCTGAAGATGCAGCGATTCTCAAGGATCACGATCTTGCCGTTAGCTCGGCATAAAAAGGCTCTTGGGCACCGCCGCATGACAGCCCTGACGCATATCCACCACTTGTGTTACGCCAAAGTCTACCCCCGCTGAAATCATTGTGTATGCTTCATCGGGATTCATGCGTCGCTTGTTCACCAGAAAATCCAACATCTGGTCTGCGGACTGACGCATCGCTTTGTTCAGGTCTTCGTTGAAACCGTGGGTAATCCAGTGGCTTTCCGTTTCCAGAATCGGGTTCGTAATCGGGAAATCCTTCAGCACAAACACCTGGAAGTAGCCGTTCAGCGATGCCTCGATCGCCGTTCCTGACAGTTCTGCGTCGCCCTGCGCCATGTGCGGGTCGCCCACAAAGAATTTCGCCCCCTGGTTAAAGACGGGATAATACATGGTGCCGCCTGCACCGATGCGCCAGTTATCAATATTGCCACCAAAATTTCCGGGCGGAATGCTGTTAATCCGTCCGCTTTCCCCAGGCGCAACACCCATGACGCCAAAGTGCGGACGCATGGGAATGGCGATTTTGCTCTGGAATGGCTGGCGTGCTGCCGGGTCAGGCGTGGAGATAAAACCTGGGGTATCATACTTGGGACGCGCCTTGAAGTCGAACGCAAAATCCGGACGTGCCAGATTTGCCTCAAAGTCGAGCTTGTAGATCGTGATGCGCTCCTTCTGAAATGCATCATACAAATAGCCCCAGTGAGCGGCGATGTTGCTGCCGTAGGGCAGGCGCGGCTGAGTCTTGAGGATGCGAACCATCAGGGTATCGCCCGGTTCTGCCCCTTTCACTTCGATCGGTCCGGTCATAATGTGAACCCCTGGACCCCGATCGGTGACTTGCTCATACACGGCTCGCACACCATCGTCCATCAGCACATCCGGCGCATCTCCGGCATGGTGCGTCAGTGCTTCAATGTAAATAATGTCTCCGGAGTTGACACTTAGAACAGGCGGCTGATCGCGATCGAAGTAACCCCAAAAGCAATTCTGTGGGGTTGCTTTCAAAATGTGCAGGTTGCCCGCATCACGGATCGTATCTGCCATTGCCATTAAATCGGCTTTCGCCTCAGCCGGATCACGACGAAAGCCGACCTGGCTCAACCCCAGTGCCGTCGCTGCGCCTAGCGATGTGAGGAATGCCCGTCTGGACTGTTTCGAGAGGTAGCCGGTAAGGGGAGAAGGGGAGTCTTCCGGTTCATCCTCGATCGGGGAAGCTGGAGTGTGGGAATGAGCATGAGAATTAGCACGACCACAGGTTGGACAATGAGATGCGTGATGAGAATGCTCTTTGGGATCAGACATAGTTGTTTCGCGAAACCAGAAACAAAGCTACAAGATCATAAAGAGGGGCTAACCCACAGTTTGTATTGCGGATTACTTTAGCCATTCGAGACAGAATGAGCAGGAGGGTTACTTGATCAAGCAGAAGGTGTGTCGCAAAAAGCAGCGAATGGTAAGGTAAGCAGGACTATACTCTCCTCCCTGCCCTCCGATGTTTACTCCTGCTCTGTTTAAATGGCGGCTTAAATGGCGGCATTTTTTGCCCAAATCATTCTGCTCAATGTTCGCTAGTATTGCCGCTACGCCTTCTACTGAGACCTGGCACTAGAGGAGTGATTGCCGTCCCAGAAACCGAAATCGAAAGAATCTCGATCGCAGCAGAGTAGTCAAGAACTTGATATTGCTGTGGATAGCGGGTATGAACCAAATCGGATTATGGTTCAGGCGGGGCATCCGCTTCAGGGGGGAGAACTGGTTCAGGCTCAGAAGCTGGTTCAGGAATCGGAACTGGTTCGGGTTCAGGCTCAGGAATTGAGATTGGTTCAGGTTCAGGCTCAGGAATCGCAATCGGTTCAGGTTCGGAAGCAGGGAGTGTGGAGTCTACCGGCTCAGAGGGAGATGAAATTTCTGAAGGTGAGTCGGAAGCTGCTGCGGGTTCAGAGACAGGATTATTGTCTGCGGGTTCAGAGTTTCCTGTATCGGAAGGGCGCAGTTCCACATCAGGAGCGATCGAGGGTTCTGGACTAATAGACGGCTCTGGAATTGGGGATGGCTCACTAGACAAAGTGGGTTCTGGAGATGGGGCTGTCGTGGCAGTCGGAGCAGGTGTTTCAATCGCAGGTTCAGGATCAGACACCGTGATACTGCGTCGATCGCCTCGTTCTCTAACTCGTTCTGCTGCTTCCGAGTTGGGCTGGACAAAGTCAACATCGATCGGATAGCTCTCTCCGGCTCTAGCGTTGTTGAGCTGAACTTGACGCCTTGCTTGCTCTAAAGCAGCCTGATCCAGCGCAGCATTACCGCTAGAGCGTGAAAGCATTACAGAAACAACGCGCCCTTGGTCATCGGTTTCCACAATTACCTGAGCCGTTCCTTCTGCACCATCTGCTTCTTCCGGATAGTCAAAATCACAGCCGCGACAGGAAACTTCACGCGATCGGCTGCCTTGGGTTGCAGGCGGGGTGATCGGTTCCGGACGAGGGGGTGCAGCAACAGTTGCTGATCCATTCCCGGAACCATTCCCGGAACCATTCCCGGAACCATTTCCAGAACCGTTCCCCGTACCACTTCCCAAACCATTTTCCAAACCGAATTGACCTGCGGCGGTTGCGGATTCGCCTGTCTGCTGTCTTGCCCGCCGTATCTCTGAGAGCAGATCGCTCAAGCTACGAGGATTGGGGGCTGGGCTAGCGATCGTTTGTGAAGGTGCAGGGGGCGATTCTTCTACAGTTTCGGTAGGTGCTTCTGCAGGTGTAGCGGGTTCTGGAATCACGTCTTCTGCAAGCGGCACAGGGATGCGTTCTTCTGGAGGTTCTTCTGAGAGTGGTTCTTCTGAGAGTGGTTCTTCTGGAAGTGGTTCAATGGCTGGAGCAGGAGCAGCAGGCTGATCAACAGCGGCAGATTCGTTGAACTGCATGGAGGGTTCTGACGCTGCGAACCCTGAGCCACCCGACTCGTCTTCAGGCGCGATCGAGGTTTCCGTTTCGTCCTCTTCAGTGACCACGATCGTTATTTCTTCGGATACTTGCTTATCTGGCTTCCAAAGATCGCTGATTTTAAGAAACAAGCCGCCGCTATGCAGGGTAACTGATCCCGCGAGGCTGACCATAATGAATCGCCTGAGCGTTCTTGCTTGCTTTTCGCGCTGTTGAGCGACTGTATCTGAAAACGTCATTCGCTCTACCTACCGACTGTTGAGAATATTTACTACAACTTGCTCATCCTAAGATTGGGCTGTCTTCCTGTCAATATAATTATTTATTTCGCTAATTCGGCTACTTTTTTGCAGTTTTGCAGACCTTACTACCTAATCGGTTTGAGGATCGTGCACAGTTCAAAGACTGCCTTAGATTAGAAAATCGCCCGGTAAATTGGTAAGTACATTTTGAGAAGTATTGACATAAGATGCGCCATCCTATACTCTCTTCTTGAGATTAATTATCAGTAAGCAATCCTTAGTCTGCCAGCTCTCTGAGTTGGCTGTAGCCAATGGAAGTTTGAAATGCTAATTATTGAACTGTTTTGGGCAGGCGGAATTGTGATGTTTCCCCTGCTGGCATTTTCGATCGTGGCGATCGCCCTCATTGTGGAGCGTCTTGTTTTTTGGTTTCGGATTACTCGTCGTCAACGGCAGGTTGCGCGTGACGTGCTGCGAATTTACCAGCATGATTTTGACGCAGCATTGTTGAAACTCAAGCAGAATGCTGATTTGCCCATTGCTCGAATCTTTCTAGAGGCGTTGGAAGTCGATCATTTTCCTCCCCATGCTTTTCGCCTCACCTTAGAAGGATCAACACAGGCAGAACTTCCGATCCTGCGACGATTCAACTCCATTTTTGACCTCATTATTACCGCAGCTCCCCTGTTGGGATTGTTAGGAACGGTCTTGGGGTTGATTCAATCCTTTGGTGCGATTGATCTGGGTGGAGGAGGTAGCGAGAGTGCATTGCAAGTGACAGGAGGCATTAGCGAAGCATTAGTGTCTACCGCAGCAGGCTTAATCGTGGCGTTATTTGCCTTATTTTTTAGCAGTCTGTTTCGAGGATTTTATCGACGGCAGGTTGCCATGATTCAGGAGTTTGGCAGCCAGCTTGAAGTTTTGCATCTAGGCCGCTATGAAGGATTTGGTTCTGCATCGAAAGCAATGAGTGAATCGCTATGAATATTCCTGAAGAGCCTGATGATCTGCCTTATATCAACATCGTGCCGATGATCGATGTTGTCTTTGCAATTCTGACGTTTTTTATCATGTCATCGTTGTTTTTGAGTCGTTCTGAAGGGCTTCCTGTCAATTTACCGCAAGCACAAACGGCTCAATCTCAGCAGCAGAGTAAGCTTACTGTCACGATCGATCGTGAGGGAGATGTATTTCTCGATCGTCAGCCCATTCAGGTGAATGATTTAGCCAATCGCGTGAAAGCATTAATTGGTAATCAAGAGCGACTAGTGGTGATTAATGCTGACGAAAAAGTCGAACATGGACAGGTGATTGCAGTGATGGATCAGTTGCGATCGGTTCAAGGAGTAAAGCTAGGCATTTCAGCTCGTCGTCCTTAAAGCGTGGATCAGTGATGGATAAACGGGTAAACGGCAATCAACTTGTGACCATGCGGTTGCTGGGTTTGGGGCTTAGCGCTGTGCTGCTGGTCGGCTGCCTTGTGATTAGCGTGACCCTAGGCGCAGCAGACATTGATTTTGGAACCGTTTGGGAATCACTCACCGCATTTGATGGTTCAACAAATCATCTGATTATTACAACCGTACGGCTGCCCAGAGTCCTAATTGCGCTAGTGGTCGGAGCCGCTTTGGGAGTTGCGGGAGCGCTAATGCAAGGGTTAACGCGCAACGCGCTGGCAGATCCGGGAATTTTGGGGATCAGTGCTGGAGCTACTCTTGCCGTGGTGGTTACGACTTTTCTGGCTGGAACTGGGTCGATCCAGGTTTACACCTGGGCTGCTTTTGCCGGAGGAGCGATCGCTGCAATTGCAGTTTATACCCTCGGTTCACTGGGACGAAGCGGGGCAACGCCGCTAAAGCTGATTCTGGCAGGGTCTGTTTTAACTTATCTGCTGTCTGCGCTCACCACGGGAATCTTGATTTTGAATCAGCGCACCCTGGACGAAGTTCGTTTTTGGCTAGCCGGATCGGTCGCTGGGCGAGACTTCAATGTGCTGCTGCAAGTTCTACCGTACCTTTGCATTGGGCTGGTGGTTGCCTTTGGCATGGGCAAGCAAATCACGGCACTCACGTTGGGCGAAGAAGTTGCGAAGGGGCTGGGGCTGCGAGTCGGATGGGTTAAGGCGATCGCCTCTATCATCGTTGTTTTGTTAAGTGGCAGTGCAGTCGCTCTCGCAGGACCGATCGGCTTTATCGGTTTAGTCATTCCCCACGTGGTTCGCTTTTGGGCGGGGGTTGATTATCGCTGGATACTGCCCTATTCAGCAATCTGGGGTGCTGTGCTTTTATCGATCGCGGATCTCGTAGGACGACTCATCATCAAGCCGCAGGAATTGCCCGTGGGGATCGTGATGGCACTCATTGGTGCGCCATTTTTCATGTATCTCGCGCGGCTCAACGTAAAACAGTGACAGGTTTAAATCCATGCCTTCATCCTGGTTAGTGCTTCGCTCAAAACAAGTACCGCTGTCAATTCGAGTTGATCGAAGAGTGCCTGCGATCGTGTTTGCCCTTGCGGTGATCTCATTTGCTGTGCTGGTCTTGAGTTTGGGATATGGAGAATATCCAATTTCGCCGCTGAGTGTCATCAAGACACTTCTGGGATTCGATACAAGTAATTCTGATTATGGCTTCGTCATTTATACATTACGGTTGCCGCGAGTTATTGTTGCCTTTTTAGTCGGAATGGCGTTGGCCGTTGCCGGAACGATTTTGCAGGGACTGACGCGCAATCCTCTAGCAGCCCCTGAAATTGTGGGCGTTGTGGCAGGGGCAGGATTAGCAGCCGTGACGCTCATTGTGCTGTTTCCTGCGATTCCGGTATCTCTCCTACCGATCGTAGCTTTTACAGGAGCCTTGATTGCCGCTTTGCTAGTGTATTGGCTGTCGTGGAATGGCGGAAGTTTACCCATTCGCTTCATTTTGGTTGGTGTGGGCATCGAGGCAATCGCCTCCGCTTTTACTAGCTTGATGATCACCTTTGGCAATATAAACGATGTGAGTCAGGCGTTAGTCTGGTTAGCTGGAAGTGTCTACGGACGCACATGGGAGCATATTCAGGCATTGCTTCCCTGGCTGATTGTATTGCTTCCCCTCGCTCTGGTGAGTGCGCGTGAGCTAAACACCCTCAATTTAGGGGATGAGGTTGCACGGGGGCTGGGGAGCCGAGTGGAGTGGCAGCGGGGGCTTTTATTGCTCATCAGCGTGGCGTTAGCAGGGGCAAGTGTGGCAACGGCAGGAACGATCGGCTTTGTGGGGTTGATGGCTCCCCATTTAGCTCGTCAATTAGTCGGTACATCGCACGAAAGCTTGATCCCAACTGCTGCCCTGCTGGGAGGCTTGATTGTCGCCTTGGCGGATTTTTTAGGGCGATCGCTGTTTGCGCCGATCGAACTTCCGTGTGGTGTCGTGACAGCTGCAGTTGGCGCACCTTATTTTCTGTATCTGCTCTACCGCAACCGGAATGCGTAAGAACCTTTCCACTCCTGCACTCTGTCCTTCTACAATCAGCCCTCCAATATCACCAATATCAATGGAAACAGCATTCACCACTCGAAAACTCACCCTGTCATACGATCGCACGGCCATTATCCGGGAGTTAAACGTAGACATTCCGATTCATCGCATTACGGCTCTGGTCGGGGCAAATGGCTGCGGTAAATCGACATTGCTCAAAGGACTGGCACGACTGTTAAAGCCCCAAAGCGGCATCGTCTACCTGAATGGAACTGCGATCGCCCAACTTGCAACCAAAGAAGTTGCCAAACAGTTAGGCATGTTACCTCAAAGTCCGATCGCCCCCGAGGGCTTAACGGTGCGAGAGCTAGTGGCGCAGGGACGCTATCCCCATCAAAGCTGGTTTCAGCAGTGGTCAAAGGAGGATGAGCAGTTCATGGAACAGGCTTTGGCAATGACCGGGATGACAGAATTGGGCGATCGCCCGCTTGATAGCCTTTCGGGTGGACAGCGACAGCGTGCCTGGATCGCAATGGCTCTGGCGCAGAATACACCCATTTTGTTACTGGATGAACCCACCACGTTTTTGGATTTAGCGCATCAAATCGAAGTACTGGATTTACTGTATGACCTGAATCAAACCAGGGGACAGACGATCGTGATGGTATTGCATGATCTGAATCAAGCCTGTCGCTATGCCGATTATCTGGTCGCAATGAAGCAGGGACACATCTATGCTCAGGGTTCCCCTGTTGAAGTGATGACCGGGGCAATGGTGCGGGAGGTCTTTGGGTTAGAGAGCCGCATTGTGCCCGACCCGGTCACAGGAACGCCGATGTGTATTCCGATCAGCCAAAGAACATTAGTCAGAGATGATTTGTGAAAGAACGTTTCTGCAACAAGATTGGTACGACAGAAACGATCGCCCGCGAAACCTATTGGCAACAGTGAAAAGAGAACCTTGAAGTGGGCAACGGAGAAATATGCCGATGATAAGGATGAATTCGATCGCATGGGCGTATTATCAATTTTTAGATAACATTATCAACTTTTAGATAATAAAGGGAGGAACATTTCAGGTAGCTGCTTTAAAATCAGTTCATCTGTAATTGGTCCACGGGTAACGCTACCCCAGAGTTGATAATTTACAAAGAAGACTCGACCGAACTGGGACGCTGGAATCTTCTTTAGTATGGGGTTTTGATCCCATTTCGTTCTGAGCGGGTCTTTGGGATTATAAGGGTCTGAAAAATCCCAGGCAATCACCAAAACAATATCCGCGTTGAGGGTAGGCAAGAGTTCCACCGAAGTTTGCATCCATCGCGTTTCTCCTGCTGGAACAGCTTTAGGGAAAACCAGATGAAATCCGATTTCCTCTAGCAAACGCCCTGCGGTACTATCAGCAGCAATCGCTACATCATTCAACAATGTATTGACTGCCAGAATTAAAACATTAGGATAAGCGTTAACAGCGGGTTTTAGCTGCGATCGAACTGTTTCTAATTGTTCAGCATGGGCAGCTAATAACTGTTCAGCTTCTTGTTCCCGATCTAGTGCTTTCGCAATAGGCTGAATGTCATTAAACCAGACTTGCTTGTTGTCTTTCATGTCTGTAAACAACAAAGTCGGCGCAATTTGATTAAGCAATTTGTATTGGCTTTCGATTGACCAATTCTCACCAAGAATCAAATCGGGTTTGATGAGAGCCAGTTTCTCTAGCGATGGACTTTTTCGATCGCCCAGGTTCACAGGCTGTGTTGTAACGCGATCGCCCAGATAAGGAATCTGTTGACTTGGATTGTCAAATTTCTTCAGGTTCAGGGCAGTTACTTCGGCATAAGCCACAGGCTGTACTCCCAGTGCCAGAATAGAATCCAGAATATGGGGACTGAGCGCGGCGACTCGCTGAGGTTGTCCACAGATTTCAGTTTCTCCTACCTCATGAGAGACCATCCGACAGGATGCAGGAGATTCGATTGATTGATTTGCTTGATCACGATTAACAGCTAGATTGCGAGGACCAGAACTTTGGCAAGCCGTGACCAGCGCAAATGTCATGCAGATTAAAAGCGATCGTTTAAGCCAATTCCACCATTGTCGAGTTCTCACAGCGATTTCTCCTAATTAGTAACGTATAGGAAACCTTCGCCCTCAAGTTGATTGGCGCGACTGGATAAACAATATCGGAATCCTGATAGGTTGTGGAAAATTTCTGAAATGTCTGTGGGGGACTGGTTCATAGGACTCTTTGCAGTTCTAGCCTTCCTGTTCTAGTCTTCCTATTGAAGTGACTTCTGCCTATTGCATCTAATTCGCATTAAATCATTGATACCTTACGGCAAATCTCTACTTCTGACAAGCTCTATTAGGAAATTTTTCTAGCAGCGTTCCGACTCGAACTGCAAAAGATCTAAAAAAACATTCTGGAAAATTAGATCATTAAAAACCAGTAGCCGTGCAGCCAGGAAATTTAAGAGCAAATCTTGAACAGAGGCAATGAACCTGCTATAAGTAGTTCAAGTATTGCAAATTGCTTGCAATAAGCTTTTATGGTTTCTAAAACTTGACCCCCGGTTAGAATCGTCACTTAAGACTGTATGGTGCAACTTCCAATCCTTCAGGCTCGATCGCAATCAGACTCTTGCTTTTGCTGCACTTCGATCAGCCCCACTCCTCTCAATGTCATCTCTCGTTAGCTCACGGTAGATGCGTATTTTCGTCATTGTTTGGACTGGTCAGTTCGTTTCGACGATCGGTAGCTATATGACTAGTTTTGCCATCACGCTCTGGGCATGGCAGCTTACCGATCAAGCAACTGCACTCACGTTGATTGTTTTTTTTAACCAAGCGGCAAGCCTTTTGGTTGCTCCTTTTGCTGGAGTCATTGTTGATGGTCTCCGGCCGATCTTTGGTCAACGGTGGAGCCGCAAACAGCTCATCATCTTAAGCGATACGGTTGCAGCCCTCTCTACTGTTGCAATTCTCTTACTCCACCTCACTGGACATCTTCAGGTTTGGCACTTTTATGTAACAAGTGCGATCAACGGCATCTTCAGCAATATTCAAGAACTTGCCTATTCTACGTCAATCGCTCTGATGTTACCGAAGCAACACTATACTCGTGCCAGCAGTATGGTTTCAATGCTGCATTATGGACCCAGTATTTTTGCTCCTGCCCTGGCAGGTGTCCTCTATTACATCATTGGGTTATTTGGCATTCTATGGATTGATCTATTCACCTTTAGCATTGCAATCTTCACTGTATTGCGAACTCAAATTCCCCAGCCAGTTGTTCCTGAAACCCAGCTTCAGAACCAGGCAAGTCTCTGGCAAGACATCTCTTCTGGCTTTCGCTATGTGTTTGCAAGACCAGGCTTGTTCGCTTTACTCGTGATAAGTTTGCTGTTTTGGTTTGCTCACGACTTAGGCGGTTCGCTTTACTCAGCCATGATTCTAGCTCGCAGCAATAATAATGCAGCCATCTTAGCCAGTTTGTCTACGATGGCGGGTGTTGCTGGTGTCATTGGCGCAATCGCTGTCAGCATCGGGGGTGGTTTTCGGCAAAAGATTCACGGGTTTCTCGGAGGCATGATTGGTGCAGGGATCAGCAAAACCCTATTTGGGCTAGGGCAGTTGCCGTCGATTTGGCTGCCGGCACAGTTTTGTTCGTCGCTTAACTTTCCATTACTGGGCAGTTCAAGTGAAGCAATTTGGTTGGCAAAAATCAAACCAGAAATCCAAGGGCGCGTGTTTGCTACCCGATCGCTGCTGCTCGTTCTAATTTCGACGATCGCTGCTTTAATTGCTGGACCGCTCGCTGATTTTGTCTTTGAACCTGCAATGATGCCAGGTGGTTATTTAGCCAAAACATTTGGTGGAATATTCGGGACAGGTTCCGGTGCAGGCATGGCTTTACTGTACGTGATCACATCCGTAACTTTAATGCTGGTTGGCATGGGCGGATATGCCGTTGAGTCATTACGCATGGTAGAAATGAATGTTTCAGATCACGACACAGATCAGCAGGCAGCTTTATCCAACTCCAACTGTGAACGTGAAGCCGATCGAACCTGAGACGACCAAATTGTTCTGACACAATTCTGATACTTTTAGACTTGGTTGCTTATTAGGAACTATTATCAAGTAATATCAGATAGGATGTAGCATTACTGACAGCTCCAACCAAAGATTTATCTAGATAGCTAGAAAGTAGCTCAACAGTAGAGCGTGCTTTCAGAAACTTTATTGTTTATTTCTTGTTGATTTCGGCTGTGAGGTTTGGAATTTTACTGTGAAAAATTTTCAACTGGTATTGATTCTCAAGTTAGTCGGTGTCATGTTGCTCAGCGTAGCGCAGTCTACCCTGGCTCAGGGTGTTGAGGAAGAAGGCAACCGTGCTGTTTCGATTTCGACTACATCAACTTCAGCTTCAGCAATTCCTCGTCTTAACGACATTGCACCTGCTGCAACAACTGTTGATGACTGGGTTGAGCAAATCGCGCAAGCCTCGATCGTGCAAGTAACAGGCGTGCAATTGAATGCAACAGCAGATGGGTTCGAGCTAGTCTTGGAAGCAGCAGAAGCCTTGCCACCCGTCGAAACCTCGGTGATTGGCAATGCATTGATTGCTGATATTCCAAACACAGTGCTGTCCTTGTCAGATGGCGACGAATTTCAGCAGGTGAATCCTGCCGAAGGCATTGCACTCGTTACTGTAACCAACCGCAGAGATAACAGCATTCGTGTTGCGATTACCGGACTGAATGCACCCCCTACAGCTGATGTGAGGGCAGAAGCACAGAATTTAGTGTTGGGTGTCACAACAGGTTCGGCAACAGAAGTTGCTCAAGATCAAGAAGCGATTCAGGTGGTGGCAACGGGAGACGAAACCGAGGACGACTACTATACGCCTGAGGCAACGACTGCGACTCGCACAGATACTCCCATTCGTGATATTCCCGCTTCAATTCAGGTGATCCCACAACAGGTCTTGGAAGACCAGAATATTGTTGAATATCGGGATGCATTACAGAATGTAGGCGTTACAACCGATGGCAACTATGGCGGTACGGGAGCAGGCTCATTTATCCTGCGCGGCTTCACGCAAGATTTCAACTTCAGAAATGGCTTCCGCAGCAATGATTTCTACGGTCTTTCGGAAACTGCCAATATTGAACGCATTGAAGTTCTCAGAGGACCCGCTTCTGTGTTGTTCGGGCAGACGCAGCCTGGAGGTGTTGTCAATATCGTTACAGAGCAACCCTTGAGCGAGCCGTATTTTGCCGCCGAGTTTACCGTAGGGCAATTTAGCTTCTATCGACCGTCGATCGATCTCTCTGGACCTTTGACTGACAATGGCGACTTGCTCTATCGCCTCAATGTGGCATACCAAAACTCTGGCAGCTTCCGAGATGAGGTGCATACTGAGCGATTCTTTATTGCCCCTGTGCTGCGATGGAATATCAGTGACAATACATCCCTCACTTTTGAATTTGAGTATCTGTACAATGATCCCGTGTTCGATCGCGGTGTCACGGCTTTGAGCGATGGTTCACTTGTTTTGCCGATCGATCGCTTTTTGGGATACCCCCAACTTGATGAGTATGAGCAACAGCAAGTTCGGGCAGGATACACGTTTGAGCATCAGTTTAATGATGACTGGCGAGTGCGTAATGCCTTTTCCTTCTTCAGTGATTTGCAAAATGGGACAAAAACAGAATCTACTGGTCTGCCAGAGAATGGCTTGCTGCCAATGGAGTATGTAGACGATGATTTTCTGCGACAGGACTATGGACTGCAAACAGAAGTCATTGGAGAATTTGCCACAGGACCGATCGAGCATCAGCTGCTGGTTGGTTTAGATCTAAACCGCAGAACCAGTGTTTATACTTCAAGAGACACTGACTTACCCTCTCTCAATATCTTCGATCCCAATTACGATATTGAAGTTCCAGAGCTACAGCCCAGCTTCTCTCAAAACGTTCGCACTGATAATTTAGGGATTTACATTCAAGATCAAATTGATTTGCTCGATAATTTACATCTGCTGGTTGGCGGGCGATTTGATATTCTTGATCAAGAAGGAGTGTCCTTTGGCAGCGTAGTTGATCAAGTCGATAATGCCTTTAGTCCTCGAATCGGGATTGTGTATCAGCCGATCGAGCCGCTGTCTCTCTATGCCAGCTACAGCCAATCTTTTGTGCCGCAGACGGGGCTGTCTCGGACTGGAGAAGCCTTCGTGCCAGAGCGGAGTACGCAGTATGAGATTGGGATCAAGGCAGACATCACAGATGATTTATTTGCAACCCTTGCTGCCTATTACCTGACCAAAGCCAATGTGGCGACGAGCGATCCAGAAGATTCGGATTTCCAAATTCAAGTCGGTGAACAGCGCAGCCAGGGAATTGAATTCAACATTGTTGGTGAAATTCTTCCCGGTTGGAATATCATCGGTGCTTATAACTATACGGATGCGGAAGTCACAGAAGACAACGATATTGAGATCGGCAGCCGTTTAGATGACGTGCCAGAACACGCTGCTAGCCTCTGGACAACCTATGAAATTCAAAGCGGTGATCTGCAAGGCTTAGGATTTGGGCTTGGCTTACTCTATGTTTCAGAACGCAGTGGATTTTCGTTTGATCCACCAGGATTTGAGCTACCCAGCTATTTCCGCACTGATGCTGCCCTTTACTATCGAAGAGATAATTGGAGAGCGCAGCTCAACTTTGAGAATCTATTTGACACGGAGTACTATGAAACTAGCCAAACGGCTCGAATCGTGTATCCCGGCGCACCTTTTAACGTTCGTGCAACCATTTCCTACGAGTTCTAAGCGTTGACAAATAGGTTGTGAACAAGGGGTGTGTGGGCTGTGCCCCCAATTAGGGATAACCCCTGCACCCCGTTTCAATCCAATCAAGGATGGCTGTATTTTTATTTACAGCAAATTTCAAGTGAATAGACCGCAGTGATTGAACCAACCAATGGCATCATCTTCAGTAATGAACTGAACCGCTTCGGTCATTGCTTGGTCGAGAGCTTCATCGGTGCGAGCCGCTTTTGAGCGAAGAAACTGCTTGAGTTTCGACCAACAGAGTTCAATCGGAGATAGGTCTGGTGAATAAGGAGGTAAAAAGCTCAAGGGGTGACAAGGAGGTCAGAAGGAAACCTAAAAGATCTTAATCTTCCTATCGACCTTCTTTAATGCAGCGTTTTTCACTCCCGTAAGGTACGGGGGATGTGGGGCTGTGCCCCATTTTTTATACTTCAATCGTTCTAAGAGTGTGGCGTTGAGACGGTGTCCGGGTAGTCTTAGCTGTCAGCACGAAGATGAATGCTTTAGGATAGAGGCTATATCAATAAAGCTTCATAAGATACGGTGAATCCGAATGGTTAAGGCAGTCTCTTCTCCTTCTGAACTGGTTGTGGCTGGCTTTCATGCACTCTCAGAACCATTGCGCCTCAAAATCGTGGAGCTGCTGCGGGAGAATGAGCTTTGCGTTTGTGACCTCTGTGAGTTGCTGGATGTGGCTCAATCGAAGCTGTCGTTTCATCTCAAGACCCTGAAGGATGCAAGCTTAGTGCGATCGCGCCAGGAAGGACGCTGGATCTACTACAGCTTGAATCTGCCGCAATTTGTTGTCCTGGAGCAATACCTCTCGGAGTTTCGCCGCTACAGTCCCATTCTGCCTGCTCGTCCCTGCCCGGACAAAGACTGAGACATTTAGGCTAACCACCCCCTAAAATAAACGATCGCAATAAATCAAATTGCCAGGAATACAGGCAAGCATCAGCATCTAAAGCAATGATTTGAAGCTGATCGATCTGACTCAGAATCGAAGCGGCTTGGGGATGCAGCAGCCAAAAAGCGATCGGGGTTTGCCATTCTGCCAGGAAAGCGTGAATTGTCTGGCGATCGGCTTCGTTCACTTCATCAGAGATTACATCGTCGTACCAGTATTCCTGAGGATATTCAGGAGAACACAAAATCTCTTCGCGCAGCACAGACCATTCGTTCGCTAGAAAGGGAGGCAGGTGATGAATTGCGGGGCTTACAGGGGGTACGATCGATGCGAGCGGAGTTCTGCCATTTCGACCGAGGAAAGATTGCTGAAGTCGATCGAAAAAAGGCTGCACGATTTCGCGTTCGAGCAGTTCACACAGGCGTAGCCCGGATGCAGAGAAATCGATCGATTTTGCATTGGTTGAAAGCAGGTCTGCTTGATAGGCTTCTGCCGGATCGATGGAAATAATTTCGCGCTGCGCTCCAGCAGAGAGCACCGTCGCCAAAGCCGCGATTTGACCTTCAGAATTTGGGACAGGCTGCTTGAGAGCAGTCGAACTCGGAGAGACACGGATCACCGGAGCGGAAACGGCAGGCGATAGCGCAGAAACCTGACTTAGCTTTTGCTTCAGCGATTCGACTTGCTGTGTCAGCAGAGTAATTTGCCGATCCTTTTCCTGAAGCAACTGGTCTTTCTCGGCAAGCTCGACCGCGCAAAGAGCCGATCGCATCAGGTTAAAGTAAAACGCCTGAGCCAAATCAATCGCCTGCCCCGTTGCCTGACTGTCGCCCATCCACCCCTGCTGTCGATCGGGGTCGATCGTGAGCAGTTGTTCTTCAGCATTGCGAATTTTAAGTTCGCGTCCTGTTCCTGTTAGAGATTGCTTAATACAGCAAACGTACTGGCGATGATTATAATCAAACGGAATAAATGAAGCGTCTGCCAGGTCATTCGCCGAATCGTATTTTTGATGAACGGTTTGATCAGCCTTTCGGGTAGAAGATTGATTATCTGATGTGTTAGAAGTTTTATTCACGCAATCGTTTACAGGTTGATCCAATAACGAATTAACAGATAACGCGATCGATTTCAGTTTACCGTTCGCTTTAACGCCTGCTTTCTGAGATGAACCGACCTCTACAGGTATTTCTGATTTTTCTGATAAATCGAGCTTTGTTTCGCTCGGGGCAAAGGCATCGGCTAAACCCAGCGATAAGGGATCAGTCTTCATTTCTACGGGACGAACACCGACCAGCTCTAGCTCGATCGACTGAACGCCATTCCAATCATTCAACCGCAAACGATAAGCAATATCCACCCGATCTGGAAGCGGGTAGAATTCTCCCCATCGCCAAGCCAGGGCTCGAATGCCCATTGTCGGATCATCTGCCTCTGCTAGCGTCATTTTCAGGTGATTTTTATCGCGTCCGATCGTCTGCTGCTCAATCACGCGCACATTGGGTGTCCAGAAAACCGGATCGGGGTTTTCAATGCCACAGGGGTGCAGAGCATCAAGCTGTTCGTAGAGGTGATGACTCAGGTCGCGGAAGTTTGCCTGCACGTCGATCGTCACCAGGGGCTTGAGGTGCTGCGGTTGAAGCTGATTGTGGGCAAATAGGCGCAGTCGCGATCGCATTTCTTCCAGGTGAGCTGCCTTGAGCGAAAATCCGCCTGCCGCCCGGTGCCCGCCAAACTTTTCGAGAATATCGCCGCAAAACTGCAACGCCTCAAACACATTAAATTCAGGAATGCTCCGCGCCGAACCGCGAATCTGCTGTTCCGATTCCTCTTCATAAGTTCCAATAAACACGGGCACACCGTACCGCTCTACCAGCCGCGACGCGACAATGCCAATCACGCCATGATGCCAGTTCGGCTGCACAATCACCAAAACCCGCTCCTTTTGCGGCTGAAATCGAGTCTGCTCACACCAGGCGATCGCTTCCTGCTCGATCAATTCACACAGCTTTTGCCGAAGCTGATTCACCTGCTCACATTTCATCGCCAGCTCTAACGCCCGTCCGTCTTCCTCGGTTGTCAGCAGCTCGATCACGATTTGCGGGTCAGCCAACCGCCCGATCGCATTGATCCTTGGACCCAGGCGAAAACCGATCGCCTCTGGCTTCAGTGCCTTTTCGTTGCTCAAACCTGCGACCTGAACAAGCGCCTCAATGCCCGGATTGCGCGAAGTCGGCAGTAGCCTTAGCCCCCGTTTCACCCAGCGACGATTCACTCCCGTCAGGGGAGCCAGATCCGCGATCGTCCCCAGCGTAAACAGTTCCAACAGCGGCGTGGTGAGATCCTGCGTTTTTTGCAGACATTGCGCCAGACAAATCGCCAGAATATAAGCAACCCCAACGCCAGCCACCCCTCGATACGGCGAATCTTCCCGAATTAGTTTCGGATTCAAAATTGCATTCGCATCGGGCAGCGTCGGCGGAATATCGTGATGATCGGTCACAATCACTGCTAAGCCCAATTCCCGCGCCAGGGCGATCGGCTCATGAGCAGTAATGCCGTTGTCCACCGTGAGAATCACGCTCACCCCTTCCTGGTGAAACTCCTCGATGATGCGGCGATTAATCCCGTAGCCTTCCTGCATACGGCTGGGAATCGCGTAGTCTACCACCGCTCCCAGGTAGCGCAGTGCCCGCATTAGCAGAGCCGTACTGGTCATGCCGTCTGCGTCATAGTCGCCACAAATCGCAATAAACTGTTTGCCAGAAATCGCATTGAGCAAAATCTCGATCGCGATCGTCAAATCGGGAAAATCGTCCAGCGGCGAAGGCAAAAACTGCTGCTCTGGCTCTAGAAACTCACGCGCTGCTTCAGGCGTAGCAACACCGCGATTGATTAGAATTTGTGCCACCAGCGGCGAAAGCTGGAGCGACTGCCCAAGCCGGGATGCACGATCGGGCTGGGCTTCTGCAATTTGCCAGCGTTGAATCGGATAGCGAGAGGAACGGGAAGAAGGCACAGGAATGATTGCTCGGCTGTAGTGAGGAACGACGATTGAAACTACAAAATCGAAACTTTGCCGTCATTTTCGATGTAAATCGATCGATCGCCTGGAGGACGACCCCCCGGACGAATTTCGATTCTAAGGGTATTTGGGGTTGGGCGAAACAGGATCGCGCTAAGTGGTAACGAAGTTTCATCCCAGAACACAACGGAGATATTTGGTTCGGTGCCAAAGTTGGGGTCAAGCTCAAGCTCCTGCCCCGGCAAAATTGGCACAGGACTTGTTCTAAAAACCTGCTCCACCAGAACCAAGCTGGCAGTTTGATTCACCATTTGCAAGCGAATTCGCTGCCCCGGCACAAACTGAATCTGCCTCGCCCGACAGTTTGCCGTACAAGTCTGCGAGATTGCCGGAAGCATCGTTCCCCCCAGCACCATCACCCCGATCGCCAATCCCCCCAGCACCTTCTTGATCATTTTGATCATGATTCTGCGCTAACTCCCACTTACTTAAGCATTGTGAACCTGATTCTGCTGCTTAAATATAAATACTTATGTTCTACCGCATCTTGGGACGATCGCATCACTTTCTGTATTTCTCAACTTTTCCTCTTTTCTCTCATCCACCCACCAACTCATCTATCCACCAACTCAGCCACCCATCACCCCACCCCCTACAATCGCCCCAACCCCTACAATAAATAAAACCCCGCCACTCCCGGAGTTTACCGAATGAACCTGCTAACCCAACTCCCCCTCCCTCCCCATTTCGATCGCCGTCATGTGGATGGAGTCTGGCGAGTTCCCTATCAAGCGCGGGCAACTGAGGCAAAAACCTGGGTAAAACAGCATGGAATTCCGCCTGCCGGGTCCGATCGTCATCGTGTGGGGCTGCTGCTGATCGATGTGCAGAATACCTTTTGCATTCCCGAATTTGAACTATTTGTCGGTGGGCGATCGGGTTTGGGCGCAGTAGAAGACAACATCCGCCTATGTGAATTTATCTATCGCAATCTGGCAGCCATCAGCGAGATTGCTGTCACGATGGACACTCACATGGCAACGCAGATTTTTCATCCTGTATTCTGGATCAATGATGCAGGGGAGCATCCTGCCGCGATGACCATGATCTCACTCAGCGATGTCGAAACAGGCGTCTGGAAAGTTAATCCAGCAATTCTGAATTACATTGCTGGAGGAAATCTCAATCGTTTGCAAAACTACGCGTTGCACTATGTCCGTCAGCTTCAGCAGAACGAAAAATACCTGCTGACTATCTGGCCCTATCACTCAATGCTGGGTGGAATCGGACACGCGATCGTTTCTGCTGTCGAAGAAGCCTGTTTTTTTCACGCGATGGCGCGAGACAGCCAAACCTACTTTGAACTCAAAGGCAACCATCCCCTGACCGAAAATTACTCGGTACTGAAGCCGGAAGTCACCCATGATCATGAGCAAGAGGCTATCGGCGAAACCAACCATGCCTTTCTGCAAAAACTGCTGCGCTACGATGCCCTTATTGTGGCAGGACAAGCAAAAAGCCATTGCGTCGCCTGGACGATCGAAGACTTGCTCAGCGAAATTGAAGCAATTGATCCTGCGCTCGCGCAAAAAGTCTATCTGCTTGAAGATTGCTCGTCTCCAGTCGTCGTTCCTAATGTCATAGACTTCACTGACGCCGCCGATGCTACCTACCAACGCTTTGCCAATGCCGGAATGCACCGCGTCCAATCTACTGAAGCGATCGAGTCCTGGCTGAAACTCTAACCTCCTCATCCCTTCATTCCCTCACCATGTCTCTCCTAAAACTTCTCCCTACCTTCCTGCTCACCAGCACAATTGTCGCTCAACCTGCCCTGGCACTCCCGCCCCCCGAAGACCAGCCCGAAGAAGTACTGCGAACTGAAGTGATCACCGAAGCGCGATCGCCTGTGGACGGAAAGCCCTTGACGGCAAGGGAATACGCCGAACTGCAAGCCAGAGAAGAAGCCGCACGAGAAAATTTGGCAACGGTTTCGCCGGAGGTGCGTCGGGTGGTGAATCTGCTGAGGTTGCGCCGCACAATTCGGACGTTCTTTCCCTTCCTGATTCGGTGAGATGACTTAACGCTGTTGGCGTTTTGCCCGTTGGCGAGCCCGTTTTTCGGGGGTGAGGCGATCGATACAGTACGGGCAAGAAATCCCCGCTTCATAATCAGCAGAGGCTTTGTCAGCTTCTGAAATCGGATGACCGCAGCTCAAACACATCTCATGGGTTCCCGGTTCCAAACCCTGCTGCACTGCCACTCGCTGATCAAACACAAAACATTCGCCCTGCCACAGGCTCTTCTCTGGGGGCACTTCTTCCAGGTATTTCAGGATGCCGCCCTTCAGGTGATACACTTCCTCAAAACCTTGTGCCAGCAGGTAGGCAGTTGCTTTTTCACAGCGAATTCCCCCCGTGCAAAACAGGGCGACTTTCTTGTGCTGGGCAGGGTCAAGCTGCTGCTCAACGTACTGCGGAAACTGCCGAAACGTTGCCGTCTCAGGGTTTTTCGCGCCCTGAAATGTGCCGATATCAACTTCGTACTGATTGCGCGTATCCACCAGCGTCACTTCTGGATTGGTAATCAATTCGTTCCAGTCCTGCGGTTCCACATACCTTCCCACCTGCTCAGTTGGGTCAACTTCGGGAATTCCTAGCGTTACAATTTCCCGCTTCAGCCGCACTTTGAGCCGATCGAACGGCATCTCATCTGCGATCGATTCTTTCTGTTCTAAATCGGCAAAGCGATCGTCCGACCGTAAACCTGTTAATACCGCATCAATTCCCTGGCGCGTTCCCGCGATCGTTCCATTGATTCCTTCGGCTGCCAATAGAATTGTGCCGCGAATTCCCTGAGCCAGGCAAAGTTCGAGCAAAGGCGATCGAAACTCAGCATAGTCGGGCAGCTTGACGAATTTATAAAAGGCAGCAACAACGATCGACATAGGGTGAAGTGAAAGATTGCCAAAATCTATCCTAGCTTCTCAAGCTGGCATTAAACGTGCCTTTGTAACGTAGCGCATGAGCTTCAGGAGACCTGCGGCATCAATCAAGGCTGCATGAATCAGAGCTGCATTCGTCAGGCAGGAAATATCCGTTTGTAGGAGAGCGATGTACTTTAGTAATCTCTTCCACCTGAAGGAGGAAAAAAGAAGAAAAACGAAATACCTATTCCTTCTTACAGAATCAAGTGATGACTGCTCAAATCTAGAATCAGAGCAAACAGACAAATCATAAAAGGAAAAAATTAAATGACTTACTCTCCGAACCTTGATCCGGCGATCGATCCAAATACTTCTCCCTACACCAATCCCAATCCGGCTCCGGTGATTGACCCCAATCTTGACCCCTACACCGACCCCAACTCTGAACCGAGGGTTGACCCTAACACTGAACCTTACACCGATCCGCGTCCAGAGCCGATGATCGACCCGAATACTGCCCCTTACACCAATCCAGAAGTCCGCTAATGTCCTGCTGATTTCCTGCTTGATCTAAATTTCCAGCATCTGAATTTCCAGCATTCAAAAAAAAGGGCAGGCATTACACCTCCCCTTTCACAAAATAATTAAACTGAAGAATTGAATTTGCTGCGGGCAATTAAGACATGGATTGAATGATGTAGTCGAAATAGGGAGCTGCGGCTACGCCATCTTCCTGGCTCAGCAAGGACAGCGATGCATTCTTCAGGCAGCGAATTGACTCCGCCATGCCCGGAACCGGAACACCTAGGGAGTTGTACATTTCACGCACACCGATTAAACCAATTTTTTCGATCGGCTCTTTGTCGCCTGCCAAGACTCCGTAGGTAATCAGGCGCAAATACCAGCCATAGTCGCGCAGACAGAGGGCACGCTGCTTGTCACCGTAGGCATTGCCGCCAGGAGCGATAAAGTCAGGGCGTTTCTTCCAGAGTTGCTTACTGGCTTCCTGGACGATTCGCTTTTCGTTTTCTGCTAAAACGCCAGCAATCCGAACACGCTGTTCGCCAGTTTGTAAAAAGTCTTGAATACTGTTAAGTTCACCGCTGCTGGGGTAACGGAGTTCTTCATCAGCGTTGAGAATAACTTTGGTTACTACACTCATAGTTATCGGGTAATTATTGGGGATGACGATCGGTGATTCTGCTATCGCAGTATTGTATCCAGTTTGGGTGTCTGAAGGAAAGAGTGCGATCGGTAATTCGTCCCTGGGGATTTGGGATTTGGCATTGCAAAACTGAGGGTAATTAAAGGTTTCCTGGCCTTGATCCAGAGTCTTGATCAGGCGAATAGGCCTGTCTCCAAACTTGTCTCAAAACTTCATTAAGATTAATGCGTGATTCAGGCAAAAAGACCGACCTTCCCTGAGCCTTGCATCAACCCCAACCCCCTGCTTGCCATGCCCCGATCGTCAGTTCCAGCGTTCGCAATTCCGAATTACCCATCTCGAACTTTGAATTCTAATTGAACTTTAAATGAATTACCGCCACAACAGTTCGGGTTCGCTCTGGTCACCAAACTCCTGCTGAAATTCGTCAAACACCCAGGCGATCGGCTTTCCCTGCTGCTGCTGAATGCGGGCCAGATAGTTTCGGTAAGCGGTCATCTCTTGTGGAGTGGGGTTAATGCCAAAAATTGAGCCGAGACACCAGTGTGGTTCTGGTAGATAACCGTATTCTCGATAAAAAACGTGCTTTGCCCAGTTAGGAGCCGCTCCTTCCCGATAAGCCTTCTGACGCTGCTGCCGAAAAAACGCAATTTGCTGTCGCAGTTCTGCCTGCCGCAACACTTCCTCGCTGTGAACTTCGACCAGTTCCTCGATGTGAACCTGGGCTTCGGTCTCCCACCGATGGCCACATCCGGGACAGGTCATGACAAAGCCCCACATCAGGCGGTTGCAGTCGGGGCATTGCTTGGTCGGCTGCGGTTCATGGGTTCCTGGCTCTTTTTGAGTCGGTAGGGAATATGCCTTGATGTCTTCTGGAAATCCGAGCCGCTTGAGATTATTTGCCTGATCAAGAATAATTCCGTCAGTTTTGCCTGTCTTAGGCGAAACTCGCAAAACCCGCCCTACCTGCTGATAGTGGAGCGCACGCGATTGAGTCGGACGCAGCAACAGCCCTACTTCAACGCTCGGTTCATCAAACCCGATACTGATCACATTACAGGAGGTCAAAACAAGCAGTTTTCCTTCGCCCAATGCCCGGTAGAGCCGCCGCCGTTCTCGGATTGGGGTACTGCCATCCACCACAGCAGCAGCAATGCCAGAGGCTTTAAACGCTTCAGCAACGTGGCGAGCGTGTTCCACATCCACACAAAAGGCAATTGTGCGTTTCCCCGGTGTGAGCCGCTGCCATTCTTCAACAATTCTTTGAACGAGTTCAGGACGATCGCAGGCATTCTTCAAATCGCGCTCATCGTAGTCGCCGGCGATCGTTTTTACGCCATCGAGATTAATTTGGCTATCGGGAGCAACCCCGTAATACTGCATCGGAGCCAGATAGCCCATTTGCTGAAGCGTTGACGGCACGGGCGATGCTACAAAAGTTTCCATGTGATCGCCCAACTGCTCTCGCCCAATACGGTAGGGGGTTGCAGTCATGGCGAGATGCACGGCTTTCGGGTGAGTCTGGTAAATTATCTCTTGCCCAATTTGGCTAAATACCGTGGTGTGTCCTTCGTCAAAAAACACGACGTTGGCTTTCCAATCGCGCCACCACGATCGCTTCTCCATCGTTTGAATGCTAGCGATTTGAATAGGAGCCTCCGGGTCTTCTTTCCATCCGGCTTTGATAAACCCGCAACGCAGCCCAAACGCCTGCATCTTCTCGTAGGTCTGCCCCACTAGCACATCCAAGTGCACCAGAAACATTAGTCGCAGCCCGCGAGCGACCGTATCTGCACAGATTTTGCCGCCAATCACCGTTTTGCCTGCCCCAGTTCCGGCAATAATGGCAATCCGTCGATGTCCCTGCCCCAACTTTACATAGAGATCTTTAATCAGCTGGTTCTGGTAAGGACGAAGCGTAGGAGGCTGCAACGGGGCTTGCGGCGGTTTCAAGTGCGTCAAAGTTTGCTCCTGCAACAGTACAAACGAATTGATGAGGCATTAAATTTTACAGCATCTTTTGCTGATCCGAGCAAGCCTTTAGTCAAATCGTCAGGATAAGAGTTTCACCCCTGCGGCTTCTGCCAAATCACCAAAATCACTCCGCAGACAATCAGCCCTACGCCAATCACACGGGCGATCGGGATTGTTTCACGAAACACAAAATAGCCCATAATGACTGCAAACACATAGCTCAACGCAATTGCCGGGCCCGCGATACTCAAATTCACCCGCGTCAGCAGCAAAATGTAGGCGATCGCCCCCAGGGCGTAAACCACTAAGCCACCGACCAGCTCAGGAATCGTGACAATTCCCAAAACATGACTCATTGCGTTTTCTGCACTCACTTTGCCCAGCTTTAAGGCACCTGCTTTCAGCAAAAACTGACCGATCACGCTCGACAGTACCGCCCCTACAAGTAAGGCAAATTCGCTTAGAGCCACAGCAATCTCCTCGGCTTTGTTCTTCAGTAGTTTACCAGCAGAGCTGTTTTCTCTTTGCGGTTATTTCTTCGCCAATTCTGCTTCCGGGTAGATCAAAATCTTCAGGGTTTCCGGGGTAGGAGAGACGGCTTTCTCGACCGCTGCTGACAAATCCTTGAGCGAGAATCGATCGCTCACCAGCGCATCCACATCAATTCGCTGGCTAAACACAATATCTGCTGCCAACGCCTGCACTCGATAAGAGGAGCTATAGCTGCCCATCAGGTCAATCTCGCGTCGATACAAAATATTTGGATTAATCGGGATTTCCAGCTCATCAGGGAATTCTGCAAAAAAGAGAATCTTGCCGCCTTTGCGAGTACAGTCAAGCGCCTGGAAAAAGGCTTTTTCGCTCGGAACCGCCAGCAAACTCACGTCTACGCCCATGCCATTGGTTATTCCCTGAATCTGGGCGGGCAGGTCTGGATCACGCGCATCGAATGCCGCCGTTGCTCCCACATTTAGAGCTTTCTCAATACGAGAAGGAATGAGATCGGTGGCGATTGCCTTTGCCCCAAAATAATTCACCAGCATGATAAACATTAAGCCGATCGGACCTGCTCCGGTGATCAGCACTGTTTGCCCCGGCTGAATTTGCGCTTTTTTGACGGCTTTCAGGCAGCAATTCGTCGGCTCCACAAAGCTGGCTTGCTCAAACGTAATATTGTCCGGGATTTGAATCAGTCCACCATTTCGCACAATATGCCCCGGCACTTTCACATAGTCCGCAAAGCCGCCGCCACTTGGTGCAAAGCCAGCCGTGGTGGAAATGTTCTTATACACATCGCACATCGAGAAATTTTCGTTCAGACAATAGGCGCAGTGCATACAGGGAATGTGATGCAGCACCACCACCCGCTGACCGACCGCCCAGGATTTCACCTCAGAACCCACTTTGGCGATCGTCCCTGCCGTTTCATGCCCAAAAATACGCGGCGGTTCATAGAGGGGATAGCGAATCTTTTTAATATCCGACTGACACAGCCCCACCACATTGACCTGCACCAGCACTTCATCCGGCGCAATTTCAGGAATGGGAACCTCTTCGTAGCAAAGCTGATTCACTCCGCGAAATACCTGTGCTTTCATCGCTTCATACCTCTAGCGTCCCTGCGAAAACTTTACCATTTTCAGGGGAGGCGATCGGCTAAAACTCTTGAGACGACTCTTTTCTCTTTTCGCAGGCGCTTCCCAGTGCTGACAATGGGCTATCCAGCACTAAAGACATATTCATTGACCGTCTCTGCAAGCATGGAGATCTTCTACATCCATTGCAGAGAAATTGAGTTGATCAGGGCTAGATAAAGGCTACACCGCTCCCTGGATTACCTTTTCTCCTTCTCGCTTTTCCGTTTCCAATTTTGCCTCTTCTGCCAAATAAATGGCTAGCTGCGCCTCGATCTGATCCTTCACGATCTGGCGATATTCCAGGAAGTGTTCGTTGATCGCGCAAATTGACAGATAATGCTCCCAAACACGGGGATTGGTCTGCCAAATTTTGATCAGATTGATCCAGAACTGAAAGCGAGTTTTTCGCAAGATGCCCTGTCGCCAGAAAACGATCAGCATTGCCCGGATACTGACCCAGCTTACTTTCCGCAAGCGTGACTTATGCTCAGGTGTGCCCAGCTTTTCAAAATGGCGATAGGTGCGGTTGAGATACGCCAATGGGTCATAAAGCTGCCAAAAAGCGTCGATGTATTCCTGTGCAATCTGCTCTAGTGGGCGGGTTGGCACATAGTTCATCAGCGTAGTCTGATTGATATTGCCGCTGCCTCTTAGTCGTCCTTCTTTTTCCAGACGATGCCAGAGTGCCGTATCGGGAAGTGCCTGCAGCATACTGAAGAAAGCAGTGGGAATCGCAGTCTTTTCGACAAACTGCACAATTCGATCGCCTGCCCCCGGTTTTTCGCCGTCAAAGCCGATGATAAAGCCTGCCATCACCCGTAGACCCGATCGAATAATCGCATCGACAGCATCAGAAAGCGAGTCGCGGGTGTTCTGGAATTTTTGCGTCAGGGCAAGGCTGTCTTCGTCCGGCGTTTCAATGCCCAAAAAGACAGCATTAAAGTTGCAGGCAACCATCAGATCCATGAGTTCCTGATCCTGCGCCAGATCGACGGAAGCTTCGGTATTGAAAGCGAAGGGATAGCCATGTTCTGCCATCCAGGGCTTAAGTTCCTTCAGCAGCAGCTTGACGTTGCGCTTGTTGCCAATGAAGTTGTCGTCTACCAGGAAGATTGTGCGTCGCCAGCCCAGTTCGTAAAGGCATTCTAGTTCGGCAATGAGCTGAGCCGGAGTTTTGGTGCGAGGTTTGCGCCCGTAGAGGACAATAATGTCGCAGAATTCGCACTGAAACGGACAGCCCCGCGAAAACTGAACCGACATATTATCGTAGGCGGAGAAATCCAGCAGGTCGAAGCGGGGGACGGGGGTTCCGGTGACATCCGGCTTCTCGCCATTCGATCGAAAGACTCCCTGCTGATCGCCTCGCTCGATCGCCTCAATAAAGAGCGGCAGCGTAATTTCGCCCTCGTCCAGAATCAGATAATCCGCTCCAGCCGTTTCCGCTTCATGAGGAAGGGCAGTCGCATAAGGGCCACCGACCGCAACCCGCTTGCCGCGCCGCTTGGCTTCCTGAATCTGCGCTAAAAAGTCTTCCTTCTGCACAATCATGGCAGACAGAATGACTAAATCTGCCCAATCCCAGTCTTCTTCAGCGACCGAGCCAACATTGCGATCGACCAGCTTAAATTCCCAGGTTTGGGGCAAAATTGCCGCTACCGTTGCCAGTCCCAAAGGTGGGAGCAGTGCTTTGCGATCGACCAGTTCCAATGCCTTCTCAAAAGACCAGAAACTCTTGGGAAACAGGGGATAGAGCAGCAGCACACGCATCAGGCTTCACACCTCTATGATTGGAAGTTGAACGATTGAGTATTTTCGATGAGCTTACCATGCAGGCAGGAACAGGACATTGATTCCTGTTTTTCCTGGAAATCATGCCGAGCCTTTACAGGGCATTGACTAGGCAGACTGCGCCAGTGCCTTTGCCGCGTTTGCCTCCACGCCGCTTTGAAGCCTGGCTTCGTCGGCAAAGAATTCCTGGAGCTGTACCTCGATTTCGTCTTTTACGATCTGGCGGTATTCCAGGAAATGCTCATTATGGGCGCAAACCGCGAGGTAATGCTCAAATACGCCGGGGTTCTGCCGCAGAATGCCAAACAGGTGATGCCAAAATGCCCAGCGGGTCGATCGCTTCACGCCCTGTCGCCAGCAGACGATCGCCAACGCCCGCAGATCAATCCAGCTCGGCAGTTTGGCAGGAGCCTTGCACTTGGGCGCACCCAGAATCAGGAAATGGCGATAAACGCGATCGAGATAGGTCTTTGGCTCATAGAGCTGCCAGAAGGCATCCACATATTCTCGCGCAATATCTTCGAGCGGACGGGTGGGGATGAAGTTCATCAGTGTAGTCTGGTTGATGTTGCCATCTTTGCCAGAGCGAAGCCGTCCTTCTTTTTCCAGGCGATGCCACAGCGCGGTATTGGGTAATGCCTGAAGCATGGCAAACGTCGTGGTGGGAATCGTGGTCTGCTCCGCAAATCGCACAATCCGATCGCCTGCACCCTTTTCCTCCCCGTCGAAACCGATAATAAAGCCAGCCATCACGCGCAGTCCGGCTCTGGTAATTTTTTCGATCGACTCTGCCAGTGAGCCGCGGGTATTTTGAAACTTTTTGGTGAGCGACAGGCTATCCTCGTCCGGGGTTTCAATGCCCACAAAGACCGCATCAAAGAAGCATTCCACCATCAGATCCATCAGCTCTTCGTCTTGCGCTAGATCGACAGAAGCCTCAGTGTTAAAGCGGAAGGGATAGCCATGTTCTTTTTGCCAGACCTTGAGTTCTTTCAGCAGCAGCTTGACGTTGCGCTTGTTGCCGATGAAGTTGTCGTCCACCATAAACACGCTGCGTCGCCAGCCCAGCTCATAAAGATAATCCAGTTCCTTAAGCAACTGCTCCGGGTTTTTGGTGCGAGGTTTGCGCCCGTAGAGGACAATAATGTCGCAGAATTCGCACTGAAAGGGGCAGCCCCGCGAAAACTGGATTGACATCGAATCGTAGGCGGAGAAATCCAGCAGGTCGAAGCGGGGGACGGGGGTTCCGGTAACATCCGGCTTTTCGCCATTCGATCGAAAGACTCCCTGCTGATCGCCTCGCTCGATCGCCTCAATAAAGAGCGGCAGCGTAATTTCGCCTTCATCCAGAATCAGATAATCCGCTCCGGCTGCCTGCGGTTCTTCAGGCACAGAAGTGGGAAAAGGGCCGCCCACGGCAACGCGCTTGCCCCGACGTTTTGCCTCCCGAATCTGGTCAAGCAAATCCGCTTTTTGCACAATCATTGCGGATAAGATGACGATATCTGCCCATGCCCACTCTTCTTCAGTAACCGATCGAATATTGCGATCGACCAGCCTAAACTCCCAGGTTTGGGGCAAAATGGCTGCCACGGTGACTAAGCCCAGCGGAGGCAGCAGCACCTTGCGATTCACCAGTTCCAGAATTTTTTCGTAAGACCAGAAGGTTTTCGGAAACTTCGGGTAGACGAGCAGAATCCGCATGGACAGTTCTTCCTCACACAATGCCTGGATCGTATTGCAATCACGACGGATAAGCAACCCGTTCTGTGCCCCTTGATTGAAAGTCGATCGAGCCAGAGTAACGAGATTTAAGTCTCAATCTGGGACTGTCAACCGTTTCTAGCCGAAGTCTGAAAAGTTAGATTTGCGATCGAAACGACTCCTTTCCCAATTGGGGCTGCGGGGTCTACACCCAGCACAGAAAATTCTTTAGGCGTCCTCGCTTGGAATTGCCGGAACAGGCTGGAGCTTCTTTTCTAAAGCGGAAGATCCGAGAACCGATCGCTGCTGCTCTTCGCCGCCCAGTGCAGGCAGATTATTTGCCCCAGGACTCACAATTCCGCCTGAAACAACAATCTTGAACGCATCCTCGATCGAGAGCGACAGATTGACCACTTCGTCCTCCGGCACAACCGCATACCATCCGGTGGTGGGGTTAGGCGTCGTCGGGATAAAAACGCTCAGCATCGTTTCTGGCAAATGGGTTTGAATTTGGGGACTCATTGCCCCGGTAACAAAGGCGATCGCCCAAATCCCTTTGCGCGGATATTCCACCAAAACAACGCGCCGAAACTTATTATTAGTATCCCGCAGTAGGGTTTCGAGCAGTTGCTTTAGCGTTTTGTAAACAGAACCCGCCAGGGGAATTGCTTGCAGCAGGCGTTCGCCAAAATCGAGTAGCCAGCGTCCGGCAATGTTGCGCGCCATTAAGCCAATCAGCAGAATAAATGCCAGCGGCACGGTTAACCCGATCGCAAAATCCAGCAAATCGCCCAGCAGCGGATTTAGCCCATTAAACGGGTCAAGCTGTTTGGGAATTCGGGTTAAAAAGTCGATGACCCAGGTTGCGATAGTGTAAGTTAACCAGATTGTGGTTGCCAGCGGAATGACCACTAGCAGGCCAGCAATCAGATCATTTTTGAAGTCTTGCTTCAATCGTTGGAGTACAGACAACTTTCGCTCCTTTCAATACCTTGGGGGTAAACCACCGCAATCGATCGCAACAACTGACCTAGCTAAATCCTATCCGGTAAAGGTCTTGTCCATTGATTTTTATTGATCGAGCGCCTGGAAGGATGCAGCCCACTAGCATCGATCTTCATTGTCAATATTTATCAATATAATTTAATCGCAATTTTGTGAAGAATTGTTTCCATTTCTCATGTTCTCCACCTTCACATCAATAGACCTGCTTTCTTGCCTGAGGACTCACCTGCAACGATTGCCCTCAAAATAGCTGCTGGGCGCTTCCTGTACGAGGTACCTTGTGATGGTCATCCTTGTGACGGTTATTCCTGAATTGCCTTATCCCTAAAGTAGGATTTCAGCGTGAACTGATTTTATCGGAACTGGTGCTATCGCTGCTACCGATGAATTCTGTCGTTATCTGTGCTGTCTTGCTGGTGCGCTGTATTGCGGGCGAGAGTCCTGCAGGCAAGAGCCTGAGCAATTCTTTGCTAGCGAACTATGTTCGTGGATGCCTGCCCAATTTCCCACACCTTAAGGACAATCAGATATTCATAAAATGCCTGAAGCGTACACCAGGCGAAGCCTGCTCGACCATCTTGCCACCCGCCCAGCAGCAAATACATATACAGAAATCGAATAAAAGGACGAAACGGAAGCCGCAGCGATAGATCCTTGAGGGCACGCCGCCGATCGACTTCGGTTTTTCCCAAAAATAAATCCCGCCAATTGACGCTGCCTTGCTCAAGCTGGTGTAGGGTTTCGATCGCCTCATCCGTAGAATAGCGATTGTGTTTTTCGATCCAGCGGCTCAAGCCTTTGCTGCATGTGTAGTGCGGGTAAGTCTGCTGCAAAAATCCCGTTTGCCCCTCGTAAACCTCCCGCTCCGTGTGTCCATAGTCGCTGAACCAGACTTTGCCGTGCCGCAGCAGCCGAAGCTGATAGCGGGGGTATTGCGTGCTGCGACGAATCCAGCGCCCCATAAACATGACCCGCTCGGCAGCGTAGTAGCCCACAAAGCGATCGTCTTGAATTGCGCTCAGGCATTCCTGAAACAGTTCGGGTGTCATCCGCTCATCGGCTTCTAAAATGTAGACCCATTCATACTTGGGCGGAACCGATTCCAGCATCCAGGTGCGCTGCTTGCCGTGGCTTTCAAACGGATGCTGAACCACTCTCACCGGGTACTGGCTGGCAATTTCAACCGTGCGATCAGTGCTGCATGAGTCAATCACGATCACATCATCTGAAAGCAAGGCTGACTCAATACAGGCAGCAATATCAATCTCTTCATTGAAGGTCAAAATGTAAATCGAGAACATAGCCCTGCATGAATTCAGAATGCGGAATGGAGAATTCGGAACTGTGAAGCCTGGAAGCAGGAGTTTTGGCGTTGCTGAATTTGAGTATGATTCGCCCCCTAGCCCCCAACATTGGGCAAACTAATCCTCAAAGTTCCCCAGCATTGGGAGATTTAGGGGCGATGCAGGAGCTCAATTGGGTTCTTCATATTTCGATTCAGTAAGGCTCAGGAGTTTTATCAGTTTCGTTTGCAGGCTTAAATGAGCGTAGTGGGGTTAGCCCAATTCACTCCGTTACGACTCCGAGTCGAAGCTCTCAGACGCAGACTGGTGAGGCGGTTTGTAGCTAGGAATTGCGAACTCCGAATCCGAATTGGCATTAGCCCCTTGCCGATCGCCTATCGCTGTGCCAGATTTCTGAGCCCCAGCCAGCCTACTGCACTAAAGCCGATCGCCAGCAGCAGACTGCTAATGCCCACGCGCAAGCCTGACTTGAGAGCTTCGGTCTTGATCGTGCTTTGCTGTTGCTCTTTGCGAACGCCAAGCTCAGTTTGAAGCTGATTTCTAAGTTCCCCTTCGCGCTGTTGCAGAAACGTATCCAGTGATTCAGGGTTTGCTTTGAACTGCTTGACCAGGTTTGCCTGCTCCTGGCTGAGCCGTCCGGCACTAACAAGCTGCTGGATCTGTTCGTCTGTCGCGCCTAAAAGCTGTTGGATCTGCTGTCGCTGCGACTGCACTTCGGTCTGAAGGCGAGTGCTTAGCTCACTTTGCGCCTGAGTCGCCTGCTGATCAATCTGCCCAATCACTTCCGTATTGCCTAACCGCACATTGTTGAGGTGCAGGGGAAACAGCAGCACAAACAGCAAACCCAAAAGGCTCGACAAAACACAAGCCCAAAAGCGAGGATCTTGCCACAGCCGCTTTCGCTCTGCCAGCGCTCCGGAAAGACTATCAACCCAAAAGCCTGCCATAAAAAGCACGATACCAACTAGCGGCACTACCCCCCGATCGACCATTTGAGCCGCAAAATTGATTTGCCATTGGCGATCGGCAATCTGGTAAGGAATCGGCAGAATCAGAATATCGATTAGGGCTGCCAGGGTGACTACAATACCCACAATTTTGAGGGCGCGAGACACCAGAACCGAGTAGGGGCGTTGGTTTGGAGCTTGTTTCAAAGTCATGGTTCAGTAATGTTTGACGGCAACGGACTTCATTCTGGAGTGCAAGGGGCTTCAAAGCAATCGGGATGCAACAGTGGAGCAACAGCGACTCTTCAGTGTAGCTTTCCCTGCCGTCTAAAAAACGCATCAGCTTACAGGAAAACTGCGGTTAGAGCTGAAAGAATTGAGTACATCGTCACTCCTGCTTTAAAAATTTGCCTACACTATTGAGTAAATAAAATCATTCGGCACATTCAGTGCGGCTCATTCCGGGCTTAGACTGCATGACCGATCGCGATAGGGTGTCGAGGAGGATGACGTGAGTAAGCACATTGAAGTTTTGCCAGACTCAAAAGCATTGATTCAACGATCGCTCGAGCTCGTGCTGGAAAAACTGCGACAGGCGATTGCTGAACGGAACACGGCGACGATCGCCCTCTCAGGGGGCAGCACGCCGAAACCACTTTACGAAGCTCTTGCCCGACAGGATTTGCCCTGGGAAAAACTTCAGATTTTTTGGGGCGATGAGCGATATGTACCCCACGACCATCCCGATAGCAACGCTCTAATGGCACGACAGGCATGGCTGGATAAAGTTCCGATTCCGGCTGCAAATATTCATCCCATGCCAACTGACGAATCCGATCCAAATGACGCAGCTGCCCGATACGATCGCGAACTGCGGCAGTTATTAAAGCTCGAGCAGGGTCAATTTCCTCAGATTGACGTGATGCTGTTGGGCATGGGTGACGATGGACACACCGCTTCTCTGTTTCCCCGTACGAATGCGCTGCAAGTGTGCGATCGGCTCGTCACCGTGGGCAACAAAGACGGCCAGCCTCGAATTACCCTGACCATTCCAGTGATTAACGAATCGAAAGCAATCATTTTCGTCGTTGCAGGTGAAAACAAGCAGGCTGCCCTTGCCCAAATCTTTGCGCCTGACCCCGATACTGAAACTTATCCATCGAGCCTGATTCATCCTGAGCATGGCGAACTGTGGTGGTTGCTTGATCAAGCAGCAGGAGCAAACCTACCGCAAGCTTAAAGGCAGTGATAAAGTACGTAGGATAAATAAGGCACAAAGCAAATAAGATAGAGTCAGCGTCACCACCGGGAGACAGGGCATGATCGTTTGTCCGAACTGCAACCACCAGAATCCAGATGCCGCGATTCAGTGCGAAGCGTGCTACACGCCCCTGCCTGCCATGATGAGCTGCCCTAACTGTGGCGCGTCTGTTCAAACGGATGCAAGCTTCTGTGGTCAGTGTGGCTCTAGTCTTGAAGTAGGTTCAGCGCAAATGCCGCCCGACGCCGTGCCAGCAACTATTTCGCCTGATCTGGACATTCCTGATCTGTCTGTCCTTGACCCCCTGGTGTCTCCTGACCCGCTTGTGTCTCCGGTGTCCTCTGCCGCAGCACCTCAGTCAGCTGCACCTCAGCCTGATAATCCTCCCCCGATAACACCGCCTGCGATCGCTGCAACCGAGCCATTTGTGACCCCGGCTTTCCCTGCAAGTGCTGCGGGAATCGGCTCTAAAACTCAGCTCCAGACTCAAGCCGTCCGTTTACTGCACGTTCAGACTAATACTGCGATCGAGCTTTCCCCCGCTCTGACGGTTATCCACATCGGCAAACCCAACGATCGCATCCCGCCGGATGTAGATGTTTCAGGGTTTCCCAATTCTGAAGTTGTCTCTAGAATTCATGCAGATATTCGCGTCGAAGGCGACCTCTACTATATTGAGGATGTGGGCAGCTCGAATGGCACTTATATCAACAATACGCCCCTGCCCCCAGGCAATCGTCATCGGCTCCGATCGGGCGATCGCGTTGCGCTAGGAAAAGGAGATAAGGTTTCTTTTTTGTTTCAGGTTTCATAGGCGAGCAACGATGAAAGGCAAATCAACTCCTTTTTCTTTCTGCTGCTGTTCTTGCTCGTGCCGCCCCTCAAGGATGGAACCTTAATTTTGAATTTGCTATGATTTCTTCTCTAAGTGCTCTTACCCTCCTTTGTGTAGTTGTGTGATCATTCTGTCTCTTCTCCACCCCGTCAAGCAAATCCCGGTGCAGGTCTGGACATTTTCAGACTCGGAATCTGTGATTCGCATCGGTCGATCTAATGACAATCAAGTTGTTTTGTACAGCGCAGTGGTTTCTCGTCATCATGTAGAGCTGCACCGGGTTAAAGCAGGATGGGAAATGATCAACCTAGGCACTAATGGCACTTACTTTGAAGGCAAGCGGGTGACGCAGGTTCCTGTGATGGATGGAGCCGTGATTCGATTAGCGCGATCGGGACCCAACCTGCAAATTCGTCTGAACGAGTCGGCACTGGAAGAACTAAACCGCAATCCGATGCTGGCTCGCCTCAGCCATTCTGGTCAGGATGCTTCTCATGCACCAACTGAAATCACTTCCCAGACCTATCCAGAATTCACAAACCAGGACACGCCCAAGCAATTTTTCTCAGCGGATAATTAAGTGGCTTAGCAGTTCAATCGGAAATTGCAAATAATTTGGCGATGCGCCGTGTTCAAAGAGAATTGGCAGTCTATCCTGAAAAAAGGAGAGCAGAATTGCTTGTCCTGTTCGCAGTCTGAGTGCCGCTCAATATCATGCAAATCTATCTCGACTACAGTGCAACGACTCCGCCTCGATCGGAAGTTATTGAGCGAATGCAGCAGGTGATGCAGGAGCAGTGGGGCAACCCCTCTAGTTTGCATCAGTGGGGGCAGCGATCGGCAGTGGTTTTAGAGCAAGCCCGAATGCAAGTAGCAGCGCTGCTAGGTGCGTCTCCAGAGTCGATTGTCTTTACTTCCGGCGGCACTGAATCCAATAATTTCGCCATTCTGGGCGTGACGCGTCAGTATCGGCAACCGCAGCACCTAATCATTTCCAGCGTTGAGCATTCTGCCATTTCGGAGCCTGTGCAGTGGTTAGAGCAGCAGGGGTGGCAGGTCACTCGGTTGCCCGTGGATAGTCTGGGGCGGGTGAATCCGGCTGATTTGCAGGCGGCACTGCGTCCAAACACCGTTCTCGTGTCGATTATTTATGGACAGAGTGAAGTTGGTACGGTTCAGCCGATCGAAGCTTTAGGGGAAATCGTCCGCGCTCATGGGGCAATCTTTCATACTGACGCCGTTCAGGTCGCTGGAAGACTGCCGATTCAGGTCGCTCAGTTACCTGTTGATTTGCTTTCGGTGTCCAGCCACAAGCTTTATGGTCCTCAGGGAGTGGGCGCGCTCTATGTCCGTCCTGGTATTGATCTGGTGCCGTTGCTGACGGGTGGCGGACAGGAGTTTCGACTGCGATCGGGAACTCAGCCCGTGCCGCTCATTGCAGGCTTTGGTTTAGCCGCAGAGCTCGCTGCTGCAGACCTGTTGACAGAATCCCTGCGCCTAATCCGGCTACGCGATCGGCTCTTTGACCAGCTTGCAGAGGTAGCAGATTTAACTCCCACAGGCGATCGGCTGCATCGGCTACCCCACCATGTCAGCTTTTACTGGCGGTCGGGCGACGGTGAGCGATTAAGCGGCAAGACGCTGGTGCGGCAGATGAATCTTGCGGGAATTGCCATCAGTGCCGGGTCAGCCTGTCATAGCGGCAAACTGGTTCCCAGTCCGGTACTGTCGGCAATGGGGCTGAACGATCGCGCTGCAAAATCAGGAATCCGCCTGACGCTCGGACGACTCACAGCTGAAGCAGATATTGACTGGACTGCCTTGGTGCTGAAGCAAATTCTCGATCGCCTCACGCCTCTACCCACGCTTTCAATTTGTCATTCTCTGTAGAATTACGGATAATGGCAGAGACGCAAGTACAACTTTAGGCAGATGTCCTGATTGAGCTAACCTTGCTCAAAAGCCATCATGCTAACTATCAAACGTTGCGTCTACCAGCATTTATGAGCTTCATCCTAAGTACCGTTTTTCTGCTAAGTTCTGTTGTATCATCTGTTGCTGAACCCAAGCAGCTTCTCGAAGCGATCGGCCCCAGTGGGAATCAGCTTAGTGAGCAAACTATAGACCTGCTCGATTTCCAGGCAAAAAATCCTCCGTGTGACCCGATGCGCTGTTACTAGGAGCGACGCGATTCTTCCAAACGCAATTCTTCTAAAATAGTCTGACTAAAATAGTCTGAAATCCTGGTTCGAGTCGATCGCTCAGTTTATTTTCTTTTTGTTTCATTCGATCGAGACAAGCAAACTCACTAGTTCTTCAACCTACTACCTGGGTGGTTTAACTGGACTAACTGGTGAATTGAAGATTGAAAGATTGATTGTGGAAGTTAATTGTGGAAGCGATTAAAGCTCCAGAAAGTGATAGAGAACAACACCTGTTGCAGGATGGTTTTCGACCCCCACATAGCCCGATTTCACCATTTCCTGCAGGACAGCTTCCACTTCATCGAAATCAAGCCCTGTATCCAGAACCCCCTGCGTCACCGATAGTTTTCCCCCTCGCGCAACTGCCGCCTTGAGCAGCTTCAGTCGAGCTTCTTGTCGAGCCAGCTTTGAGTTTGATTGCACCATAACCTTCTCAGCTACGGGCTGAACCGCTCCGGTACTTGCAGACAGCAACTCCGAAAGTCGCCGATCTTTGCTTTTGACATTGTGCGACTCCACCATATCGGGAATCAGGAACAAATCGATCACTTGTCCAATTCCAAATAAACCCCAAGTACAAAACCATAGCGCGCCTGTTATGGGCTTTCCGTTGTAGAAGCGATGCAGCCCAGAAATGCCAAACAGCCAACCTAACCACAGCAAGTAGCTTGTCCCGGATTTGTTCATCGCGGTTTCCTCTTGTGCTACAACCTTTTAGGACGCGGGAGCCTCTTGCTCAATTTGCTCAATCACACCACCGCCCAGGAGCAAATCGCCCTGATACCAGACGGCTGCTTGCCCTGGCGTGATACTAAACTGTGGCTCATCAAAGATAATTTTGGCGCGAGAATTCGTGAACGGCATCACCGTACAGGGCACAGCCGTCGATCGATAGCGAATTTGTACCTCTGCCCGAATCGGAGCCGTGGGTTCTGCGATCGATACCCAGTTCACGCGCTGTACCGTACAGTCTGTATTTTGTGCGTGAGTGCGATCGCCCACCACAACCTGATTCCTGACCGCATCAATGCCCACGACATAAAGCGGTTCTGAGTGGGCGATCCCAATGCCCCGCCGCTGACCGATCGTATAGTGATGAATGCCGTCATGCTCACCCAGCACTCGACCTGAAACATCCACAATTTCGCCTTTTTGAGGGGCCAGATACTTGTCGAGAAACGTCCGCATTGAGCCGTGTGCCTCGATCAGGCAAAGATCCTGACTTTCGGGTTTCTCAGCAGTGTGCAGCCCAAATTCTGCCGCCATGCGTCGAGTTTCAGTTTTGGGCTGGTTGCCCAGCGGAAACAGGACGTGAGCAAGAATGTCCTGGCTCAAGTCATACAAAAAATAGGACTGGTCTTTGCTCAAATCAACTGCACGGCGCAGCTCATAGCGTCCATCAGGGGACTGGGTGATGCGAGCATAGTGCCCTGTTGCAATGCGATCGATTCCCAACTCGGTCTGAGCATAGTCCAGCATTGGACCAAACTTGACCGCTTTGTTGCATTGAGAACAGGGCAGCGGAGTGATTCCAGCTCCGTAGCCGCTCACTAAGTAATCAACAATATTCTTTTCAAACGCTTCCCGGCTATCGACAACGTGATAGGGAATATTCAGCTCTTCACATAGCCGTGCTGCATCGACCATGCCTTCAGAGCAGCATTGCCCCTTTCCTTTCATCAGCCATAGCGTCACTCCAACCACTTCATAGCCCTGGCGATGAAGCGTGGCAGCCGCAACTGAACTATCGACTCCTCCAGAAAGACCAACAGCGACTTTATTCATGAGTCTGCAATGAAAAGAAAAACAAAGAGTACAGTGGGCAAGCACCCTGAGGCAGGAAGCTGAGAAAATTCATCAACCTCTAGACTAACATTTGGATTCGGGTTCATGCTTTCAGCGATTCTGTTGCTGTTATCGCGTTGGCAGGGGTTAAAGGGGCAAGGGATGCTTTTACCATTGTGGGGTTTTTCTTCTACGATCGTCACTCAGCCAAAAAGTTCTAAGTCAAAAAGTCCTGAGTCAGATAGCAGTCACTTTCCAAGGAAAATCGATTTAGCGGTAAAAATGCCTTAAAAGTTGATTGGTACGCCAGATGTTGTGCTAGACTTGCTGCCAATCTGTGCTAGTTGAGCAAACCCGTTATGAGCAGTGCAGCGTCAATACCCTGGATTGGTATAGGAGTGATCAGCAGCTTGATTTGTTCGAGTTCGGTGGTTTTGGCAGAGCCTGTGGAACCGGGCGATCGTCTGCTTTTAGCTCAGCAGGTTGTGAACGGACTGCCGCCGCCACCGCCGTCTTTTAGGCAGGGTACTTCTCCCGCTCAGCCAAGTTTCGTCCCCAGCGCAGCTTCACCTGCGATTCCTGCCGCCCAGCAATATGCAGTCATTATCAATGGCGACAGCTCAATGATGCTAGATCAGGTGCGATCGATCGAGCCAGGAGCTTTTGTGCAGCACTATCAGGGTCGCCGCATGATCCAGGCAGGAATTTTTAGCGATATCAGCGGGGCACAGCAGCAGGTTGTAGCGTTGGCAGGACGCGGAATTGGGGCACAGGTGGTCACACTCCCAGGAGGCGGAGGGGCTACAGTGGGGACTGCTCCATCAAGAATGGCTACTCCTCAAGTGACTGCGCCTGCGCTGCCGACCCCTGCCTCTTTTCCCAGCCCGTCTGCCCCACCTGCTGCCCCTCAGGTGACTGCGCCGATGCTTCCTCCGCCCGATTTGCTGCCCGTTACACCAGTACCGCGGGAAGTCGAGTTTGGTCAGCCGTCTGCGCCCGAACAGTTTGTGAATCCTGCGCCGTCTGCTGCACCCACTGAGACACTGCTGCCCCCTGATTCAGCTCCAGGCGACACGAGAAATCGACGATCGTTCTATGTGGTGATTCCGGGAAAATCGGATAATCTGACAGCAATTAGCAATCAGGTAATGCGCCTCGGTGATGGTTTTGGCATTGCCCAAATGGTGCAAACTTCGACTTCGTCACGCGGTCCTCATGTGCGGGTCGGTCCCTTTGTCGATCGGGGCGCAGCCAGGCGATGGACGCGCTATTTTCGCGATTTTGGATTAAATGCGCGGATTCTTTACACCCGATAGGCGATAAGGAAAGTTTAAGAAACTATCAGAACAGGGTACTCAACTTGAGGACAGAAGCCCTGTTCGTGTCTTTATCTGAGCAACGAGAACGCTTTGTTATACCAATTTAAACGGTGCTCAGGGCAGATAGAGCATCAAGGATGAAAGAATAGCCAGTGATGGAAGCAATCATATGGGGTGTTAACTGGGTGAGGAGTTGATCAACCCTGGCTTGCAGTTGATCGAGTGTCTTAAAGGAAGCCCACTTGAGATCGACTTTGAGATGTTGCCATAATCGCTCAATTGGATTTAGCTCTGGGCAGTAAGGAGGTTGAAACAACAAAATGACATTCTCTGGCACCGCTAAATCTTGACCAGTGTGGAAGCGACCGTTATCCAGTTGGAGAATGTTCAGACTATTCGGATACGCTTTGGAAAACTCATCTAAAAACCTTTGATAGCAAACGGTATCCACATGAGAAAATTGCAAAAAGAAGGATTCTCCCGTTGCCGGTTCAACGGCACCATAGAGCCAAAAGGCTTTGAACTGCCACTGCCACTGCCCTATCGGTTTAACGCCGCAGGCAGTAATCAACCGTCCCAGTAACGTCTTGAGTCCAAACCGGCTCTCATCCTGTGCAAAATAGCGGATCTCCCGCTGCTCTTGGCGAGTCGAGCAGTCGTACTGCTTCAGCAGGGCAAGGTCGTCGGCAAGGTTTTTTTAAACGCATCGCGTTGGTCGTGGTTCTGCTTAATGTGCTCAGGTCGCGGCACTTTTAACTTTGCTCCCAGGCGGTAGCGCGTCATCTGGTACACCGCATGGTACTCGGCTTCAATGCCCAGGGTCTCGCTCAACCACTGCTGCACCATGCCGTAGCTTGCGAACCCGTGGTCACAGTCTTGTAACCGCTTGGCTAATGCTTCCTCTGCCCATTGCGGTATCTTGCGCACTCTGCCTGATGATTGTTTGATTTCCAGCATCGCTTCGATTCCGCCTTGCTGGTACAGCGATAGCCACGTTTGCAGCGTGTTTCGATGTTTCCCGACGGCTTTGGCAATCGCACTAATACTGGGTGCATTCTCCTGCTTGAGCCAGTAAAGCACTTGCAATCGTTCCTTGCTATTCGGCGTCTTCGCCTGGCGCAACTGCTGGGCTAGTTCATCCAGGCTTTCCTTCACTTCAATGCTGGTCTTGCCAACCATGAGTAGTCGGGAGAAACGGCTCTTCTCACTCTACATCATCTGCCTTGTCCTCTATTTAAATTGGTATTAAACGAGTGAATAAATTGCAGAAGCTATTTCGACCTATCTAATCGAAGATAGGAAAGAGGAAGTTTGCAATGCTGAAAAGTGATGAAAAGCTGTGATTTGAGGATTCAAATCTGATAGTTTCGTTGAAAGGTTTCGCCCTGGTGAAGGGTTAAGAGGAGAATTCATCGCATTATTCAACAGCGCCAGGATTTCATACTCAAGCCATATCCCAACTTCGATCGTCCGATAGACCTAAAACGATCGCTCCATTCGCTATGTTCAAGAGCAGTTTAAGTTTCTAGGTGCGGATAACAACATGAGTGGGATAAACCAGCTTAAAACAACGGCTTTGCTGGGCTTGCTGAGTGGTTTGATTGTTCTGGTCAGTTATGCCCTGATTGGCAATGAACAAGGGCTCATCATCGGATTTTTCATTGCAGCTTTTATGTCGATTAGTTCCTGGTACTACTCCGATCGTGCAGCCCTGGCAGCCTATCGCGCTCAGCCGATCGCCCGTGAGCAGGCTCCTGAAATCTATGATCTGGTGCAGAGTTTAAGCGATCGTGCCGAAATTCCAATGCCGAAGCTGTTTGTCGTCCCAACCGAGTCGCCGAATGCGTTTGCGACCGGGCGCGATCCGAATCATGCTGCCGTTGCGGTCACTGAAGGCATTATGAAGCTGCTTTCCCGTGAGGAACTGGCAGGCGTACTTGCTCACGAACTCACCCACGTCAAAAACCGCGACACGCTGACTCAAGCAGTTGCCGGAACGCTGGCGGGCGCAATCACGTTTTTGGGACGCATCCTCACCTTTGGTGCGCTTTATGGTCCGGTGACTTACAGCGGGCGGCGCGGCACCAATCCATTTGGCTTGCTGTTTTTGATCATTCTGGCTCCGCTGTCGGCTTCGCTGATTCAGCTTGCCATTTCTCGTACCCGTGAGTATGCCGCAGATCAAGGCTCGGCTGAGATTACGGGCAATCCGCTGGCTCTGGTGAGTGCCTTGAAAAAGTTAGAAGAAATCGGCAAACAGTTGCCTATGCACGGCAACCCGGCAATGTCACCGCTGCTGATTATCAATCCAATTTCGGCAAAAGGTCTGCAATCACTGTTCCGCACTCACCCGGCTACCGAAGATCGGATTCGTCGCCTGGTGGAGATGGCTCAGCAGAAAGAGACTCCGGCGCTCGCTCAGGAATCGTTCAGTTGAATCCTAGGCGTTGCTGAATACGAAGTATAAAGACACAACTTGAGACCCTGCATCGCCCCCTAAATCCCCCAATGCTGGGGGACTTTGAGGATCAGTTCTCCCCATTTTTTAGGGCTAGGGGGGGATAATCATACTCCAATTCAACAACGCCCCAATTTGGAGCTGATCTGAGCAATCCCAGTAATCCTGCATTGCCTTCTAAATCCCCCAACTTTAGGGGACTTTGAATCGGGCAGAAGCCGATCGCCGAGTCGTCACTTCAGGTAGGATAGGGTCTGGCAAAGGCAATAATCCGGTGAGGAGATTTGCTGGGCATCGGTCAGGAGGGCAACTGTGCGAAAACTGTACTTTCTGCTGCCAGGAACAGGAGGCAAGTTTGCCTGTGGCGGGCTGTGGGCAGAATTGAAAACCTTGTCTCTGGCGCAGCAGATTTGTGATGCAGAGGTGGTGACCTATCGTCAGCGCGAGAAGGAAACGCTATTTCTGGATGATGTGCTGCAACAGGCTAATCTGAGTCAGACTAATCTGAGCCAGGTGATTTTTGTGATGAGTTGGGGATTTGATGTGCCCAAACTGGCAAAACGCCTTCAGAGATACCACACGATTTATCACGCACACAGTGCCGGATACGGATTTCGTTTGCCTTCAGCTGTGCCGATCGTCACCGTCAGCCGCAATAGTTTAGGATATTGGGGACAACGATCGCCCCATGCTTTGCTGTATTACCTGCCAAATCAAATTGGGAATGAGTTTCGGAATCTGAATCAGAACCGTGACATCGACGTTTTGGTACAGGCGCGTAAATCTTCAGAATATTTAATGCAGCAGCTTATTCCAGCTCTGCAATCACACTGCAATGTCTATGTAGTGAATCATTATGTGGAGGATCTAGCGCAATTATTTAACCGTGCCAAAGTTTATCTGTATGACTCTGCTGAATACTGGGCGCAGCAGGGCGTTAGCGAAGGGTTTGGGCTTCAGCCGCTCGAAGCGATGGCTTGTGGCTGTCAGGTCTTTTCCAGCATCAACGGCGGACTGTCAGATTATCTTGACCCGGGCTTTAACTGCTATAAGATTGCCGCCCATTCGCTCAACTATGATCTTCAGCGGATTCTGGCGATCGCTCAGCAGAACCAGCCCCTCGCGCTGCCCGACACTTTCCTGGCAGAATACCGCACCGACAATATCCTCAGTCGTCTTCGGCTCATTCTCACTGAAATTAATCAGTTTTTTGATCAATCTTCTCACGGGCGATCGGTGGATGCACAAGCGATCAAAGAACTGACTCAATCTAGAATTCTGCAACTGAAGGCAAAACGGCTGTTGCAAAAGCTGCAAAAGCGACGGTAGGCAATTAACCTTGATCGATTTGCAGGCGCAGCAAAGACCCGTTTGTGGTGCTGACAATCAGATCATTTCCTTGGATGGCAATACCTAAGGGTGTGCTGTAGATGGGCTTAAATAGCTCGACGATCGCAGTCGGCTTGCCTTCAGGATCAACGCGCACGATGTGTCCGGTATTGGTCGTGACCAGCAAATTTTCAGCCTGAGCAGCCAGTTTAAACGGAATGCCGAAGCCCGCCTCGATCAGATTGACCAGAACTACGACTTCGCCCGTGGGAGAAATCTTGAGCAAGTCGCCTTTTTCATGCAGGGTGATGAATTGCCCCTGCTGCACCACCACATCGAGCGCGTTACCAAACTGCTTTAAGCTGACAAGGTTTGTAATTTGTCCCTGACGGCTTACTTGAAACAGCGCACCATCGCCAGCAATCACATCGGTGGTTCCGGCAACGATAAAGCCACTGTTATAGGTAGCCACGCCGAAGGGCGCACCGTAGGTTCCGCTAATTTCTGACATATCGGCGATCGTCTCATGCTGTCCATCGGGACTCACGCGCACCAGATAATGCACCGGATCAAAACCAGACACGGTGACAACGACACCTGAATCGGTGTGAAGCTGTTCTCCCGGCGGGGTAATCGCGCAAATGCCGAAGGGCACGCCAATTTGGGCAGTGAGAAGATTGGTGAGGACATTCACTTCCCCGATCGGGCTCACGGTCACAATTTCACCGTCTACGGTTGGCACAATTACCCGATCTTGCATTACTGCTAATCCCTGTAAACCTACCAGATTAAGGTTTTTAGCCAGGATGCTCAAGCGCACTCCATTCTCCATTTTGGGTGGCGAATTTTCATGGAGGGTGGAAGATTCGGAGGCAGTCTGACTCATGGGGAGAAGTGGAGAGGGGACAAGGGCTGAAAGCCAGCTAGGATGATTTTATACCTCCCGCTGCTATCCGTAGGCTGGAAGCCGCAATCCAGCAAGCAGGCGGCTCGATCGAATCGCACACCTATCCGAATGTGGGTCACGCTTTTTCTAATGACACGCGATCGGAGGTTTACAGCGCGAGTGCGGCTGAGAATGCTTGGAGGAAGACGGTTAGTTTTTTGACAGGGAAGCTGTGAGGGAATGGGGAAGTGAGGAGATAGAAAGCTGAGGAGATAGAGGATTAGAGGTGAAGGATGCGAGTGAGGTATTCCTGATCAGTGATGAGGTCCTGGACAGATTCGAGGCGATCGAGGAAGAATTTGCCGATGAGGTGATCGGCTTCGTGCTGAAAGATGCGGGCGGGGAAGTTGGTGAAGATTTGGCGATGGGGGTTGCCGTGGCGATCGAAATATTCGACTTCGATTTCGCGATAGCGGGGGACGAGTCCGCGAATGCCTGGAATACTGAGGCACCCTTCCCAGTCCTTAATTTGCTCTTCGCTGTGGCTCAGTAGACGGGGGTTGACCATGACGGTCGGTTCCATCTGGGGTGCGGTGGGATAGCGCGGATTGGGACGCGAAGCGACAATGAGTAGCTGGACTGAGGCAGCAACCTGCGGGGCGGCAATTCCAACGCCATTCGACTGAACCAGGGTTGCCAGCAGGCGATCGATTAGCGTCTGCATCTCTAGGCTGTGCAGATGTTCGACAGGCTGTGCAATTTGACGGAGAACAGGATTTCCCAGTTGGGAGATTTGGAGAACTTCAACCATGTTCTATGCTATGTCAATCAGAGCAGTATGCTTCTAGTGTATCGCTCGATCGAGATTTGCTTAGGGCTATTTGCTTAGAGTTATTTGCTTAAAGTTAGCTGCTGCGGGGTTTGAGGTGATGCCAATCAGCGACCGTCCCATGACAGATGATTTGTTTCAGTCTACGAGCGCGGCGTTTAATCCGATGTCTCAGTTGAGCGCGATTGTGTTAGCGGGCGGGCAAAGTTTGCGGATGGGAACTGATAAGGCACTGGTTGAGATCGAAGGACAGCCGATGCTGACGCGGGTTTGTGAGGTTGCGTTTAGCTGTACGCCGTGGGTGTATGTGGTGTCGGGCTGGAACGATCGCTATCGTTCGATTCTGGACGACCGAGTGAAGTTTGTGCAGGAGGTGGCGGTGGTGAAAGATGTCTATCCGCACGGTCCACTAGTTGGCTTTGCCCAGGGCCTTGAGCAGGTCAAAACGGAGTGGGTGCTGCTGCTGGCTTGCGATCTGCCGCAACTGAACACGGAAGGTTTATCCAGCTGGATGGAGGTGTTGCCTCGCCTCAGTTCAGATACCCTAGCGGCACTGGTGCGAAATGGCAAAGGTTGGTGGGAGCCAATGTGCGGCTTTTATCGGCGGGACTGTCTATCGAGCGTGAATGATTTTATTCAATCGGGGGGGCGATCGTTTCAACGATGGCTGGATTCTCAGAAGGTGTATGAGTTGCCTGCCTCTGACCCAGAAATGCTGTTTAACTGCAATACGCCTGCCGATGTTGAACGGTTTGAGCATCAGAAAGGGGCAGAAGAATAGCTTGTGATATTCTTGCGATTCTTCGGTTAGAAAAGAAACATCCTGCCCCAAAAAGCTTTGTTTAGGTGTGCTGGGGATTAGACGGTTAAAATCCACTTGCTGCGATTATCGGCATTCACAAACGATGATGGGACAATTTCAATGTCCATTCCCAACGATACAAATGCGGCTCGAATCGCTGTTGCATGGGAAGATTCTGTTGCGCCGATGCTAGCCCCAGCTGAAATGAGGTCGGGATTTTTGAGCTTGGCACTCTGGGTTACGTAGGCGATCGCTGCGTCAGTTTCCAGCGCGAGCGCAAGTTTGGCAATGTTGACATCAGAATCCAGATTTCCTTCCCGGCGATTGATGTAGGAGGACAAATCGTAGCTCTGCTCTGCGGTTACAGGCGTGCTGCCCAGATCGCGAATGACTTTGATTAATGTATCGCGGTGTGCCATGTGGTCTGCCTGGTTGCGCTTTGCCAGTGCCAGAACTGCCTGTCCTGTTGCGGTATTGCTCAGTTTTCCGGCAGCCGCAGTGTAGCCCCAGATCGCCTGATGCTCGTAGTAGAGCGCGCCGTTGAGAATCTCAGCGTCATGAGCTGCATCGCTCATCATTCCCGGCATCGTTTCCGACATCATCGAATTACCTGGCATCGAGTTTTGGGGCATCATCGATTGTCCCGGCATTGCTTGCCCTGAACGGGAACCCACTGTTGCCAGCCCCAGCGCGCCTGCAAACCCTGCGATCGTGCCGCTAACCAGAACATTTCGACGTGATAAGGAACGAAAACGGCGATCGGATTCGTGCGATGTATTGTTTTGCATGATGACTCCTCGCAGTGAATAAACTGCATGAAAGCTTGGATGGAAGTTTGAATAAAATTGATTGAGCAAAATCAAATCTGAAAGAGATACGGGTGACGATCGAAATTGGATGAGGGGTAATCAATTTTTTTTGCGTTCGGGTGGATGTTTTAACGGCAATTCGCGCACTGCCCTTTTGAATTCGGCCGTTCGGCAATCCACCCATCCAGATTAAAGCTGCCTGTCGCCTTAATCCCAGATCAATCTCGCAATCCAATTCCCCTCGATCGTCGTATCTAATTTCAGGAATCATATATTTGATGGCGGAAAAATATGACCCATGTTTTTCGCGCTGCCGATGCCGTCACGCTGCCCCTAATGCCAAACCCTGTGTCTAAAACTGCTTCTGAACCGCCGACCGATCTAGAACTGCTCAATGCGGTTAAACAGGGTCAGGTCGAATGTTTGGGAACTTTGTACGATCGCTATTCGCGTCTGGTCTACGGATTGGCGTTCAAAATTTTAGAAAATACTGAAGAGGCAGAAGATGTGACTCAGGATGTGTTTCTCACGCTGTGGCGGCAGGGTGCCTACAATCCCAGTCGCGGGTCACTGAGCAGCTTTCTCACTACAATGACTCGATCGCGATCGATTGATAAGCTACGGGCACGGGGTACAAAGTTTCGTTTTTTGCAGCGATGGCAGGCGTTGACTCGGACAGAAGCGGTTTCGGCTTCTCCTTTAGAAATGGTATCGGTGCAGGAGCGATCGGAACTGGTGCGCGAAGCCCTCTCGCAGTTGCCGGACAGTGAGCGACGGGTCTTAGAAATTGCCTATTATGAAGGTCTGAGCCAGTCTGAAATTGCCGATCGCCTGCAAGTGCCGCTGGGAACAGTGAAGAGCCGATCGCGCCAGGGCTTGCTGAAACTGCGCCGAACTTTACAGGATTATCTTTAGCATTCGCTGCTCTGTCTTTTGTTCTTTCATCTGATTTCTTTTGTTTTTGATTTTTTCTGTTTTTGATTTCTTGTTTTTGATTTCTTTCATTCTCGCCGTGATTTGCTTCTACGATTTCCCGCAATGACTTTATCTTCGCGTCCCGAAAACTGGCAGGAACTTTTGGCAGGCTATGCTCTGGGTGATCTCAGTCCCGAAGAAGCGGAGGTGCTCAGGCAACTGCTGGACACCCATCCTGATTTACGTCAGGAAATGGCTCAGCTTCAAGAGGTACTGGCACTCATGCCCTATGGACTCCCCGAACAGGAACCGCCGCCCCATTTACGCGAGGCGATTTTGCAGCAGGCGCGATCGGAGCCAAAGACGAATCGGGTTTCGCGTCGTTCTCGTCAGCCCCGCTTCTGGGTGGGTTTAGGAGGAGCCGTTGCTGCCCTGGTGGTTGGGGCACTGACGGTCGACAATTATCGCTTGCGCCAGGAAAATGCCACTGCGAAAGCCCTGGTTGCGACGCTAAAGCAGCCGAATTTGCAGCTCTTTAGCCTTCAGGGAACAGGGGATGCGACTCAAGCTTCAGGCAGTTTGGTGGTGAATCCGGGGCAGCAGGTTGTGATTGTGCTGGTGCAGAATTTGCCGCAATTGCCTGCGGATCGGGTGTATCGACTCTGGGCGATCGAGCCGGGCAAATCCCAGCCCATCTTCTTCGGAGAGTTTAACAGCAACCCGACAAACCAAACGAATGCAGCCTGGCAAATTCCTGCAGTCACGTTGAATGCGCCTCCCGAAAAGATGCTGATTACGGCTGAAAAAGCGGCAGATCCGCCTGTTCCGGCAGGAGAACTGGTGATGAACAGCCTGTGAAAAGGATCTCATCAAACCTCGTAAACTTCGAACGGAAGCCGATCGGGATCTTGGAAGAAGGTAAACCGTTTTCCGGGCAGTTTCTCTTCTTCTAGAACCCCTGCCTCACTAACATTTCAGAAGACTTCCTTTTCTAAAGACCTAAAAAAGACCTAAATCTCACACCTTTGCTGTTTAATGCGGGGTGGAGCTTTGTCATTCTTAACAAACTGTTGTGAACCAAGAATACACCTCTGTTTAGGGATAAGTTTACATCCCCTCTTTTAGTAAGTAGGCATCAGAGATAGCCCGCTCATCTTAGCTTCCGTCTAATTCCGTTACAGGGATCTTAGGCAGAATGCAAGGCGAAGACCGACGGAAGAAACGCTGAAGAATTCGGGTTAACTGCCGAAATCGGAATATTATACGGAAAATTTGTCGGGTTAATGTCTGAGTTGGGGGATTAGACGGAATTGATTCAGCCTAATTGCCTCTACAGGGTAAATAGCCCGAATCAGTTCGGCATAATTAAGAGTTAGGCGTCTGCCTTACCTCGATGAACCCTTAGATTTACCAGAAGCTTATGGTACGAATCTTCGATGGGCGGTTGCACATCCACTATGGTCAAGCTTACATCGAACCTTTCGAAAGCAGGGGCGTTGGTTTAGAAGATTCCTTTTGCGGCCAAAACAACGGACTGTGTGGAGCTGCTTCGCCAGGAATGCTTTTTCTCCTTACAGGTCTGCACACCGGCGATGTTAGCTTTGTCCTTGATGTGCTGGACGCTCCGCCACCTCTTGATGATACTTGGGAAGAGATTGTGGAAGTTTCCTTCGCCCCCAGTTCAGAAAAGGTGATTTTGTCTGAATGGGGGGGTGAATATGTGTGCGATGTTCCGCTCCTGCAAGAAATTTATCGTGTGCGCTACTGCGCTCGTGATATGGATCGCGGAAAAGAGATCGATACTTATGGAGAGGGTGAGCCAGTAGACTTTTATGCTTTGACTTTCTGGTGAGCTGATTCAGCCCCGGATGTCGTGATAAAGCAAACCTCGCAAGTAGCAGCCTACTGGCACAATTGGGTACGAACCTTGAAGCTCTAAATTCTTTCCACCCGTGATACTCAAGTCGCATAACAAATCGCTGAACCGGAACGGAGGCAAGCTGTATAGTTAAGTCCTAAAGGTTATCGTCGTCCGGTTAGCCCAATCGTTGGGCTGCTGATGTTGTCGGTTTGGGCTATACCTGACAGCGATCGGTGAGATGCCTGATGTGAAGTTAGTATTGGTTGTGAGAAATTGCTCTCATGGCTAGGACATAGGTTCAGATGCTGCAATGAGAAACCTCGTAATTACTCCCCCGTTTGCATTGCCACTCTACATTCTTCCAATTAGTCTGTGGCTGTTGAACTGGTTTTACCTGATCGACCCTTATTTTGAAGCAGTCAGTCAGCTTGATAGCCACACAGACGGACAATCTATGGTAATCGGGTTAGGTCAAGTCACAGCATTGCCTGCCCTTCCGTTCATTGTTTTCATCCTTTTTCTGATTCTCAGACAGTATCCAGGCTCTGCACCCCTGTTGTCCTGGAACTCTCAGAAACAGGGGTTAAGCATTTTCTGGACAGTATTGTTTTTATCCTTGTCCTTTATCTTGATTACGGAAGCCCAGCAAATGATGTCTTTAGGGCTGTGGCTAAATGCTTTAGCCTGTTTGACTTGGGTTTATCTATTTCTAGCATTCCGTTCCATTGTGATAGAAAAAACAAAGGATGTTGAAGTCGTACTCCCAAGTACCGATCCGGAGTATCTCATTTGTCCCCGATGTAAGTTAGAACAGTGGCGAGGATATGATGAGTGTCAAAAATGCGGCAAACACATCGCACATTTCCAGTGAGCAGCGTACCCCAACACTGCGCTGGAGCGGATGAAATGAAAGTGCCTACTGAACTCCTAGGCTCTCTGGCACCGCTCAGCTTCGCCGTTATACAGTTTGAACATTAAGCTTGCTGATATGGAGATCGTAACCAAAAGATTTTTGCTGCGTGATTTCGTTGAGTCAGATCGATCTTCATTCTTAGACTATCAAGCTGATCCTCGCAGTCAAATCTTCTACGAACCAGGTCAAGCTAGTTCCGAAAATTCAATACGTTTGTTTAAGACATTTTGCACATGGGCTTCTGAGCATCCTCGTCTTAACTACCAACTTGCGATTGTGCAACGGCATGAACCTTGCATGCTTATCGGCTGCTGCGGACTGCGGGGAAGAGGGTGTGATGCAGGTGAGATGGAATTGGGGATTGAACTTGCACCTGACTATTGGGGACGATATGCCTACGCGATCGAGGTTGGGCGCGCCCTGCTCGATTTCGGGTTTTGGGAACTAAGACTAGAGGTGATCTCTGGCTCTACTGTAAGTGCAAACGTGCGGATTGCTCGGTTGGCAGAGTGGATCGGAGCGGAAGTAGTTGCCATCCGTCCGGCGGGCTCTACATGGATGTCCGAACAAGGTTGGAGCGAGGTAGAGTGGCGAATCACGAGAGATCAATGGGAGCGTCGCATCACTGTATAACAATCGCAATGCACTGGAACAATTCAGTTTGGTTGGTTTGTTGCAAAAGACATTAGTGTCCGGTGATTGCAAGCGTTAGCCTGCTTTGTTCGTGGGTTGAGGCAGCACAAAAAAATTGTCTGTAGGTGTTCAAAGCCAAGTTACTGCAAGGTTATCTATAGGACAGTTGCTTAAGGTTGACAGTTCACTCTTGCTGGGAGAAATGTGAATGTTACATTCGCAATGGTTTCCTTCCAGAGGGGCAAGCGCTGTCTCACATGGTCGGACTCGCATTACCTCAGATAACGGTTTGGCAATCGTCGGGTCATCAATCATTTAAGCAAGCGCGATCGCCCGACTATGTAGAATGCGTATGGCCTTTGCCATAGCTTCGCTAAACCCTTGCGTAACGCATCATCTATCCCCCGTACACGTATAACGAGCTTACGCGATCTGGACTCAGATCCTGGATGCGTTGCTCTGTGGGGGTTAAGGCATAGACCCGGTGAAGCACTTGCAGTATACATCACTCTCCTGGCTGATGATACCCATCCGCCCTATATCCCTGCGCCTAACTACATAGCGATAGCTGCTTGCGTTGCCGATCGCTCGGGTGTAAAGCAATACAATAGAGACAGCGATCTCCATCTTTAGTTAAGGTATTAGTTAAGGTAATGGATCAATCTGCTCGATGGCATTATAGTTTTGAGTAAATTTTTGCTGAACTTTATTCACGAGATATTGCTATGAATAGTTCTCTTAAGTCCGAAACACCTGTGAAGGATCTCAGAATTCCTTTGGAGCGGGATGTGTTTTTACGTACCTTAATTCGAGAGTTAGCAGGTACTTTACAGGATGTAGTGGGGTTAGAAGAAGCCTCAGGGTTTATTAGTGTAGTGGGGCAAAACATGGGGAGGCAAATAGACCAGGACTATAAAGCGGCTCTAGAGGTATCCCATCTAACGCGAGAGCAAGTAGCCGATGTTTTCGTGGATTTGAAGCGGCGAATCCAGGGTGACTTCTATATCATCGAACAAACGGATGAAAAGATTGTCTTAGGGAACCGTGCTTGCCCGTTTGCTGAAAAAGTCATCGATCGCCCCGCTATGTGTATGATGACCTCAAATGTTTTTGGCTCCATTGCAGCGGACAATTTAGGGTACGCCAAGGTGGAACTGCAAGAGACGATAGCGACGGGGGCGCCTGGATGCCAGGTGGTCGTTTATTTGAAACCCACTCCAGAGGCAGAAGAAAGTCAAGGAAGAGAATACTTCAGGGGAGAGAATGAGGGGTGACTCCCGAACAGTTTCTCGAATTCGCCAGACTTTTGCCAGAACCCGTGCTCCTAATTTCGGTAAACGGTCAGATCCTGGCTGCCAACCCGTCATTCTCCAAGATGCTGGGGCTACACCACCAGATACTGCAAGGGAAAATGCTCTTTGAGCTGGTAACCAATCCTCCTGATCAAGTCAGACAGTATCTACGCAATTGCTCCAGCAGTCGAGGAATGGTGCTTGGATCATTAACCTTGAGTGCCAACAATGGAGAAACTTGCTTGTGTCGCTCTGAAGGGGCAGCCATCCGACCGTGGTCACCCGAATCGCCTGCATTAATTTTATTGCGCTTAAAAAGTAGGGAATCTGCCAGTAGCCGATTCATCCTACTTAACAAGAAGATCGATGAATTGGCAAAAGAGATCCGGCAACGGAAACGAGCGGAAGAAGAGCGGGCTCAACTTCTGGTGCAGGAACAAAAAGCACGAGCGGAGGCTGAGAAAGCACGAGCAGAAGCTGAGAATCTTAATCGATTGAAGGATGAATTTCTCTCAACCGTTTCCCATGAACTGCGGACCCCCCTCAATGCCATCCTTGGCTGGTCTCAGATCCTTCGGACCAAGAGGGTAGACGAAGCAACGATGAATCGCGCTCTGGAAACGATCGGGCGCAACGCTAGATCTCAGGCGCAGTTGGTTGATGATCTCCTGGATATCTCACGCATTATTACAGGAAAGATTCGCCTCGATGTTCAAACGGTTGAGCTATTGCCGGTGATTGAGGCAGCGATGGATACGGTGCGACCTACCGCTGATGCAAAAAACATACGACTGCAATCGGTGCTCGATCCAGCAGCAGGTCCTGTTTTAGGAGACTCCGAGCGGCTACAGCAAATTGTCTGGAATCTGCTCAGCAATGCGATCAAGTTCACATCGAAACACGGGCGGGTTCAGGTTTGCCTACAACGAATTAACTCTCATGTTGAAATTGTTGTGGCGGATACAGGTCAAGGCATCAGTGCCGAATTCCTCCCCTACGTCTTCGAGCGCTTTCGCCAGGCAGATAGTTCCATCACCCGTTCCTTTGGTGGGCTAGGGCTGGGTTTAGCGATCGTCCGCCAATTGGTGGAGCTGCATGGCGGAACGGTGCACGCTGAAAGCCCAGGAGAAGGACAAGGATCAACGTTTACAGTGAAACTACCACTGATGGCTGTTGGACTGACAGCAATTGAACCAGAACGGGTGCATCCAGCGGTGGGAGGCAGTGTCCCGTTTGACTGCTCCCCTCGGCTAGATGGATTGAGGATACTAATCGTGGATGACGACGCGGATATTCGGGATTTACTCACCTACACGCTAGAAGTTTGTGGGGCAGAAGTCATGGCTGCAGTTTCAGCAGACGATGCAATCTCAGCACTAACCGCATCTTCGACGCCGATGGATATATTAATTAGTGATATTGGGATGCCGGATGAAGACGGTTATGCTCTGTTACGTCGAGTCAGAGCACTGGAACCAGAAAACGGAGGAAAAATTCCCGCTATAGCCCTGACAGCGTATGCCAGAACTCAGGATCGCAGGGCTGCTCTTTTAGCAGGCTTCCAGTCCCATGTTGCCAAACCAGTTGAACCTGCTGAATTAATTGCAGTGATTGCAAATCTGGCTGGACGAATCAGAGGTATCTAATACCAATTTGCGATTTCGGACTTGGCTGTAGGAATGTCTATGGCTACGGCACTTCCAGAGTAACGATGGTAGTGCGAGCGCCCAGAAGTCTTCGGGTTCGTGATTTTGAGGTCATCGGCAAGGGGTGCGATCGTTCAAAAGGATGTTAGTTGGGGCGATCGTGGTTTCGAGCTAAACTGTGGAAAGCCAAGCAGAGTGAGGCGATCGGTGAAGTTGCAGGCTAACAAGTCGTTGGAGCGGACGCTCGCCCTTGGTGCTCAGTTCAAGATCTCTGCAGCCGCTCAACTTTGCCGTTATCTCGCTTGAGTTGTAAGTAGTGGTAGTAGTTTCAAAGCCATCTGTTCATATCGAGAGCAAGTAAATTTCAGAAAATAAGCATATCAGCAAGCTAGATGAAGCCTGAAGTCATTACTGCAATCCTTGCAGCAATTGTTGCCGTTATTAGCGCAGTCATCAGTATTTACGGTCAAACTCGTATTGCCCGATTAACTGACCGCCTTACAAAGCAGCGTGAAGCCGAATCGCGTGAAGCTCAGACGGCTGCTTTAATGTCTAAGTACCGAGATCCCTTATTGCGCTCAGCGATTGATCTTCAGAGCCGCTTGTACAACATTCATCAGAACAGGTTTTTGGAGCGTTTCTACCATCGATCGCCATCCTCACAGAGCTATGCGATTAACAACACCCTGTACGTTGTGGCGGAGTACCTTGGATGGGTAGAAATTTTACGCCGAGAAATTCAGTTTTTGGACTTGGGTGAGCTAGAACTGAACCGTCCCTTGAGTGAACTACTGGTCAATATCAATCAAGCCTTTGCACATTACAAAGCCGGAGGCACTTTCCAACTCCATAACGGTAAGCAGCGAGCGATTGGGGAAATCATGACAGTTCCTCGTTCTAATAGTGAAGCGATTGGATATGATTGCATTGGTTACGCAACGTTTGTGAAAAAGATGAGCGATCCGGAGTTTGCGGGCTGGTTCGCGAAGCTGAGAGACGATATTGACACGATGGGAAATGCGTCAAAGGTTGAAGCTGAGAGACTTGTATTAATTCACAGTAAGCTCATCGATCTAATTGATTTCCTTGATCCTCACCACGTTCGAGTGCCGCCAAAGTACCGAACTAGGATTGAACAGAAATAAGAACCTTGTTTATAGTCGCGTTAGGGCGTAAGCCAAAAAGGTATTGAACGCTTATATCTCATAAACTTCCAGTGGCAGTCGATCGGGATCTTGAAAAAAGGTAAACCGTTTTCCGGTTAGTTCATCCACTCGAATTGGCTCGAGTTCTACGCCTTTCGATCGCAAATCTGCCACGGCTTGATCTAAATCTTCAACTGCAAAAGAAAGATGGCGCAGCCCACAGGCTTCGGGACGGCTGGGGCGATCGGGCGGATCGGGAAAGGAAAAGAGTTCGATCGCATCGCTTTCGCCGACTTTCAGATCAAGCTTGTAGGAATTGCGGGCGGCGCGGTAGGTTTCCTGAATAATTGGAAAGCCGAGAATTTGCGTATAGAAATGTTTGGAACGATCGTAGTTTGAGCAAATAATGGCAACGTGGTGAAAGCCTTTAGTTTGCATGATTGGGTTTGCTGTATTGCATTGATTATCCCTGATACTGCACCCGATAAATGCGTCCGTTTGCTTCATCGGTAAACAGCAGACTGCCATCCGCTACCACCAGCACTCCTACCGGACGACCCCAGGTAGCGGGAACGGTCGGCTGAGTCAGAAACCCGGTGACGAAATCTTCGTAGTATCCTGCCGGACGGTTTGTTCTGGCATCAAACGGGACAAAGACAATTTTGTAGCCTGTGCCCTGGTTGCGGTTCCAGGAGCCGCGAAATGCGACAAATGCACCGTTTTGGTAGCGATTGGGGAAGGTGTCACCGTCATAGATTTGCAGTCCCAGCGCGGCAGAATGCGCCTGAAACAGAACATCGGGCGTTTTGGTGCTGCCGATCAGGTCGGGTTTGGCGGGGCGATCGTTCACCAGTCGGCGCGGGTCGAGCTTATTAGGGGCAAGATAGGAATAGGGCCAGCCGTAAAAATCGCCTGCTTCCAGGTGGGTCAAGTAGTCGGGCACAAGGTCATCGCCCAGTCCGTCGCGTTCGTTGACCGTGGTGTAAAGTTCGCCTGTGGTGGGATGAAAGTCGAGTCCAACTGGGTTTCGCAGTCCTGAAGCAAAGGTCTGGCGATCGGAGCCGTCAAGATTCATGATCTGTACTGAGGCGCGAGGTAAAGGCTCTTCGTCTACGTTAGTCCCAGAGCCGATCGACACAAAGAGCTTATTACCATCGGGCGAAGCGACAACATTACGCGTCCAGTGGTTGTTATAGCCATCCGCAGGTAAATCGGCGATTTTTTGTCCCTGACCGTTGAGCGCAGTTTGTCCTTGCTGGTATGGAAAGCGCAGCACGGCATCGGTATTGCCCAGAAAGAAATAGCCGTTGGCGAATGCCATACCCAGAGCTTGATTTAGCCCATTCTCTGCCGTGGCAAAGATTTGATTGACTTCAGCCGCGCCGTCTCCGTTCCGATCGCTGAGTCGGCGAATTCGATTTTGCCGCGTTTCAGTCACCAGGACATCCCCTTCGGGGGTAAGTGCCAGCCAGCGGGGGCGATCGAGTCCTTCGGCATAAACGTTTACCGTAAAGCCTTCTGGCACGTTCAATACCGGATTTTGCGGAATCGGAATCACCTGCGGCGGATTCGAGGCACTGTCAGTTTGAAAGGGTTGGGGCAGATCTTCAACCTGGATGTTGATTTGCTGCGGATTGAGCGATCGGGTTTGGATCAGGTTTTTGGGGCTAGAAGATTGCGCCTGAGGCTGGGTTTGAGCAACGGTTTCGGGCTGCGGTGAACTGGGTTGAGCAGATTGATTTTGCTCGATCGCAGAATCAGTGCTGCAAGCCGCCAGGGTCAGGAGAAATAGGGAACTAACCAGCGAAAGAAAGCGCATTAAACCAGATCAAACAGGACTACCTGATCGTGGTAGCAAATGTGTGAAACGATCGCCCTCTGTCGGAAAGCGTGTTGTTGGTATTGCAGTTGCCTTGTACCGATTAAGGTAATCGGATCTTCGTAGTGAAAGAAGCGACAAGCTAACAAAAAGGGCGGACAAGTTGCCCACCCCAGAGTTTTATTCCATATTCAGCAAATCAACAGCAAATCGAATTTAGGCGGCAACGGGCTGAGTGGTTGATTCTCCAGCAGAATTGAATTCTGTCGGGTTTTCTGCCAATTCACTGGGTACACCGTCTCTTGCCATTGAAGGCAGTTGTCCGCCTTTTTGCAGCAGGTTGGTTGCCATCGCAATCATCGCATTGACTTTGCGGGTGCGCCATTCGGTGATCAGGGCTTCTGCTTTAGCATAGCCGAGCCGACGCTGCATGGCTTCGCGGAGATAGGCGGCGTGTCCTTCTTCGTCTTTGGCAATGCTGATCATGCCTTTTTTCAGGTTGAGGCTGATTGGATCATCGGGCAGGGCGTTTGCCATGCGAACAAAATCTTTGCAGGCATCAAGTTCCAGGATGTAGGTGCTGCCCATAAACAGGAGCCAATCGATGCGATCGGGCGCGAACATCGTCTTGACATCGTATCCTTCGTAGTACGCCTCAAAAAAGGGACTGCGGCGACGCTCATCGGGCTTTCCGTCATCAGGTTTCTGAGGCAAGCTTTTGAAGTCAATGACTTGTTTGTTGAGCTGCTTCAAGGCGTGGGCAAAAATCTGTCCGTGGCGACCTTCGTCTTGAGCGTGTTTTGCCAGCCGTTCGGATAACCATTCATCGCCTTCGGCGGCGGCGCGTTTGCTCAGTGCCTCCAGAAAGGGAACCGAACCGGATTCAGCAAGCTGAAACCCTGCTAGCAAGTTAGGCCGCGATTTGGGGTCACGGATGTTGGCGGCGGTGATATACGCGACTGCACCTGAACCCACCAGATGCAGCACTTGAGTCAAGAGATTCATAAGGGGTGAGGAGATTTACTGGGTGGTTTGCTGATTATTGTACTCAGGTTATTGCTTTTTGGTGTGTAACTTTAACAGCTGTATGTACATTGCCGCGTGGCGTAAAGTCTCCTTCGATCGTAACTTCGAGTGGATCGCAGGCAGACACAAAATCATCCAAGATCTGATTCACCGATTCCTCATGCGAGATGTAACGATCGCGGTAACTGTTGATATACAGCTTAATTGCCTTTAGCTCGACGACTTTTTGATCTGGAACGTATGTGACGCGAATGGTGGCAAAGTCAGGATAGCCGGAGAAAGGACATTTGCAGGTAAATTCAGGCAGCGTAATGTCGATCGTGTAGCGGCGTCCGGGGCGTGGGTTGGGGAAGGTAATCAGTTCGCCTTCAGCGATCAGGCGTTCGCCGTACTTCAGTTCGGGCTGGGCTTGATTCTGGGCTTCGGATTGGATTGAGGAAGTCATGGAATTTGAGCTAAAGAAATTGAGCTAAAACGGACAACTTAACTATTTTATCGGCATGGGTGAGCCGCTGGGTGGTGGATAATAGAGAGGGGCAGGTGTTGTTGTAAATGGGTTTTGCGGATGTCTGATGCTCAGTCTGGTGCTCAATTTTCGTCGGAGCCAATTCGACTCTCCCAGGGAGGGAACGGCTTTGCCTCGCCTGAATCGCCTGAGTTTTGGGAGAATTGCTATCAGGAGGGGACTGCGCGATGGGATTTGGGTCATCCTGCGCCACCATTTGCCAGTTTGTTGGATTCAGAGAATGCACCTTTGCCGGGACGAATTGCGGTCTTGGGGGCAGGACGGGGACAGGATGCCTTGCTGTTTGCCGAGCGCGGGTTTGAGGTGGTCGGGTTTGATTTTGCACCGTCAGCGGTGAATGATGCAAATGAGCTGGCTCAAGCCAGAGGATACCAGGCTCAGTTTTTGCAGCGAGACATTTTTAAGCTGTCGCCCGAATTTGACAGAAGTTTTGATTATGTGCTGGAACACACCTGCTTTTGCGCGATCGATCCGACCCAGCGAGAGGCGTACGTTCAGGTGGTCAAAGCTTTGCTGCGTCCGGCAGGGGCATTAATCGCACTCTTTTGGGCACACGATCGCTCTGGTGGTCCACCGTTTGGGACGAGCCTGGAGGAAATTCGATCGCGGTTTATGCCGACGTTTGAAATTGTTTCGATCGATCGTCCCAAAAATTCGATCGAGAGACGGCGGAATGAAGAATATTTAATTGTGCTGCGGAAACCTTCGGTCTCATAGGATAGTTTCAGCATCCTAGAAAAATTTTCTTACCCAGAGGTTCCACCACGAGTTGAATATAAACTCATAAACTTGGGGCAACGCTTCATGACAATTTTGGATGCGATCGCCGAGTTGCAGTGCGAGGTAGACGCGAATCGCAGTCGCATCAAAAGTCGATAAAGTCAAAAGCCAATAAAATCAAAAGCTAATAAAATCGACATGCAACAGAGCTTATGCTAGCTCCAGCCCGATCTCAAATCGCCCTTCGTAGCCCTCACCGGATCGCGTTACGGGGAGGATAAGCTGTTCGCCACCCCTGCGAAAAATTCCGTCTCGATCGTTGCGAACCGATCGTGCTTCTCTTGTGGTGTATGGAGGCTGAGCGTAAACCTGATCTGTAACGGCATCCTCGAAGTAAAGCTGTGAGGTAAATTCATCAGCTGCTTGTGTGGGTGAGCTGGTGCGAATTTTGAAATGAATATGGGGAGTTCTACCGGGATACCAGCCGGGATAGATGGTGACAAACTGAGCGGTGCCGTTGCGATCGGTCATTTGATAGCCGCGCAGAAATTTTTGCCCCTGGGTGTCCTGCACGTCGGAATAGACGCCTTCTGCGTCACAGTGCCAAATATCGATTGTTGCGTTGCTTAACGGTTGACAGGCATTTCCGCTTAATTGGGAGACCTGAAAGACCAGACGAAGCGGCACTCCGGCTTTGATGGCGTTATCGGCAGGGTTCGATCGAATATCCGATCGGTTTAGCCGTTCATCAACAAAATAGGGTCCTTCGGTTTGCTGAGGTCTGACGATACAGCCAGGGGTAGATTGGGCAATTTGAGTGGTGGCTTGTTCGGGGATGGATGCTGAGCGGGTCGAACCTGGCGAAACCAGGGACTCAGTGGCATCCGAAGAGTCGCGAAAACAGCCGATCAGTGTTACAGCAGCAGTTCCACTCATCAAGCTGAGCATTCTGCGGCGATTAAGGCAAGAAAAGGAACGGGAGATTTTCATAGGAACGATTCAGACAGGAACGAAACAGGATCAAGGCGAGTTAACAGTGATAGATGGAGAAATTCCTCGATCGCTGCTATCTGCATCATAGACAAAATGCAACTCAGTAATCAGAGGCGTGGAGGCAGGCGACGATCGCGGAACAAAGTTAGCCATCGTGGAAAAGATTAGCCATGTAAACGCCTGTCACTCACAAATCCAATCAATTTCCTTGCCGATCGGAAAAACGAGTTCCCGTTTAATGCTCAAGTGCAAATTTCTATCGGTGAATTTTTCTGCCGCTGAAGGGCGATCGTCGTTTAAACCCGTTGCAAGCAGCCCTGAATCAAGCTCTGAATAAAAATCTCAGCAGATCGGTGCCAAAGATGGCAATTTGAACTAAGATTCATGGGCAATAACATCAAGATGTGCTGTAATTTATCAAACGTTGCGATTGCTATCGATGAAACCCCGATCGAATCAAAGTTCTACAGCTCAAAATCCTGCTGCTCCAGCGCAGTCCGCTAGCTATTCACCTTCGGTTCCGATTCCGATTTACCGAGAGCTAGCCGTCGAGCTGGATGCCACCAGAGCATTACTAGAAACCGTTCATACTGAGAATCAGCAGCTTAAGCAGCAAAACCAGCAGCTTCGTCAGGAGATCGATCGCCTGGTGCAGTCTGCCTTAAATTTGCGCTCTTACAGCGAGTCGAGTGCGCCAATTGCAGAATCAATTTCTGCGCCTGATCCAGCTCCGGTCGCGGCTCCTGCTGCGCCGACTTCTGCGGCTGAGTTTGAATCTGTCGCGGCTCAGCTTCGCGGAAATTCCACCTCTGAACCACCGGTTGCCTCGACCCAGGTTGCTGATTTGCCACAGTCGCTTAGTTCAGGCACCAAGCCGAAGGGAGTGGGAGGACTCTGGCTGACGCTGACGGTGATTGCGATCGTCTTTAGCGCGTTTGGAGCCGGATTCTTTATGGTTAAACCCCTGCTGCAAAATCGTTAAGTTTTTGGTCATTGGTCATTCGTTCTTGGTTATTCGTTCTTAGTCATCAGAGATTGGCGGTTGACGAATGATGCAGGACAAGTGACTGTCTGATCGGGCAGACTCCTCTAGGTTCTTCTCTGGCTCCCCTCCAATTTTTCCCTCAATTCCCCGTCACAAACTCTGGTAGAATGATGAGCTTGTGATCAATCAATTGCTGCGGGGACGGAAGACCTATGGCTCGAATGTACTATGATGCTGACGCAAATTTAGATATCTTAGCCGGAAAGACGATCGCCATTATTGGCTATGGCTCTCAGGGACATGCTCATGCGCTCAATCTCAAGGATAGCGGCATGAATGTGATCGTCGGACTCTATGCGGGGAGCAAGTCGGCAGCGAAAGCAGAAGCAGCAGGGCTAACGGTCAAATCTGTCGCAGATGCATCCGCCGCCGCCGATTTGATCATGATTTTGCTGCCGGACGAAGTGCAGCGCACGATTTACGAGAATGAGATTGCGCCCAATCTCAAAGCAGGTAAAATTCTGGCGTTTGCTCACGGATTTAATATTAACTTCGGACAAATTGTGCCGCCTGCGGACGTGGATGTGGTCATGGTTGCGCCGAAGGGACCAGGACATCTAGTACGGCGGACTTATGAGCAGGGCGAAGGCGTTCCCTGTCTGTTTGCAGTGTATCAGGATGCAACCGGGCAGGCACGCGATCGGGCAATGGCGTATGCGAAAGGGGTGGGCGGCACTCGCGCCGGAATTTTGGAAACGACGTTCCGCGAAGAAACCGAAACCGATTTGTTTGGCGAACAGGTGGTGCTGTGTGGCGGTTTGTCTGCACTGATCAAGGCAGGATTCGAGACGTTGGTGAATGCAGGCTATCAGCCGGAACTAGCTTATTTTGAGTGCCTCCACGAGGTGAAGCTGATTGTGGATCTGGTTGTGGAAGGTGGGCTGGCAAAAATGCGTGACAGCATCTCGAATACTGCTGAGTACGGCGACCTCACCCGTGGACCTCGCATCGTCACTGACGAAACTCGTGCCGAAATGCGGAAGATTCTCAGCGAAATTCAGACCGGACAGTTTGCCCGCGAATTTGTGCTGGAAAACCAGTCGGGTAAAGCAGGTTTTACCGCGATGCGCCGTCGCGAAGCTGAACACCCGATCGAGGAAGTCGGCAAGGATCTGCGAGCGATGTTTAGCTGGCTAAAGAAAGTTTAATTGCAGCTCAGCAAATCATTTAAGTTTATCGATTATCACAGGGCGGGTTTTATACCCGCTTTTTTCTTGCTGGTTTGACCGAAATGACTGAACCTATTTCCTTTTCCGGCTTCCATCAATCGAGAATTTTGAGATTAAAAGGAGAGCGTAAGGTTTCTCAGAAAATGGGTTGGCTTGGGGGGCAGTCCGGCGCACAATTAGGACTTTCCAAACTTCCTCTCAATGCTATTTTGATATTAGAAATAGAAAAGATAGCAAAAAAATGGAGTAGCCGTTTTGAGACTACTCACAAAGTTTTTCCCGAAATTCATTCTGTATCCAAAATATCACTTTTATTCCTGGCAGCCTAACTTGTAAGGTTATTTAAAGGTTGTATTGAGTTCGATATATTCTATTCTCTTATCTTCACATTCCTAGCGATTCTTAACCGATCGCCTGTTTTTATATTGCCAGACGCGATGAGTTTAAAGCCGGGGTTCCCTCTAGGTTAGTGCAAGCGAAGGAGCAAGGAGCAGTCCTACCCGAACTCGTCTTGATTTCTAGCCGTCAACTGGTTACCCCATAAAAAAACCTGTGTCCGCAGGGGGATCCAACCGCTCGTGTTCGTGGAGTATCAGTGGATATTGACGTAACGAAGATGTATTCCATGAAACTAAATTTCTTCACGAAACCGCTTTCGATCGCAGGACGTTGGATTGCGGCTGCGCTGCTGTTTGTTTGTGCAACTGCTTTTGCTTGGCAGGGTGCGTTTATTGCTAATACGGCAGCAATTGCTGCACCTCAGGGAACCCTGATCGCATCCGACCTGGGTGATCAGGCTAAAGACAGCACAGAAGATGCCAAGCGCTCGAACAAAAACTTCGTGAGAGACGCGAAGAATACGATTCAGGACGCTGCACAAAGCAATTCTGAAAAAGTCAAAGACTTCTTCGGCGATGATAACGCGATCGGTCGCAAAGCAGGCAGAGACGCTAATCGAATCGTGAATCGTGCAGAAGAGGATGCTTCTCGGACTCAGAGAGCGATCGACAAAAACCTGGGTGCAGTGAAGGATACGATAAATAAAGGGAAGGATAACCTTGACTAATTTAGCAAACCGCAGGGTAACGCTAGATTTCGTACAAGTAATCTAAAACAAGCAATCTAAACTGGGATTGAACAAGGGGTGGTTTTCTAATCGCCCCTTTAATTTATTAAGGAACGGGTTCGCTCGATGCAGATTAAATGTAAATTGAACGAACTCCCACTTTTTTCTAAAAAACTCTTTATTGATATTTTTATATTAATATTTTTGTGTTTTTTTAGGGCGATTTAATAATATAGGTAAAAATCATCTATCTAGGGAAACATCAAAAATTTAGCCAGAGCACATCTTTAGGTTGGTTATTAAAAGAATTATAACTAGTTTGGTTTCCATAATATCTCTTTAATTCAAAGAAATTTGTTTCTTAAGGTTGCTATGAGAAGTTCTATTTATTCAGTATTTCTGCAATGGAAGCAACCGCTCTTTAAATAGGAAAACATTCACCTAATGGCTAAGAATGTCGTCGCCATTGCAGGCTTATCTAGTGTTTCTGAGTTTGAGGGTCTGACGATCGTGCAAAGTCAGGGAGATGCAGGGACTATCGCCGCTAGTTAGCCCAACCTGGCGATCGCTGTTCTTGAAGGAGTACAAGCTGGCACTTTGGATAGCAACAGTTTTGCCTTTGCCTAAACTCGCGTTGATTTGACGAACCAGTGCCCCTACTGCATTAAAGAGGTAGGAATATATTACAACGCATCATTGACTCCTCCGTTGAATTCTTTGATCCCCCCACTACAACCTACGAGAACGAGAATAAGTATGCCTCCCAAAAATATTGTTATCTCTCTGGACGGCGCAACATTTTCTATTGTCAAGAACTATCTAGAAACAAACCAACTGGATTCGGATACGGGCTTAGGATATCTCGTCAATCGAGGAGTTTTTGTCCCAAGTACTGTTATTACACCGTCCCTGACAGCACCTAGCCATATCGCGATCGCTACTGGTTCTACGGCAGCAAATAATGACATTAATGCCAACTCGTTCCACTTGATTAGAAGCCCTTTTAATACAAATATCAGTGGCTTTGGCGCACCGATCGGTGGATACGATGCCTTGCATGAGGATAGCTCAGATCCACACGGTGGCTATGCCCATGAGGATGAGACTCCAACGGCTGAACCCTTGTGGGTACGCCTACGAGAAGCAGGCAGGACAGTTGTTGCAGCAACATTTCCGGGTGCTGATGGAGCCACGATTTGATTACCCGGTGTTGATCCTGCCCCTGTGATTCAATCCAGCAATGTGCGAACAGTGGATTACACGGTGCCATTTGGCACTTTTGGTGGTTTGGGAGCCAGAGGCTTTAGCTTAGATGCTGCTGATTTCACAGTGGATGCAAACGAAGCCATCACTGATCTTACAGCTCTAGGAATTCAGTCATTTAGTGATGTTAAAGTCGCTGAGCTAGAAGACATTCCTGCTCAAGGACAAGGTAGTTTGACTGGGGGCAGCAGCAATGCGTATAACTTGCAGGCTGTTGCGATCGACACGACAGACGATCGAGTGGTGAACTACAACCAGTTGATCGTCTTTGATGCAAATCGAGGCATTGAAGCACTAACTGGCAACGCTCCTTCAACCGGATCGGCAGTTCTCAATACCTATGATCAGACAATCAGCCCCTTCTTCTTTGAAAGTAGCAACAACGTAGTTGGGGCATCATTTGTCCTGACGAATCTGGCTCCTGATCTTTCTACAGTTCGGCTGCTTCGGACATCAGCCAATTACATTCCCCGTCCGGCTGATAATCCTGGAGTTCTTGCCAATGTTGATGATATCAACAACACGGTTGGCTTCTGGCGACCGCAGCCTGATTATCGTATTCCCGAACGAATTTCGCCCGGACTGGAGGACTTCCCCGATGTCGAACTGGAGGCTGTTTATCAAGACCTGGTAGAAACCTTTGTTGATTACCAAACGGATGTCTTCTTGAGAGCGATCGAGCAGGAACCCAATGCAGATCTGGCATTAGGCTACATTGAGCAACCCGATGGTGCTGAGCATCAGTTTCTGTTAATTGATCCTCGCCAACCTAGCGATTTCACAAATCCTTATTCCATTGGGGCAGGACAAGATCCGGCAAAGGTCGATCGCTATCAAGATTATGTCTTGAACGCATATCAAACCGTTAGTGATGCGGTGCAGCGTGTCATTGATACTGTAGGGGTTGATGAGAATGGCGATCCTAACAGTAACATCATCATTACCTCGGATCATGGCTTTGCACCCTTCCATACTGCTGTAAACATGAACAATATCCTGGCAAATGCTGGGTTTGATCCAAACGAAGTTCGAGCCGTGACAAGTGGTCCAGCAGTGAATATTTACATCAACGTGAAGGGGCGCGAACCAGACGGTACGGTTGACCCCAGTGAGTATCGAGAGTTGCAGCAGCGAATTGTACAAACGCTGGAAAGCATACAAGATACCAATTCCAGCTATGCTCTCGATGGAGCTGTTGATTTATTCGACAAAGTTTATGAACGTCCTGTTCCTGAAAATCCTACGGCTGAAGATATCATTACAGCAAGAAGTGAGTTTATTGGACAGGATACCGGTGATGTTTTTGCACTTTTAGATTTGGGTTACAACTTTGATGGTTTCCAACCTACTGTACTGCGTAGAGATGATACTACCCCTGTACAGGATCAACAGCCCATTTTTTCTGTGCCAAACTTCTATGGAGCACACGGGTATGATCCCAACTTGCCCAAGATGCAGGCTATCTTTCTAGCGGCTGGTCCTGATTTTAATGCGGATGATTTCTCCGATCTGGATCAGATTCGTAGTATTGATATTGCTCCGACACTGCTTGATTTGCTCGGTGTTGAGCCTGCACCAGCGGTTGAAGGTGAGTCAATTCTTGATCCAGACACAGGAAATGATCTTGAAGCCACACTGGATGCTCTTGATGACTATCTCCAGGATCTTATTGGCAATGGTAGCGCAGTGTTGGCTGATGCTCGAGATGCTCTGATCAATGCCTTTGATGACCTTGAAGGTGATATCGACATCGCAGATATTAATGACATCCTGAACTTGGGAGGCGATCGTCTCGTCAATACCGTCACAGATCTAATTAGGGACGGGAGAGACAGCCTTCTTACAGATTTAGAAGTGAATTTCGGGTTGCAGAACCGAGATGGATTTCATCTTGTTCCGAACAGCAATGACTTAAACCCCTCAATTGGACTAGAAACCAGTAGCTTGACTTCTTTGAATTCTGCTTTAGCTTAATTCAATATGCTCTTGCAATTCACCAGTTCGTTCAATCGAAACACTCCCGTTCTTAGATAGAGAGCTCTAGGATACGAAGCCACTCTATCCGTCACCACTCGTTGCGGTGATTGTCCCACTATCTCATGGACTGGGCGACGCTTTTCGCTCAGCCTCACATCCACCGTTAATGCGGGCTCTATTCATGCAGCCTTTATTGAGATTGCTCCTTACTGAAATTGCTTCTTACTGAGATTGCTCCTTATATAGATACAGATATAGTGAAAATTCATTGGAAAGCGATCGCTCTATAGAAGCTATAAGCAAATACCCAGAGTGATCCACCAAGATGGTAAGTTAATCCTACTCATCGTAAAGTCGTGCGGCTGCGATTTGCATCTTGTCTTTTCCCCTGAATCTTTTCCCCTGAATCTTTTTCCTGGTTTGCAGTCTGGATCGAGATTAATTTGCAAACTCCTAATGTTCTTAATTGATAGACGGCACAGCCAATTTGTCTATAGAAATTTATTGATAGATAGCCAAGGCTGAAACAGAGTTTCTGCGGAAATTACGAGATATTGATCCGAATTATCTTGGATCAATAGAGCATTCTTGATGCTCACAATTACTTAATTGCCCTTGATTTGCGGGAATTAAGCAAATGCTTATAGAGATTATTTGATAATCATTTCAAAAATTATCGACTTAACTATATACTTTGCTCTGGAAAGCTGTACACTACTTACAAGATTGAAAAACTTCAGTCATAACCCCAAGTTACGCAAGCTGCGATCGGAGTTAAGCCAAAATCAAAGTTTTGGTCTCTGGCTGCAGATTTAGTGATGGGATAAATTCTGTCACCCTGCGTTGATCAAGTTGCGGTTTTCATAACTCGCTAAAGCTCAGATTTTTATCAGCATTATCGCGATTTGTAGGCAGCTACGGTAAGCACGCTGTTAGGAGGTTCTATGTCTACTTTTTCTCATTTGTCTCGTCGTAAGTTTATTGTGACAGCGGGCGCGACGGCAGCAGGTGCAGTTTTACTAAAAGGTTGCTCGCAGCCTGGAGCGAATACTGCGTCTAACAACACGTCTAGCGCAGCCGCACCCAGCCCTGTTGCAGCCGGAGATGCACCGGAAACGACAAAGGCAACCTTGGGTTATCTGCCGATCGTTGAATCCGCCCCCCTGATTGTTGCAAAAGAGAAAGGCTTCTTTGCAAAGTACGGCATGACTGACGTGCAGGTGGTGAAGCAGGCAAACTGGGCAGGCGCACGCGATAACGTGGTGATTGGTACGCAGGGCGGCGGCATTGATGGCGGTCAGTGGCAGATGCCTATGCCTCACTTGATCACTGAAGGCATTATCACCAACGGAAACAAGCTGCCGATGGCGGTGCTGATGCAGCTCAACACCCACGGTAACGGGATTGCCATTGCAAACGCTCACCAGGGCAAGCAAATTGGTCTGAAGATCAACGACCCCGAGTACATCAAAGGGTTCCAGGCCGCTAATGGACGCCGATTCAAAGCCGCCTTCACCTTCCCCAACGCCAACCAGGATTTCTGGATTCGCTACTGGTTTGCAGCAAGCGGCGTTGACCCCGACAAGGACATCGAGCTAATGGCAGTGCCTCCGGCGGAAACCGTGCAGGGCATGAGAAACGGGACGATGGATGCCTTTAGCACAGGCGACCCCTGGCCCTATCGCATCTTGAACGACAAGATTGGCTTTATGTCTGCGCTCACGGCTGAAATCTGGCAGAACCACCCCGAAGAGTATTTTGCAATGCGGGCAGACTGGGTTGAGGCAAACCCGAAGGCAACCAAAGCACTGCTCAAAGGCTTAATGGAAGCGCAGCAGTGGTGCGATCAGCCCGAAAACCGCGAAGAGATGGTCAATATTGCGTCTCGCCGTCAGTATTTTAATGCGCCGAAAGCTGTTCTTACAGGACCCTGGAGTGGCACCTATGAAATGGGCGACGGTAAAGCGGCGATTAATGATATCAACAAGGGTTCGCGCTACTGGAAAGACCCTAACGGCAACAGCATTTCCTACCCCTACAAGAGCCACGACCTCTGGTTCCTCACCGAGTCGATGCGCTGGGGCTTCCATAAGAATGTGTTGACCGACTTCGACGCTGCTAAGAAGATTGTCGATCGTGTTAACCGGGAAGACCTCTGGCGCGAAGCCGCAAAAGAAGCAGGGTTCACCGCAGATATTCCCAAGGAGACGAGTCGCGGTGTGGAAACGTTCTTCGACGGCATCAAGTTTGACCCCGAAAATCCACAGGCCTATCTGGACAGCCTCAAGATTAAGGCGGCTTAATGTAGCGGCTTCATCCAGTGCAGGCGATACCGGTTAGGGGAGTGTGACCCTCCCTGTTTTCTTCCTCACAAGACCGTTAACTTCCCTCCTGTTTTGTCCAATACGACATTTACCTCACCTAAGGAAAGTTCATGACTGCCACAGTAACTAGTCGTCCAAAGACCGGCTCTGCTTTTGATCTTCAGAAGTTTCTCAAGAGTCCGATAGCTAGCATCATTCTGCCCATCCTCGGTATTCTACTTTTCCTCGCCATCTGGCAATTTGTGTCTCAAGTTGGGCTGATCAAACTTCCCGGACCGATCCAGGTATTAACCGACGAGCGTAGCCAATACTTGATCCTTAATCCTTTTTACTACAACAGTGAGCTGGATCAGGGTCTGTTCCGACAAACAATGGTAAGTTTGGGTCGGGTGGCTCAGGGCTACGGTGCAGCCGCGATCGTCGGAATTGCAGCCGGAATCTTTGTTGGCAATAGCCCGATCGCCGACAAAATGTTTGACCCGCTGTTTCAGTTCTTGCGGATGGTAGCTCCGCTGGCGTGGGTTCCGATCTCGCTGGCTGCACTGCAACAAAACGAACCTGCGGCTCTGTTCGTGATTTTCATCACCTCGATCTGGCCCATTCTGATTAATACCGCTGTGGGCGTGCGCGAAATTCCCCAGGACTATAAGAACGTCGCGCGAGTCCTGCAAATTTCCAAGCCCAAGTATTTCTTCAAGGTCTTGATTCCCTCTGCGCTGCCCTATATCTTCACTGGACTGCGAATTGCGATCGGTCTGGCTTGGCTGGCAATTATTGCGGCAGAAATCGTGATGTCGGGTGTGGCTGGGATTGGGTTCTTTATCTGGGATGCGTATCAGCAAAACTATGTGAGCGAGATTATCGTTGCCGTGGTTTATATCGGTGCGGTGGGTCTAATTCTTGATCGTCTGGTGGCTTACATTCAAAAGCTCATTGCTCCCCTGCAATAGGCCACGTAGACCCTTGTAGGATGCGTTAGTGAAGCGTAACGTATGCAATTCCAAAGATTGATGCAGTTCATTGAGCAAACAAACAGAACTGACTTTTTAAGAATTGATGTGTTACGGCTACACCTAACCCATCCTACGGTTCTCAAACTAATGCAGAGAATGAATGATTTAGCTTCTACCTGGTGTTGTTCGCTCGATCGCTGTTCGCTTCATCTCTAAATCAGCATCTCTATCGCTCGTTTTTCTCCTCATTCATCCCTTACCCTCTATCTCCCAATTCACTATGTCAGTCTTTGTTGCCGTTGATAATATCGAAAAGGTTTTCAACCTTTCGGGTGGCGGAAAGTACGTTGCACTGAAGGGCATTGACCTCGAAATCAAAAAAGGTGAGTTTGTTTCGTTGATTGGTCACTCTGGCTGCGGTAAGTCGACGCTGCTGAACATGATTGCCGGGCTGGATCTGCCCACCGAAGGCGTCGTCAGCCTCGAAGGCGATCAGATCAAGCGACCCGGACCCGATCGCATGGTGGTGTTTCAAAACTACTCGCTGCTGCCCTGGATGACGGTGCGTGAAAACATTGGTCTGGCGGTCGATGAAGTGCTGAAAGGCATCTCGAAAGAAGAGCGCAGTGCGATTATTGAGCAGCACATCAAAATGGTGGGCTTGCAGCACGCAGCCGATAAGCCTCCGGCTCAGCTTTCCGGCGGAATGAAGCAGCGGGTGGCGATCGCACGAGCACTGGCAATTCGTCCGAAGCTGCTGCTGCTGGATGAACCCTTTGGCGCACTCGATGCCCTGACCCGAGGCAACCTGCAAGAGCAGCTCATGAAGATCTGCGAAGAGAATCAGGTTACAGCGGTAATGGTGACGCACGATGTGGACGAAGCCGTGCTGCTTTCCGATCGCATCGTCATGCTCACCAATGGTCCCGGCTCTAAGATTGGCGGCATTCTCGAAGTGGATATTCCCCGCCCTCGCAAGCGGATGGATGTGGTGACGCACCCCAGCTACTACAGCCTGCGATCGGAAATTATCTACTTCCTGAACCAGCAAAAGCGGATCAAAAAGCTGCGGGCAAAGAAAACTGAGCCGATCGCCCGTCATGGTTTGGAAAAGATCAACCTGGAATTGGGCTTTGTACCGCTCACAGCTTGCGCTCCGCTGGTGGTCGCAAAAGAAAAAGGCTTCTTCACCAAGCATGGATTGGATGAGGTGAGCTTGGTGCGGGAAACGAGCTGGCGCGGCATTGTAGACGGCATTACAGGTGGTTATCTGGATGCAGCTCAGATGCCTGCCGGAATGCCAACCTGGTTTACCGTCGGCGGACATCAGGACACGCCGCTGCCCGTAGTGAGTTCACTGACCATGACCCGCAACGGCAACGCAGTCACGCTCAGCAAAAAGTTTTACGAGCAGGGCGTTTACAATGCAGCTGACCTGAAGCGAATGCTACTGGAATCGACCGAGCAAGAGCATACGCTGGGCATGGTTCACCCGTCTTCGATGCACAATTTGCTGCTGCGTTACTGGCTGGCATCGGGCGGTATTGATCCCGATAACGATGTGCATCTGACCACGATTCCTCCGGCGCAGATGATTGCTGACCTCAAAGCAGGCACGATCGACGGCTATTGCGTGGGCGAACCCTGGAACCTGCGATCGGCGATCGAAGAAATTGGTTTCACCGTTGCAACGGATCTGGAGATCTGGTCGGGTCATCCGGGGAAGGTGCTGGGTGTGCGCGAAGACTGGGCAAATCGCTATCCCAATACGCACATTGCGCTGGCAAAAGCGTTGCTGGAAGCTTGCCGCTACTGTGCTGACCCTGCCCATCACGATGAGATTCGCGAAATGCTGTCGCGTCGGGAGTACCTCAGCACGAGCATCGATTACATTCACTTGGGCGATCCGAACGGGTATGTGTGTAATCTGGATCAGCCGATGCGCGAGTATGCTCACCATTTGTTTTATGGCGATGGCGTGAATCGCCCAAGCCGGACAGAGCACTTGTGGATGATGACGCAGATGGCGCGTTGGGGCGATATTCCCTTCCCACGGAACTGGATGGAAATTTTAGAGCGAGTGTGTCGCGTGAGCGTTTTCAGTACTGCCGCACGTGAACTCGGTATGCTGGACATCAAATATCGTCGGGGTCCGATCGAACTCTTTGATGGCATTCCGTTTGATGCGGAAGAGCCGATCGGGTACCTGAACAGCCTCGCCATTAAGCGTGACTTTAGCGTGGCAGAAGTGGCGATCGATGTCCGCCGACTAGCGGCATAGGAGGGGTGAGGGATAGGGATGGAGCCGCAATGCGAGATTTTAGATCACTTTACTTCTTTGTAAAAATCGATCAATTTGTCTCCGTTGTCTCCATCCTTTTACTAATTCATCTCGGTTTGACACCCTATTCAGAAATTTGTTGACACAATTGCTCATTTTCCATTGGTAAAACCCATGCAAATTCTTAATCAAACTGGCCTTGCGTCTGCCAACTCTCGTGTTGCCAATGAATCTGGATCGTTCCTCAGCGTTAAAGGTGTTTCTAAGGTTTATCCAACTCCGAAGGGCGAATATGTCGTTCTCAAAGATGTCAACCTGACCATTAACGAAGGTGAGTTTATCTGCATTATTGGTCATTCAGGCTGCGGCAAGTCTACATTGCTCAACATGGTTTCGGGCTTCAGTCAGCCGACGGATGGCTCGGTGCTGCTGCGGGGCAAGCCGATTACTAAGCCCGGACCCGATCGCATGGTGGTGTTTCAGAACTATTCGCTGCTGCCTTGGCTGACGGCGTTTGAGAACATTTACCTGGGTGTGGACTCGGTTTACAGCGACAAATCTGAAGCCGAAAAGAAGCAAATCGTTCGCGATAACCTGGCACTGGTCGGACTGTCGGATGCAGCAGAGAAGAAGCCGACTCAGCTTTCCGGCGGAATGAAACAGCGGGTGGCGATCGCTCGTGCATTGGCAACCCGTCCCGAAGTGCTAGTGCTAGATGAACCCTTTGGCGCACTCGACGCGATTACCAAAGAAGAACTGCAAGAAGAGCTGCTGAAAATTTGGAACGAGCATCGCTGCACGGTATTGATGATCACCCACGATATTGACGAAGCTCTCTTCCTGGCAGACAAGCTGGTCATGATGACCAACGGGCCTGCCGCCAACATTGGCGAAGTGATGGAAATTCCGTTCCCGCGTCCCCGCGATCGCGATCGTATTATGGAAGACCCAGAATACTACAAGCTGCGAAACCAGGCACTTGACTTCCTTTATAACCGCTTTGCTCACGATGATGAATAGGGATGCTCAGTGAGCCTGTGCGGCTCTAGGTTCTGGCATTTAGGCTTCCGGTTTGAGCTTGGAACGCTTTGCCGATAAGACTTCAGCCTGAAGCTTTTTTCCAAAATCTAGGGCTTCTTTGTGCGAATCAGGAAGGTTAAATCTTCTGGATGAATGCCTGCTCCTACCCTTACTCCCTCTACCATTTTGGAAGAGCGGGCAGGGGTATTTTATTTGAAGGGTTGCCAAAGTGAAGTCATAACGACTATGATATAGGAGAAAGGTGAAGCAGGGGTAATCCAATATTGCCGTTCATCTGGAATCGCTACTTCTGAAGATTTATGTTCAATTTGAACGGAGACTCTCTAGCAAGCGTTATAGCGTAGGAAAAGAATTTTATCGATCGCTTGCTCTATCTACCAATTCACCTGCAACAATCAGAGCTGACTCACCTTCGTTTAAGCATTCTCAAAGAGGCACAGTTTATGACCGCTACCGTTCCATCCCTTCAGCTTCAGCAATCGAGCGTTGTTGACACCCTCAATCGTCAGCAGGCAAATGCCCTAGTTGCCTACCTCAACTACAAGAAATATCACTGGCTCACCTTTGGTCCGCTGTTCCGCGATCTGCACCTGTTGTTTGAAGAGCAGGGCGGCGAAGTGTTTGCATCAGTAGATGAACTCGCCGAAAGAAGCCTGATGCTCGACGGCGAACCGGTTGCAGACCCTGCAGAATATCTGCCCACCGCTAGCGTGAAGCCCTCCGCAGGCAGGCTCTCGGTGAAGCAAATGATCGAAGAGGCGATCGTCACCCACGAGCTGATCATCACCGAGATGCACCAAGACGCAGAAGTTGCCACCAACGCAGGCGATATTGGCACTGCCGATCTGTACACCCGCCTGGTTCAGGTTCATCAGAAGCATCGCTGGTTCCTCAAAGAGATCCTGAAAAAGGGCGATAACTTAGTTTCGTAGTTCCACTGTCCGATCGTGGAAGTCCCAACTCTTCTACACTGCCCCTCAATCTGTCAAGCTGGGGGGCTTTGAGCTTAAAACTAAGATTAAAACACCGAGATGAAAACAATGCTCGGTTTATCTCAAGGTCACGAGCGAGAAGAGTGCTTTGGGTCACGATAATGGCTTTTCAAACTGCTTTTTACATCGATCGCGATAAGCAGGTTTTGTGAGCCCAACGCGGCAATCATCCGATATCTCCAGTAAAATAAACCCCCTGATACTCTGTCTCAGCCAGTGCTGAAGAAAAGTCAGGGGGTCTTTATGATCTGCTGAGTTTTGGTAAGGTTTTAGGTCAAAGATTATGCCTGTGTTTGCTCTGCCGGATTAAACTCCAGGGCAACGCCATTCATACAGTATCGCTGTCCGGTAGGCGCAGGACCATCGCTGAAGACGTGTCCCAGATGTCCACCACAGCGAGCGCAGTGAACTTCAACTCGCGTCATGAACAAAGAGCGATCGACCGAAGTTTCGACCCCACCATCGATCGGGGCAAAAAAGCTGGGCCATCCGGTTCTGCTGTTGAATTTGGTATCTGAAGTAAAGAGCGGCGTGCCACACCCAGCACAGGTGTAGGTTCCAGACTCATAGTTCTTATCGAGCGGACTGGTTCCCGCCCGTTCGGTTCCATGCTTTCGCAGCACATGAAACTGTTCGGAGGTCAGTGTTTCGCGCCATTCGGCTTCGGTCTTTTGCACTTCAAACTGCTTATCTTTGGAGGAAGTCATAAATTTGCTTGGATTTGCTCAGATTGGCTGAATCATGCAGCTTCCTCGATCATAGTGGAACCTTTGCGGATTCTGGTGTTCGCAATTTCCCTACTGCATCCTCCTACCGCATGGCTCGTCCATGCTGCCGCTCTCGCACTTGCTGTCTGCGCTGTTCCATTTGCCGCTCATACCAGTTCATGAGGGGGGTTGCGCTAATGCCGTGCAGGATGACGGAAATGACGATCGTCGTAAACGTGATCCAGGCGATTTGCTCTCCGGTCTCTGCCCGCAGTCCTTCGCCCAGGGCATAGGCGAGATAGTAGATCGAACCTACTCCCCGAATGCCAAACCAGCCAAATAGCCAGGGACGGATCGGGTTCTGGTGTTCGCCTATCGTACTGATCCATGCCCCGATCGGTCGAATCACAAAAAACAGCAGTCCGGCGATCAGCAGCGATTGGGGCAAAAAGCGGATGATCGGCTCCCAGCGTAGGAGCGATCCCAACAGCAAAATCGTTCCCACCTCCAGCAGTTTTTCGAGCGTTTCGGTAAATTCGATTTGGGACTCCTGCTTGTCGGGATTGCGATAGCTTCGCTGTGCCACGATACCCGCGACAAAAACACCCAGAAAGCCATAGCCGTTCACCAGCTCGGTCAGGGAGTAGGTCAGCAAAATCATGGCAAGGGCGACGAAATCTTCCATCAGGCTGTCTGCCGGACGAATTCGCTGAAGCCGCTTGTCAATTTTCACCACAGCCCTAGCAACCAGAACGCCCATGCCAAATCCGGCGGCGATCCCCCAAATCAGATCGATGGCTGCCCACTGCACGATCCAGTTTTGCCACTGGTTATCTTTGATCCAGTGCAGTCCAAAGTAAACAAAAGGGAAGGCAAGTGCATCGTTTAAGCCGCCTTCGGAAGTCAAGCCAAACCGCAGTTCGTCGCGATCGTCGGGATGAGAGAGCTGCACCTCGGATGCCAGCACCGGATCGGTCGGAGCTAGGATTGCTCCTAGCAAAATCGCAATTCCCCACGACATGCCTAGAAACTGATGCCCTGCCCAGGCGATCCCAAAGATAGAAATCGGCATCAGCAGCGCAATCAGCCGAATCGTTGAACCCCAGGCGTGTAGCGTCAAGACACGATTCATCTTTAAGCCGCAGCTAAACAGCGAGATCAGCACCACCATTTCGGTGAGTCGCTCTAGAAGATCGGTTTCGGGTCGCACTTGAATCAGGTTCAATCCGTAAGGACTTAGCCCAATTCCCACCACCAGATAAATTAGCGCGTAGGACAGCGGTAAACGACCGATCCAGCCCGATCCGAGAGTCACGAACAGCAGCAGAATCCCAATTACCAGCAGCTCAAGAATGTAAACGTCCACAGGAAATTACGTTAGAGGAGTCAACCTAATTTAGGCGTAGGACGATCGCCGATCAAAGTCCCAGGAGATAGAGTTTTAGCCCTGACTCCTAAACTGAAACTCTAACCCGGACGACGATCTCTTACCCCGAAAGCCAGATTTCTTTCAACACCATTAAAGCTAAACCAGCAATACAAACGGAATCGTACAAACGACTCAAATTTTATAAATTGGGTACGGCTTGTCGTTTTTGTTTTAGAACAAGCAATTCACGGACTGATTATGGCACAAGCACTGGGAAGAGAAGTCACCGACAGCGAGGGAACCGTCTGGAACTGTGTTCAGGCATACGCAGAATTAGCTGAAAAAACAGACAAAGAAGACCTCGCTAAAGTCAAAGGTGAAGAGGCTTATTGGGTGGTTTGTACACCGAGCGGTGGGGCGCAGTCGGTGCGGGTCAAGCTTCCACAGGATTGGGAAACTGCCTGCTCAGATGAAGAACTGCTAGCGACAATTCAGGCAAATCAGTGATCGGGTCGATCGCCTGCCAGAAAAAATCCCGTTCCCCTACGTTTTACCCTTGCTCCTTCGCGCTTCATCTTTACTGCCCCTGACTCCAGCAGAACTGGTATTCTTAACCATATTGCAGTGATCTTAGGAGTACTTTCGTAACGCCTTGGAATCGATAAGATTCGCTGGCATTGCTCCACGGTGATCTAGCTTGTGGTTAAGGCAGCAATTTGTTACAGCAGTTCGTTGCAGCGAACCGGGAAATTAGGAAGATGATTACTTTATTCATTCTGTTTGCAGCGCTCGCCATTCTCGCCTGGGGATTTTATCGCGCAAGGCCCTTTGGCAAGCTGGGAATTCTGGCCTGGCTTCAATCTGTCGCACTGATGACTCCTTGGCTGCTGGTGTTTGGCGCGCTTGCTGTAGGAGTGACGTTTAATCTTGCAATCGTGCTGCTGCTGCTGCTGCTGTCGATCGCGGTGTATATTCTGCTGGGGCGGCAGCTTCGGGCATCGGCAGAGCAAGCCGGACTGATCAATCCCGTTTCGTCGCAGGCGGCAACGTCTTCCCCCTCTTCTGACTCTTCCCCATCCTCTGAAGAAGCAACGATCGATCGACCTGCGACAGAATCAACTCGCACTACCCAATCACCTGGAGCCAGAACCGCCGACGTTCCCCTGATGCCCGCAGAAGAGATTCAAACTATTAAGGGCATTTTTGGCATTGAAACCTTCTTTGCAACCGAAACAATTCCCTATCAAGAAGGAGTGATTTTTAAGGGCAATTTGCGGGGTGAAGTGCAGCCTAGCTTCGATCGACTCACCGCAAATCTGCAAGAGCGGACGGGCGATCGGTATCGGCTATTTTTGTTAGAAGGACTGGAGGGCAAGCCCGTGGTGATTGTGCTGCCTCGCGCCCCAGAGAAAAAATCGGTGGCGATCGCACAGTGGATTCTATCGCTGGTGCTGATTGTAGCCACAATCGCGACCTGTCTGGAAACGAGCGGATTGCTGCGGGGGTTTGACTTTTTCAGTGAGCTAACGCGCTGGCGCGAAGTGTTGCCGGTAGCCTCTGGAATTTTGCTCGTGCTGGCAGCGACTGAAATTGCCCACCGGATCACCGCAGCGCGACAGCAAATTCGCCTCAGTCCGCCTTACTTTATTCCTACCTGGCAAATTGGCTCGTTTGGCAGCTTCTTTCGCTTTGAGTCGGTCTTGCCCGATCGCAATCGTTTGTTTGACGTTGCCTTTGCTGGATCGGCGGCAGGGGGAGCGGTTTCTCTGAGTTTGTTGGTGGTTGGGCTGCTGCTGTCTCGCCCGGATAGCCTTTTTCAACTGCCTGCCAATTTCTTTGAAGGCTCGCTTCTGGTGGGAAGCCTGGCGCGAATTGTGCTGGGAGAGACGCTAAAGCAATCGCTGGTTGCAATTCATCCACTGGTGCTGGTGGGCTGGATCGGGCTGGTCGTTACCGCAATTAACCTGATGCCTGCGGGTCAGCTCAACGGTGGACGCATTGTGCAGGCAATCTACGGCAGAAAGGTGGCAGGACGGACGACGATCGCCACGGTGATTGTGCTAGGTCTGGCTTCTCTGGTGAATCCGCTCGCGCTTTATTGGGCAGTGCTGATTCTGTTTTTGCAGCGCGACCTGGAACGTCCTGCCCTGAACGAGTTGACCGAGCCAGACGATGCCCGGGCTGCACTGGGTTTGCTGGCTCTGTTCCTCATGGCGGCGACGCTGCTGCCTATCACGCCTGGGCTTGCAGGTCGGCTTGGCATTGGTAGTTCTTTTTGAGGTGAATCTCATGGCAACCACTCCCCCCGTAATTCTGGTGTTCGACGTTGGTGCATTGTCTGGCTCAACCCCAACTGAATGGCGCGAGTTTTCGCGGGTGGGGAGCTGCTGTGTGCCGCAGGTGATCTATGAGGAAATGAAGCTGCTGTTCGAGCGATCGCCTGACCCCGATCTGGAGCGCATTGCCAAATCGTTCAACCGCTTTTATGCGACGAGCGGCTGGCGCATTACCGATATCAGTGCCCCTCATGCGGCGTTTAAGGTGGCTTCGGGGCAGGCGTTAACTCGCCGGGCAAGGCTGTCGCTAGCGGTGGGTCGTTGTGGTTATGGGCTGGCTCAAACCTATCCTGGCAGTCTGATCGTGGTTGCCACTAAAGATCGGCTACTGCTGCAAAAGCTGTATGACATTCCCTGCGTTAATCTCTGCGGCGTTCCGGTTGAATCGCTGCTGCAATGGAGCCGGACAGGTCAGCGTCCTATCCAGGTCAGCCAGCGGCTTCAGCAGTTTCGTGTCGTTCACGATCTGCCGCCCAACACCACCCTGCTGAACGAGGGCTATCAGCGCACGTCTCCCAAACGGCATTCAGCAACCTCGCTGACTCCGATGCGAAAAGTCTCGTCTGTGCCGGATTGGTTTCCCGATCTGGTATCGCTATTAATGGCAGCGGGCGGATTGGCAGTAGCAGGATATTTTGTCTGGCAAATTGTCCACAGCCCTCAGGTACAACAGCTATTTTTCCGTCCGGTTAGTCCCCAATCTCAGTTAGAAATTCACCCGCGACAGCAGGCTTGACAGAACCTTGAAGATTGGATAACCTAATAAAGGTGAAGCGGCTGACATCAAAGATTGGCATGACCGCTCATTAGATACGCCCCCATCGTCTAGAGGCCTAGGACACCTCCCTTTCACGGAGGCGACGGGGATTCGAATTCCCCTGGGGGTATCGCAAAGCCAATAGCAATTAAGCTGTTAAAAAACTCAGGCTTTTAAAACGCTCTTGATGCAATACTTAGGAGCTTTTTGCATTGGAAATTGCATTAAAAACTTGCGTTAACAACTTTCTGTTGCGGCAGTTGGTACAGGTATAGCGCTACGCAATCACGTTAGGGCAGTTTTTGAAAGCAGCGTCGACACAATCACGAAAGGTTTCAAACTCATCCCATCGCTGTCGCATCCAGTTCTTCAGGACAAACCAC
>NZ_JAMPKZ010000002.1:0-455241 GCF_039962215.1 Leptolyngbya sp. ST-U4
TAATCTCAAGTCGTCTTTGCTCTCTTGAATGTTGATTTTGCAAACGCCAACCATACTCGTTAGCCCTCAATTCTCCTCCTCCCATCTGTAGCATATAAAAATTGAATCGGTATTAGCATTCTCCTGAACATGCACGTTATGATTCGCGTAGGACGATGAGTTAAAAAAGCTCTCACCGTCTATGTTTCATCTGCTAAGCCACTAAGGAATATTCTGCTCTATGGTCTTCAAGGAGCGTCAACCCCGCGCCAAAGGTGTTATCGAAGCCGTTTACTCTGAAGGAAGAACTGTTTCACATCGCCTGTTAGAACTTCATCTTTACCCCGGAAATCAGTGCAACCGCGACTGTGATTTTTGTACGGTATTCGGAACACCGAAGGGATGGTATCACGATTACACGATCGATCATTTAGAGGCGGCTTTACGAACGATCGTGCTCACTCCTGAGGGAACGCTGAAGTTTTTTGGCGGGGAACCGACGCTGCATCCCGAAAATGTGATTTGGGCGATCGGCTATTTACGGCAAAGAGAATTTCAGGGATCGATCGTGATTTATTCCAACGGAATTCAGGCAGAACGGCTGCTGCAAATCCTCCAGTCTGATCCGCTCAACTGCACGACTGCCTCGCTCAACTACTCGATCGCCACCGGAGACGGCGCACTGCAAATGCCGCGCAAATCGCTAGACCTGCTAGAGACATACGAGAAAGCGCATCCAGGCACGATCGCGATCGGTCATCCCGACATCGTGGATTCCGGGCGCGGCGTTGATCCGTTTACCGGGGAGGCCAGTCGCCCCAAGGTGAACTCCCGCTGTCCCCACTGCTATCCGGTGCTGACTAGCGAAGGCAAATTTCATGCCTGCCCATTTGCGATCGAAAACCAATCCGCTCATTTTCAGCTTGGCGATATTCACACCGATACCGCGATTGTGACCCAAAACTTTCGCGCCTTTTTCGACTGGCTCGATACTGTTCACGAACCCTACGCCGTTCAGCACGAACTCCCTGCCTGCACCGTTTGCTGGAAGCATTTAGACCAATTACCCGTGCCAGACGATTACCGTTCTGTTTCCTGTGCTAGCTAATATGCCAGGACGATGAATGCCTGATCGCACTAAAGCTTGATGGACTATCAATAAAGCTTCTGTCAAATGGAGGATATTTCGTCAGCCAACTGCACACCTCCAGTTTTGATCTGCTAGCGTAGGATTGTAGTGGTGTAGTCAGAGAATTATCGTGTCTGCTAAACGTGCGATCGTTCTAACCAGCTTGATGTCCTCGCTGCTTGCTCTGGGTGCTTGCTCGAATAGCCCCTGGGCGCAGTCTTTAGAGCGATCGATCGCGGCTGATCCCCGACTGCAATCTAGCCCAACGGCTTCCCCAGAAACAGAGGGGACTCAAACCCAGTTTCCGGCTGATTTTCCTGCCGAAATTCCCCGCTATCCACAGGCTCAGCTTGTGCAGGCAACTCCTGGAAGCGGATTGAATAGCTCCACACAGACTCAATGGGCAGCTCCCAGCTCAACCGATCAAGTGCAGCAGTTTTACCAGACCGAACTGAGCCAAAATAGATGGCAGCTCACTCAACCTGCAACCCCCGGACAGCCTCTTGTTGCAACTAAAGACGGGCTCCAGGCAATTGTTACGATTCAGCCTGCAATTGATCCATCCCGCACACTTTTCTCGATCGCCTATCAGTTTAGCGATACGGCTCAAGCCAATTCCCCATCCAGCCCCACCGCAACGAATTCTCCGGGTGCTGTCTCTCAACCCGGCGATCCTGACTTTATTGGTCCTGTGCTGCCCGGAAACTCGGCTGCCCGATCGCCAAACCCCTCGACTTCAGCCGCCGCGACTGCGTTTACCGATCTGGATCAGGCTCCTGATGGGCTGCGATCGTACATTGTGGATCTAGAGCAGCTGAACGCGCTGCCGCTTCGGGGAACCAATGCTGCCCCAGCGGGCGCAAACGAATTTAAGCCCAATCAGGCAATTACCCGCCGCGAATATGCGCGATGGCTACTGACAACGAATAATTTGCTTTATGTCAATCAAGCCTCGCGTCAGATCCGGGCAGCTTCACTCACCGAGCAGGCTGCCTTTCAGGATGTCAAATCGACCGACCCGGACTTCGGTGCAATTCAAGCTCTGGCAAATGCAGGGTTAATTCCCAGTCCCCTGTCAGGCAGCAGCACAACCGTCACCTTCCGCCCGGATGCCCCCCTGACGCGCGAAGATTTGATTTTCTGGAAAGTGCCGATCGACACCCGCCAGCCGCTTCCTAATGCCTCGATCGACGCAGTGCAGCAAACTTGGGGCTTTCAAGATACCGCCCGCATCGCGCCCCCGGCTCTCAAGGCAGTGCTGGCAGATTTTCAAAATGGCGATCAGTCCAATATCCGGCGCGCATTTGGCTATACCACCCTGTTTCAACCGCAAAAGGCAGTGAGCCGAGCCGAAGCCGCTGCTGTATTGTGGCAATTTGGCACGTCTACGGATAGCGTGACGGCAAAAGATGCACTTCAGAGCGGTACGAAGCCTGCACCTACTGGACCCTAATCGGAACCAGGAATGGTATGATTTTCCTTAAGCTAGGGGTGCCTGATTCTGCGTCAGGCTGAGACTATACCCTCGGAACCTGAGACTGGGTAATGCCAGCGTAGGAAAGCGTTGATTGCGGTCACTTGCACCAAAACCGACGGGCGATCGATCCAACCTGATGACGGGCTGTGTGGATTTTCTGCACGGTCATAGAGCGATCGTCAAAACGAGGTCATTTCTCATTTCAACCCTCAGCTTGAATGGCTCAAGTTAGGGGAATTTTTCCATGACAGTTGAAGCGATCGGATTAATGGTGCTGCTGGTGACGGCGGGTGGCTTTGCGCTGCTCGGATTGATCCATGCCAGTCAGCAAACGATTAACTTAGAAGAATATTTGATTAGCCGCAATCGATTTGGAAGCTGGTTGGCGTTTGCCACGATTCTGGCATCTGCGATGGGCGTGTGGATTTTGTTTAGCCTGCCAGAAGTCGGCGCAACGAGTGGCATCGCCGGAATCATAGGCTATGGCATCGGGCAAGCGGCTCCGGCAGCAATCATTTCGCTGATTGGTCCTCGAATTCGCAAGCTGATGCCCCACGGACACTCGCTGAATGAATATGTGCTGTATCGGTTCGGCAATGCCATGTACGGGCTGACACTGGCGATCATTCTATTTTATATGTTCATTTTTCTCTCGGCTGAGCTGACCGGAATTGCCAAAGCGGTGCAGATTATTGCAGATGTGCCCCTGATCTGGACTGCGCTCGTGGTAATCACAGCGACGTTTCTATACACAACCTATGGCGGAATGGGGGCAACCGTGTTTACCGATGCGGTTCAGTTGGTCGTGATTGTGCCGCTGCTTGTGGTATGTGCAGCAGTAGCGATCGTCTCCCTGAATGGATTGGGGGCTGCACTTCAGCCAATTCAAATCAACACGCCCGAACTGCTGTCGCTGGGAAATCTGCCCGGCATTAAATTCGGCGCAACGCTGATTATTGCGATTATTGCCGCCGAAATGTTTAACCAAACCAACTGGCAGCGCATCTACGCTTGCCGCACGAATGCCACCGTGACTCGCGCTTTTTTTGGCGCAGCTCTAGGCACGCTGCCGATGCTGTGGATCGCAGGCGGTTTGGGTTTGCTTGCCAGTCAGTTTGGCTTTACCGACGATCGCGCCTTTTTCTCGCTGATAGAGCGGCTAGAGTTACCTGTCTGGTTCCTCATGGGTGTGCTGGTGCTGGCACTGGCGTTGGTGATGAGTACTATGTCTTCGCTGCTAAACGCCGTTGCCAGTCTGTTCACAGTGGATCTGATGCGGCTGATGCCCCACTTGCAAACCAGCGGCTTATTGCGTGCCTCGCGTCTGATCACCGTAGCGATCGGGCTTCCGGCGATCGTCATTGCGGCTCAGGGCTTTAATGTGCTGTATCTGTTTTTGCTGGCTGATCTGGTTTGCGCGGGAGCCGTTTTCCCCGTGATTTACGGGCTCTATGCTCGCCAGATCACCGGAATGATTGCGTTCTGGAGTGCAGTCATCGGCATTGCTGCCGGAGCCTTGTTCTTTCCCAAACCAGATTTCACTGCCTGGACTTCCCTGCCTTTTGCAGGCGATTTGCTGGTAAGCTTTATCGTCCCCGTGATTGTCTCTGCTGGGATTGTGCTGGCTTGGACAACGATCGCCGCCCGTCAGGGTCACTCACGCCTGTTTGATTTCTCGATTTTGCAAACCCAGATTCAGCTTTATAGCGATCGAGTGGAGGCAGTACGGGAGATGATGGAATAAGGTTTACAGAGTCGCGCTAGACCCATTAAGAAGCATCAGAGCAGAGCAATTGAGGGCTGTTTGAATAGCGTTAATTGTCCTACACCGCCCCCTAAATCCCCCAAATTGTGGGACTTTGAGACCGCTATCGCTTTTCAAACATCCTCTAAGATAGGAAATACGTTTGTTACAGATAGGGCAACAGCCGATGCCGCGTTACAATCCCTTCAGCCTCCAGCTCCAAGTCAGCCGTATGTTTGAGCAGGGGCAATCCTTTTTTGCCACGACTAGAGTGCAGGACTGGCTGCGTCAGCGCAACGAAGACCCTAACCAGTATGAAGTGATTTTTCACGAGCGACCTGCTCCGGCAGATTCGGGGTTGATTAAGGCGATCGAAATTCAGCTCAAGCGCAAAGACGGTCAGCCGATCGATCCCTTTTTGCAGAAAGAGCTAAATGAGTGGGGTTAACCAGCCACCCATCTAAAAATCGAAGTAAATATAGGGCTGGCTCTCATTGGGGGCAAGTAGCCACGCCGCAAACAGACAGAGTGGAACCAGCATGAGTTTGACGGCCCAGTTGAGCTGAAGCTTCAAGCCGCGATAAAACAGATAGGCAATACCCATTCCGACAACGATCGCCCAGAGTAGTAAGGCAAGGTGAAGGCGATCGATTTGCAACGTTTCGACATATACCTTTTGGGCAAACTGAATGTCGCCTGCATGCCCAAATAGCCGCGAAATTACCAGCCCAGAATCTTTCAGGTTGGGCAGTCGGAAGAAAATCCAGGTAGTAAACACCATGAGCTGTGTCATCGTCCAGGCAGACAAGATGCCCGGAACGGTTTTCCAGAAGATGCCGAGCCAGTGCCACTGCTTGGACAACGCATCGGTGAGGCGATGAACCACCAGTGCCAGCCCGTGAAAACAGCCCCAAACGATGAAGCCCCAGGCGGCTCCGTGCCAGATGCCGGCTAGCAGCATGACAATAATCAGGTTCAAGCAAGTGCGGGCAATGCCCTGACGCGATCCGCCAAGCGGGAAATAAAGGTAATTTCGCAGCCAGTCGCCTAGCGTGATGTGCCAGCGTCGCCAAAAGTCAGCAATGCTCGTGCAAAAGTAGGGAAAGTCAAAGTTTTGCGGTAGCTCGATACCCATCAGCAGGGCACTGCCACGTGCCACATCCACATAGCCGCTGAAGTCGAGATAAAGCTGTAGTCCATAGGCAAATGTTGCCAGCCACAAATCGCCGCTTCCTGCGCGTTCGATATTGCCAAAAATCAAGCCAACGATCGTCCCCAAATGATCTGCCAGCAAGAGTTTTTTTACCGCGCCCGACGCAATCAGCCATAGCCCCTCTGCCATTTGGCTCGGCATCGGAAACCGCAGGGTTTGAAGCTGAGCCGCAAACGGATGAAAGCGGGTAATCGGACCCGAAATAAACTTGGCAAAAAACAGCTTATACGTCGCAAATTTCAAAAAATCATGGGTGGCAGGCGCACCCCGGTAGACATCTACCAGATAGGCAATGCACTCAAAGCTAAAAAAGCTAATCCCCAACGGCGCAATAATATTCGTTTTTACCCAGTCTGCCTGTGCTGGTGCCCCGGTCGCTCCTAATGCGCCAACGGACTCCAGCACAAACGGCACATACTTAAAGCCCAGCAGCAAGAGCAGATTCAAACTAATGCCCACCCAGAGCAGCTTCAGCCGTCGCTGGTTCCAATCCTGCTGAGCAAACTGCCACTCGTCATCGTCTACCCGCCAGTCCATCGGTGCGCCGATCGCCCGCCCGATATAAAACGTAATGCCCGTCAACATTAGCAGCAGCGGCACATACTGAATTTGCAGCGAACTGTAAAACACCAGACTGGCAATCAGGATCACCCAGAGCTGAAACGATCGCTTCCCGGTTGTTTCAGAGTGCCCTAAAGGGACAACCGCCCAGAACACTCCCAACGTACTCAGCAAAAACAAACCGTAGGTAATTGAGAGAAAAGACATAGCGACGACTCAGGGGATGCAGCAGTTCGGTTGCATGATACCAAAGGTAATTCGGAATTGGTAATTTGCAATTCGTAATTGTCAGACCATTTGGAAGGTTGGGAACTTGCGACGGAGAAGGCTTCAATTCCGCATTCCGTATTCCGCATTCTGCATGATTTCTTCTCGCACAATGCCCGCCAATCGCTCTGCCGCGCCTGGTTTCCCCCGTACCTGCCGCAATCGATCGCGCATATGCGACAGCTTCTCAGGATGGTCGAGCAAATCTAACACCTCCTGAGCGATCGGCTGGGGCTGAAGTTGTCCGACCCGCTCCGGCACAATTTCCTCTCCCGCCCAGATGTTGGGCCATGCCAGCAATCGCTTTTTCCGTAAAAACCAGCCGTTGATTAGCATTGCCATCATTGAGCCGACTCCCGGAAGGTTCACGAGTAATCCTGGAATGCCATCCCATGCCCGCATTGCATCAAGCTGCTGAGTCGGAATCACCACGATCATGGGCACTGCCAGCGAACCCAGTTCTGCCGTATTTGCTCCGATTGTGGTCAGGCACAAATCGCACTGCGCCAGCACCTCATAAGCAGGAAAGTCGGTTTGGAGGGCGATCGACAAGCCCCGATCGGTTTCTAGAAAAAACTGCTCCCCTTCCTGCCTCAGCCGTGCCGTTCCTTTCCTAAAATACTGGCTCACTAGGTTCTGCTCCGGATCGGCGAACTTTGCCAAAGTCTTGACATCCAGCGTTGGTGCAACCGGAATCACAAACCTGGCCTCTGGACGCTCCCGCCAAACCTCCTCCGCGATCGCCAGACCAAGCGGCACGCCCTGAGCCAACTTCGCCGCCTTCGATCCCGGCAACAGCCCAATCAACGGTTTTCTCCCTCCTACTTCTCTATTCCCTTCTGCCCATTCCCCTGCCTCCGCCATTAAATCTCCCACTACGATCGCCTTCTCCCGATACTGCGGCGGCATTCGATCGATCAATTCCGGTTTCATCACCCCAAAGCGATCGATCCAGCGATGCCAGCGCGTGTCCCATTCGCCATAAATCACAGTCTGGTAGCCGAGCCACCTGCCGATGATGACGGGAAAAACTTGATCGCCGCCCAGAAACAGCACTACGCCGCGATCGTGCCAATCCCAGGAGCTCGCAGTTTTACCCCACAGCAGAAACGGAAAGAAATGCTCTGCGCCCTGGACGCGATCGATTTCCGGGTAAGACTGGGCGATTTGAACTTCTTTGCCGCTGGCGTTAGGGCAGGGTGATAAAACGAGGGAAATCCGAATCTGCTGATGATCTGAGTTCGTTTCCTCGGTCGGGCGATCGTGACCAAACTGCTGACGCAAGGCTTTGACGACAGGACGCACCCAGGTTGTGATCTCGCCCGGCCCGTTCGACAAAATCAGAATATCCACAGGAGCCATAGGAAACAGCGGAAATAAAAGATACAGCGGATAATTTGACAGAGAGCAATTATTCCGAAAGAAAAACTGCATTGCAAGTGTTTTGCTAAACGGACTGCCATTGATGTAACTAATTCTCTGGACAGTCGGTATCAAATAAACGTTCGGTACACTTCAGTGTATTCCACATCGAATTGCAACGGGGTTTGACAAATCTCGAATTTTCCACAATAGAGACAAACAGGGCAGGAAGCTATGATTTGAGCAACCGATGAGAGAAATCCAATGAATAACAAAGCCAAACTTCTAATTGCTCTGACCGCTACCGCTGCTGGTATTTTTGGTACTGCTTCTAATGCATTCGCAGGTGAAGGTGGTGCTGCGGGTGCTGCCGCCTTCCGAGTCGAGGGTGGTGCAGTAACGGGTGTTGCGGTGGCTGCCTCTGTGGGTAAGCAAGATGCGTTCGCGGGTGCGTTCAATGATATTGGTGCAAACATGAACTCAGCAATGGCTTTGGGTTCTGCGGGTGTGATCACAATGACCACATTGAACGCAACGTCTCTTGCGTCAGTTAATTCCGCTGCGGATACGCAGCTGGGCACCGCACAAGCAAACGAGCTAGACACCTATCGTGTCAACATCAACGCTGTTCCTACTGGCACAGTTGCTGACTTCGATACTCCTGCTGCTGGTGGAGTATAACCTGTCCGTAATTTTAAGTTAATCACATAACTTGTTTTTGGAGATGCACTCAGTGTGTCTCCATTTTTAATGAGCATTTTCAAGTGGCATGAAACAATATATCCGGCAGGAGAAGCCCCACTGAAATCCATTTTTTGCTGGGATATAGACAACGTTTGTAGAGGATGCTTTAGAGGTAGCAAACGTACTGCATTTGCCCCCCAGCCTCCCAATTCTGGGCGACTTCCGCTCCAGCTTCCGTTGGAATCCTTTCAAAGTCTCTAAAGTTGGGGGTCAGGAAGGGAAATGGAGGGGGCGGTTTGAGTCGCAACTGGCAGATTTGAAATATCCTAGCCTGCGGGTGGATCTACTCGATCGCGCTGCTGCTGAAACCGCTCAACTTCCTGATCCACTTTTTGCCTGAGCTGCTCTGCGGTGCGAGGATCAAAGGGATTTGGAGGTTCTCCCAGCCGCACCTGAAGCGAAAACACATTTTGATCAACGAGTAAATCATTTCCCGCCTGGTCTAAGCCGTAGTCATATTCATAGTTACTCCAGGAGAAGATCAGCGTGGGGTCATTATAATCACTGCCCAGCCGCCACTGAACTTTTGTGCCATATCGCGATCGGCTTGAATTGCGATCGATCGGGGCAAAGTAGCCCGACAAATAAACACTGTTACCAATTTGGACTCCTGCATCCAAAATTAAAGTGTCTTCGATGGAGTGCGGCAGGAGGTCGCCAAAATAATTGGTTACGCCAAAAGAAACCGGACCGATATTCGCTCTGGCTGAAATGTTGACATTACTTCCCTGGGTGTCCAGCGTGACTCCATCGATGCCGTCTTGCTGATCTAACGCCCAAACGAATCCGGTGGACAGCACAAGATTTGCGGTATTGCTGAGCCGAATCCGATAGGCGGTGTTGCCCCATAACCTGCTGTAGTAGTCCCGGTCAGGGTTGAGATAGCCGATCGCACCCGCGTTGAATGTCCACCCGCTTAGCGAGACATAGGTATAATCTAGTCCTAGATAAGCTTTGATCTCATCCGAAGCAATAATGCCAGCATAGTATCTAAAAATATCGTTGCTGCTCGTAATATTTCCCGTGAAACTAATGTGAGGATAAAATCTTGTTCGTTCAGTTTGCGTTGTAGAGGTAACAAAATCTACATCTCGTCTTGTAAACGTGAGATAGATTTGAGTATAAAAATCTTCCAGCTCATTGGTAGAAAAAAGCTGTTCGTTCACTAATGAATTGAATTCAACATTGCTGTCAACGCCTCCTTCCCCGCTCGCTCGTGTAGTGATGCGAGTCGGACCTGTCGGTACATATCGAATTTCTCTAGACAGGCTGCGTTCGGTCACAGGAGACAGACCAATCCAAATACTGTTGAAGTGAGCATTGGGCAAATCTTCCAGGCTTGTGAACGTAACCGGGGTTGCCGCTCGTCCAATGCCAGCGTGATAGATGGTAAAGCTTCCTTCGGGGAGCCGAGTATTATTCGCTGCTAGAAATAAGTTGCGGTTAATGTTGGTGTTCGCAGGATTTTCTGATCCTTCAATTTGCGGATCGGCATCCGGCAAAAATTCTGCGACTGCTTGAACGGCTGAATTCAGCAAAAGATTGTCGAGATCGGCGATTATCACGTTTCCGCGAATGGTGCGACCCAAAACCGCTTCCCGATCGTTTGCTCTAATAACCTGCCGAACTCTGGAGAAAACTCCTGCGGGTCTTTCTTCAAAACGTTCCTCGCGATCGATCGAAGCTTCTGTTGATTGAGTATTTCCAGCGAATGCCCCAGTATTGGGAAATATCAAATCCAGCCCAACTTCCTGCCCATTCGCCCCCAACTGAAACCCAGGTCGCGCCATCGCGGCTAAAGACTCAGGGGTAACAACATCACCGAAGTCTGCGGTTTGTTCAATCCGAGTCGGAACGAAGAAATCTGGATCGATACTCTCTGGATCAGTCACCAAACCGGGCGTGTAGGTGCATTGATCGTCTGGCTCACCCTGATCCGGCAGCAGGCAACTCGCCGTCAAGCTCATTTGAATCCGCAGTCCGGTCATGGTTTGCGGCTCACGTCGGCTTACCGTTACTTCCCGCTCAATTCGGACAGTCCGAGCCTGTAAGTATTCCCCAGTTTGTAGGGAGGTGAAAATATTGTCTCTGCTTAAGCTTTGTTCAACCTCGCTGTCGAGCCGCAGAATGCCGTCAAAGCCAAAATTTTCGCTGCGACCATCGCCAAACTCAAACCGAGAAACGGCTTCCCACTCAGTCAGGTGACTGATTACCGTACCATTTAGCGGCATAGTTGTAATGAAGGCAGGAACCCGCTCATCCGGCGCAATTTGAGGCGGCATGATGTAGTCCGGGTCAGCTGAGGGACTTGCAGCAGGAGTTTGAACAGGCGCAGGCGGTTGGGCAGCAGGTGGTTGAGTGGTGGGACTTTGAGCAGTGCGAGATTGAGCAGTACTAGATCGGGCAGGAGCAGATTGGACAGGAGCAGTTGGGCTAGCAGGGGAATTGGCTCTTAGGTGTGCTGCCTGAGTTGAGGCGGAGGATGCAAGGGCAGCAGAGGTTAGAGCGGGAGATGCTGGAGAAGGGACGGGAGCAGACCGCGCTTGAGGCGTAGAAGGTTTCGGTTCAGCCACATTCGCTACAGGAGTGACACTCGCTTGAGTAGACTGCCTGCTATTGTTTGCTCTGCTATTATTTACCCCGCTATTGTTTACTCTGCTATTACTTACTCTGCTATTGGCTGCCCTGATATCGTCTACATCTGCTAAAGTTTGACCGGGATTGGTAATTCCCCGCCGTCCTGCGATCGGTGTTGTCGATGCCGATGCAATACGTGGCTTTATGTTCGATAATTCTGGTACTGCCCTTGTGCTATAGATTTGATCGGGTCGCGACAGGGTTTCAGCAGCAGCCCCAACTTCTGCGGAGTCGATCGGTGTAACAACAGGTGAAGGGCGATCGACAATCTGGCGATTTAGATTTTCTGAATTGTTCCCCAAATGATGGACGTTCGTTTGCGAAGCAGAATTATCTGTAGTACTCTGACTCCATGCTTCGCTGGAAAGGACAAAGCCATTTAAGCTGATTAGAAGAACGAGGGTCGATCGCTTAATCAGGTAAAAAACAAATCTGATTTGAGAGGTTTTCATCCGGGGCTTATCGGTGCGAATTAATTCCAGAGCTGATTCGCCTTGGGGCTGTACGGCGTGGGAGGCTGCTGTAAGTGTCCTGGCAAAGTTAACGTTCCCGGAAATGTTTCAGGGTGAACAGATTTCAGCCAAGCAAGAATACAGTCAGTGAGCCTGGATGCGGAAATAGACGAGCTTCTTAAAAGCGATCGTGACTCGTCCAATAAAAAACCCTCACATCCCAGTGCAATGAATGTGAAGGTTAGTTGTGTCTCTGCAATTGTTTGCAGTCAATTGTTCGCAGTCAATTGTTCGCAGTCAATTATTAGCAGTTGAATCAAGCCGTAGAACGTTGAGATTCTTCCTGAAGCAGGCTGACCAAGATGTACGCCTTCCTAGAACATCGGCATCCCTTACTGATTGCCCCCTACCTCAACGAAGCTGCTGGGCGAAAGCAAATCTTTGTTGATCCGGTTGAGCGTTGCCAGTGTTTGACCACCTACCTGAAGCAGCGTACTGGTTCCACTTTGAGTGAAGGTAAGTTCGCTGTAAGCTACTCCCTGAAGCTGGATTTTGTCTTGTCCAATCACAAAGTCCGTGATGGTATCTGCTCCTTCACCCGCTGTCAGGACGAAGGTATCATTGCCGGTGCCGCCCATGAGGCTGTCTGCTCCAGCACCACCGTTAAGGAGGTCATCCCCTGCATCACCAAAGAGCGTGTCTGTGCCGCTGCCACCTGTCAATTGGTCATTGCCATCACCACCCCGCAGGCTGTTAACGCCCTCACCCCCAAACAGGAGGTCATCTCCAGCATCGCCAAACAGCGTGTCATTGCCTGCCTCTCCCTCCAGAATGTCGTTGTCGTTGCCGCCTCTGAGGTTGTCATTACCAAGACCACCCAGCAGAATGTCGTTGCCTGCATCGCCAAAGAGGGTGTCATGACCACCGTTACCATAGAGGACATCGTTGTCGTTGCCGCCCCGCAGGGTGTCATTTCCCAAGCCGCCGTAGAGGTTATCATCCCCATCTAAGCCGTAGAGAATATCGTCACTCTCTAAGCCGTCGATCGAGTCGCCCAGGCTGGTGCCGCGCAGGTTGCTATCAATGTTGGGAGTTCCCATGATGGTGCTGGTCGTGACATTGCCAGGTTCAGTCACGTTGAGGGAAAAGGTATCGCTCACAATGCCCTGCTTACCATCATTCGCAGTAACTTTGACATTGAGAGTACCAACCTCGCCTATTGCCGGAGTACCACTGAAGGTGCGGGTTGCGGCATTAAATTTGAGCCACGCTGGGAGCGCTGCGCCGTTTTCTAGAGTAGCAGTGTAGGTTAGCGCATCTCCATCTACATCGACGAAGACATCACTGGCGAAGCTGAAGGCAAAAGGACTGTAAGCCTGGGCTGTTTGATCTGCGATACCAGCGTAATTGCTGTTTAGCGTAGGAGCATCATTGACCGGAGTCACATTGACAGAGATAGTCTTAGTATCACTCTTTGCCCCGCCATACCCAGTATTGCCAAGGTCATTAACAACGAGATTAATAGTGCCCTGACCGTTGTAGTTTAATGCACTCCGATAACTCAGGCTACTCAACGCACTATTGATATCTACCAACGTGCCTTTGAACGTCATGCTGCTGTTCGCAGTTCCATTTCCTGTGGTGAAGCTCAGTCCTGTTTTATTTGTCAGAGTGAGACTGCCACTAGCTACAGATAGTGTAACTTCAAGAAGACTGTTACCTGCATCAAGGTCTGTAATGTTGATACCTGTAATGGTCGAATCAGTGTCTTCCTCAATGTTTTGGTTGGCAGGAACTGTAAGCGTAGGGGAATTATTCGGTTTCAGGATGGCAAAGCTGTCGACTAACAGCTTAGAACTAACAGCCATATCTCCGAAATCTAAAACCCCAACACCTATTGTGTAAGTACCAGCAGTTGAGAAGATGTATGAGAAAGTCTGATAGCCAGTCTGGAGACCGATTGTAGAGGAAAAGGAGGAACTGAATGTGTCAGCTAACTTAAATGCGCCAACTGAGTCAATTGAGACGAATGCAAAATCTCGATAGGTTGAGTTTTGGACTTCACCATTAAGGAAGTTCCAGTTAAAAGTGATTTGATCGTTAGCCTGAACTGTGATTGTTTGCTTGATTGCCGAACCTTCGGTAGCATTTCCTCCTGCAATCCTGTCTAAAGTTCCAGTAGATAACCACAGAAAATTTTCAAGGCTGCTATCGCTGACTGAGCCAGAGTCAGTTGTCATAAGTGCCTGAAAGTTTCCCTGGGTAGGGCTAACACCAAACTGGCTAGTTTGAATGCCAACGTTCCCCATGGTTGTCCAATCTCTGAAATCACCTGATTCAAAGCTGCTATTTCTAACTAGAACAGCTTCGTAAGCTGCTAATGCAGATTGCTGAAATGCCAGAGAAGGATGGATACGACCGATCGCAACTTCCAGTTTCCAGTCACCACCCTGCTCTGCACTACCCGTTTTGTTTGTAGAAGCCGCAATGTTGGCTCCGGTGAGTTGGTGAAGCTGTTTCAGGAAGAGAATACCAGCAGGTTCAGCCGCAACGTTACAGCCATAGAGTAGCAGATCAGCACTGGATGAAGTGAACCAGGACTGCAAATCCCAGGAATAGCGTTCCAGGGTATCAAGGCTGAGATAGGTGTTGCCAAGCTGCACAGAACCGGGCGTACCGTGAGAAACAATGTGGAGACTGGTGGTGTTCGGGTGCTGCTTCAGGGCAAGGGTGATTTGCTCAATGCCATCCTGTTCAGGCTGAAGAATGATAACTTTTGCGCCGTCCAGGACTCCGTTTACGAGTAGCTCATAATCTTCAACAGCGGAGTCGATCGCCACTAGCATTCCTGCTCCAGGTTGGCTCGATGCGGCAGATTGTGACTCGGGGGTAAAGCATTCTGAGGCTGGCTTGACTGCGGCAGAGGTATCGAATATAGGGCTCAACTCTAAAACCTGTAGGGCAGAAAAGCGACGAGAAACGGCACTTTGATTGAACAAATTCTTATCAGCAACCGGAGAAACACACTTCATGCGAAATACCTTTTCAGCGAGTTTTGAGCGAGTTTAGATGCTTGAAAAACGATCGAAACTGAAGTGCGTTTAAGCGAATCAGGTGATGTCTTTCACTAATTGACAATTTGCCATATCGCTTCCGGCTACCGTTATAGAAGGGCTTGAAATTCATAGATTGCTTATGTCTAAAACCTCAGTGCAGCTACTGAACGCTGCGCTCAACGCCTTATCAATGAAGCTTTTCGTCTGCGGCTAAGGCGATGAATTCTGTTAATTCTTTACGGTTAAAAGTAACTGCCTGGCTAGAACTCGAAAAAGCACTGATGTGAGTTAACAAACCAGCCTACTAGCAAGAGGCTAAATAGGTGAATTCTTGCCGCAAAATTAAGTTCAAGAGGGCGAACATCGATACAAATCTCCGCAGGGTTACTGAGAACGTGCGCTGCTTTTGTAGGGATACAGCAACTTCTCAGCAGATGTACGACCGCGATCGTCCCTCCCCTGCAGAATTTAGTGCGGAATTTAATACAGTGCCAGAGCAGGCTAAGACGATGAACCCGATCGCTCAGAAACCTGCCCGGAATTCTGGGTCTCTAACTCCAAAATGGGCAGTCGATCGCCCCGAAAAATTTCTTCGCTGGCTTCGCCGACTTCCCGCATAACTTGTAGGACGGCTTTACTGCCAAGCAGAACGGCAAGCACCGGAATTGTGCCTAAGCTGAGGAGGAGGGAGGTTGGGATTTTAACGCCGGGCATGGATTCTTGGGGCATGGATTCTGGGGGCATTGGTTTAAAGGCATCCTTTCAAAGATGAGGTGAATCCCGGTAGTCGCTGCAATTCCGGCGGATCAAAGTCGATTGATTTAGCCAAATCAAGCACAATAGATGAAAAAAGGGCTGATACTGTAGGCAATTCCCTGTAAAGTTTTGTTAGTTGAGGCAAAGCTTGACTTTTGAGCCTCTCCTCAACCCGGATAAGCCTTCTCCCAAAAACAATTCTGGCTATTCTATAGCGTGAATGGTGTTCAATCTAGTTTGTCGTCCTGATTTGCAGTCTAAGTCTGGTTTCTCCGGCGGTTCCCTGTTCAGATTCCCAGTTTAAATGAAAACCTTGTGCATCATTCGAGCGGAATCCGAGTATGCTATGAGCCTGAAAGGTGATGTACCTGCCACGCTAACCTTAGCGAATTGCTACGTCAGGGTCTAAATGTCAAACGCAACCGCAACCCCATCTTCTTCTCGATCGCCCCTTGAGCGATGGATTCATCAGACGATCGCGCAACGTGGACTGCGCGTAAAGTTTCGGCTGCGGGGTAATAAGCTGCATTTGTTGATTGAGCAACAAACCTGTCCAGACCGGACGGAGATGCTGCGGTGGCTGGTTCCGGCTCTGCAAGAAACGAATCTAAACACTCTGCTGTCTGACGATCAGCCGCCGATTTATCAGCTTCAGCTTTATGCCTGCGAACTGAGCCAGCGTCAGCCCCTCTGGACGGCTGCTATCTATCTCAATCAGCTCGATCGTCATCTCAATCAGCTTACAGTGGGTGAAGCCGTGCCCGAAGTGATCGTTTCGGTTGCTGCTCCCGAGCAGCCTGCGAGTTTTCCGCCTCAGAGAATGGCTTTCGATCGTCCCCCCGCTTCCCAGAGCAATCCTCGTCCCGCCTCCCCAGCGAGTCATCGTTCCCCCGATACAGCGGCTCTGGCTTTGTCGAATCTTAGTCTGGCAAAGCGCGGGGAGGAAATGGCGATCGCCAGCTACCTGAGCGAAACCCTTAGTCATTGGGGGGTTGGGGTGCGGGTTAGTGCGAAATCAGTTTCCTATTCTCCGCCAGCTGCGGTTTATTCCAGCGATACGCCCCTTCAAGACACCTGGACGGCAAAACGTCTCTGGGTTGCCTGTGAAGCAGCTTATAGCCTCGATCCGGCTTCGTTGGGGGAACCGATTACCCAAAAGCTGCGCGAACTCGAGATCGAAGGCTATCGGGATGCGATCGTCCTGTTTCAAGTGCAGGGGGAAACCGAACCCGACTGGCTGCTGCGGGTTGACCTGACTCCGGCAACGGAAATGCTGCGCGAGTGGGCACGCTGGGGTGATGTGGAGGCGCTCCAACGGCTGCTGAACCAGGATCTGGCTGCCTGGGCACTAGAGATTACGAAAGCGACGCTGACGGATACGACGCTGCACCTCTGCACAGAATGGCAAACGATTGAGCCATCAGGATCGAGAGCTGACCTGCTACCGGAACCGATTGCTTCTGCCGGAGGAAAGATGGCGTTGCAGCGCAGCCTGGCAGAACCAGAGCAAAAGCGACTCAAAGCCGAAGTTGCCCTGGCACTCGAAGCCCTGGGACCTCAAGGAATTCATGCGGCGACGCTCTATGGTCCTGAAACGGCTGCGGATTCGCCGGGCTGGGTCGAGTGGATGTCGCTGCCTGCTGCGATTCATGCTGCCTTTGCCGATCCGCCTCTGACTCTGGCACAGCGCGGAGACTGGGAAGCCGTTGCCTTTTTGCTGCATCGATTGCTAAATCCAAATCTCGATCGCTATTTGACGATCGGCGGAATTCGCCTGCTGCTGTTGCCGAAGCCTGACCCGAATGCCAAAGGAGAGCCAGGAGATGACCCCAAGCTTCTGCTGCATCTGATGTGCGAGGGGGTCATTTGCCCCGAGCAGCGACAGGTTAGCCTGGCAGCCTCGCGATTCCTTCAGCAGCTCAAACTGCCCAATTTGTCGGGCGTTCGCATCTACGGGCGCAGAGCCGGACAGAAAAAACCGCTCTGGAGCAATGGCGTAGACTTTTTGCCGCGTCAGCGATTGGTTCCCGAAGTCATACCCGAATTTGCTGCCACATCTGCCTATGTGGATGAGCTACTTCCCGCTTCGGAAGCATCGATTTTGCGTCCTGAGCTGACTCCTGCCGATCTTCAGAGCACCTGGCGAGAGTTGCGGCAGCGATGCGGCTATCAGATCCGCCAGCTTTTGACCCGATCGCAGATTTTTGTGCCTGCGGCTGAACAACACCCAAAAGCCGCCCTGCCTGGAAAGGTCAGCTATCAAGGAACTGCTGCTGGTCTGGTCTGGAGTGCGATCGGCTTGCTGCTGATGGTGCAGGGAAATCTGCTGTTGCTAAGCTGGCTTCGCGGTCAGCCCACTCCGGCAGAGGCAGAGAATCGATCAACGCTCATTGCTCCGACCGAACCCGTTACCCCTAACCAGGAACCCCCTCAAGCATCACCCCAGGTATCGCCCCGAGTTTCGGTTTCTCCTGCTCCGCTGTCTGCTTCTCCAAACGGGCAGGCTTCGCCGCCGATTCGCCTTAGGCAGGCTCCCAACACCGACTCCAATACATTTAATCGTGAAGGATTTACCCGTCCTACTCCGCAGGGAAACCCATCGGCTGCAACCCGTTCTCTGGCTGTGCCTGGACAGAATGCTGCCCCTCGGCAAACGGCTGCACCTCGTCAAACTACTGCCTCGCAACCCCTACGTTACACGCCCATTAACAATCGCTTAAATCAAGCCGCGTTTGAAATTCAGGCACAGGCGACCAATCTGCCCACGTTTAACAGTCGTCAGCTCGATCAGAAACTTCAGCTTTACTACAACTTCCTGCGGGAACAGGGAACGCCCGATGTTTTGATTGTGGGAAGTTCTAGGGCACTGCGCGGTATTGATCCGATCGCCCTTCAGCAGGAGCTTGCTAGACTCGGCTACCCTGACCTGAAGATTTTCAACCTGGGGATTAATGGTGCGACGGTGCAGGTAGTGGATCTTTTGGTGCAGCGCATTCTGACCCCCGATCAGTTGCCGCGCCTGATTATCTGGGCAGATGGGGCACGCGCCTTTAATAGTGGCACAACGGATGTTACCTACAACGGCATCGTGGCTTCGGCTGCCTATCGTCAGTTGCTTGCTGGAACCTTTCCCCTTCCCAACCTGCCCGGAACGAGTGCCACCCAACCTACCCAAAAGTCAGGATTCCGCTTCTCGTTTAATGCTTCGCTTACCGAGTCTTACCAGCAGCTCGATCGCTGGTTTAGCAGTCAGCTTGCAAATGTGGCTCCGGTTCATCAAGGGCGCGATCGGATCAAGCATTTGATCCAGCAGCAGCTGACTGCCTTGATGCCTGATGGGTCTGAATCCCCTGTGCCTGCAATGACTGCCCAATCTCCTGACCAGACTGCCAACTTATTACAGCCTGGACAGCCAGTGATAGATCTTCAGGGCTTTTTGTCGCTGGGAATGCAGTTTAATCCGGCAACTTACTATCAAAAATATGCTAGGGTGATCGGGCAGTATGACAGCGACTACGAAAATTTCCGCATTCAAGGCGAACAGGACAATGCCCTCAAATCGCTGCTGGAATTCACCCAGGCTCGCCAGATCCCCGTCGTGTTTGTCAATCTGCCTTTAACCGGAGACTATCTCGATCCGGCACGAATGCGCCATGAGCGCAGCTTCCGCCAGTACATGGTGCAGCAGCGAATGAGCAATTCAGGACTGGTCTTTGTCGACTTGGGTGAAAAATGGACATCCGAACTGCGCTATTTTTCGGACCCCAGCCACCTGAATCGGCATGGAGCTTATGCGGTGGCGGGGACGATCGCGCAAGATGCCCTCATTCCTTGGAATGCGACCCGATCGCGCTAGGCTTAGGTTAAACCGTGCGAATCATGCCGTTCTCAGGATTCACTAGGCGATAAAGCTTTTGCTTGATTTGCGCGTCGTAAACTTCCCACTTCATACGAGTGTATTCGGCGTTTTCGTTAAACCCAGAGAGGAAGCCCATCGGGATCTCGAATCCGCCTGCCATCGATCGCCCGCCGCCAAAGAACCGTCCGTGGGTATCTTGCCCGAAGGCTTCTTTGATGAACTCGTCGGGATCAAGGGTGATTTTATTGGTGCGGAGCGAACCAATCACCACCTCTAGATCTTCGTCTTCGTCGTGGACAATCCCATAGACAACGGCGGTATGCACGTTTTCCTCAGTTACCAGAAAATCCGCCGCTTGAGGGATTGCGTCACGATCGTCATACCGTAAATAGCCCACACCCGCGATCGAGAAGTTGTTTTGCAGAACGCGGTTACGCAGTGATCGTTCGATGACGTCCATCACCCGCTTCGATCGCGAGGCTTGCAGCACCGAGTTCAAAAGCTGCGAATCGTAATAGCGGCTCAGGTATCCGGCTGCCAGGAAGTCTTCTTCTTGCGCCTGCATTAGCCGATTCGTGTCCGATCGAATGCCGTGCATTAAGGCAGTAGCACACTTAATATGGTCGCTGTTGCTGCTGTCGAGCTTCAGCAGTCCGGCTTGCAAGTATTGGGTAAAGATTGTGGCAGTGGCGCGGGTTTGAGGACGCAGATCGATAAATTCTGCCTTTAGCTCACCCTGGCTTGTGTGGTGGTCAATTACGGCAATGATGGGCAAGTTTGCCTGCTGCACTAGCGGCATAAACTGCGTGGTTGTGCCCTGGTTGTCAATCAGGACGCAGCCGTGGTAATGAGAGAGGTTTTTTTCCTTTAGAGCTTGACCAGAGCAACGTTGGGCAGGCAATCCGGTCAGGCGCACCAAGGCAATGTTTTCCTGGTGGCTCAGCGTTCCCGCGTACACAATCTCACAGGTGATATCAAACTGCTCTGAGATCAGGCGATAAGCCCAGGCTCCTGAAAGGGCATCTGGGTCGGGAAAGTCTTGCAGAAGAACCAAATGGCGTTCGCCCCGGTGCTGGTCGAGCAGTCGCCGTAGCGCCTCGGTGCGCTGTTCGGTAACGCGCCATCCCTGAGGGGTTAGACCATTTTGAGCCGCTCTTGCTTCCCGTCCAGAGCTACCTGAGCCTGAATGGGCTGGGGACATGGAAATTACCCCAGAATTGGAGCTGCTTTGCACCGACGATCGTGACGGCATCGCTACGTGGTCGGCAGGTTTAGGCGATTCTGCTTTTGGCAGTTCTCGCTCAGAATCAACAGTGGCACTTTCAGTCATCAACAGCGAACCGTCGTAGGGTTTAGGCGAATTCAATTGCTGCATATTGGGCGAGGGTGAAAAATATACTGACACTGCCGTTTGTCTATCCCTCAGCGAAAGCAGGTCAGCTTAAAAAGCGGTTAAGGTTGGAACCTTAGTTTAGATCTTTGCAAAAAAACGTAGCTACGGCATCGTGCCTTCTAAGATTCCATCTTTTGATGGAGCGTGAGAAATCCGTGGAAATAGACTGGTGGTCTGTCAGGCTTGTGTCGGGCTTAGGGCAATGCCTCGGTAGAGAATCCCAGGTAGATGATGAGAGAAGGCGATCGAAATCCGCTTGCAGTCTATTGTCCTTGCAGTCCTCCTTTTAGTCCTACTTCCTGGGATTAGTTTCTCTGGAATTAGTTTTTCGGCTGCTCAGCTTCTTGCCAAAAACCCCCGGTGCTTCCTCACAGCCAGGGGTTTAAGTGCCAATAACATATTTTTGCCATTCTTTGTGAAGACCACTTTTTATGTGTTTCGTCACTTCAAAATACAGCCCGCTGTAAGGCTTGTGCGGCTCGTTTCTCAGCGGCATACTGGCTTCCTTCGGAGTGCGATTGCCTTTTTTCACATTGCATCGCACACAGGCAGTCACAATGTTTTCCCAGGAATCACCGCCGCCCCGCGATCGAGGGATCACATGATCTAATGTTAGCTCATCGCCCGTATAGCCGCAGTATTGACAGGAATGGCTGTCCCGATGCAGGATATTGCGACGAGTTAGGGGAATTTCTTTATAGGGAACTCGGACATAGTGGCGCAGCCGAATTACCGTCGGCAGAGGCATTTCGGAGTACACAACTTTACCATTGTGTTCGACCTGCTCTGCTTTCCCTTTAATCAGTAAGACCACTGCCCGTCTCCAGCTCGTGATGTTGAGCGGTTCGTAAGAGGCGTTCAATACAAGAACCTTGCCCATTGACAGAATCTGATTCAGAAGGTTTCACAGATAGTAACATATTGGCACAGATGGAAGGTAGATAGTGATGTTTTGTCAAGAGGGAATCCTGGGATTGTTGGTGGTGGCGTGAACTAAGTGATGACTGAGGTGTGAGCAAGAGGAGTGAATCATCATGCTGAGCTGGGAACTTTCTCCCGATCTGGCAACCCTACGGCGCGATCGGGCCTGGGTTGAGATTGATCTGAACGCACTGGGGCACAACGTCCGGCAAATTCAGCGAAAACTGTCGCCCCAAACAGCACTTATGGCTGTCGTGAAAGCTGACGCCTACGGGCATGGAGCCGTCACTGTGGCGCGATCGGTGCTTGGGCATGGGGCGAGCTGGCTGGGAGTTGCCACGATCCCGGAAGGTATTGAGCTGCGGCAGGCTGGGATCAAAGCTCCAATTCTGCTGCTGGGCGCGACGAATACTCCGGAAGAAATTCGCGCCGTGGCACAGTGGCGACTTCAGCCTACCCTTTGTACTTCGAAGCAGGCATTGGTGTTTGCCGAAACGCTTGCCGAGGAAGGTCATCGCCCGATTCCGGTGCATCTCAAGATCGATACTGGGATGTCTCGTTTGGGAATGCCCTGGCAGCAGGCAGCAGAGTTTGGGCAGCTTGTCGCACGTTTGCCCCAGCTTGAAACTGCCAGCGTTTATTCCCACTTGGCGACGGCAGACAGTCCTGATCCGACCATCATGCAGCTTCAGCATCAGCGATACCGGAAAGCGATCGCCCAGCTTCGATCGATCCAGATTCAACCGCCTCGTCTGCATTTTGCTAACTCAGCTGCGACCTTGGTTGACCCTGGCTTGCACTACGATCTGGTGCGAGTCGGGCTGGCAATCTACGGACTCTATCCTGCGCCCCATTTACAAAAGACGATCGACCTTCAGCCGGTGATGCAGGTCAAGGCACGTGTTACGCAGGTCAAACCAATTACCGCCGGAACTGGAGTCAGCTATGGCTATCAGTACATTGCCGATCGCGATATGCTGCTGGCGGTTGTAGGAATCGGCTATGCAGACGGAGTGCCGCGCAATTTGTCGAACCGGATTGAAGTGCTGATCCGCGGCAAGCGAGTCCCTCAAATCGGCGCAATTACAATGGATCAGCTCATGCTCGATGTGAGTGCCATTCCTAACCTGCGCGAAGGGGAAGTCGTGACGCTGCTGGGACAAGACGGAGACGATCGCATTACTGCCGACGACTGGGCAAACCGCCTAAACACAATTTCTTGGGAGATTCTGTGCAGCTTTAAGCACCGCCTGCCTCGCATTTCAATCGGGTCTTCGTCTGAATGCCAATCTGAGATTTCAGTTCTGGAATAAAACTTCACACCCGCTCTATAAACTCCACATCGAAAGTCACCGGAACGGTGGTCGATCGCTCTGTATCAGCACCTATGCTAGTCGCAAGCGTGAGAATCGGCTCATTTTGCGGTACTTCTAAGCTGGGTGTTTTTCAACAAGGAGAGCGATGGCAATGCTGGATACTAATCAGATTTTGCAGGAACCGGGACTCCGAATTACCGCAGCCGAAAAGGCTTCGATCCTGGAGCGGATGCCACCTCCCGCCCCAAATGGGCAAATTTACATCGATGGCGTGTTTGAGGGTGGCGGGGTTCGAGGGATTGCATTTCTGGGCGCACTGCGTTGTTGTGCAGATGTGGGGCTATCTTGGCGCAAAGTTGCCGGAACCTCGGCTGGAGCCATTACGGCTGCTCTCGTGGCTGCTAATTTCCAGATCGATCATCTAGAAAAAATCATTGGCAGCATGAACTTTATGGAATTTCTGACTGAGAAAACCAGTTCGCTGATCCTTAACGGCAACCCAGCAGACGATTTGAGCCATCCGCTCTGGCTGATTCTGTGGCTTCAGCTTGCAGGCAAATCGGGGCAGTATTCGGGAGAGCCATTTCGCCGCTGGATGGCAGGAATGCTGCGAAAACAGGGATTGACCAGCTTTTCTAGCTTAAAGGAGCAATCGAGCGACGGCGTCATGCGTGAGCTTAAAGTCGTAACCTCGGATATTTCGAGAGGCGAGATGCTAGTTTTGCCAGACGATTTGCCGAACGTGGAAGAGCAACGGGGCTATCGCGATCCGGGCGAGTTTGAAATTGCCGAAGCAGTGCGGCTTTCAATGAGCATTCCACTCTTTTTTGAAGCGGGCAAACTGGGCGGCTCCAAAATCGTGGACGGCGGCATTCTCAGCAATTTTCCCCTGTGGATCTACGACTTTAAGCCCGGCAAAACTCAGCAAATCTGCCCGCGCTGGCCCACGTTTGGCTTACGGCTCGTGCATCGCAACAATCAGCAGGGCAAACCGATTACGGGACCGTTTGATGTGCTGCGTGCCATGTTCAGCACAATGATGGTTGCCAGGGATCAGTACCACCTGGGTCAGGGCAAGCAAGACCGCGTCATTGATATCGATGTCACCGATGCACAGGTTACGGCAACCGAGTTTAATTTAGGCGACGACAAAAAGCGTGTTCTTTACCGCATAGGCTACCTGGCGATGAAGGACTTTTTGCTGGGCAACGCCTCCACCGGACAACCGCCCTGGAACTGGGATGAACATCTGCGCCGCCGAGGGTTCGATCCGGTTGAGTGCCGCCAGGAATACGCAGCACGATCATAGATCATTATCCATGAATCTTGGTTGAATCATAGATTGATTTAAGGGCTAGAAACCGATCGATTGCAGTAGAATCTGATATACTAAGGTTTCGTCAGCCTGGAGAGGTGGCTGAGTGGTCGAAAGCGGCAGATTGCTAATCTGTTGTACGGCAGGTAACTCCGTACCGAGGGTTCGAATCCCTCCCTCTCCGTCCAGTTTTTAGAGTCAGTTTCTAACCCCAGTTTCGCTGGATGCGCTCGTCGTTGGCTTGGCGAAAGCGATCGAAGCCTGACTGGGATTCTTGACTGTTGAAGTGCTGCCCTGCGCAGGGGTGCGGTCTTCTGTTTTACTTAAGTCATCCAGATTAAAGTCATTCAAATCAACAGAGGACAAAAAGAAGCGATCGAGACTGTAGATGTAATTTACATAGACTGCTCTGGACAAAAATTTAGACAAAGATCTGGGCAAAGATCTGGATAAACCTCGGTTGTTCAATCAGAAACAGCTTGTTGATACTTGGCTTGTTGACCTTGAACTTGTTGGCATTGAGTTTATACGCCGAATTTATACGCCCAGATCAAGCAGTTCCTCGGATATCACTGAACGCTGGTGTAAGGCTGCCGCTCCCCAAAAATTGGCAATCTGTTCACTAACAAGTTGAGCATAAAAGTAATGAAAGAAATAACGCCCACCCGGACAAATCCAGAGACGAGAAATGGATTGATCAAAATACTGCTGCCAGTCTCGAAGCTGATTGGGATCAATAACCATATCATCCACGCTGCCGCAGACTAGAAGCGGTACAGATACAGAAATGGGTAACAAGTGCGTTGACCGAAACAAGCTATGCGGCGAAAGGGATTGATATAAGTCTTGCTCTAGGAGTTTTACAAAAGTCTCCGTCACGTCCTTTGATGGACAGCCCAGCAACCCATGCACCATTTGTCTGAGAATTCTTTGCTGATCGCAGGGAAGCAGACGACGCTGAGTATAGTAATGCATCTGCCAATCGATCGTAGGATTAACGCCAACCGAGAGCAATGTGAGCGATCGCACTCGCTCTGGATGTTGACGCGCATAGAGTAATCCCAGCAGTCCGCCTGTGCTGTGTCCCAGCAGGTGAATTGGGCGATTGTGATGTTTCAAATAATCATGCAGCAGCACTAGCGCAGTGTCTAAAGAAGTGGGTTCATCTAGATCCTGAGCATATTCCCAGTGTCCAATCGCGGCGTGTTGAGATAAATGATTTAGAAGAGGGCGATTGAAGCCTTGGAAGGCAGGACTGACATTTAACCAAAGGGCATCAGGAAAGAGAGACATGGAGGGCTTCCTTATGAATAGAAGAGAGAATGAATAGAAGAGAGGACGGTGTTCGCTTATTGAGTATATTTCTCAACAAGCTTTGACGAGAGCTAGTTTAGAATCATTCGCAATAAGATGATATTAAGTATTATTAAGCAAATCCAAAAATGACCTCAGTTGCTGGATTTGGAAAGCGATCGTGGAGGATCTAAAAAATTAACAGGAATCTAATGCCAGGAGGATGTCTAAAAGGCGAGGAATGAGCGTTCCGGTCAGATTTTCCCCCGCCCCTTTCAAAAGAAGGGAAAGGGCTGGCAGGCATGCGAAGCCTGTTCAATACGGGAACTTGGTTTGCATTATCAGGTGCTTATCGGGGCATCATTTGCTGCTAGGAGTTCTGAGGCTTGCTCAGGCAACCTATCAGCAGCTCATTTCAATTTTCAATAATGGTGCTTCCGCTCACGAGCTTTATCCATTCTGTGAACGTGCCAAAAATGGCTGAAGGGCAGGCTGAAGTAAACCCAGGGAAAATCCGTTCTGGAACTTTCCTGCTGGGCTGATCGCGTTAAGGTGAGCCGTTCTGCTGCCCTGCTCAGTTGGGGCAAGTTCAATTCGCAAATACTCTAACGGGAGTTCGGGCAACCGCTCTGCCCATTCGATCGCCACAATGCCCAGCGGAAACTCCAGCCCATCCCAATAGCTTTCTACATGCAGGACTTCGACTTCGGTCGGGTCAAGGCGATAAAGATCAAGATGGTAGAGCGGGATGCGCCCCTCTGAATATTCGCTAATTAGTGTAAAGGTGGGGCTGACGATCGCTTCAGCAATACCCAGACTCTCACCTAAACCCTGAACCAGGGTTGTTTTGCCGCTGCCAAGATTGCCCTGAAGCAGCAGAATCGTTCCCGCAGGCAGCGATCGTCCCAGAAGATGACCGAGCTGATAAGTTGCGGCTGCGTCTGGCAGCAGGAGGGTGAGGGATTCGATCATAAAAAACCAGAGAAAATAATTAAGGGCACCCAGGTGGATGCCCCTCAAAATAGAGATGAAGTTAATTGCCGCTAAAGCAAATTAGCAAGCAAGCTAGTTGTCGTAAACCCGGCATTCATCCGCTTCAGGGTTAGCGTCGCAGTATTGCTGGAAAGAGGTTTGTTGGGGAGCTTCTTTTTGACGTTGGTGAGATGCCTCTGCTTGCAGTTCCTCAACTGCATCCCAGGCAGCGGCACACTCGGCAGAACCATCTCCTTTTACCTCGCAAACTGTGCGAGCTTCATCACGCTCTTTTTGAATTTCGTCTTGGATATTGCTCATAATTCTACTCAGCTAAACTGGGTTCTATTTCGTGTGCAGAGCTTTATACATTTAGCTTAACCTGATCCTCTGCTGCACCAGATCATCCTTTCGAGTGTCTTTTAGGTAAGCGCCTACTCCTACTTACGCATGAGATCTGCTTTTCCCAAAAGGATCACGTTATTTCTTAAGGTTTGTGGACAGGTTTCAAGACAAACCGACAAAAGGTTCGGCTTGTGGTGTGCGTAGACGGGCAAAGTGCCAGTACGGATAAGCACATCCCTGTCATCATACCTTGACGCAAATGAGATTCTGGTTCGCTTAGATACGAAATTCGAGCGAACTGCTTTACCGTTCCGCTTTGCCGCTAGACTGAGAGCAGGTTTTCAACGCTTTCGTGTGATTCATCATTATTAATTAAGTCAAAGATTTCTATCGCTTATACTGAGTCATCCCATGATGCAATCGATGAAGTGGGCGAGTGCTTTATCCACCCGACCGTCTCTAGAGCAAGCGGTACATGATGTCATCGAGCAAGCAACCCAGCAGCTTCAGGCAACCGCAGATCTGGCGATCGTCTTCATTTCTTCGGCGTTTGCCAGCGAATACTCGCGTCTGATGCCGCTGTTGCAGGAGCATTTGAACGTGCCAGCTCTGATTGGCTGTAGCGGTGGCGGTGTGATTGGTGTAAATCCGTCCGGGCAGATTCAGGAAGTCGAAGGGGATGCTGCTCTGAATTTGACGCTGGCACACCTTCCGGGAGTCAAGGTCAAGGCGTTTCATTTATCGGTTGAAGATTTGCCTGACCTGGATAGTCCGCCCGATACCTGGATTAATCTAATTGGCGTGCCGCCTCAGGAGCAGCCGCAATTTTTGCTGCTTGCCTCGCCGATGGCTTCTGGGGTAAATGAGCTGCTGCAAGGGCTGGATTTTGCCTATCCGGGCGCAGTCAAAGTGGGCGGGCTGGCAAGCGTGACAGCGTTCGCAGGGGCAAGCGGGCTGTTTTGCAACTATCGCCGCCATCAGGAAGGCATTGTGGGCGTGGCGTTGAGTGGAGACATTGTGCTGGAAACGATCGTGGCTCAGGGCTGTCGTCCAATCGGTCAACTGCACCGAATTGTTGAAGCAGAGCGCAATATCGTGCTGAAGGTCGAAGCGCAAATGGATGACGTGGAGCCGCTCCTTCTAGGAGGAAGTCGAGCAGGACAACCCCGGGCACCGCTCGAAGTGCTTCAGGACTTGCTGCAAACCTTGAGTGAAGACGATCGAGAGCTGGCACAGCATTCGCTTTATATCGGCGTGGCGCAAAGCGCGTTTAAGCAAAACCCAGAGCAGGGCGACTTTTTAATTCGGAATCTGCTGGGCGTTGATCCTCGGACGGGGGCAATTGCGGTAGGCGATCGAGTGCGTCCGGGGCAGCGAATTCAGTTTCACCTGCGCGATGCCAAAACATCAGGCGATGATTTGCAGCTGCTGCTCGAACGCTATCAAATGCAAACCCAGCGAACTCAGCAGCCTTCACCAATGGGTGCGCTGATGTTCTCCTGTGTCGGGCGGGGTGAGGGGCTTTACAATCAGCCTAATTTTGACTCTCAGCTTTTTAGCCGCTATATGCAGCACATTCCCCTGAGCGGATTCTTTTGTAATGGGGAGATTGGTCCCGTAGGGGGCACAACGTTTTTACACGGTTATACGTCGGTGTTTGGAATTTGTCGTCCGTCGAGTAGGGTGTAGGGAGTAGATGGGAGGTCAGGAAAGGAGGGTGGTTTGTTTTAGGGGGATTTCGATGATGAGTTCTGTGCCTTGTTGAGGAGTTGAAAAGCAGTGGATTGTGCCGCCGTGATTTTCGGTGATGATCTGGTAGCTGATCGACATTCCGATGCCTGTGCCTTTACCGATCGGTTTTGTGGTGAAAAAGGGATCGAAGATGCGCTGTTTTACCGCTTCGGGCATTCCTGGACCGTTATCTGCAATATGAACTGCCACTCGATCGGGGTCAATTTTCTGAGTGCGGATCACGATGCTGCTGGAAGCTTGATCGATCTCCTGGTGCGATCGGTGCTGATCGTGTTCTTCTAAAGCATCTAAAGCATTCACAAGAATATTCATGAAGACCTGATTGAGCTGTCCAGCGTAGCATTCAACCAGCGGTAAATCGCCATATTGCTTAATCACCCGAATGCCGGGATGCTCTGAGGTGGCTTTGAGGCGGTTTTCGAGGATGACCAGTGTGCTGTCAATGCCTTCATGGATGTCTACTGCTTTGCATTCGGCTTCATCCAAACGGGAAAAAGTTCGGAGAGAGCTGACGATCTGGCGAATGCGCTCGGCTCCCATTCTGATCGAAGACAGGAGCCGGGGTAGGTCGCTCTCCACAAACGCCAAATCGATCGCCTCAACCGTGTTTTGAATTGCCGGCAACGGGTTGGGATAGTGGGCTTGGTAGGTGTGAATCAGCTCAAGCAAGTCCTGCATATACTGTTCAGCCGGAAACAGATTGCCATAGATAAAGTTCACCGGGTTGTTGATTTCGTGGGCAATTCCGGCGACCAGTTGGCCCAGAGAAGACATTTTTTCGCTCTGGATCATTTGCAGTTGGGTATGCTGGAGTTTTTGTAGGGCTAGCTCTAGCTCTTGTGCTTTGGTCTGGCTCTGGTCATAGAGTTCTGCCTGGTTCAGGGCGATCGTCAACTGCTCCATGACTGCCTGCAACAGCTTTACCTCGTCATCCGTCCAGCAGCGGGGCGATCGGTTTTGACAGTTCATCACCCCAATTAATCCTGAAGGGATCTGCATTGGCAAGTTTAGCGATGCTGCGTAGCCCAAATCATTAAAGAGTTGCCGAACTACTGGGTCTCCAACTTGGTGTACATCTTCAATACAAACCGTATCTAAAACAAATAGCTGTTCTGCCAGGGAACCGAGCGCCGCAACCGGATAGCGGCCTAGCAGGCTGGGCTGGGCTTCTGCGGTAGCCTGTTTGACCACTTCCCAGTAAGGCTCTTCTGCATCGGGGCAGTACCAGGCAAACGAGCAGGAATCGACCTGCATAAAGCTACGAATTTCCTCAACCGCAGTCGTCAAAATAATGTCAAAGTTGAGCGAACAGCGAACCTGACTGGTGATGCAATTAAGGAGTTGTTCGCGCTGTGCCCTTTGCTGTAGGGCGACTTCTGCCTGTTTTTGCTCGGTGATGTCGCGCACGATCGTTGAAAGATATTCGGGAGTTCCATCGGCGGCTTTGTGGGCAATAATCACCTGCGAGACAGGAATTTCTCGTCCACTGCGGCTTAAGTGAGTGGATTCCCCCTGCCAAATGCCCTGCTGAATCGCGATCGGGATGCCCTGCTCCAGCACAATCTGCTTGGAATCCTCGGTAAGAATCGTTGAGATCGGCAGTCCCATTGGGGCTTCTGCTGGCGGAATCTCCAGCAAACGCTGTCCGGCACGGTTTATATAAAGGACTCGTCCCTGCATATCGGCAATACCAATCAGGTCAGAGGTAGCTTCTAGAATCGCAGTGAGTCTTGCCTGCGCCTGTTCAGCCGCTTTGCGATCGCCAATATCCCTGATGATTGACAGAGCGTGCGGCTTATCCCTGTATCGAAAAGGAACACTTGTCACTTCAACATCGATAGAGCTGCCATCTTTGTGCAGGTCAATTCCTGTGCAGAAGAACGGCTTTCCTGCCCTGATGGTTTCAACAAACTGAAAAAACTCTGGCAAAGTGTCCTGATGCACCAACTCAGAGGGACGAAGCTCGACAAACTCCTCGGCGGTGTAGCCGTGCATCCTACAGGCTGCGGGATTGACCGAAACCACTTTGCCGGTTTCCAGATCCGTGATAACAATACCATCGTTGATGGTTTCAAAAATACTGCGGTAGTGGGATTCTGCTTGCTGAAGGGCGGCTTCAGCGATTTTGCGATCGGTGATGTCAAACGCGGTGACAACAATGCGGTGAATTCTGCCGCGATCGTCTTTCAGAGGATTGAGCGTCGTAAGCCACCAAAAGTCGCGCCCGCCAAGCGGAAGATACTCCTCGTAAGTGATTGGAGTTCCTGCCTCCAGGCATCGCTGGTAATCGTGCCGCACGACTGCCCCATGCTCCTGACCCATCAGCTCTTCCGGGGTCTTGCCGACGATCGCTTCGCTGGGAATTCCGGCGCTTCTCTCAGTTGCAGGATTCCAGCCGACAAAGCGGAACTCGCCATCTTCCAGCACGTTTACCATCGTGATGCTGTGCTCGACCGCTTCATACATACTGCGAAGCAATCGCGCTTGTTCCCGCAGTTCGGCTTCAGCCCGTTTGCGATCCTTAATTTCACGCCAGGTCGTATGGAAAATTTCTCGCCCATCGATCTCAATTTTGGTCAGCAGCACCTCTACCCAGAAATCCTCGCCATCGACTCGACGATGCATCCACTCGAACCATTGACTGCGCTGATCCGCCATTGCGGCGAACATCTCTCTTGCTTTTGCCTGAGACGACTGCCCGTCAGGCTGACATTCGGGGGACATTTGGGAAAACTGAAGAGATAGCAGCTCCTCTTTGCTGCTGCACCGCATCATCTTGACTGCCGCTTGGTTACAGTCAATGACCTCCCCATCTTCTAGAAGCAGCATCGCATCTGCAGATTCATCGAACAGTTGCCGGAACAGGGTATCAGACAGTTTTCGTCCCGTTGTAGCAGCGACTAGATTGGCTGCCACACTCCCGATCGGGTTATTGCTACAGGGGGTAGGGTCAGCCGTTTCGTATGGAGAACGAGTGTTGTCCGGCATAGGAATTTTAGAGCTGAGAAGCTGATAGGCAGATGATCGATCGCCTCCTGCCCTGACCAGGTTGGAGTAGATTGAGTTACTGCTTAGAATGCCCCTTAAGCAAGTTTTCTAACAGTTCTAAAACTCCGGCTCGACAGCAATCAGGTCTCGTGCGGTAGGTCTCGTGCAACTTCTTTTTAAGTGGCTTTTGTACGCTTTTGCTCAGTCCTCAAAGAAACCTCTACTAGGGCTACGGCTGAAATCAACAAGTACGAGAAAAAGATTGGGAAAGATTGCCTGAAAAACGACTTGAAACACCAGAGCAAATATTTTAGATTGCTCAATACATAGTTGGGTAATAGTCTTTCACTCGTTAACTGCAAGATTTTGCGATTGCAGACTTTTCGAGAGAGTCCTAGTTCCTTGAGCTTGTTGTAAACAGCAGGGATATCCCGATAAATTGTGTAAAACCACTGTTGGGGCTCTTTTCCCCAATTGCTTGCTCCCAACGTACATTCTACGAAGTTTTCTTTAGTGACCAGAACGCCGCCGTGAACTGCACAATTTCCAGCCCAGTAGGCTAATCCAGCCCAGTTTTCCAGGCTACCGGGCCACATTTCAAGCGCAGCTCGGACGTATTCGGTTTGAAAAATTGTTGAAGTGATAAAAATGACTGCTCCAATATCTTCCTCAAGGCATTTCTCAAAAACTGCTTTGCCATCTCTCCAATTTTCCTCCAGGTTCGTTGGCAAATAATGCTGGAGGTGTACTTCGCCAGTTTGCTTAAGCCGACCGAAGAAATTGAGGAAAATTAGGGATAAGCCTGGCTTAGACTTAAGAGAATTCAACACATAAGCAAGCGTTCCAGGTTGAATTGGATCATCATCCCCAACAATCCATACATATTTTCCAGAAGCTTGATTTAGCAAGTATTGGAAGTTTCGCATCCATCCAAGATTTTCAGCGTTTCGATTGGTCTTAAAAACGACTTTATTGAAACGAGGACGCCACTTTTCAAATATTGCTGGGGTTTGATCTTCAGAGCAGTTATCAGAAACAATCACTTCACATTCGGACTCAAACCCTTTGATTTCCTCTTCTAGCCAGGCAAGTTGACGGTCTAATTCGCCTGCTCGATTAAACGTTGGAATGCAAACTGACAACAAGATACTCATGATAGAACCTGATAGAAATAGATTACTGGTGACATTGCAATTTACTGAAGCTTTGAAGCCGGTCAGGAGTGTAATCAAGAATAGTCGAGCCAGAAGCAAAAGTTAGATGTGTCGGTTTATCTAGATGAATCTTCCCTAGATAAACTGTCTCTGACTTGTTTTTTTCCTAGATGAGATTAGGATGGAAAGCTCTTATGTATAGCGAACCCTGTAAGCACCGCGATTCTAGCTTGAGCCCTTAGCTTGAACAGCGGCAGCTTGCAGCTACTTTATCAAACCATTACAACTCAAACTCCAATTTAAGAAGTTCGAGGAATCTGCTTCCGGCATTACTTAATTTTAAAGTTGATTTTGTATAGCGTTGCTCTGTAGAACTAGGTTCGCTCTTGCTTCTGCACCCTGTCCTTAGTCACTAAGACACAGCCAATAAGACACGGATATGAATTATGTTTGTGTAAACCTAAAGCTCGATCGCCCGATATTGTTCAATAATTCTCAAGAAATCTGCTTTGCGAATTTTTAACGTTTTACGATTGTCACCAATCCCTGTGTAAAACCACTCGCAGGAATGCCCAACGATCGCCGCATCTACAAAAGTGAGCAGCGGAGTGGTTGCTTGAAAGCCAAAGGGCGCAATGCCGCCGATCGGAAATCCCAGCTCCAGCACTTCTTTTTCGGTGGCAAATTTCAGGTGGTGGGGACTGACGCGAAGCTGAGCCGCAACCTGGCTTTTGTTGATTCGTTTTTCAGACTGAAGCAGAATAACAATAAATTCTCCAGTTTTGCGGTTGTTAAAGACGATCGTTTTAATCATGCAGTTTGGAAAGTAGCCAATTTGCTGTTTCACTTCTTCCATTGACAGCACAGGCTCGTGTTCTTCAACACTATATTCTGCCTGATATTGTTTTAGAATGCGTTCAACATTGATATAGCCGTTGACTTCTCGATATGCTTTCTGAGCCGTGACAAATGCATAGTAGCCGTTCTGACTTCTGGGATTTTCTGACAGAACGCGATCGGCATGAATAAAAGCATTGCTGGCTTCGGCATCTTCCAGCATATTGTTTGGTAGCAGTGCCATGATCATCGGGTAGGTGACGATCGATTTGATATCAAAAATTTTGTTAATTTCGCCTTCAACGCCTTCGTCAAACAGCTTGCAGAAAATGTTAAATCGGGTTTTTTCGGTGAGCTGTACTTCGAGCGAATTGTTTTCTTTATCAATTTGAGCGACAAGAGCTGTATCGCGCCAGTTTGGTGTGACTTTGAGCGTAATGGCATTGGCATTGTAGAACGACAGGAAAATGTAGCCTCCCGGTTTTAGCCACTCGTAAAAGCGACGCAGCATCGAAGCCGTATCTTCAATAAAACTGCCCATGCCAAAGCTGGCAATCACAAGATCACATCTGCCGTAAAATTGCGCTTCGTCATTCAGCCGCTCGTACTCAAAATCGTTGACCGAAAAGAAGATATTGCGAATGTCTTTTTCGCGCTTGATCGAGTTTGCCTGCGCGATCATATTCGGCGAAAAATCGTAGCTGTAGACCGATTCAAAATGTCTGTAGAGCGTGAAGCTGTGCCGCCCCGTGCCGCATCCCACATCGATCGCCACTTCGCCTCGATTTTCTGCTCTCAGCTTTCGGATTAGCTCATTGAGCAAATCTTCCTCATAGCTCATCGTCTCGCGGGTGGCAATCTTGGTGTTGTAGTAGTGTTTGTCATAAATTGGGGCAGCCACTTCTGACAGCACCAGATGAAACATTTTCTTTAAGCGTTTAATGAGCCGTTCTGCAACCACATTGACAATAAGCGAATACTGCTGATTGTTTCCGGGTAGCGGCACAAAATAATTAAATGATCGTGTATGCCTAATTTCATCGACTTCGGGAATATCAATAAAAATTAAATCTGTGTTGTCCTGCTTCAGAATTTGCACGATTTCTGAGTCAACTGATACCATTGACCACAGCGTAACTCGATCGATATTGTCCCGGTATTGTAGTCCTTTGATCGATCGGCGCAGCGCAAATTCAAACTGCGTTTCCTGATACAAGCTAAAAATAATCAGCAGTCGATAAACTCTAGACCGATAAATTTCCGAAAACTCATCATACGGCTGAGCAAATTCCAGCAGAATGCAGTTGCTTGCGTCTAGCCCTAAGAGCCCATTTGTGCCGGAATTGTCTTTGACTGAGGAATGGTAAGGCTTGACTTCAAAGAATCGATTGGTTAATCCTTCTTCTTCAAATTTTGCCCGAATGGTTGAGACAATATGAGCAACATTGACCTGTATTTCAAGTGGACTTTGAGAGAGCATTATGTTTAATATCAGTCTTGGATGGAAAGGGAACAGTGTTTTTCTAAAATTTGATTGGGTAAGGTCTTTTTAGAGGCTGCTTGAGGAGCAATTCTTGAGAAGTAATTAAGGTGCTGCGTTGTATCTCCTCAACTCCCTAATTTTGGAAAACTTTGAATCTTGAAGGAGAGGCAGGAAAGATTGGCTTTTAAGAAGGGCTAGGGAAATCTCCAGGGTTGAAAGCCTACTACAAGCTAGTTCGAATAACGATCGTGACTTTTCAAGCATCCTCTCGATCTCAAATCTATTCATGAATTGCAAGCCTTCTAACTCAGCATCTTTCGTACCTTTTCGATTTGCCTCGGCGCGTGCATCTTCTGGTAAAGCTCGATCGCCATTGTAAAACTTGCCTGGCTTTCCTCCACGAGCCGCATTTTTTGATAGGTCAGCCCAAGCTGATAGTAAACTTCTGCCAGATCTGCTTTTGCGCCAATCTGGTCGAGCAAGCTGCGGGCGTTGCGCAGGTGGGCGATCCCGGTTTGAAACTGTCCCTTCGATCGTTCGATCACTGCCATGCCGTTCAATGCTTTTGCCTGCACGAGAACGTAGCGGCTTTGCTCGGCGAATTCTTGTGCGAGTCGATACATTTTGAGGGCGCGATCGGGTTCGCCCAGATTTTGATACGTGAGTCCCAGGAAGATGAGGCTGTAGCCGTATCCCCAGCTTGTGCCGTGAAAAATTTCAAACTCGCTCAGCACCTTTTGCATATATTGACGGGCGATTTGCGGTTGATGAAAGCAGGAATGCAGATACGCGAGACAAAACCAGGAACCCACTGCGTACAGATGACACTCGGTATGGAACGCGAGTTCCTGCACCTGCTCAAACAAATGCGCTGCCTCTTTCAGTTCCCACAGCTCGATCTGGCACAGTCCAGTATTAAATAAAGCCAGGATTTCCAAACTTCTAAGGTCATACTCTACGGCGATCGCTCTGGATTTTTCGTGACACTGCATCGCCTGCTGAATTCGTCCGGTAAACCAGTACAAATCGCCCAGATGGTTGTAGAGTTGGCTGAGGACGTAGCCTGGCTGAACCCGATCGATAATTTGCTCGATTGCGCTGGTCATGCGCTGCAAAATGCCAATTCGATAGGCAGCCACGCCCAAAGATTCTTCCGGTTCCCAGGGGCTATGTCGCCGATGCAAAATTACTCTGGCTGCTGCTTCATCGTCGTTGATTTGCAAGCAGTGATAGTAAGCTTCTAGGGCTGTCAGTGCGTCCTCGATCGTCCGAATGGTTCTCACCCGTGCCGTCCAAAACAGAGCCGCCTGCTGATTTACCAGTTGCCAGTCTGGACTTGCTTTGAGTCGGGCGATCGACTCTGCCTGAATTGCCGGATGCAGCCGATACTCGCCGTGATGCGATTCCACCAAAAACCAGTCGCGCAAACAGCGCAGAATTCGCCCATGCTGCTCTTCGGGTGCGTCCCATAAGAGACCAATCATGCCTTCGGGAGGCAGGGTGGCGATATCTTGAAAGCGGTAGCAGCCCAGGCGACAAAGCAGGCGATAGGCTTCCGGGTAAAGCTGCTGAAGGCGATCGAAGTGGCTGGCAATGAGATCCTGCAAATCAGTTTCGCACAGCAAATCGTCCTGGTGTGCCTGCCAGTAGGCGGTGAGGTCGCCTTCATAGTCAAGCCGTACCGCGCTGCTGAGGATGGTCATTGCTTTGGCATTGCCGCGATATGCCCCGTGCATTTGCTCCAGCGAAGTGAGGTCGGGCGGGATGTGCTGATGCTCAAAAAACTGTGCCCAGGCAGAGAGATCAAGCTGCGGCAAAACATAAGGATGCAGGTTCACCGTTGCTTCATGGACAGGTTCGCGGCTGGTAATCAGTGTGATTGACTGTGCGGCCGGATCGGTCAGCACTTCCAGCAGAGCAACGTAATTGCGGTGAGGCTTAAGCAAATGACCGCTGCGGTCGAGTGCCGTCTCAAAGTTATCGATCAAAATTCCCACCGATTGCTGGCGCAGCTTTTGCCGCAGCCGCTCGAGTGCCAGGCGAAAATCGGCCGTTGGGTCTTCTTGGAAGTAGCGTTGCAGCCATTCCTGCACCAGCATTTCTGCCGGGATTAAGTTCTGGCTTTCCTTTGCCATCCAGCCTTCTAGCTTCAGCGTGAAGTGATGCTGCCGCAAAAATTCCGATGCCAGTGTGGTTTTTCCCAGCCCCCCTTCTCCCAGAATTAAGATTGCCTTTGCGCCTTTTTGCCGCAGTTCTTCCAGGTCGCTCATGGCGCGGGCACGTCCAACAAAGCTAATGCTTGCCACCGCGATCGAGGCAGGACGCTGGGGCAGAGTGAGATGGCTGCCATAACCCGCGACTTTGCGCCAGTCGAGCTGAAGCAGTTGGCAGCACTGCTTAAACGTTTCAATGTAGAGCGGTTTGCGCTGCATCAGCCGCTGCCAGGTGTCGAGGGCAGTGTTGCCCAGTGCCGATCGAATCACGGTGGGGCAATCGGTGGGACTATCGAGCGCGTCATCCTGCTGCATATAGAGCTGTTCGCTGACCTGAAGGATCTTTTCTAGCCCCGATCGCGAAGGCTTCAGCAAAAAGGCGGGTTCGACAATGAGCGTTGTGCCGTTTCTACGAATCACATCCACAATTTCGCCTGCGGCAATGCTGAGATTTTGAGGACAGCGAGCTAGCCACCAGGCACTATTGAAGTAAACTTGTCCGGTTCGACGCGGCTGAATTTCACGTTCAACGATCGCCTGTCCCTGCCAGGGTTCTCCTTGTTCATCAGCCGTTGATTTGTCGAATCGATCGGGTTCTAACCCGTTTGCTAGATCAAACTGCATTTTGATTAACTCCCTGATTCAGGCGGCAATGCTGGAAAAGCGATCGCAAGAGCAAAGACATTTGCTTACTGTTTGGCTTCTTTTATTCTCGCGGGTGATCGCGTAGACAGGCGGCGTCTCCGGGGAAAATCTTTAGGGTTGTCTCCGAGTCGAGCATTTCTGAGGGGAGGGTGAAATCAAACGATGAATTCAGATGAACACTGTAAATTGAATTGTGCGTGAATTAAAGCGTGAATCGTGCTCGGACACTAAAAAGTTACAGAAAAGCAAGCCTTGGGACACAGGTAATCCCATTGCCAAGCATGAGTCTACGAACTTTGAGGAACATTTTGTGAAACGTCCCTGGAGGAACATCTCGATCGAAAGACTGATTAGCGATCGAAATAAATCAAAATAAGCGGAATACAAAATCAGCTCTACGAGTGATCCGGGATGCTTATTCCCTACAACAATGGCTGTTGAAAATCCAGAAATCAAACCTACTTTTTGGATCAGCCGGTCTGCCCCTCCTGCAAGGGAGGAGTGCTTTCCGTAGCGGGGACTTGCAAAAAGCCGAGACGATCGAACGGGAAAAAGCAGAAGATTGCACGACCGATAATATTCTGACGCGGCAAAAAGCCCCAGACGTGAGAATCATTACTGTTGTTGCGGTTGTCACCCATCACAAAAAACTGGTCTGCAGGAACGCGTACTGATGGCATTTCGTAGGCAGGCGGCTCGGCAAGGTAGGCTTCGGTCAGGGATTGACCGTTGATTAAAACATTGCCCTGCGTCACTTGCACGATGTCTCCCGGTGTGCCAATCACCCGCTTGATAAATGCCTTATCAGGCGCATAACCAAACTGCTGAAGCTGGAGCGGCGGGTCAAAAACGACAATCTCTCCGTGCTGGGGCGATCGAAACCGATAAGCAATTTTCTCTACCACGAGCCGATCGCCAATTTGCAGGGTAGGCAGCATCGAATCCGAGGGAATGTAGCGCGGCTCTGCTACAAATAGCCGAATCACGATCGCCAGCACCAGCGCGATGCCTAAAATTTGCACGTTGTCTCGCTGTCCTTTCGAGAGGCGCGACCACCACGAGCCAGACTGCTTCTTAACAGAAGCTTCAGTGTTGGCGGATTGAGCATTGGGGGGAACGTTTTGCGATTCAGAAGCCATCGGGATTCAGAAGCCAATAGATAGAGCGAATTTCTCTCGATCGAGAGACCATCCCAACCTTACAATTTTTTTAACCGTATTCCCAGGAGAGCCGTAAATTATGGCAAGTTCAGCGTCGGGCGATTCAACAGCTCCCTCGGAGCAGGCAAACTCAAAACAAAATTTAGAACAGTGGTACATTGTCAAACAGCCGAGCGGAGTCTGCCAAATTCTCTCTGTTGCCGAAGCTTCTGAGTTTGCGAATTGGTCTGATCACGAGAAATGGGGACCGTTTCAGTCCCAGGGCGAAGCGATCGCCCGTCGGGTGGGGCTGATCCGGGCTGGAAAGTGTCAACCTCAGTAAAAAGTGTCAGTCCCAGTAAAGAGCCAGCCCTAGTAAAGAACTGATTGCCGCTTTGCTAATCATTCACCGGACGATTCCCCGGATGATTCACCCGCTCATTCACCCCATTATTGGTTTACTCGCCATTTTTGCTGCCCCTATGTCCTTTCGATCGCTCAACCTCCCCATTGCCCAACTCACCGAACCCACTTCGATCGCCCTCGCCCAATCCATCTACGTTCAAGGCATCGAAACCCCGCTTCAGCCAGAGCCGGTTGCTTCGCAGTTCCCTATAGGGATAATCGAGACGGCGTTTGTTTATCGAAAAGGCAAACAGACCAGAAATCAGCCGATCGTGTTACTCCACGGATTTGACAGCTCTGTGTTTGAGTTCCGGCGGTTGCTGCCGCTGCTTGCAGAACACGAAGACACCTGGGCGATCGATTTGCTGGGGTTTGGATTTACCGATCGTCCGGCGGGAATTCCCTTTAGCGCAGCGGCAATCAAGACTCATTTTTATTACACCTGGAAAACGCTGATCGGTCAGCCGATGGTGCTGGTGGGGGCTTCGATGGGGGGCGCGGCTGCGATCGATTTTGCCCTGACTTATCCAGAAGCAGTGTCGCGGCTGGTGCTGATTGATAGTGCAGGCTATTCGGCAGGTCCGCCGATCGGCAAATTCCTAATTGAGCCAATAGGCAGGTGGGCGACTAATTTTTTGCGAAGTCCGAAGGTGCGTCGCGATGTCAGCCTGAAGGCTTACGCTGATCCCCAGTTTGTCACCGACGATGCCCTATCCTGTGCGGCACTGCACCTGGAGCATCCCCACTGGCAAAATGCTTTGATTGCCTTTACGCAGAGCGGGGGCTACCGTTCGTTTCGCAGGCAGCTTGCCCAGCTTCAGCCGCCAACGCTGATTCTGTGGGGCAAGAACGATCGCATTTTGGGCATCAAAGATGCAACTCGCTTGCACCAGGCAATTCCCCAAAGTCGTCTGGTCTGGATCGATCGCTGTGGTCATGTGCCGCATCTAGAGCAGCCACAGTTAACCGCCGCCCATATTTTGAAATTCCTGGAGCCTGAGTAAATGTTTCAGGGTGAATGGTTCAGGAGTCCCCATAGTCCTGCGTTTGCCCCCAATCCCCGACCCATGAGACACTTCCGCTTCAGGATGCGGTTCAGAATTCGGTTCAAAGTTCCTCAATCTCGAAAATTTCGAGGGATTTCATGCTCTCTTCCGGCTCAAAGTTCCCCACGGATGGGAATTTGGGGGGCGGTTCAGGTCGCTTCCTCGCAGCTTCAAACATCCTCTTAACGGGCGAATGTTCCTGCCCTGTGTCGTGATATTGTTAAAGCTCCCCCTGTCTGAGCGATCGAGGAATGCTGCTGTGAAGTCGTCTGCTCCGCCATTTGCTCCGAAAGTATTGGTCATCCTGAATGGTAAGGGCGGCGTGGGTAAAACAACAACAGCAATTAACCTGGCGGCAGTATTTGCAGAAAGGTTTCGGGTGCTGCTAGTAGATGCCGATCCGCAGGGATCAGCAAGCTGGTGGGTGGAGCGCAGTCAGCGCAGTTTGGGATTTGATTTGTCGCAGGAAGCCGACCCTACTCTGCTAACAGGACTGCGGCGCGTCAAGGATTACGAGCTGATTGTCGTGGATACCCGACCCGCGCTGGACTCCGAATCTCTGATGGCAGTGATTCCGGCAGCCGATTATTTGCTTTTACCGACCCCGCCTGCCCCAATGGATCTGTCTGCCCTGATCGAAACGGTGAAGCGCACGGTGATTCCGGCTCAAGTTCCCCATCGGGTGCTGCTTACTCGCGTTGATCCCCGCAGTCTGGGGGAAGCTCTGGAGGCACAAAATACGCTGCTCGAAATGGGCATTCCTGCCTGTCATGCGTTTATTCGAGCGTACAAAGCACACGAACGAGCGGCATTAGAGGCGCAGTCTGTCATTCAGTGGCGCGGCAAAAACGGGCGAGAAGCAGAGGCAGACTATCGGCGCGTTGCGGAGGAAGTGCAGCGGGATTGGGCATGATGTGAGCATGATTATTGATAAAATTTGCATCTGGAGTAGGCGGCAAAGGCTAGAATTTGAAGGGATTGGAGGCAACTATGGCAAAGAAGCGGCTTTCGGATTTACTGCGGGACGAAGTCAATAAATCGGCAGATAAGGCAGGGCAAGCGGCTGAGCCTTCTTCTGAACCATCAAACGAGCCGTCGAACGAGCCGGCAAATCAGTCATCCAATGAGTCGGCAAACGAGCCATCGAACGAGTCGGCAAATCAGTCAGCAGATCAGTCAGCAAAATCAACCGGGGCGAAGCCAGCCAAGCCACCTGAAAAATTGCCTGCTTCGAGTCAGCCGACGATCGACTCAGCCGATTCAGCCATAAGTAAGGCAAGTCCCGAAACCCCTGCTGAAGCCAAAACAACCGCCCCCCAGGGAGAACCACTTCGCCTCGGCGTTCATCCCAGCCAGCAGAATCAGCAAGATGCAACCGCTGAGGTAGCTGCTGCCCAGTCTGCTCGACGCAATAGCCCCACCAAAGCAGAACTCGAAACCACGATCGCCGAACTCAAAACTCAGCTCGAAACGGCTCAGCAACAGAAAGAAAGCTTTGACCAGCAGATCGATCACCTTCAGGCAGAAGTGAAGCGGCAGCAGTCTGTAATCGACCAGCTTCAAGCGGAGATGCAGCAGTCTAAATCGCTCAGAGCTGAACTGGAAGAAGCCCGACAAGTCATTCTCAAGCTTTCGGAAATCAACGTCAAACCCGTTGACGCGAAGTACGCCAGCAAGGAACAGGACACCCGTAAGCAACAGGACACCCGTAAGGAAACCGCTGGCACAGCAACGAATGGTGTGGCTCCGACTGCCCATCTTCACTATGTTAAAGCGGGAGAATCACAACCAATCCCGCCTCAGTCTGCTATCAGTAAATCCGGTGCGCCGATCGTTCCAGCGCCTTCTAACGCGGCTGAACCCGAGCTAGAGTCCAAGCCAGTCCAGTTCAAGATGCCCGCTTCCAACGAAGATGCAGGCAAACTCGCGCCGCCCAGCCGACACCAGCAGGAACTTCGCCGCATTCTCGACCACCCGATCCGACCCGCCTCCCTGCCACCGATGTCAACGCCGCAAAAGGAAGACAAGAAGCTGAGCGAAACGGACATGGGCTGGGTGGATTGAGATCGTTAAGATAGATAGAGCCAGTATTAGCGAACGTGAAGCTTCATGACCTCAACCCTCATCAGTTCCTCCTCCGGTCTTAACGCACCCCTGAATGCGCCTACCGTTCATCAATTGTCCAGTGGACTGACAATCGTTGCCGAGCAAATGCCCGTCGATGCGGTGAATCTGAGTCTCTGGGTGGGGATTGGTTCTGCGATCGAAACTGACGAAATCAATGGCATGGCTCACTTCTTGGAGCACATGATCTTTAAAGGCACGCAGCGGTTGCAGAGCGGTGTGTTTGAACGAGAAGTCGAGCAGCGCGGCGCAGCCACCAATGCAGCAACCAGCCAGGACTACACCTACTACTACATTACCTGTGCCCCTCAAGACTTTGCTGCCCTGGCTCCACTCCAGATTGAAGTTGTGCTGAATGCTGCCATCCCAGATGATGCCTTTGAGCGGGAGCGAATGGTCGTTCTGGAAGAAATTCGCCGCTCTGAAGACAATCCTCGTCGCCGCACCTACGCCCGATCGATCGAGGCAGGATTCGATCGCCTGCCCTATCGCCGTCCCGTTCTTGGACCTGCCAGTGTCATCGAAAACTTGAAACCGCAGCAAATGCGCGACTTCCACGCAACCTGGTATCGTCCTCAGTCGATGACCGCCGTTGTTGTAGGGAACCTGCCCGTCGATCGCCTGATCGAAATTGTTGCCGAAGGCTTTGAAGCAGCTCAATCCAGCAATTCTCCCACGCCCACAGTTCCCAGCCCCCATCTCCTCTCCCACTCCCCCGAAGCCCCCTTTACCGAAGTCAGCCGTCAGGAATTTGAAGACGACGGCTTGCAGCAGGCGCGTCTGGTGATGATGTGGCGCGTTCCCGGTATGGAGGATTTAGCTGAAACCTATGCGCTGGATGTGCTGGCTTCAGTGTTGGCACGCGGACGGACTTCTCGCCTGATTCGGGATTTGCGCGAAGAGCGAGGCTTGGTATCGAGCATCTCGGTCAGCAATATGACTTATACGCAGCAGGGCTTGTTCTACCTCGCTGCCCAGCTTCCTACTGAAAATATTCCAGCCGTAGAAGCCGCTGTGCAGCAGCACATTCGCCAGCTTCAAACCGAGCCGATCCAGGAATCTGAGATCGAGCGCATTCGCACTCTGGTTGCTAATCGCTTTATTTTCGCCAACGAAACGCCAAGCGATCGCGGCAGTCTCTACGGCTATTACCAGGCAATTCTGGGCGATCTGGCTCCTGCACTCGACTATCCGGCACAAATTCAGGCGCTAGAGGCGATCGATCTGCAGCGGGCAGCGCAACGCTATCTCGACCCGGATGTCTATCGTGCCGTAGTGATGAAGCCGACCGTTTCGTAAGTGCCGTCAGCAATCCCGTCAGCAGTGCCGCTAGAACTCCAATGCAGTGGAACGAAATTGCCGCCCACATTTCTCAGGTGACTGATCAGCCCTTTCAGATGGCACACCAGCGATCGGTCGGGGGCGGCAGTGTCAATCAGGCATACGCGATTTCTGGCGGCGAACAGTCCTATTTCGTCAAGCTAAACCAGGCGAGTCGGCTTGCCATGTTTGAGTCGGAGGCGTTGGGACTGCGGGAAATCGGCAAAACGGGAACGATTCGAGTGCCGCAGCCACTCTGCTGGGGAGTGAGTGGCAACGCTGCCTATCTGGTGCTGGAATGGCTAGACTTAGGCTACGGTGAACCGCCGACCTGGGAGGCAATGGGGCGCAATCTGGCGGCAATGCACCGCATCACCAGTGCTCAAGGCTTTGGCTGGCATCAAAATAATACGATTGGCTTTGTTCCCCAAATGAATTCGTGGACGCAAAGCTGGATCGAGTTTTGGATCGAGCATCGGTTGGGCTATCAGTTTCAGCTTGCCCGCCGCAAAGGAGGACGTTTTCCCCAGCAAGATCGCCTGCTGGCTGCCGTTCCCCACATTCTGGCGGGACATAATCCGCAGCCTTCTCTTGTGCATGGCGACCTCTGGACAGGCAATGCCGCTGTGACGCTTGAGGGAGAGCCTGTGATTCTTGACCCGGCAACCTATTACGGCGATCGCGAAGTGGATCTAGCCATGAGCCAGCTTTTTGGCAGTTTCCCGACCGGGTTTTACAGTGCTTACCAGGCGGCTTTTCCGCTCGATTCAGGGTATAAAACTCGCAAAATTTTCTATAACCTGTATCACATTCTCAATCACTTCAATCAGTTCGGCGGCAGCTATGAATCCCAGGCAAATCAAATGATTGCATCGCTGTTGTCGTAAATGGAAGCGATCGGTTTCAGCCGGAAGATCTCTCGATTCTAAAGCAGTACAATATGGGCATCTAGCTCGATCGAACTCATCTTTGGGGACAGAAGCAGGCAGACTGTAACGATCGAAATTAGGATGATTCTTCCTATTTCTGAAACATCTAATTTCCGGCGTCGATCGTCTCAAACTGCTTCGCGTAAAAGCGAGCATAGCGTCCACTGTGCGCCAGAAGTTCCTGATGCGTTCCCGATTCCACCACGCGACCCTGCTCTATTACCAGAATGCGATCGGCGCGACGGATGGTAGCGAGGCGGTGGGCAATGATAAACACGGTGCGGTTTTGCATTAGTCGTTCGAGAGCTTCCTGCACCAGGGCTTCGGATTCAGAGTCAAGAGCAGACGTGGCTTCATCCAGAATCAGAATGCGGGGATTGAGCAGGACGGCACGGGCGATCGCAATGCGCTGTCGCTGTCCGCCGGAGAGATTCACGCCCCGTTCCCCCACCCAGGAATCATAGCCGTCTGGAAACTGGGAAATAAACTGATGAGCATTTGCAACTTTTGCAGCAGCAATCACCGCGCCGATATCATAATTGTGCTGACCAAAGGCAATATTTTGGGCGATCGTCCCAGAAAATAGCACCGTTTCCTGCGGCACAATTCCGATCTGGCGACGGAGGCTGCTGAGCGTCACCTGACGAATATCCACCCCATCGATCAGGATTTGTCCGGCTTGCGGATCGTAAAAGCGCGGCAGCAGATTCACCAGCGTTGTTTTGCCTGCTCCCGATGCCCCGACTAATGCGATCGCTTCACCGGGAAACGCCAGCAGGCTGAGGCTTTGCAAAACGGGCTGATTGGGTTTATAGCTAAAGCAAACATCACGCAATTCGACCTTGCCGCTTACCCAGGGTAGGGGTTGGGCGTTGGGTTGCTCGACGACGGCAGGCTCGATGTGCAGCAGCTCAAAAATGCGATCGACCGAGGCTTCTGCCTGCTTGAATTCGTTGTAGTTTTCTGGAAGGTGGGCGATCGGGTCAATCAGCCACGCTACTGCAACCGCATAGCTACCAAACTCCGTTCCGGTGAGGTTGCCCTGCGCGATTTGCCAGCCCCCCAGCAGCAGCAGCAGCAAAATACTCACCGCATACAGAAAACCCACCACGGGAAACTGCACTGCCTTCAGCCATGCTGCCTTGTACTTTGCCCGCCGATTGCGTTCGGCTTCTACACTAAAGCGATCGACTTCATACGCTTCTGCCGCAAATGCCCGCACTAATCGAATGCCGCTAAAAACTTCTGTCACCAAAGAAGATAAATCAGAAATTAAAGATTGGCTGCGGCGAGATTGTTTTAAGATACGTTCGCCAAACCAGCTAATCAACCCACCCAATAACGGAACGGCAATTAAACTTGCCAGCGTGAGCTGCCAATTGAGATACACCATGTAGCCAAACACGAGAATCAACTGCAACACGCAGGGGATGAAATCGTGAAAGACTTTGTTGATGGCTTCACCAATGCGATCGATATCCTCTGTTAATCGATAAGTGAGATCGCCCGTCTGTGCTCGTTCAAAATAGCTGAGGCTCAGGGTTTGCAGGTGCGCGTAGGTTCGCTTTCTTAAATTCAGCGCGATCGCCAGAGAAGCCTTTGCCATCAGCGCATCCTGTCCGTACTGTGCCGTCTTCTGCACTAGGAAGACGAGTGCCACGATCGCCGCTGTTTTCGCCAGATTCAGCACATCCCCCTTCACCAAAAAACTGAGCAGTTGCCCACCCAATGCTGCTAGAAGGGGCCAGCAAACCGTGAAAACCAGCGTACAGAGCAATGCCTGAACGATCGTGCCCGTTTGAGGACGGAGGTAGGGGAGGAGTTGCCAGTAGGTCGATCGGGGCATGGGGTGGATGGGGAGGTGAAAAGATATGAGGAGATGAAAAGATATGAGGAGGTGGAAAGATGAGGGGATAGGGAGATGAAGAGAGGGAGATGGGTATTAGGAAAATGGGGAGTAAAGGGCAAAGAGGGTGAGGGACTAGAGAAGTAATTTCCTTTTCAGATTCAAGGTTGCTAGTGTTTTCACCTCATCCCCGTATCCCCTGAAGTGCTCGACGCAAGTCTCCTCCCTGTTCAGCAAGACGCTGCTTGGCGGCGATCGCATCCAGTCCGCTCCAGTGCATCAGGAGGGCAAGTTTGACTTGACGATCGCTTTTTTCTAAAAGTTCGGCGGCATCCGAGCGGGGGAGTTGGGTCAGGTCTTGCAAAATGCGAAGGGCGCGATCGTACAGCTTGCGATTAGTGACGGAGACATCGACCATCCGGTTGCCGTAGACTTTGCCCAGTTTCACCATTGTTCCGGTCGAGAGGATATTCAGGGCGAGTTTAGTGGCGGTTCCGGCTTTGAGGCGAGTAGAGCCTGCGAGAATTTCTGCCCCGACCAGGAGGCGAATATCAACATCAACGGAGAGGCTGACCTGCTCGATCGGCACACAGGCAATAAAAATCGTGTTTGCGCCACGCTGCTGAGCTGCGTGAATGGCTCCATGCACATAAGGGGTTGTGCCGCCTGCGGTGATCCCGACGACAACATCGTGATTTGTGATCTGGCGATGAGCGATCGCTTCCATGCCGTCTTCTGCCCGATCTTCGAGATCTTCGGAGCTGCGAACCAGTGCCCCAGCTCCGCCTGCGATAATGCCCTGCACCAGTTCAGGCGGCGTACAGAAAGTGGGAGGACATTCGGCAGCGTCGAGAACGCCTAAGCGTCCGCTCGTTCCCGCACCCACATAAAACAGCCTGCCGCCCCGCCGGAGAGATTCTGCAATGAGATCGATCGCCTTTGCCAGGTCTGCTTTTGCGGCTGCTACGGCTGCCACTGCCTGAGCATCTTCCTGGTTGAATAGCTCAACGATCTCCACGGCGGTCATCTGATCGAGGTTCTGGCTGTTGGGGTTGGTCTGCTCGGTCAGCAAATGTCCCCGTTCCGTCATATTCTGCATGGGTAGCGAGTGCGAGAGGATGTCCGAGCTAAAGTGTACCGTTTGTCGGACATGGGATCTAGCAGGGGAACTTCTCCTACTTCACCTTCGGATATAGCCCATAATCGCGCAAATATCTGTAGTCCCGCAGAATTCGATCGTGGTCAAAGCAAAGCAGCTGGGGAATTTCCCAGAGTTCAAACACGCCGATCCCTTGAGCATCATCTTCGGCGATCGGATCACCAATGGCAGTTGCAACATAAACAGCACTCATCGTATGCTGACGCGGATCGCGCTTCGGGTCAGAATAAACCCCCAGCAGCTTCACCAGTTCGACCTGAAGGCAGGTTTCCTCGAAGGCTTCGCGCATGGCTGCCGATTCTGCCGATTCGCCGTAGTCGATAAAGCCGCCCGGAATTGCCCAGCCCAACGGCTCGTTTCTGCGCTCAATCAGGACGATCGGGCGATTGGGGCGATCGATTAGCTCGATGATAATGTCAACGGTGGGGGTAGGATTGTGGTGAGTCACGGGGCGTTCCCTGAAAAATGGCTAACAATCAGAATAAATCCTTGCCGAACCAGAACCCGCTCTAAAATGAGAGAAGTTTTCTGGAGGACTGCGAGATGACGCAATCGATCCCCTCCGCTGCGGCTGGATCGGCAACGGGCAGAGCAGGAACGACAACGGGCAGAAGCCGCTGAGCAGGAGCTTGCCCGACTCCGATCGCTCCTACAAAACACCAATCCCGACGCTTGAACGAGCCGAACTCCTCCATGTGAAAGATGAGCCGATCGCCCTAAACGTGCCACATTCAATCTAACTCCCTTAACGTTCTATGACTCAACGCTTTGTTACACAACTGCGTGTTCGCCACTACGAGATGGATGCTCTGGGTCACGTTAACAATGCTGTCTATCAGCACTATCTGGAGCAGGCAGCGATCGAGCATTCCGAATCCCTTGGCTTCACCCCCGATCGCTACCGGGCATTGGGAGGATTGTTTGTCATGCGGCGAGTGGCGATCGAGTATCTGCGTCCGGCAGTGGCAGGCGACATGCTGAAAATCACCACCTGGCTCCAGGAAATGCGCGGAGTCCGTACCCTGCGTTGCTATGAGATTCGCCGCCAGGGAGAACCCGATTTGATTGTTTCTGCGGAGGCTCTCTGGGTCTGGGTCGATGAAGCAACAATGCGCCCAAAACCGATCCCGGAGGCGATTCAGGAGGCGTTTGGGGAGTTGGTTAAGCGGTAGAAGAGATAAGGAGATGAGGGGATAAGGGGTGAGGAGCGAGTCGGAATGCAGTTGATTAATTATCACAACACTTATCAATCGGCTTGAGCGATCAACCAGCAGCACACTTGACCCTAGAACCCCCGATTGCAAACAACCAATCTATCCCTTTCTCCTTCTTGATCTCCCCCTTCCCTGATCCCCCCTACCAACTCAATGGAGGCACACAATGACCACACTCCAAGGCTCATGGTTACACCAATCGATTATCAGCAATGGCGTGAAGCTGCACTACGTGACCCAGGGCGAGGGTCCACTCATGCTGATGATGCACGGATTCCCGGAGTTCTGGTATTCGTGGCGGCATCAAATTCCTGAGTTTGCTAAAGATTACAAGGTGGTGGCGATCGATCTGCGCGGCTATAACGAGAGTGACAAGCCACAGGAGGTCAGTGCGTACCGAATGCCAGAACTGCTGCTGGATGTTGAAGGGGTCATTCACGGGCTAGGCTATGATTCTGCCGTGGTGGTGGGGCATGACTGGGGCGGGATGATCGCCTGGACGTTTGCCTATGACTATCCGCATCTGGTCGATCGGCTGATCGTGCTCAATCTTCCTCACCCTGCTAAGTTTGCTCAAGGACTACGAATGCCGCAACAGTTGCTTCGCAGTTCCTATATCTTTCTGTTTCAGATTCCAGGTCTGCCGGAAATGCTGATTCAGGCAAATGACTATCAGTTGTTGGCAACTGCATTGACCGGGATGGCAGTCAATAAGCAAACCTTCGCATCCGCAGATTTAGAGGCATACAAAGACGCGGCTGCAAAACGGGGCGCACTCACCGCAATGCTCAACTACTATCGGGCGAATTTCTTGCAGTCGGAACTGCTCAGTCGCGACTGGGGAATGCTGGACGTGCCAACGCTGATGATTTGGGGCGAGAAAGACACTGCCCTCGGCACTGAACTGACCTATGGTACTGAGGAATACGTCGAGGATTTGACTATTCGCTATATTCCCAACTGTAGCCATTGGGTACAGCAGGAACAGCCGCAGCTTGTAAATCAGTACATTCGCGAGTTTTTGGCACAGCCAAAGTAGAAGCAGGAATGCGGGATGCCGGGGTAGGACTGAGTAAGCAGAGCGACTGCTGTCTCACTCAGTCCAGTTTGATGATCCGCCTGTTGGTAAGACAGTGGTTAGGCAGAAGGAACCGCAGCCTGAGCGGTGAGACCCACGGCTTCTGCATACTTCAAATAGGTTTCTACCGAAGCAATGACGACCTGTGCCTCAATTGCCAGCAGTTCAATGCCGACCAGCGAAACCCGCACTCAGGTATCGACAACAATCCCTTTGTCGAGAATGCGATCGACAACTTCAGCCAGGCTAGACGAGGAATTCACTTTTTCAACTGCCATCCAATACGCTTGAATAAGTTATCGAGTTGTAGAATTGTCAGTGAGCGTACGTTCAACAGAATAAGAATTTGATGCCTTAGCGATCACGAGATAAATACTGGAAGAACAGAAGTTTGAATAAACGGAATCTCGGTAAAATCACGAGAAAAAATTTCCGTAGAATCACTAATTATTTATCTTTTTGATAAATTGCTGAAAAAGTGAACCGCCCAGATCGTATTTTCAGCAATAACACGTTTATGATGTTTAGGATTTAATAAAGAAAAGAATTTGACACGTCATGGTTTGGACGAGAACTTGGCTTGCCGCTTGTAAGAGATTGGCAAGTATAGGATTCAAACCCAGCCTAAACCGGTGCAAACGATTTTGTGAATGAAAGCATTAGCTCTCTTGACTCGTTTGATCGCGTAATTGTTATTTTTTACCCAGTTTTGGGCTTCATAAGAAATAAATGATGCTATTCAAACTTCTAAGTTGGCTCACTTAGAGAATTGGGGCGAGGGAGGCAGGTACCATTGTGGAAAAGTTATCGCTAGGGCAGTTTCTAGTTCATGTTAAATCAATCAAGAACTCACAGCTGACGGGCACTTATACCCTCCAATCTAATGCCAATCAGTCTTGGAAGCTTGTGTTTCGCTTGGGGCGAATTGCCTGGGGTGGCGGGGGTGAGCATCGCTTTCGTCGGTGGTATCGCTGCATAAAGCATTATTGCCCTGAGCTTGATCCTGGAGGAATTCGGCTTCGTCAACAGGACATCGTGAGCGATTGGGAATATACGGCGATCGCCCTTTTAATGATGCGGCAGCAAATTTCACGCGATCAGGGAATTGCAATGATTCAGCAAGTCGTCATCGAAGTTTTGTTTGACCTGGTGCAAAGCTTTGAAGTCAATAGCAGTCTAATGGGACATTTTGAGGCGCAGGCCGATGTCGGTGAACCACCAGTTTTATTAGATTCAGAACAGGCAGTTGCCCGATCGCAGTACCTCTGGGGCAATTGGTTTAACGCTGGATTAACCAGCATTTCGCCTAATCTCGCACCCGTTTTAAAGAATGCCAATGCTCTTGAAAAGCAGCTCTCCGGCAACTCTTACAGTTCGCTCAAATCACTGGTCAACGGCAACTCATCCTTGCGAGATCTCGCCTTTCAAATTAAGCAGGATGTACTGGCAGTTGCGCGTTCTTTTAGCCCCTATTTTCAGCAGGGCTTAATGGGCTTGCAAACGATCGCCGACTTACCCGCTCCCCCTTACCAGCTCACCGAGCTAAAGGTCAAAGTGGCAGAGCATCAACCTCTGATCGTTTGTATTGACGATAGCGTGAAAGTCTGTGAAACGATGAGTGAAATCATTACCCAGGCAGGATACCGCTTCATTGCAATTCACGACTCTTTCCAGGCATTGCCCACGCTTCTGGCTCAGAAACCCAGCTTTATCTTTCTCGATCTCGTAATGCCGATCGCAAGCGGTTATGAGATCTGTACTCAAATTCGTCGCGTTTCATCCTTCAAAGATATCCCAATTGTGATTCTGACGGGGAATGATGGCATTATCGATCGCGTTCGCGCCAGGGTGGTGGGTGCTTCTGACTTTCTCTCGAAACCGATTGAGTCTGATAAAGTCATTGCTGTGATCAACCGTCATTTGAGAAATCGCACTGCGGGTTCTGCGAATCGTTCTTTAGAGAACCGATCGATCGTCTCTCCAGAATTTTCGACTGATTCTTTTATCGTTTAACCCTTTATTCTCTCTGGAATTCACCGCTATGAATACTGTACTCCTCGTCGAAGATTCTCAAACAGAAGCAGATTTCGTGGGTCGTTGCTTACAGCAAGCTGGACTTTATGTGGTTAGTGCAACAAGTACCGATGAAGCGCGCACCCGCCTGCAACAGCACAAGCCAGACCTGATTGTGCTAGACGTGATTCTGCCCGGACAGAGTGGGTTTGAATGGTGCCGGGAGTTAAAAAGCACTGCCCAAACCAGCTCGATTCCAGTCGTGATTCGCTCATCGAAAAGCACCGAAGCCGACCAGCTCTGGGGAAAAATGTTGGGTGCAGATGCCTATGTGCCCAAATCCGAAAGCTATCAGGCACTCGTGCAAACCGTGCAGAAATTACTTCGGAGTTGAGTGATGCAGCAGCTACATCAACGGAATCTGGGGCTTCCGCCAGACCAGATCCGGCAAAAGCAGGCGCAGCAGGGAGACATTCAGGCGATCGCCGTGCTGCTGAATCAGAAACTCAATTCCAGAGGCATTCAGGTTCAGGGCAATCGCAGAGAGAATCGAGTGGGCATTTTGCTGGAATCTACCACCCCGCTACCGCACCAGCCGTTGCTGACGTGGGTTCATCAAGAGTTGAGTACTCTCAATCCAAAAGGAATTGCTCAGATTGAAGTGTATGGACGAATCAAGGGACAGCACCAGACAGAATGGCAGGCAGTCATCAACCTGAAGCGTAGCATCGCCACCCCAGGAAGTGATATTGCCTCTCTCGATGCGGTTGCTTTGGGTACTGTCTCTCTCGCTGAGTGGTTACAGCAGGGAGTCATTTCCGATCGGCTTAAATTGCAGTCAGCCAATCCGCCTCTATCCACGGAATCGGTTGTCCTGACTCCGTTTCTTCGGTTCTATTTCGCCGCTGAAGAAACGGCACTTTTACCGTTGGAGGGAGTTAAGGAAATTCTCAAAGTTCCACCATCGGCAATTCTGCCCGTCCCGCAAATGCCAGCCGGGGTTCTGGGCGTCTACAACTGTCGGGGTAATATCCTTTGGCTGGTTGATTTGGGAATCCAGGTTGGTTTGGAAAATTCCTCATCCTCGCGCTCCAAATCCTCCTCTAAACGGCTGAGTTCTGCAAGTTCGTCTTCCGGGCAGCAGGTTCCTGGATTTCCTATTGGGTGGACTGCTGGGCAGGGGTTAACCGTGATCGTCATTGAAGTAGAGCATCAAACGCTGGGACTAGTCGTTTCTGAGGTACTAGAGATTGAGCCCTATCCGCTTCAGCAAATACAGCCTGCCCTCGCAGACCTATTCTCACCTCAGCTCCAGCCCTTTATTCAAGGCTACCTGAGCAGTTCGAGTAGCCCTGTGCTCAGCCTGAAGGCCCTGATAAACGATCCCAGACTGCAAATTTATCAATAGCCCAAACGCGATCGCCCAAGCGCGACAATCCAAAGGCGATCGACCCGTTTCCCTGCTTCAAGTTTCTCTTATCCACTCGTCTACCTTCTGCAAAAGACTGCACTATGAACAGCTCCTACCTATCCGACGATGCAAGCGATGACCTTTTTGCTGGGTTTGATGACCAGCCTGTTGCTTGGAGCCAGCCTATGTCTGAGGAAATGCCTCCCCGGTCGGAACAAGGCAAGCAGACGAACGGCAACGGAGAAAGTTTTGACAGAAACGATAACCGGGAAAGTCACGACAACGGTAAAAGCAGCAGTAACGCGAACGGTAACGGACAGAGTAATGGCAAAAACGGTAGAAGCGGCAAGCTGCCGATGATGGTAACTGAACACGAGCATAGTTCTCAAAATAATTCTCAAAACATTGCCCAAACTGCAGTGCTGGATCAATTAATGGGATTTACTTCTCCGCCTGCGGTTGCGGTGACGCTGAGCAACGATCGCCCCATAGCCGCTAAGCTGAATCAGGCTCAAAACTCCGCCAGTGTGCAGCAGTTTTGTGAGTCGGTGTTGACGATTAAAAAGGAGCTGGAAAAAGCGGAATTGCTCAGCAAGCCCGAATTACGCGATAACCTGCAACAGCTCGTCAGACTCTACAAAAGTGCCCATCACGATGTCGAAAAGCTGGTCGAGTTAAGGGTGCAGAAACAGCTTGAGACGCTGAAACACCAAGGGACAGCAATCATCCAGGAAATGCGGCAGGCGGCAAAGCAGGACGCTGCCTTTCAAATTGCGGTAACGAGTCTACAGATGGCGTTGAACGGCGATCGGGTGATGCTTCTGCGCTTTGTGAGTCAAACCCAGGTCACGGTACTCAGCGAAACAGCAGACTATGATGCGCCCAGCCTGAAAGAAAGAACGCTGCCTGCGGGCTGTTTTGGTCGGAACCAGCAGGAGGATTACCTGAGTGCTTCCCTGTTCATAATGGAAGATATCCATGAAACCCAGTTGTCTACCTACCAGCGGCATTTTCTAGAACGCTTGCAGCTGCGCGCCAGTCTGGTCTTCCCGATCGTCGTTGATGGAACCGTTTGGGGACTGATGGCAGTGCTGCACGGCGGCGAGGCGAAACGCTGGCAAGAGGTCGAAACCAGTTTGCTGCTGCAAGTTGGCTCTGAACTATGTCTCCAGCTTCAGATAGCCCAATCCCAGGCACAAACTTTAAACCTGCTCGAGCGGGAGCGGGCAATTTCTCGTGTTGTGGGCAGACTGCGCCAGGCCAATGATCTGACGACCATTTACAATACCGTAACGCAGGAAATGCGAAAGCTCCTGAACGTGGAGCGACTGACGATCTACAAGTTCCGCGACGATTACTCTGGCGATTTTATTGCGGAGTCTGTGACCGGAGACTATCCCAAGCTGGTGGGCAGTGGATGGGAAGACCCCTATTTGAGTGAACAAAAGGGCGGGCGGTTGCGTGATAACGTTCCGCTAATTGTCGATGACATTCACACTGGAGAAACGATCTGGGAAAATAACGGATTTAGTCTGGTTCGTCCCAAACGGCTGCTGACGGATTGCCACGTTGAGTCGTTGGAGTTTTATCAGGTGCGCGCCTATGTCATAGTGCCTATCTTTCAGGGCGATCGATTGTGGGGCTTGCTGTCTGCCTTTCAAAATCGAGGTGCGCGACGGTGGGAAGAGGACGAGATTCGCTTGATGATGAAAATTGCTGACCAGGTGGGAATTGCCATTAAGCAATCTGAATACGCGGCTCAACTGGCAAAAACCGCAGAGCGAGAACAGACGCTAAACCGTGTAATTGCTAAGATCCGGCAGAGTTTGAATATTAACAGCGTTTTTACAGCCACCACTCAAGAACTGCGGCGGGTGTTAAATTGCGATCGAGTCGGAATTTACAAATTTACCGAAGACTGGGGCGGTGAATTTGTCGCCGAATCTGTAGGGGCAGGTTGGGTTTCAGTGATTCAGTCGCAATCCGAGGATCAGACGCTCAAGCAGAGCCTTGCTCTGGAGGATCGTTGCACTGTTCGGGATTTGACCACTTCAGGAACGCTCAATTCAGACACCTACTTTCAGCAGACCAAAGGGGGCGACTACACTCGTGGCTGTCCATACAAGCGGGTCGATGATATTTACACAATGAATTTTTCCCGCTGCTACCTGGACACACTGGAAAAGTATGAGTGTCGCGCCTACATTATTGTGCCGCTTTTCCAAGATTCCAGGTTGTGGGGACTGTTGGCAGCGTACCAAAACTCGAATTCCCGCCAATGGCAGGACGAAGAAGTTAAAATCATGTTGCAGCTCAGCAGTCCGCTCAGTGTTGCAATTAACCAGGCTGAGTATCTGAGCCAGATTCAAGCCCAAAACCGCAAAGCTGCTAGAGAAGCAGAGGTCGAACGGGCACTTGCCAAGGTCGTGGAAAAGATTCGCAAATCGCTGGATATCAACACCATTTTTGAGACGGCAACTCAGGAAGTCCGCAAGCTACTGAGCGTCGAGCGGGTGGCGATCTACAAGTTCCGCGATGACTATTACGGCGATATTGTGGCGGAATCCAAGCTAGGTGATTATCCCAGTTTAGTCGGGGCTGCCTGGGAAGACCCCTATTTGCAGGAACATCAGGGCGGACGCTTCCGCAATAACGAATTCATGGTTGCCAATGATGTGTATGAAGCAGGCATGACCGATTGCCACGTCGAAGCCCTAGAATTCTTTGGCTTTAGAGCCTGTGCCGTGGTTGCCATCTTCAAAGGACAAAAACTTTGGGGTTTGCTGTCCGCTTTCCAGCACAGTGCACCGTACCACTGGGAAGAAGAGGATGTGCGTCTGCTGAACCAAATTGCCTTGCAGCTTGGTTTTGCCTTGCAGCAATCTGAGTATGTGGAGCAGCTCCAAATCCAGGCGCAGCAGGGCGCGATGGCGATCGCCCGTGAAAAAGAAAGCCGTGAAACCCTTCAGCGCAGCGTGTTGCGGCTCCTAACGTCTGTTCGTCCTGCTCTGGATGGAGACCTAACCGTGCGCGCACCGATTACCGAAGACGAAGTGGGAACGGTAGCAGATGCCTACAACAATACGTTGCAGAGCCTGCGGAAATTAGTATTACAGGTGCAAACCGCCGCAAGCCAGGTCGGAGAAACCTCCCAACAAAGCGGAGGCGCGATCGCCGGACTATCGCAGCAGGCTCAGCGTGAAGCACAGGATATCGCCCACGCTCTGCGGCAAATTCAGGTGATGCTAGATTCCACCAAAGCCGTTGCCGCAAACGCCCAGCAAGTCAACGTCGCGGTACAGCAAGCCAATGCGATCGTGCAGCAGGGAGATATTGCAATGAATCGCACAGTTGATGGAATTTTAGGAATTCGGGAGACGGTATCGGAAACAAGTAAGAAGATCAAACGATTGAGCGAATCGTCCCAAAAAATCTCAAAAGTGGTGAATCTAATCAGCACCTTTACTTCACAGACTCAGCTCCTTGCGCTGAATGCGGCGATCGAAGCGACCCGTGCCGGAGAAGCAGGGCGAGGCTTTGCGGTCGTTGCCGATGAAGTCCGTGCTTTGGCGCGACAGTCTGCAGAAGCAACGACGGAAATTGAAAAGCTGGTGCAGGAAATTCAAATTGAAACCAGTGCTGTTGCCACCGCAATGGACGCCGGAATCGAGCAGGTTGTCAGCGGGACAGGCCTGGTGAACACTACCCGCCAAAGCCTGACCGAGATTGTTTCTGCCACGGCTCAAATCAGCCAGCTGGTGGAAGCAATTACCCAGGCAGCTCAAAACCAAACCCATCAGTCCGAGACTGTGACGGCAACCATGACCGATGTGGCGGCGATCGTCCAGCAAACTTCCCAGGAAGCAATTCAGATTTCTGCATCTTTCCAGGAGTTGCTGAAAACGGCGGAAGCTCTGCAAACCAGTGTCGATCAGTTCAAAGTCTCGTAGGTTTGTAGTTTCGTAGGATAGGTTAGGCGAAAGCCGTAACGCCTTAATTCCCAAAACACCTGACACCCGTGCGTACGCTGCGCTAACCCATCCTACGCAAGCTGACTGCCTGATTCCACGCTTCGAGAACGCGCTCAGCATCTATCCCTGCCATGACCCCCATACTCCGCACTCCAACCCATTCCGACCCACCCCATAACAGCTACTTCCTTACCGAAGCTCAGGATTTACTCAAAATCATTGAGCAGGGGGTGTTGAGTCTGCGCTCCAATCGTACTTCAGCCAACGTTCATGAACTCATGCGGGCAGCTCACACGCTGAAAGGAGCCGCTGCCAGTGTTGGACTCAGTGCGATTAATAACGTCGCCCACGTTCTGGAAGATATCTTCCGCGCCTTCTACAATCCAGCGGTCGAAATTGATACCGAGATTGAAGGGCTGCTGTTTGAGGGCTACGAATGCCTGCGTCTGCTGTTAACGGCTCAGCTAGATGGCAGCCAGGTCGATGAGTCGGATACGCTCAACCGGGCAGCCGATGTAATCGCTCGATTACAGGAAAAGCTAGGCGATCGGTTTGACCGCGATACCCCGATTCCCTCATCAGCGGAACTGGGGTTTGATATGGTGCAGTCCATGTTTGAGATTGGTGTGACGCAGCGATTAGAAGAACTGAGCCAGGCAGTTGTTCGCCACGCACCCGATTTGGATGAGGTACTGCGATCGCAAGCTGAGATTTTCCTGGGATTGGCAGAATCTCTGGAGTTGCCGGGATTTGCGGCGATCGCCCAAACGACACTGGCCGCGCTAGAACGCCATCCCGAAGCGACTCACCCGATCGCTCAGATCGCACTCCAAGATTTCACCCAGGGACGAGCCCAGGTATTGGCAGGCGATCGCAGCCAGGGTGGCGCACCGTCTCCCCAGTTGCAGCAGTTTGCTCACTCCAGGTCTGTTGAGCCTGCTTCAATAGGGCATTCAGGTCGTGATGCCAGCACTGCCCCAGAGATGCTCAACGGCAGAATTTCACAACAGCCGAACAATCAGATTCCGGAATCAACCCAATCTGCGCTTTCCCCCACGCTCGCCTCCGCACGGGCATTTTCAGCCCAGATCAACTCACCTCTCGCTTCATTGATCAACCTGCTGCAAACGGAAATTCCCCTCGAAGCCTGGCTGCAACGTCTCAAAACCAAGATCACGTCATCGAAAACATTATCGAGAAGATTCCGTCCTTTATTCCTGCGTCCAACCTTTCTTCCTGCTTCTCGGAATACTCCTGTGGTTTCCCCCTTTGCAGAGAATCTATCTTCGGATCTGCCTCCGACCCTGCCCCTTGAAGCACTGCTCAGTAATCTTGATTCTCCATCCGCCAGTGTAGCCAATGGATTCGCGATCGCCGACTCGAACGCAGCCGAATCCGATTCACCCAGCGAGGCGTGGAACGTTTCCTTTGCAGCAAACAGCTTAGAAAATTTTGAGGAAAGCAGGAGTCCGTGGTGCATTGAAACCCCTGCACCAAACGATACATCAGAAAATATTGATTCTTTTAATCCAGAATTCAACTCGGATCGAGCTTTTGATGTTGCTATTGAACTCAATGATGTGGCTCAATCAATCGCAGAATCGTCTTCTACTTCATTTCCAAACTCATCAATCGAGCTGAATCGATCGCAGTCTCCGAGCATACTGGAAAAAGAATCTTCCCAGCGTTCCTACCCTTCCCCCACTGCGGTTTCGTTTAAATCCTCATCAGCGAATCCTGCGGCTTCCACGCTATCGACTCCTAACGCCTCGGTGCGCGTGGATTTAGAAAAGCTGGAGAAACTTAACTATTTAATCGGGGAACTGCTAATTAATCAGAATCAGCAAACTAGCCAGGATGATACCTTGCGTTTGATGGTGCAGGAACTGCTGGATCGGCTGCAAAAACAGCAGCGAACCATTGATCAGCTTTGTAGCCAGAGCGATCGGTTCCTGCTCTCGCGTCAGCCCCATAACTGCAAAAACACAGAACATGCTTCTTCCATTGTGCAGCAGTTTGATGAGCTGGAAATGGATCGATATAGCGAGATTCATATTTTGTCTCGCTCCACGCTGGATAAAGTCATGGAGCTGAAATCCATTTCAGAAGCACTGGATCAAACCATCCGGCAATCTCGCCGATCGCTAGAAGCACAGCAACGGCTGTTATTTGTCGTGGGTAACGACCTCACCGCGCTCCGAATGCAGCCGCTCGACGCCCTATTTGCTCGATTAACGCAAGTCATTCAGCAATTATCAACGTCCCATCATAAGCCTGTTGAAGTGATTGTCACGGGAACCCAAGTCTTAGTGGATAAAACGATCGTTGAAAAACTCTACGATCCGCTTTTGCATTTGGTTCGCAACGCCTTCGATCACGGGATTGAACCAGCAGAAACCCGACAAGCGATGGGGAAGCCTGCTGTGGGGCGAATTGAAATTAATGCCTATCATCAGGGACATCGCACGATTATTGAAGTGAAAGATGATGGTCCCGGCATTAACCTCCAGCGAGTTGCACAGCGGGCGGTAGAAATGGGTTGGCTTCCCGAAAAGGCGATCGCGACCACCTCTGAAAATACGCTGCTGTCGTATCTGTTTGAGCCAGGTTTTTCAACCGCAACCCAGGTTAGTAGTTTATCCGGTCGAGGGGTCGGCTTGGATGTTGTGCGCTCCCAGATCGGGGGATTCAAAGGTTCGGTTGCCGTCAGTTCTGTTTCCCAGCAGGGCACAACTTTTTCACTGCAAATTCCGCTTTCGCTCACGATCGCCAAGCTGCTGCTGTGCAAAAATCAGGGAATTAGTTACGCCTTACCGATCGACGCCATTGAACAAATTGTGTCCAAGCCTGATGCGCTTTCGCAGGTTGGCAGGCAGCAGGTGTTGCAGTGGCGCAAGGGCGATGAGGAGCAGGCGGTCGTAGTCCGTCCCCTGTCTGCCCTGGTTTCTGATCTCGTCAATGATTCTGAAATTCCACACACTCTAGCCGCAGCCCAGCCCCCTATCCCCACTCCGCTCTCAATTGTCCTGGTACGAACGGACGCTGGATTAATGGGCATTCAAGTGGAGCAGGTGTTGGGCGAACAGGAACTGGTCATTCGACCCTTCGGGCAGGCGATCGCGCCTCCGCCCTACATCTATGGCTGCTGTATTGTGGGCAATAATCAGCTCGCACTGGTGATTGATATCAGAACACTGTTTCAGCAAGTCACCAGCCTTCAGCAAGCCACAGGTTCTCAGCAGGCGACAGAGTCTGCTCGCACTTCCGTTCATCAACCTGGAATTGTACCGACTCGTTCTCCTGCTGATGCTGCTTTCGCCGCAAGCCCATCACCGCAAACTTTGGATCAAGCGTTGCCCACCTCTGCCTCTTTGACTGCCAGCACTCCTGTCGCTCCAGCGTCTAAACGTTCTCCTCGGCATTTTCACATTCTGCTGATCGAAGATTCGCTAACCCTGAGGCAAACCCTCTCGCAGTTACTTCAACAGGAGGGTTATCAAGTTTCACAGGCAAAAGATGGGCTGGAAGGATTGGCATTTTTGCAGAAGCATCCCGGGATTGACCTAGTTCTTTGTGATATTGAAATGCCGCGCATGAATGGCTTTGAATTTTTGAGCCAGCGTCATCAGCATCGCTCTTTAGCAAAAATTCCGGTGGTGATGCTGACTTCCCGCAGCAGCGCAAAATATCGCCAGTTTGCGATCGATCTCGGAGCAACAGATTTTATTACAAAACCCTATGTCGATCAAAATTTGCTATCCACGATCCATCATTTTCTTGTTCACGATAAGGTTTAACCCTAACGGAATTTAACGATGACTGCCATTCCGACTCATACCAACGCTGAGCGATCACTAGAGTCTGAAACCTGTCGCGCTGTTGTATTCACGATCGCCAATCATTTATTGGCATTGCCGCTCACTGCCGTTCTTAAAGTGGTTTCCCAATCGGTTATTCAAAACGATTATTCTAATGTGCAATCTGTTATCTACCTGGAGAATCAACCGATAACCCTGTTGAATCTACATCCCTGTCTATCTACTGTTTCTGGCAACAATGTTTCTAACAAATCAGCTTTATCTGCTGGAACTTCAGGACAGTTTTTGCTGATTACCGGATTGCAGGGGCACGCGCAATGGGCAATCCCAGTGGATCAACCGCCGACGCTGATGGATCTGCCGCTGTCCACCGTTCGCCAACTGCCGATCGCCTATCGCCAGCTCATTCAAAATCTTGCTTGCCATGTTTCAGTCCTCACCAACCAACGTGGACTTTCAACAATTCTTCTGCTGAATCTCAAGCAGGCTTCTGGGTTGGTTCAGTAAGAGCAATCGCCCCTATTCGAGATCAGTATTTTCATCAATGTCCAACGTTGCTATCAACGAAGCACAGGACGAACGACCGTAAGCGCAACAGGGAAAGAACACAAGGACGATCGCCCACTCCATTTTGCTGCCGTTGCTCAGGCTCCCAGTGCCGATCAATGGATGCAGCAAGAGAGAAACATTTGTCCTCATGGATTATTTGCCACACAACCCTTTACTTCAGGTAAGGAGTACCATGTCATTTCTCCCCGCCTGTTGGGGTAGGAACCCATCTACAACTTGCTCTCAGCTTCTCGCTAGTTCATCGGATCTCGTACGATAGGGAAGTTCTCTCAAACTTACTACGTTGCAGAGGTCTTCCAGCCTCATCTTCTAATTCACAGAAAAACAGCCCTGCCACCTGGATGCCGTCAGGAAACTGGACAATTAGCATCGGCTCACCGCCACGCATTATTTTTACGGCAACAATCGTACAATACATACCTTGATACTGAGCTGCATCGGGATGGTTCGTTGCGCTGAGCCTGAAATGATGACCAACTGCTGGGTGAAGCAGCCTTTGAACCGACCTAGAAAAAGCCATGATGAAACGTAAGTCCTTTAGTGATTAAAAAGACTGCCATAAAAACTGTTTAGGTTGAAGGGTAAAGGGTCAGGAAGCAGCAAATGTAGCAGCTAGAGGGTTCCGTAAGCTAATCCACACGCTGTACCGCTGTTTCGAGACACTAATGACCGTTGGAATCCCTTGCCCAATTAACTCACAGCCCAATCGATCAGCTTCTAGCCAATCATCGATTCTGAACTCTTTTGCCAGCCTATACAACTCGTTTCCGTACGTTAGTCCATCTTGTATAGCCTGATCCATGTAGAACTTGAACAAGGTGATTTGCTGCTCTGGGATCACATGAGGAGCAGATTCCAGAGTGGTGGTAGAGGAAGGGGTCAGGGCTAGCATCAATTGTTCCTTGCTGTAGTGATAGTAGGCAGTCAAAGGAATTTGCAGCATGGCTAATCGATAAGAAGCTGATGCTGCCAAAAGGCTAATCCAAAAGCAGGAAATGGATTATTGGTCTAGTCAGTGTTTTTAATAAAAGTCAACCTATATTTATGAACATTTTTGCAGCACTTTGAATAATCGAAGGTGCTCTTTAATACATTTATTCACAAATTTCGCTAACTTCATGCTGTATTCTTTGCTGCAATCTTTTCCTGTACTTCCCTATACTTCAATGCTGGGCTACCTGACCTGCCAGATCCCTGGAGAGAAACGTTTCTTATCAAAACTCCAATGTTTTCAAAACTTAAAAATGTTTCTTAAGCTATGTTTCTTTCGCTGTTTGGCTGGGAACTCTCGCATAGAGCAATTGCTATAGCAAGGACACTGAATCCAAAATTTGCTGGGATAGATGCTCCCATACTCAGGCTATCTAGAGGAGCAAACATACATAAATGAGTAACTCTAATCTGAAACTCTTAGGCAGATGCACGGTTGCTTTGAGCAAATGAAGCGTCTAGATAAACTGCGTGTGAAGAGATGAACCAACCAAGCCTGGAGAACGGAGTGAATAGTCCTTTTATTAAGGATAGAGCACCTAGATATACCAATTTGCCTCTATTCTTCAAATCCTTCGCTAAGAGAGCAAGCGTCCTTGTAATCCTGATTGGTTGTGTTGTTCTTCTGGGTTGGTTCTTCAATATCCCAGCATTGAAGAGCATCCTGCCAATATGGGTGACGATGAAAGCGAACGCTGCCCTATGTTTTATTCTCAGTGGCAGTGCCCTATGGCAACTTTGTAAACGTACACGACGATCTGCTCGTTATGCCCAGATTTTTGCTGCAATCGTTTTGGGTATTGCGCTCCTGACTCTAATTCAATATGGCTTTGCAATAAATCTGGGAATTGACCAACTTCTGTTTCAAGAGTCAGCAACAGCTGTAGCAACTTCTGCTCCAGGGCGGATGGCTGTTAACACTGCCCTAAACTTTTTGTTGCTAGGGTCTGCTCTATTGCTATTAAGCAAGCCACGATCGTTTCAACCCGGTATCCAAACATTTACTGGCATTGCATTTTTGCTCTCCCTCCTGGGTTTGCTTGGCTACATCTATGGCATCCAAGAGTTTTATGGCTTTGGCTCATACACCAAGATGGCAGTTCATACGGCGATCGCGTTCATCCTTCTATGCGCTGGCATCTTTTGCCTGCATCCAGATCAAGGAATTATGAGCATGATTACCAGTCAGCATGCGGGCGGTATCATGGCAAGGCGGTTGCTTCTTACTGCCATTGGAATCCCCCCCCTCTTGAGTGGAATCATTCTAGTGGGCTATCGTGCTCAACTGTATAGCAGTGAAGTGGGTTTATCACTCTCTGCCGTGCTGACCATCATCGTGTTTGCGGTTGTGATCTGGGTGAATGCGAGAGCATTAGGCGAAATAGATATTCGACGGCAGCAGGCAGAAGAACAGCGCAAGAGTGAAGCACGATTTTGCTCTCTCACCACTGCAACGTCTCAAATTGTTTGGACAACTGCTTCAGATGGGCGGGTATTAGAAGATTCTCCCAGTTGGAGAGCGTATACCGGACAAACCTTTGAAGAGTACCGGAACTTTGGCTGGTTGAACGCGGTTCATCCCCATGATCGAGAACAGGCTGCTCAACGATGGTCACAGGCTGTTGAAGCAAAGAGCTTATATGAAGCTGAATATCGTCTTCGATCAGTGGAAGGGCATTATCGATATTTCTGGGTACGCGGAGTTCCGGTGCCCGCAAAAAATGGCAGTATTCATGAGTGGATCGGAACCTGTACTGATATTTACGATCGCAAACAAACCGAAGCGGCACTGCAAGAGCAAACCAACCTGCTGCAGCTCATCCTCGATTCAATGAGTGACGGGATTGTTGTTGCCAACGAGCAAGGACAGTTTCTGGTCTTCAACCCAGCGGCCGAGCAAATGTTTGGCAATGGAGCAACTGCCACCAGCAAGGATGAATGGTCGCAGCAATATGGTGTGTTCCTGCCCGATCGGGTAACGCCCTTTCCGGCAGATGAACTGCCTCTAGTACGGGCAATCCGGGGTGAGGAGCCGAAAGATGTTGAATTCTTTGTTCGCCATGCCCAGGCACCCCAGGGTCGGTGGGTACTTGCTAATGCCAGACCGTTGAGAGATGAGTCTGGTCAGTTAAAAGGCGGTGTAGTGGTTTGCCGTGATGTCAGCGATCGCAAACAAGCAGAGAATGCCCTCAGACAAAGTGAAGAACGATATCGCTCTCTGATAAGCGCAACTTCCCAAATTGTTTGGATGGCAGATGTAGAAGGGCGCATTGCACCTAATCCCGCCTGGAGAGCTTTTACCGGACAGACTGAAGCTGAGTTTGCTGGCTTCGGTTGGTTAGATGCCATTCATCCGGATGACCGAGAACGAACGATTCAGGTTTGGATGCAGTCCGTACAGACAAAGAGTTTGTATGAAACCGAATATCGCATCCGGGCAGCGGATGGAAACTACCGCTATTTTTTGATCCGGGGCGTTCCGGTTCTGAATCAAGATGGCAGCATCCGTGAATGGGTGGGTACCTGCACTGATATCCACGATCGCAAACAAGCAGAAGCTGCGCTCAAGGAGCGGGAAGAACAGTTACGGCAATTTATAGAACACACGCCGATTGCAGTCGTTATGTTTGATCAGGAAATGCGCTACCTGATTGCCAGTCGGCAATGGCTGCAAGACTATAACCTGCAAGCTGAAGACATTGTCGGACGCTCTCACTATGAAATCTTTCCTGAAATTACCGATGAGTGGAGGCAAATCCATCAACGTTGTTTAAGTGGTGTAGTAGAAAGGCGCGAAGAAGACCCATTCCCCCGGACTGATGGCTCATTAGACTGGGTGCGATGGGCAATCCACCCCTGGTATAGAGAAGGAGACGTGGGTGGCGTCATCATGTTTACCGAGATTATTACCGAACGGAAGCAAGCAGAGCAGAAGCTCCGCCAGACGCTAGACATGCTGGATCTAGCCAGCGACAGTATCATCATTCGGGATATGAGCGATCGAATCGTGTACTGGAATCAGGGCGCGGAGAACCTCTACGGTTGGACGAAAGCAGAAGTCATTGGTGAGTATATTCATACGTTCTTACAAACCACTTTTCCAAAGCCGTTAGAAGAAGTTCTAGCAGAGTTTTTAGAGCAGGGAAGCTGGGAAGGCGAACTACAGCATATCACTTGTGACGGACAGCCCATTATTGTGGCAAGCCGTTGGACGCTGCAACGCGATGCCGCTGGGCAACCCTTTGCCCAATTAGAAATCAATAGTGACATCACTCAACGCAAAGAAGCAGAAATTGCTCTACGCCAAAGTGAAGAACGCCTTCAAGCGATTCTCGATAATTCGCCTGCGGTCTTCTACATGAAAGATCCTCAAGGACAATTCATTACCGTCAATCGTCAATTTGAATCCCTGTTTCATCGCAGTAAAGCTGAGATCGTTGGCAAGCGAAATTGCGATCTGTTTGATTCAGAACTAGCAGATATTTTTGATGCCAACGACCAGAAGGTGTTGGAAGCAGGAACCGCAATGCAATGGGAGGAAGTTGCCCCACATGATGACGGGCTGCATACCTATCTATCTCTCAAATTTCCACTTCTAGCTCCCGACGGTTCTCCCTATGCGATTTGCGGTATTTCAACTGACATTACAGAGCGCAAACAAGCGGAGATCGCACTTGAACAAACTAAAGAAGCAGCGGAGGCGGCGAATCGGGCAAAAAGTGAATTCCTGGCGAACATGAGCCACGAGCTGCGGACTCCGCTTAATGGGGTCATCGGCTATGCCCAAATTCTTCAACGTGCCAAAAGTCTGAATGAAGAAGATCGATCGCGGGTTGAGGTGATTCACCAGTGCGGCTCGCATTTGCTGACCTTAATCAATGACATTCTGGATCTGTCAAAAATTGAAGCGCGGAAGACGGAATTGTTGCCCACCGATTTTCACCTCCCGGCATTTCTGCAAGGGGTGGCTGAGATGTGCCGCATTCGCGCTGAACTGAAGGGGATTCAATTTCGGTATGAATCGGCTCCTGAACTGCCGCTCGGTATCCGGGCTGATGAAAAACGCCTGCGGCAAGTCTTGATCAACCTGTTGAGTAATGCCATTAAATTTACCGATGCAGGCAGTGTCACCCTCACAATCAGCTTTGCCAGTGAGGGAAAAATTCGCTTTGAAGTCCGCGATACGGGCATTGGTATTCCGCAGGACAAACTCCAGGCAATCTTTCAACCGTTTGAGCAGGTGAGTGATGCCAAACGACAATCAGAGGGAACGGGTTTGGGACTGGCAATTAGCCAGGAGATTGTGGAATTGATGGGAAGCACAATCCAGGTTCAAAGTGAGATTGGCGTTGGCAGTATTTTCTGGTTCGATGTCAACTTGCCTGAAGCAGCAGAGTGGGTCAAAACGGCTCAAGCCGATCGCCATGGGCAAATTATTGGCATTAAGAACTGCAAGCCCAGGATTTTAGTCGTCGATGACAAATGGGAAAACCGCTCTGTCATTTCTAAGTTGCTTAGTCCGATCGGCTTTGACGTCGTTGAAGCTGCCACTGGGCAGGAGGGCTGGCAGAGAGCGGTAGAATTTCAGCCAGACTTAATGATCACGGATCTAATGATGCCTCATATGGATGGCTTTGAGTTGATTAAACAGATTCGAGGATCAGAAACGCTTAAAGACAAGATCATTATTGTTTCGTCCGCCAGCGTGTTTGAGACAGATCAGTACCGTAGCATCGAAGCAGGTGGCGATGATTTTCTACCCAAACCTGTACTGGCAGCAGAATTACTCCAGAAATTGCAAAAACATTTGCAACTGGAATGGCTCTACGAAGAGCAGCAGTCTTCGATTAGCCCAGTGATGGACAAGGCAGAACTCATTGCCCCCCCCGCATCAGAACTAGAAACGCTGTATGAATTAGCTATGAAGGGCAGCTTTAAAGGAATTTTGAAGCAGGCAGCCCTGCTTGAACAGATGGATCAAAAATACAGCCCCTTTGCCAAAAAACTGCATCAACTGGCAAAAGGATTTCAAGACCAGGAAATCCTAGCACTTATTCAATCCTACCGGTAAGAACCCTTTAATCAGCCCAGCAGTAAAAATTATGAACTCCACCTTTGATCAAAATGCCACCGTTCTAATTGTTGATGATGTTCCTGCGAACTTAGGTGTTCTGTCTGATACGCTGGATCAAGCAGGATTAGAAGTTTGGGTAGCGCAATCAGGCAAAATTGCTCTGGAACGGGTGAAATATGCTTTACCCAGCCTGATCTTGCTTGATGTGATGATGCCGGAAATTGATGGGTTTGAGACCTGCCGCCAACTTAAGGCAAATCTAGAGACCAAAGATATTCCCGTTATCTTCATGACAGCCCTCTCTGACACCGCAAATAAAGTTGAAGGATTTCAACTTGGAGCCGTAGACTACATCACAAAACCCTTCCAGCAAGAAGAAGTGTTAGCTCGCATCAAGCTGCACTTAAAGCTAAATGACCTGACTGAGAAACTGGAAGAGAAAAATGCCCTGTTAGAGCAAAAAGTTGTAGAAGTGGGCAAAGCCTACTCTGAATTGCAACAGATGCAGCTTCAACTGATTCAGAGCGAGAAAATGTCAGGTCTAGGGCAACTGGCAGCTGGGATCGCCCATGAAATCAACAACCCAGTGAATTTTATTTATGGCAACCTCACCCATGCCAAAGACTATATTGAGGATGTTATGGGGCTTCTGAATCTGTACCAAACAGAATATCCCAATCCTACTCCTTGCATTCAGGCAGAAAAGGAAGCGATCGACCTCGATTTCATCCAGAATGATCTGCAAAAGCTTTTCAATTCAATCACTCTTGGCGCACAACGCATTCATGAAATTGTCAAATCGATGCGAATCTTCTCCCGCGTCGATGAAACTGACGTTAAGGTCGTAGACATCCATGAGGGAATTGATAGTACCCTGACGATTTTGCATCATCGATTGAAGCCGACACCAGAACACGCTGCGATCGAAATTGTTAAAGATTATAGTCAACTTCCACCCATTGAATGTTACGCTGGTCAACTGAATCAAGTATTCATGAACATTCTGTCCAATGCGATTGATGCGTTAGAGGAATACAACCAGCACCGAACCTTTGAAGATAGCATTAAACAACCCGGTAGAATTCAAATTAGCACTGAGGTTATCGGCACTAACTGGATTGCGATTCGGATTGCTGACAATGGTTTCGGTGTTGATGAAGACGTAAAAGCAAAGTTATTTGACCCCTTCTTCACAACAAAACCAGTAGGTAAAGGGACTGGATTAGGATTGTCAATTAGCTATGAGATTGTAGTAGAGAAGCACGGGGGAAAACTCTACTGCCAATCAGCACCACAACAGGGTACAGAATTTGTCATCGAAATTCCAATGCAACAACAAATCTCTCTTGCAGCTTGACCTCTTGCGGTTTGATGCGACACTATCAGGTGTGGTTGTGATGCAAAAATTTTCTATTAACGAAGATTCGTACCATTCGTGTTGCACTCAGCAGCAATTCCAAAGATAGCCTCGATAACTTTGGCTTCAGACACACTACTCCCTGGGTCAATTCTCTGCACTTGTCCTTTGCGAAGCTTATTCATCGCTTCAGTCTTGCTCAACGCGCTTCTTGCAGGATTCACGTTTTCAATTCCATCATCGGCTTCATAATGCGCTTGATGCTTTGATGCTCCCGCTTAATGATGTCATTCAAGTATTTGCTTTGCCGTAATTCAGTATCCTGGGCATTTATCTCATCGGCTTTCAACGTCTCGGTGGCTTCAGCTAAGTAAAGCTTCCCGCGACTGGATAAGCCGCATTTGCATTGAGAGTTATAACTCCTAGAGCAGCAGTGTGCTGCCCTTGCAAACCCTAGCGGGAAACCCCTGCCGCTGCCTTGCTATCCCGCTTTGCACTCCGCATCTAGCCGAAGGTATTGCCTTCTAAATGCATGGCTCGATACAGATACTTCCACGCCCCCTTGATTTTGATATAGCCCATTCAACTGTTCACGATTAAGTACTCTGGTGAGTAGGGTTATACGTGCGTTGCAACGGTTGCTTGCACCGGAAGCGTAACGACTAACTCTGCTCCTTGACCCAGTGTTGAATTGACTTCTAGGGTGCCAGCATGTTTCTCAACGACGATCGAACGCACGATCGCCATTCCTAATCCGGTTCCTTTCCCCACTGCCTTGGTGGTGAACAAATGGTCAAACATCTTCTGTTTGACTTCATCAGACATGCCTATACCATTATCTTGAATCCGAATCACAGCCTGCTGACCATCTTCAGTTATAGACGTGCGAATGGCAATTTGATTGCGATTGGCTTCGATCTCGGTAAAGCTGCGCCCTTGATTGGAATCCTCGATCGCATCGATCGCGTTACTGAGGAGATTCATAAATACCTGATTCAGTTGTCCGGCAAAGCACTGAACCAAAGGCAACTGACCGTATTCTTTGATCACTTCAATTTCAGGGCGAGTTTCGTTGGCTTTGAGGCGATGTTTAAGAATCAGAATGGTGCTGTCTAAGCCATCGTGAATATTAAAGGCAATGGGGCGATCGCTGTCAGCACGAGAAAAGGTTCTGAGGCTGGTACTAATGTCTTGAACCCGCTTCACGCCTTCCCGCATAGAACCAATGGCGGCGGGTAAGTCTTTACGGATGTAGTTTAGGTCGATCGCTTCAATCTTATTCTGAATGTCTAGATCTGGATTAGGAAACTTTTGTTGATAGAGATCGATCAACCCAAAGAGATCTTGAATGTATCCTAAAGCGGGCTTAATATTGCCGCTTAGGAAGCCGACAGGGTTATTGATTTCGTGAGCCACCCCTGTCACGAGATTCCCTAAAGCAGACATCTTCTCACCTTGCACAATTTGCAGTTGGGCTTGTTGCAGATCGGTCAACGCCTGTTGGGCTTGCTGGTAAAGCCGAGCGTTTTCCAGGGAGATAGCGGCCTGGGCACAAAGGAGATTGAGTACTTCAATGCGATCGCCTGTGAACGCCCCCGCCGTTAGATGGTTTTCTAGATATAAAATCCCGATTAATCTGCTTTGATTGAAAATCGGAGTACATAAAACGCTCTGGGGAAGCTGTTTCAGGAAATAAGGGTCTCCCGCAAAGGTGGGATGGGCAACAGCCTGATTGATGACCAGGGACTGCAAGGTATGCCTAACCCTGTTGATAACAGAAGTTGGAATTGCCTGACTGGTGTCAAGCGGAAGGGATTTTAGGATGATGGAAGGCTGTCCGATTTGAGCGATCGCCTCGATCACCCACTGATCGTTTTTAGGTAGTAGCAATACACTTCTGTCGGCTCCGGCATTTTCCATCACAACCTGGAGTAGGGCAGAAAGGAGCTTTTCTAACTCAATTTCACTAGAGAGAGCTTGAGAGGCTTTGAGGATACTTCCCAAGTCAAGTGCTGCTGAGAGACTGGTGCTGTCAGAGGTAGAGGTGCTAACGGTGTGTAATATAATCGTCTCAGTCGAAGTGAAGCTTTGCTGCCGTTGTTGCAGAATCAGGGTTAGTAATTTGGGGTATTGCTGTTCTAAAGCATCGACTTTCGCTTTAGCACCCCAGCGACCATAGGCATAATAAGCATCGATGATGTAGGACTGGGCGACTTTTTCTTTACCCCATGCCAAATAGAACTTCGCGGCAAGTTCGTTTGCCAATGCTTCTTCGTTCACGTATTCGTTTTCATTCGCAAGGCTGATAGCCCGATCGTAATGGGCGATCGCTTCTGCATAGTTGCCTAACACCCGATGACGCTCGGCTTCAACCAGATAGTATTTGTGTAAGTGATTCATCGGCGCATATTGTGCCCATTTCTGCACCACCTGTTGATGGGCTGCTACCTTCTCTAAATATTGTTCCTGCTCCAACAATGGAGCATCAGGATACAACGCCAGGAGCGCAAGGGAGTGATACAGGTTATGAGTTGCCGAAGCCAGGGTTCCTGTACCACCGCCCGCGTAGTCTACCGCAGTGATTGCATGCTGTAAGGACTGAGCATAGTCTCCGAAATGGTAAGCCAGCATTGTTTTGGCAACATAAGCGGTAAATAGGGACATACCGTTGTTTGTTGCTTTGAGATGCGCCAACATTTCGGTTTCATCGAAGCTCTCGCCAATTAACCGAATTGGCTCTGGAGACAATCCCTGAAAATTCAAAATTAACTGATGCCAAACCTTATCGTGATAAATGGTAAATTCTTGTTTGAATTTCACCATTAGATCGATATGTAATCGCTGCTTTTGTTCAATCGTTTCCAGATATTGACCAATGCTAAACGCTTTGTCGCAATACAAAAATGTGTTGTAACCTGCGAATTCAATATCACCTGTTTCTAGCCCACTCTGGATTCCTTCTAATAAGGGGAGCAAGCAGTATTTGGCATGTTCTTTCCAATGTCGAGTAAAGCCATTAAACAGACAGTAAACGTTGCTCTTAAATTCATTCGCTCTAAATTTTTCCAGGAGTTTCAAGGCAAGTTGCCCAGAGTGATAGCCTGCATCAATATCGCCCATGCCGCAGAGAATTAAGCCATAGTGACCATAGGCGATCGCCGCCACCCCGGAGTTGCCATGCTCAAGGCACAGATTGACCATCGTTAGAATCACCTGAGCATAGGTCGTAAACGAGGTGACAAATGCCGCAGGATTGATTACCATCAACAACCGCAAGGCTGCTAGCTTGTGAGGATCGCTCATCGTTGGCATCTGATCTAAATCTGCTAAGCTCGGCAACTTCGTCCATCCGTCTGGATTTTCAGGCAGTTGGTAAAGGGAAACGCCCAACTGTTTAACCACATCCAAACCCAGTTCAACTCCCTTCACCATCTGGTTTTGGGCGTTGTAAAATTGCACTTTTAGCTCATACACTCGTGTTTTATCGAGTAGCGTTTGAGCATGTTCTAAAACAACCTCAGACAGTGCTTGTGCTTCTGGAAAGTTAGTATTGAGATACTCTAATTCAACAGTCTGCACATACAAATCCAGCGTCAATGGGTATTGCACAGCCCAACTATCCTGAGCGAGTAGCTTGATTCCCTGGCGCAAATATTTGAGCGCAGGTTCATAAGCAGTTGATGCCTTTGCCTTGCGTCCCGCTGTCAGGTTCAACTGAGCAAGCTGCTCTTGTTCTGCTCGATCTGCAATCAGATCAACCGCAATGTTGAAGTGATTCACAATATCAAAAATCTTTTCTTCCACTCCTGCTGCATCGAGCGAATTCAGCAATAATTGCCCAACCTTCAAATGAGTCTGTTGCTTTTGCGATTCAGGAATCAGGGAATAAGCAGCTTGTTGCACGCGATCGTGCAGAAATCTGTAAAGAGGGTTGGCAACAGATTCAGTTACGGGTGTAGTCAATGAAAACTGCTCGGTAGCAGTAAAAAACTTGTAGATTTCAGTCGTGGGAAGAATAAACCCTTCTTGCAACGCTTTCCAGAGATCGGTTGCAGTTTCTGTCTGGGATTTTTCTAAAACGATCGCCAATGTATTGAGATCAAACTGGGCACCAATACAGGCAGCTAGTTTTAAGACTTCCTGCGTTTCAGGAGGCAGCTTCTGTAGCTGAAGTGCCATAAACTCAACCACATCATTCGTCAAGGCAGCCGCTCTGACCTGAGCAATATCACACTGCCAATGCCGAGCCTCTAAGTTAAAGGTAATCAGCTTTTCGGCATGTAACGCCTTGAGAAACTGGGTCGTGAAAAAGGGATTTCCTTGCGTTTTTTGATCCACTAATTCTGTTAGCGGTTCGGCAATTGCTAGCTCACAACTCAGCGTATCGGCAATCAATTGATTGACATCAAAGCGGCTCAACGGTTTTAGTGTCATCGTATTCACCGTTGCCCCTGTTTGCTGAATCGCATCGATCGTCACCATGAACGGATGCACGGGGGAGACTTCGTTATCTCGATAGGCACCAATAACTAGCAAATGACCTGTATCTTGCATCAGCAGTTGCATCAGCTTGAGCGATGCCGAATCTGCCCACTGCAAATCATCCAAAAACAACACTAATGGATGATCGGCGATCGTGAAGACCTGCACAAACTTCTGAAACACTAAGTTAAAGCGGTTCTGCGCAGCACTGCCAGAAAGTTCTGGAACAGCAGGCTGTTCACCGATGATATGCTCCAGTTCTGGAATCACTTCAATCAGCACTTTGCCGTTTTCGCCAATTGCAGCCAAAATCTTGGTTTTCCACTGCTCGATCTGAGCATCACTCTCACTGAGTAGCTGCCCCATGAGATCGCGAAACGCCTGAACAAAGGCCGAAAAAGGAATATTGCGCTGGAACTGGTCATATTTGCCTTTGATGAAATAGCCCCGCTGACGCACGATCGGCTTATGAACTTCATTCACGACCGCCGTTTTGCCAATACCGGAGAAGCCAGCGACCAAGATCATTTCGGTGCTGCCCGTGCTGACTCGTTCAAAGGCAGCCAGGAGCGTTTCTACTTCTGTTTGCCGACCGTAAAGCTTTTCAGAAATCAGGAAGCGATCGCATACATCGCGCTCACCTAACTCAAACGGCTTAATTTTGCCCGTTTCTTTCCACTGAAAGAGACAAGTTTCTAAATCATGCTTCAGTCCCAATGCGCTCTGGTAGCGGTCTTCGGCATTCTTCGCCATCAACTTGATCACAATCTGGGAGAGGACTTCTGGAATCTCCTCTGCCCCCTTACCTAGTTGATGCGGCGGAATGGGCTGCTTCGCTAAATGACAATGCACTAGCTCCATCAGGTCAGCAGATACAAAAGGCAACTGCCCCGTCAGCAGTTCGTAAAACGTGACACCGAGGGAGTATAAATCGCTGCGGTAGTCAATTCCCCGGTTCATCCGTCCTGTCTGCTCTGGAGACAGGTAAGCAAGGGTGCCCTCCAGCATATTAGGATTCTGAATTTCCTGACTTTCACGGGGTAGCAGCGAGGCGATGCTGAAGTCAATCAGCTTAACCTGTTTGCTGATGGGATGAATCAGGATATTGGCGGGTTTGATGTCTTTGTGGATCACTCGGTAACGAGACAGTCCATCCAAGATCACGGATAGTTGCAGTGCAATGGAGAGAAAATTTGGCAACGAGAAGCTAGACAAGCCTTCTTCCTGTTGTCCTTCTCCTTCTGTTTTTCGATATTCTGAAAGCGAGACCGCACCAAAATCCTCCATCACCAGCGCATAGGCATTTTCATGAAACTCCAGAGCCAATGGTTGGATGATGCCAGGCAGATCGAGATTTTTGGCGATCGTATATTGATTGCGGAACTGTACGAGTTCACTGAGGCTAGGAAATGGATTCCGCAGCAATTTGATGACGACTGGATGTTGATCGCCCTCCCGAACCCCCCGATAAACCAGAGTTCGAGAACCTGAGTAGAGTAGTTCGCTGATGGCATAGCCAGACAGATTAGCGATCGCATCCATGTTCTAGTCCTCAGGGCAAGAAGTCGTTCTGTAGTATGCCCATCGCTAAAGAAAAATATTGCGGTGGCAGCAATATTACTGCTTAAAGGAGGGTAGTCATGAACTGGCAATGTTAATCTCTCAGCATCATGGCTTTACCTGGCTTTCCCACGTCAAAGAAGCCATCTCCGTCACGAGATCACGGTAATCAGCCGGGCGATAATCCTGAAGCCATTCAGTGATCGGATTAGACTTGCGGTACGGATTAATCGAGAGATCACCCAGCAATTCATCGTGATAATGCCACATGTGCGTTTGCAGCAGCGAACCGCGTCCAGCAACAGGCGGGATAAAGCTCCGTTTCCAATGTTTCATTTGGGAAATCTCCTGCCACATCACCTCAGGCTCAGGCAGTTGAATCTTGCCCTTGAGCAAATGAATTAACCAGATAACCTCTAAGTGGGTCGTGAGCGAATTGGAAAATGTCGAAGCCCAGCCGATAAATGCCAAACCCGGTAAGTCAGGGTGAATTATATGGCGGTAAAGATAAGCTCCATCCTCATCCACGGTGGATTGAAATGCTGCCGGCAAAAAGCTGTAGTTGGGCTGCCAACCCGTGCCAAAGATGACAACATCACTCTCCAAGTGAACCCCGTTTGCCAAATCTAAGCCACTGGGTGTAAATTGCTCGATCGTGGTACGTTGCACTTGAATCGCGCCTTGACGCATCAATTTGTAGGTTTCGTTTCGTGGGATAAAACCATGCGCGAACACCCCTGATTCAGCCGGATGAGATGGGGTAGAGTTGGATTCCTTCAGTGAATACTGCAACTGCAATAAAAGTTCTACAAACCGCCAGAAGCCCCAAATCAGCCCGGAAAAATATTTGTGGAAATTTTTCTCCCACTTGTAGGGACGTTGATAGAGCGGTAAAAATCCACCGATTAAACGATTTAAGAAAATCACTCTAAAGTCAATCAGTCCCAACACCCGCAGGGGAACGGGCCAGTAAGCATTACGGAAAACTAAAGTGACATCTGTTGCCCATTGCACAGCATCGGTGGCAATGTCTAAGGCACTCTTGCCAAATCCCACGACTACGACTCTGCGATCCTTCAGCAGGTCAGGTGATTGATAGCCTGAGGAGTGCAAAACCTTGCCAGAAAAAACTTCTCGGTTAGGAATCGGAGGAATATAGGGGTTAGAGTAAAGCCCAGTAGAAACAACCACAAAATCAAACTCTTTTTGAATTGTTTCCCCGGTATCTTGATTCGCGTAGTGCAAAATCCAGCGATTTTCAGGAATTGGTTCAAGCTGCTTAACGATACAGTTGAAACGAATTTTGTCGAAAATTTGGAAATGATGGGCGTAATCTTCTAGATAGGCCCAAACTTGCTCACCTGATGGCAAATTAGGATAGTTTTCGGGCATGGGATAGTCAGGAAATTCATAGAACGAACGGGGAACTTGCAGCCCAAAGGCGTGATATCCTGCCGCCCATACTCCGCCCAATTTCTGGCTTTTCTCAAAAATCTCGCAAGTCAATCCAGCGTTTTGTAGAAATCTCGCGGCTGTTAATCCAGCCACACCGGAGCCAACAATAGCAACGGTTTTGATATCGCCTGAAATAATTTGCATAATTTTTGATGATTCCACTCCGTCGAAGTGATTACCCCTGAGAATACCAAACTTCACTGAGCTAGCAGGTAGTAACCGGGTGAACGGATGGGTATGTTGCAGAAAACAAGTGTGCTACGCCTTAAGCTACCCAGATCTGGAGGAGATAAGGCAGGAACAGGGTGTAGAGGTGGACCCCTCGATAATCAATAATCAATCGTTAATCAATCGTTGGATCTTGAGGTATGCAGTAGAACTGGACAACTGCATTCGATCACACTTAAAGCCCACAAACGATTCGTGGCGGTAGACAAGACTTCCATCCCAGTCAAGGGCGGTATGGTGCCATAGTTTGACCTTTTGAACGGATTGACGGTCAGTTCGGTTGCAGTGCGTGCAGTGTTCAGAAGGTGAGCTAAAAACAACGGTCATCAGTGCTGAAGACGTTGGTAGAACCATTCAGTTAATTATTGCGCCTGTTGTTCTAATGACAGCCTGCGCCCTGATTCAAAATGCGTGGCATTCCAACCGTTGCAACTGACTACAGCCCCCTGTAGGATTTTAACCTGGGCGTGTGGACGCAGGAGGCGATCGATCGCGGCTATCGTTCCCGCCTCTTTTTTTATAAACAGTCGCTTTCTATAAACGCAGTTTATTCAAATTCGAGCAGGAGATTGCTTGTATGCCAATAGAGCAAAGCCCCCGTCTTCGCTGGATTGAACTCGCTCCAACCGAAGCAGCCGTTCATGACATTGATATAATTCAGGGATTGCAGCAGGTTCCGAAAACTCTGCCCTGCCGATATTTCTATGACGATCGCGGTTCAGCCCTGTTTGAGCAAATCTGCGATCTGCCGGAGTATTATCCAACTCGCACAGAGCAGGCAATTCTGGAAGATTGTGCCTTGGAAATCGCGCAGATGACGGGGGCTTGCGAACTGGTCGAACTAGGCAGTGGCAGCTCTCGTAAAACTCGCTTATTGCTGGAGGCATATCAGCAGCTCAATCATCCGTTATACTATGCCCCGATCGATGTTAGTGCGGGCATCCTTCAAGATACTGCACCCATGCTGCTGCGCCAATACCCTACGCTGAATCTGTGCGGCTTGGTGGGAACCTATGAGCAGGCTTTATCGAATTTGCCTCCGGTACAGCTCGATCGGCGGATGCTGATTTTCTTGGGCAGTACGTTGGGCAACTTGAATCCGCAGGAGTGCGATCGCTTCTTCACCCAAATTCAACAGAGCTTGCAGCCGGGGGATTTCTTTTTGCTGGGCGTTGATTTGCAAAAGCCGATCGAGATTGTGGAAGCTGCCTACAACGATGCTCAGGGCATAACGGCGGAATTTAACCTGAATATTCTGCACCATCTCAACGATCGCTTTCAGGGGAATTTTGCGATTGATCAATTTGCCCATTCCGCATTTTATAACGTTCATCGGCATCAGATTGAGATGCACCTCATCAGCTTAAAACCGCAAAAGGTGCTGCTGCAGAAATTGGGCTACCAGACTTCGTTCTATGCACAAGAAACGATCCACACTGAAATCTCTCGTAAGTTTGACTTGCCGACCCTGACCGTTGACCTGAAACAGCGATCGCTCAACTCAGTACACATCTGGACTGATCCTCAGAAGTGGTTCGCTCTGCTATTGTGTCAGCGACAATAACCTGCTGGAGTAGCGTTGCTGAACTGAGTCTAAATTGTTGAGTTTGACATTGCTGGGCAGTCCTCTAAATCTCCCATCAATGGGGGACTTTAAATTCAGACAGAAATTGGAGCGGTTCGGCAGTTCCTCATTATTTCTTACGCAGGAAATTGGGTGGTCGTGGAACCCGATGAAACCTTTGAAAAGGGCGGCAAGAAACGCGGCTTATTTGCCCAACCGCTAGACAGATGGGTGAGCATTAATTGAAGCCGCTAGCACCTTGCGGTAAACGATTTTGTCATCACCCGTTTGATAAAAGTCGCGGATGCGTGCCTCCTCGCCATAGCCGCACTTCCGATAAAACGCTCTTGTGCGATCGAAGTCTGGCAGCCCCGATGTTTCGACGAGCAGTATCCGCCCGCCGCCTATTGCTAACCGTTGTTCAACATGATTGAGTAGGGCGGCCCCCCGTCCCTGTCGCTGGCGATCGGGTCGAACCCCAATCAGTTGTAGATTCCATGTCCCTTCGGTCATCCGCTCCATTTCACAGTAGGCAATTCCCAGGAGTCCGTCATTTTCTTCGGCATCAGTGAGCCAGAAACGATCGCTGTTGTCATGGCTGACAAAGTAATCCCCCAGCATTGTGCTAACCTCATCAAGTTGATCTGGCTGGAATAGTCCGGTTGCCTCTGCCAGGGCAATCAGAGCAGCCGTGTCATCAGATGTTGCGAGTCGAATCATGAGAACTCCACGGAATTGAGGGTGATCATCCGTTGCATCATTTATTGCATCATTGCTGGTATTGCGTCGTTACTCGCACAAGCGAATCCCGGAAAACTGCCAGCGTGTAGAAGGCGGAAAGAAATTGCGATAGCTGGCGCGAATATGGCTGTGAGCGGTGGCACAAGATCCGCCCCGCAACACCATTTGATTACACATAAACTTGCCATTGTACTCTCCCACTGCTCCTGCTGCTGGCTGATAGCGGGGATAGGGCAAATAAGCACTCTGCGTCCATTCCCATACGTCGCCAAAGAGCTGATCCGGCCGGGTACTGGCGATCGCAGTCATAGGGTGAAGCTGCCCCGTTTCGAGCAGGTTTCCCTGGATTGGAACTTGAGCTGCAGCCACTTCCCATTCGGCTTCGGTAGGGAGCCGTTTCCCAGCCCAGCGGGCGTAGGCATCCGCCTCGTAATAGCTCACGTGACAGATTGGCTCATCGGGATTCACAGGACGCATTCCACTCAGCGTCATCATCCACCAGTCGCCGTCGATCCGCTCCCAGTACAGCGGAGCCTGCCATTGTTGCGTTTGAGCGATCGTCCACCCTTCTGCCAGCCAATATTCCGGCTTACTGTAGCCGCCATGCTGCATAAATTCCAGATACTCTCCATTTGTGACTAACCGCGCTGCCAGCCAGTAGTCTTGCAGATAAACCTGATGCCGTGGAGATTCATTATCAAAAGCGAAGTCTGAGCTGTCGTGCCCGATCGTATAGAGCCCGCCCGGATAATCTAACCACTGTTCCTGTGCAGCGACCGGAGGCGGTGCGGCGAGTCGGTTCTGCTGATAGACCGGACGCAGAGGATTGATCGCGAAGATGTGTTTAATGTCCGTAAGCAGTAATTCCTGGTGCTGCTGTTCGTGGTGCAATCCCAGCTTGATTAGGGGGGCTAATTCAGGCTGCGAGAGGAGCGATCGCATCGCGTCATCCACATAGGCTCGATAGCGATAAATTTCCTCGACGGTGGGACGAGAGAGCAATCCGCGTTCAGAGCGAGGGTGTCTAACGCCAATGGCTTCGTAGTAGGAGTTGAACAAGTAGCCAAACTTGGGATGAAACACCTCATATTCGGGCAAGTTGGGCAACAGCACAAAGGTTTCAAAAAACCAGGTTGTATGCGCCAGATGCCATTTAGGAGGGCTGACATCGGGCATACTTTGAATACCGTAGTCTTCGATTGCTAAGGGCTGACAAATCTGTTCACTAAGCTGGCGCACCTGTTGATACAAGCAGGTCAGGGATTGGGTTGTAGTTTGTTGTGAGGTGGAGATAAACATTAGCGGCTTCTAAGGTAGATAGATCAATTAATTTAGTAGAGTTTTTCAAATACTGGTTATAGTCGATCAACAATTCTTCAATGCTAAAGCTTTACCAAATCGTCATCCGCTCCTGCATCCAGCCCCACAACCCGATCGCCCACTTCGTCCTTTGCAGTTAATACGGCGTTTTTCACTCCCGTAAGGCACAGCCCCTGCACCCCGTTTTTTATACTTCAATCGCCTGAACAAGGCTGTAGAATGATTGGTACTTTGTTGCCAGTCGATCGCAGTCTACGGCAGATTTCCAATCCTGTTAAACTGGGCAACGGTGGTCTGGTAACCCTCGCAGTCTAGCTCCAACTGAATAAAGCGTGCTAGCTTGGCTTCATCTTCAATCAAAAGAATAGAGGAACTCATAGATTGGAGAGGGTAACGATAAAAACGCTCAACGATGCCCGCCTGTTGCGCCAGAGGAATGCCAGCCAGAATCGTTCACTTGAATCATGGTCTGAGTTTCAGCCTGGATGAGCTTTATTATAATTGGTGCTTGCGGCTCTGAGGATTGAACTGCATTATCAATTAAGTTCACAAGTATTTGTGCCAAACGATCGCAATTGGTTTTGATATAGATATTCAGATTTATTTCAATTTCAGTCGAATGATGGATACATTGTTGACTTAACTCAGCAATTTCATGTACTAAATCGCTTCAACAAATTTCTCTTTGTGGAAGTGTAAATGACCACTATCGGCTCTTGCCAGATCTAGTCAATCCTGTAATAGCCGGATGATGCGATCGGTTTCAGCCGTTGCAATCTTTAATGCTTCTTTTTGTGACCTGCTGAAGTTAGAGCCACGGCGCAATAAGCTTTGGAGATAACCAGTGCTTGACAAAATCGTTTAGTGCTTTTAATCACTTCAAAGCCAAGCCTTGAATCGTCACGTTGCTTTATTTCCCGATGGCTTTGTTCGATCGGGTTTCCCAACCACCCTCTCACTGGGTGCTCAACGTCTGAACCCAATTCCTCACTCATTGCTCTGGGATACGAAGCTAGCCCCTTCGTTTTTAGCGATGTCCTAGGATGGGATGAGGTTGGTAAGGCTCTTCCAATCGCTGGCACTCTGCGTCGGTTAACTCAATTTCGAGAGCAGCGATCGCATCTTCCAGGTGATGCATTTTGCTTGCCCCAACAATCGGAGCCGTGATGCCCGGTTGATGCAGTAGCCATGCCAGCGCAATTTGTGCCGGAGTCACGCCGCGCTCCTGAGCTAACTGAACGACACGATCCACCACTTCAAAATCAGATTCCTGATAGTAAAGCTGATGAGCAAAGTCATCGGTTTTGGCACGCGTGGTTTCACCCTTCGTTTCCTTCTGCCGATTGCCTGCCAGAAATCCTCGTGCCAGCGGACTCCAGGGAATGACACCAATCCCTTCTGCTCGACACAAAGGCAGCATCTCCCGCTCTTCTTCTCGATACACCAGGTTGTAATGATTCTGCATCGAGACAAAGCGCGTCCAGCCGTGGAAATCTGCCAGGTACAAGGCTTTGGCAAACTGCCAGGCATACATGCTGGATGCACCAATGTACCGAACTTTGCCCAGTTTCACCAGATCGTGCAGGGCTTCGAGCGTTTCTTCGATCGGCGTTTCGCTATCCCAGCGATGGATCTGGTACAGATCTACATAATCCGTTTGCAATCGCCGCAGTGACGCATCAATGCTATCGAAGATATGTTTGCGCGACAGACCGCGATCGTTGGGGTCGTTGCTCATGGGATTAAACACTTTGGTGGCAATCACCACCTGTTCCCGTTTAGCAAATTCCTTCAATGCCCGTCCTAGAATCACTTCGCTTTCGCCCAGCGAGTACATATCCGCCGTGTCAAAGAAATTGATGCCTGCTTCCAGCGATCGAGCAATGAAGGGACGGCTCTCCTCTTCTGGCAAAACCCATTCCCGCCATTGGGGACTGCCGTAGGTCATGGTGCCGAGACAAATGCGTGAAACTTTGAGTCCAGTATTGCCCAGCCGCATATATTGCATAGAAGATTCTGTCCCTAAAGGAGACTCCAACGTTTCAAGCACTCTACAGGATATAGCACCTTCTACAATCCTGCTTCTACCTTGAGTGAAACCCTGCCACAGGACTGATCCAGGAAGCATTGCTCAACGAGGCGCGACTTTTCTGTTTAAGAGACGTTTGAAAAGTCATCATGATGACCTGAACCGCCCCCCTAGGTCTTACTTGTAATGCATGTTCAATAGAATGCAACCTAATAGCAGTTGAGCAATCCCAGTGAAAGGCTTTGGCACAGGATGACTTGTCGCCGTTTTGCTTCGGCTCGATCGATTACTTGCCGCTTGCGTTCGCCCCAGGGAAAGGTGTTAGGCAACTGAGTTGCAGTGTCGATCGCGTTTTGGGGTTCTCCCTGGGCGAGCAGATGCTCAGCCGTGTTCCAGATGTCTTCGTACTGCTGCTGAAGTCGTTTTTCTTCCACCGTTTGAATCAGCGAACTTCGGCTATGGGCCCAGAAGGGATGCTCCTTGATTTGCTGAGCCTGCATTAATGCGACATCGAACTGCTCCAGATTCAGGGCTGCGTGAGCCGTGAACCAGTGCTGGTGATTATCAGCCCAGAGTTGCCGCCACTGCTGCATTTGTGCCTGCGCCTTGGGGTAGATTGGGCTGTTCACCGGAATTGCGCCTGCGATTGTCAAAGCCTGATCAAGCTGATCTATCGGCTGCCAGTACTCGCTCCATGCAATTTCTAAAATCCGTTCTGACCATTGCTGGATGAGTTGCTGTGCCTCATTGTATTGGGCTGCACCCACTGTAATCTGGCTTACTGCTTCGATCGCCTGAGCAAATTCTCCCTGTGCTGCGTTTTGTCTCGCTTGTGCAAGCTGAAACATTGCAAGCTTGGTTTGACAGTTTCTCAGGTGGAGTTGTGTTGCCCAGTAAACATTTGCTTTAGATGACACTTGCTCTGCCTGAGCAATACACCCCTGGTAATCTCCTGCTGTTTCCAAAGCAAAGGCAGTGTTTGCGATCGCCTGCTGCTCCCGCTCGAATTGCTGTCTAGACTGTTGGCGCAAGTAAGCATCCGTAGCGATAAAGCATCCCATCAATCCCGGAATAACCGCTGCAATAGCCGCAAATGTCAGTCCGGTTGTAATGCTCATTCTGAACAGTCGAGGTACTGCATCCCAGATCATGTCCTCATTTCCCTCATGGATCGAGGTTGTGAGTTTTATTAGATGACAGAATTCGGCTGGCTTCTAGCGAAAATCTGGGAGTTAAAAAAGAACTTAAAGGAGTTGCTGTATTGGTTTAGCAACTCATGCGATTACTTAGAATTGAGCGAATTTGCACCTGAAATAACAGTGCATATTTCAGATCAGGAAAAACCATTATCTTCCGGAAATCGAGCTTAACTCCAGGTTCCCGAAGTTAAGGTCAAGCCGCAGCGATGTTGGCGACAACACGCTCATATCACTGGAGCTTGTATTAATGCGAATGCAATCGGCAGCAGGATGGGTTACCCCAATTGCTGTAAAACCCTCAAGTCAACGCTTTTGAATTTAGCTTAGAATCAGGAATAATCACTCTATTTCCTGAAGATTTACCTTGAGTTCCCAAGCTGGAGTTTATCCTCGTAAACCTCGATGACGTTTGGCAGCCCTGGACGAAGAAGACGCGGCCTCATTCTGACGACGCAAGGTCGGCACAAGCTTGAAGCAGCAATTCAAAATGCTTCCGTTCTAGAAGGAGTCAGGCGCATCTCGATCGAAGAGCTTGCTGCTCGTGCCAACCTTGATGCTGGAACGGTTTCAAGGGTTCTGGATCTAGACAAGAGCGATCGCAATTCAATCAAAAAATTATTTGCCGTATTTGCTCTGGAACTTACCCCAGCAGATTTTACAACTCCCAGTCCCCCCATCCCATTCGGGAATGCTGAGAAAAGGGTTGATTGGGGTGATGCTCCTGAAGTTAATACTTTCTATGGACGGGAAGATGAGCTTGCTGATTTGTCGAGATGCATTGTGACCGATCGCTATCGCTTAGTTACCATTATTGGCAGTGGAGGAATTGGTAAAACAACGTTGTCGGTCAAGCTCGCTGAATCAGTTCAGGAGCAGTTTGAGTTTGTGATTTGGCGATCGTTGATTAATGCTCCACCCTTAACTGAATTGGTTGTCGATCTGGTGAAAGTTTTGTGTAAACAGGAAACAACCGATTTGAGCATCAATCGACTTCAGCAGTATTTACGGGAACACCGTTGCTTAATTGTCCTGGATAATATTGAGACTATTTTGCAGGATGGACCCGAACTAGAGGACTACCCGAACGTTCGCCCTGGCTATTACCGCCAGAACTACAGCGACTACGGCAGCTTGTTTAGCTGGGTGGCGACTGGACGGCACAATAGTTGCTTCGTTTTAGCGGGTCGAAAAAGACCCGATGAGTTTGTGACCTTTGATAATGCAAGATTTCGGGTGTATCTCTTGGGAGGGTTAAGTAGCTCAGTCAGCCAACAGCTAATTCAGGATCAGGGTTTACTGGAAGATTCGGAGCAGGATTTAAGAACCCTGGTTCAACGATACACGGGTAATCCCCTGATGCTGAAAATTGTAGTCTCCAACATTCAGCAATTTTTTGGGCGCAGTATTTCCAATTTTCTCAAGGGAAGCAACTTTATTCCACCTCGAATTGGTGATTTACTGGATAAACAGTTTCAAGGACTTTCAAGCTTAGAAAAGCAGGTGATGTACTGGCTGGCGATCGAGCGTGAGCCTGTTTCCGTGAAAGAGTTATACCCCAACTTTGAACCCCCGGTCGATCTTGCAGACCTACTGGCAGCAATCCAGGATTTACAGCAGCGATCGCTGATTGAGAGTTCTCAGAACAAGTTTTTCACACTGCAGCCCGTTGTAATGGAATACGCGATAGACAAACTCAGCAGACAAGTTTGTAATGAAGTCATCACACAAAGCCCAGGACTTTTACAGACCCATGCACTCATAAAAGCGCAAACAGTCGATTATGCAAGAGATTTTCAAACCAGAACAATTCTAGGAATGCTAGAGAGTGCTCTCCTTAAAAGGCTCAGAAACACGCCGAGCATTGTAGAACATTTAACCCGATTAATAGGAACTTTGCAGAGAAATAATTTGACGATGGGCTATACAGCCGGAAATATCATTAACTTACTCTATTACTTGAAAGCAGATTTGACCAACTATGATTTTTCTGGTTTGACCGTTCGTCAGGCTTATTTGCCTGAGGTGAAGTTACACGAGGTGAACTTTGCCGATGCGGATTTAACCGAGTCCGTTTTTTCGGAAACGCTGGGACCCATTTCTGCTGTAGAGTTTAGTCCAGATGGCAAACTGCTCGCCACCGGCGATGCCATTGGAGAAGTACGGTTGTGGCAGGTTGAAAACACTAAACTTTGCTTGATTCTTCAAGGACATGAAGATTGGGTTCGATCGGTTTCGTTTCATCCGACTAAATCCCTAATGGTTAGTGGAAGCGGTGATTATACGCTGAGAATCTGGAACACTCGAACTGGTCAATGTTTAAGGGTTTGTCGTGGACACAGCGCCCGGATTCGATCGGTGAAAATTGACCCAACGGGACGATGGGTTGCCAGTGCTGGAGCGGATCAAACCATTCGCCTTTGGGATGTGGAAACGGGAGACTGTTTGAGGATTCTCGAAGGTCACAGCGATCGGGTTCGTTCAGTAGACATTGTTGCAGTAGACACTGTTGCAGATGCCCAAAATTCTCTGCTCCTGGCAAGTGCCAGTGAAGATCAAACAATTAAACTTTGGGATGCCAATACAGGAGCCTGTTTAAGAACATTAACCGGACATACCAACTGGGTGAGATGTGTTGCGTTTCATCCAGAAGGCAAGTTGCTTGCCAGTGCCAGTTCCGATATGAGCGTTAAACTGTGGAACGTCATGACGGGCGAATGTATCAGAAGCTTGGGTGGACACACAGATTGTGTGCGATCGGTGCGCTTCAGCCCGGATGGAAAAAGACTGGCTTCGGCAAGCTCCGATGAAACGGTCAGACTGTGGGACACGGATACCGGACTTCACCTGCAAACCTTGCTGGGGCACTCGAACTGGGTTCGCTGTATTACTTTTGCTCCTCAAGGTGACGTGTTAGCGAGCGGGAGTGCTGATCGCAGCGTCAAACTTTGGAACGTGGATACAGGGCAGTGTCTTCGTACTCTTCAAGGTCGCGCTCGCTGGGTTCGTTCTGTCGCTTTTAGTCCCGATGGGAATCACTTGATTGCTGGAAGTGCAGATCACGCACTGCGGCTTTGGAATGTTCAGACAGGAGAATGTGTTCGGACGTTTCGTGAACAAACCAATTGGATTCAGTCTGTTGCTTTTAGCCCAAATGGTCATGTGATTGCCAGCGGCAGCGGTGACAAAATTGTTCGAACTTGGGATTGCCGCACCGGGCAATGCTTGAGGCAATTAGAAGGACACACCAAACGCGTTTTGTCTGTGATGTTCAGTCCAGATGGGAGAATCTTGGCAAGTACTGGAGACGATCGAACCATTCGGCTCTGGGATGTACCTTCAGGGGTGTGCTTGAGAGTTCTTGAAGGACACACCGGACGCGTCAGAGCAATTGCCTTTAGCCCAGTGGCTTCTGATCAAAGCCGTCCTCTGCTTTTAGCCAGTGCTGGTGAAGAAGAAATCGTCCAACTCTGGAATGCTGAGACTGGCGAATGCCTCAGATCCTTTATCGGGCACACAAATCGAGTCCGATCGATTGCCTTCAGCCCAGATGCAACTTGGCTTGCCAGCGGTAGCGAAGATAATACGGTTCGACTATGGGATGTGATAACTGGAGAATGCATTGTCGTACTGCTAGGACATACGGGACGAGTCCGCTCTGTTGCCTTTAGCCCAATTGATCTTACCCTGGCAAGCGGTAGCGAAGATAATACAGTCAAGCTGTGGAATACTCAAACCCGTCAGTGTCTGCATTCACTTGAAGGACATACTGAAAAGGTTTGCTCTGTAGCATTCAGCCCGAATGGTCAATTTTTAGCAACTGGCAGCGGAGATGAGTCGATTCGCCTTTGGGACGTGGCTCAAGGCACCTGTTTGAAGGTTCTCAAGACCAAAAACCTCTACGAAGGCATGAATATCACCAGAGCCAGGGGTTTAACGGAAGCACAAAGGATCACATTATTGGCACTGGGAGCAATTGAAGGAAATTGAATCTTGAGCGAGAGGCTCATTCCGATCCCTCTTTTGTTACTACCATAGAAGAGAAGACGTTCAAGGCACATCAAGCTGCTTTCAGGTCTGGGATTGAAAGGATCTGGAAGGTATCCATCCAATCCATTAACTGATGTAAGGCTCGTTTGAGTCCAGGCACTGGAAAAACATGTAACCATTGTTCTAACCATGCCCATAGTAATCTGGTAGAACCGGACTGAGCGACGAGTCCCGAAGATGATTTCGCAGATATCACGGCGTTGAGTGGGCTATCCGGCTAAAGGTTGGTCGTAAGCACGCCAGCAGTTGTAGCGCACTCGTTGTCCTTTGGCATGAGCACGCCATGATTGGAACGAATTGGGACAATATAAGGCAACTTTAATTGATGTAGAACGCCTGTGACATCGCCACTTTCCCCATATCAGCTATCGGCTAACACCCGTTCAATTACAAATCCCATGGCTCGAATTTCACGAATGATCTCCACGGCTATCTGCGATTAGAGGGATCAGTTCTGACAATTTCCTCAACGGCGATCGTTTCCTATTGTTATACGGCGTTGCATAATTAGAGTATGAATTAGGGTTGGTTTTCATGCAATGTCCGGAGTGCGGCTCGACTCACATTCGTAAAAACGGCATCAAGAAGGGTAAACAAAATCACATCTGTGTCGATTGCAAGCGTCAATTTGTTGATCGCTATGAAGCCCACAAAGGCTACAGTGACGAAGTGAAACGGGAGTGCCTCAAACTGTACGTCAATGGCATGGGATTCCGTGCGATTGAGCGTGTTAAAGGAGTTCATCACACCACAATCATCACTTGGGTCAAACAAGTCGGGGAACGGTTGCCTGATGCCTAGGAACCAGAATCAACGCCCCAAGTCGCGGAACTTGATGAATTAGAAACCTTTATTGGCTCAAAAAAACAAGATTTGGCTCTGGACAGTGGTTGACCACTTCCAAGCAGGAATTTTAGGTTGGAGGTTGGGTGACCACAGTGCTGAAACGTTCCGACCCCTCTGGGCGATTGCGAAGCAATGGAGTTGTTATTTCTACGTGACTGATGGATGGAAGGTGTATCCCCAGTTTATTGACGCAGGCGACCAAATTGTGAGCAAGACGTATATGACCAGAATTGAAGGTGAAAACACAAGGTTGCGACATTATCTGGCGCGATTGCATCGCAAAACGTTGTGCTATTCCAAGTCAGTAGAAATGCTGGCACACTCAATTCGGTTGTTACAGCACTATCTCAAGTTCCACGATGTTCCGGTGCCTTGTTGAGTCATACCCTTAATAAGCAACGCCTGTTATACAATCCTCTAGATTTGCAGTGTCAATCTAGGAAGGAGAGTTTGAGGCAAAATAAAGATAAGCTCTCTAGATTTTTGAGCTCTACAAATCTTGATATGTCAATTGTGCATTTGCCCAATCTGTTTCTTCTAGAAATTGGGCAAAGGTGGTAAGAAGCCCGGGAAATGCTTCTCGTAAACGGAGAACATCCGCTTGATAGCCTTGCTTTCGATACCACTGAATTAAATCGAACAACGATTTGCGAAATAGAAGTAGGAAAACCCAGGGAGAGATTTCCTTGTAAATTACAGGACTTCCCTGTGCTCTCGAAAATGCCTCTGCCATTTGTTTAGGGGTTAATACGTCCCCAGCCAGTTCAATGGCTTGCCCCACATACTGAGAACGGTGCTTCATCACATGGGCAGCCACTCGTCCCATATCTTTTGTTGTAATCAGATGCAGCGGCTTATCGGGTTGAACTGCAAAGGGAAAAGATCCTTTAAGAATAGACGGTCGGGTGTATTGCTTCCAAAACTCTTCCATAAATAGGCAAGCTCGCAGCATTGTTGTAGGTAAGTTCGCTTGCTTTAGAATGTGCTCGACTTGATGCTTCTGCTCAATGTGGGGAATGCCAGAATTGCGATCGACTCCTCCCGCAGAATTATAGACAAAATGTCTAATATTGGCTTGCCTAGCAGCTTGTGCAACTCGCTCTGCCCTTGCAATTTCTTGTGAGTCAGGCTTGGCAGAATCTGCAGCAGTTCCATGGCAGTAAACGGCTGAAACCCCTGTAAAGGCTGCTTTTAATGAAGACTCATCATCGAGATCCGCTTCAATTAGCTCAACACCGCTGTTATGCAATTTCAACAGGGAAGGACGCTCAAGGTCAACTTTACGAGTTACAGCCCGCAGATCAGTCACATTTTGTTCAAGCAATCCTTTGACTGCATTGCTGCCCGTTCTTCCAGTTACCCCTATCAATAACACTTTACCGATTGCTGTCCCTGCAGCATCAGACTTTGAAGCGTTCATCTTCGCACACCCTCCAATGCTCTATAACCCAGTTTAGTCCTTGAGAAAAAGCTGTTCCAGGGAAATGGCATCAGAGACAATGCGGTGAGGAAATGATGCAAACTTTGAGGATCCTCGAGCCCCACTGCTATGGTAATGGCAGGCAGAGATTTACGTTTGATGTCTGAGATTAGCCCCAAGTGCAAGAGTTTGAAGGCCTCAAAGCTCTACACTTCGGGAAATAACGATTGAAACAATTGGCAGCACTCATTGAAAAAGGTCAAGGTTGGACGGACTTCACTAGGGGAGGCACAGGGCCTATCTCCGCCCGAGGACTATGCCGTCTCATCTTTCGACATAGACGCTCGCCCCTCCAGCAACAAAGGAAGCAATAAAAGTTCTACCCCAATCAGCAGCACAACAGAGATGCCAAACACGATCGTTCCAATGGCATTGAGCGAAGGGCTAAGATTGGCACCCAGGAAGGTATAGATTGACACGGGTAGCGTGGGTTCAAACCCTGATACAAACCAGGCGATGATAAATTCATCAAAGGAAAAAGTAAATGCTAGCAACCAGGCTCCCGCAATTCCCGGAATCGCCCAGGGTAGAATCACGCGGTAAAGTGCCTGCCACTCATTCGCGCCCAAATTCCAAGCGGCTTCTTCGATATCTTTTGGCATTTGAGCCAGGCGTAGACTGACTAGCGCGATCGCGGTCGGCATCAGAATGACGACATGAGTAAGGAAGACGCTCAGGATTTGCCCTTGCAGATTGAGACGAGATAGTAGCCCCAGAAATGCGACCCCCAGGATTAAGGGCGGCACCAGAATCGGCACAATGAATAGCGTAGACAAGAAGCTCTTGCCCGGAAAGTCAAATCGATTCAGGGCGTAGGCAGCAAAGAAGCCAATCGCCGTTGCGGCTGCCGCTGCCAGAGGTGACACAATCAGGCTGCGCTGAAGGGCTTGCAGCAATCGACCATCCGTCAGCAATTCCTGATACCACTGCATTGTCCATCCTGCCCAGGGCAAAGTTGGAAAACGGGCATCTTCAAAGGAAAACGCGATCAGGGTGACAATTGGCAGCATCAGAAAAATAAATCCTATTAGCAGGTAGCCCCATCCCGCGATCGCCAGCCCTAAGTCAATGCCCCGTTTCTGCGGTGCGCTCATGTTCACTGCTCCGATTCAGCCAGTTTAAATCCAGTTACCAAAATCACAATCATGATGCCAATCAGGAGGGTTGCCAGGGCAGAAGTGCGCGGCAAATTGGTAGAAGCCGCATACTCGTTCAGGATGATGGTCGAGAATAGAGGGAATTTTCCCAAAATCGATTGACCTGTACCGCCGCCCAGAATCGTACCCGATAGCACATCCCCCAGGCTGATAATCAAACCAAAAACTGCGCTGTAAACAATTCCCGGCTTGCTGAGCGGCAGCACGACCCGCCAGAAGGTTTGCCACTGGGTTGCTCCTAAATTACGAGCCGCTCCCATTAAGGTGCGATCGACGTTTCGCAGCACCAGATAGAGAATCAAAATCATAATCGGGGCAAGGTAGTGCAGCAAACCAATGCGAGTGCCCCATTGAGTAAACATGATTTGCAATGGCTCTTTGATCCAGTTCAGTTGCACAAGCAGCGAATTGAGCAAGCCGTTATTGTTGAGGATAGTTTGCCAGGCGTAAAGGCGGAGAATATAGCTTGTCCAGAACGGCGTAATTGCCAGTACCAAAAGCAATCTCTGAAGTCGTTCGGGGACTAGAAACACTAATGCCATCGCAAAGGGATAGCACAGCAGAATACCGACTGCCGCTGTGGTAAAAGCGACCCAGAGCGACTGGGCGATCGCATAGCCATAGCGCGACCGTGTAAAGAATTGACTGAAAATATCCAGGTAATTCGACAGAGAAAAGCCAGGAACTGCTCGATAATTTTCGACGCTCCAAAATCCAATCCAGATGAGAAAGAGCAGGGGCAGCAGGAAAAGAATACTGTCGTAAATAACGGCAGGTGCAAGACAAAAATATTTCAGGAGGCTGGTTTCTTGAGGCAGCCAGCGGGCGCGCGATCGCCGAGGGGAAATCGGAAGTTGCTTGGTCACAATCGTCATTTCCTCACTATTTCCTCACTGAATCCGTTCGCCTAGTAAAACGGTGTCCTGAGTTTTCCAGACGAGTTGCAATCTGGAATTAATCGGAACTGCCAGAGTGTGATCGAGGGCTTCTTGACGAATCATTCGCACTTCGTAGCCCGTGTCGGTTTCCAGAAAATAGATCACCTGCGATCCCATAAATTCAAAGCCTCGCAGTGTCGCATCAATTTTGTTTTCTAGTCTGTTTTCCACTGAACCCTCTGTGGAAGCGAGCGCAACCCGTTCAGCCGGAACCACGATCGTCACCCGGTCGCCCACCTGGTGCGGCTGCTCTCGCCAGAGTGCCTGCATCGTGCCTTGCGGACAGCGAACCGTTACCCGATCTGGACTGACACTGATCACCTCACCGTCAAACAGATTGTTGTTTCCTACAAACTCGGCAACAAAGTGGGTTGCTGGACGGCTGTAAATTTCCGCAGGCGTTCCCACCTGTTCAATCCTGCCCCCATTCATCACCACGACGCGATCTGCCATCGAAAACGCTTCGTTCTGATTGTGAGTGACATAAATAAACGAAATGCCCAACGACTGCTGGAGCCGCTTTAGTTCACCCTGCATCCGCACCCGTAGATGGGGGTCGAGGGCACTCATCGGTTCATCGAGCAGCAGAATTTTGGGTTCGGTGATCAGGGCACGGGCGATCGCCACGCGCTGTTTTTGCCCGCCGCTCAATTGGCTAATCCGGCGATCGAGCAACGGTTCCAGGTGCATCATTGCAGCAATTTCTCGCACTTTGCGCTTGACCTCTGCTTTGCGATGAGTCATCAACGTCAGCCCAAAGGCAATGTTTTGCTGCACGTTAAGGTGGGGAAACAAAGCAAAGCTCTGCCAAACCATTGGTGTATTGCGCTGATGCACCGAAAGAGCAGTAATGTCTTTCTCCTGAAGTCGAATCTCACCCGATGTCATTCCTTCCAGCCCGGCAATGATTCGCAGGAGTGTTGTTTTCCCGCACCCGCTCGGACCCATAATCGCGATGAACTCCCCTGCCTTGACCCTCAAATCGATGTTCTCCAGCACCTTGAGCGAGCCAAATTGCTTTGAGACTTCGCAAATTTCTAAATCGTGAGCAGTCGAAGCCGTTGCGCTCTCCGTTAGCGATGAGCCAAGGTTTGCCCTCGCAGATGGGTTCGATTGCAGCTCGGTCACAGAAGAATGGTTCATAGGAATAAAGATTTGATCGGATGAGGGAATTGGGGAGAAATCAGACATCAACCCGTCGCTTCAGCAAGCTTGCTCTCCACTAGCTGGTCTTAAATTCGTTGTAGAGGTCTTGCCAAACCTTTTCGGGCTGATTGACGGGCAGCTGACGGGCACGGGTGCGCTCTAGTTGCACCTCTACAAGCGTCTTGTTGGGATTGGCTTTATCTGGAACGTACCCCAGCAGTTGCTTCTCCGCATCGCTCATAAACTGAGGGGCTTTCAGGTTCGGTGCTATGCCCTTGTAAGCTTTCGCGTTTGCTAGCTTGGCTTGAGTTTCGGGCAGCGTCATGTACTGCACCCACTTCAGTGCGAGTTCCTTATTTTTGCTTGCAGAGCAGAGCGTTGCGCCTTCGCTCCAGCGAATCGATCCTTCTTGGGGAACGACTGCCGCAAAGTTTGTTTTGCCGTCTGCGATCGCATTTTGAATCAACCAGTCTCCCACGGGGCCTGCAATTACGCTTTCGTTGATAAAGGCATTGGTAATGTCTTGAATATTAGGCGTAATCAGCGCCACGTTCGGTTTGACTTTAATCAGCCAGTCCTTCACTTGCTGCAACTGCTGCTCTGTCAACGCATAGGGATTTGGGTTGTCGGGAAAGAGTGCAAGACTGGCGTTGCCCATGTTGGGAAGATACCAGTCAAAAAAGGCAACCTTACCCTTTAGTTTCGGGTTGGTGAGAAAATTCCAGCTAGTGACTTCTTCGGGCTGAATATATTTGCTGTTGTAGGCAATGCCATAGTTGCCAAAGCGAGTTCCCACTGCCATCATTTGATCTTCCAGAAAGAAGCCAGGAAATTTTTGATAGCCAGCCGTAAAGTTTTGCAGATCGGGAAAATCAGCCGGGTTAAGGGAATCGATCGCGCCTAGCTGCATGAGTTTGGTGACATATTCCCCATCGGAGATAATGCCATCAAATGTGCCGGGCGGAGACTGATTAAAGAACTGAAGCATTTGTTCGCCACCCACATAGGTTTTGAACTCAACCTTGACGTTATTGTCCTGCTCGAACTTCCCAATAATCTCCGGCTCGTCATAGCCTGCCCAGGACAAAATCCGAAGCGTGCCGCCGCCACCCGACGCAGCAGGGCTGGCTCCTGTCGAAGCTTGTTCCTGAGCGTTCGCACAGCTTGTTAGCTTGGTGGTTGCTGCGGTGAGCGTTGCCAGAGACGCATGCTGGATAAACTTACGGCGCGTAATCGACTGCAAAAAAGAGGCGTTAGAAGAATCCGAGTTTCTGTAGTTCATAGCAGTGCTAATGAGAGGAAGGATGAAATCGAACAAAACTTGTTGAACAACTTGCGGTGTTTTCTAGGGCTCAGGAAGATAGGGGTAAAATCACTTCGGCAACATTTGCAGGCGAAGGACTTTGATCGCGATAGGCCGTATTCAATCGCTGAATCGGTAATGGCTGACTCAGCATTTTTTGAAATGCCGTATCCATCATCGGACGCAGCGTTTGGCTTTGTTGATGCCACTGGTCGCGATAGCTGCGATAGGCTGCCAGATGCTCTCCCAGTTCTGCCAAAAGGTCGGACTCATTGACCGTCAAAACCTGTCCATCTTTCACAATCAGTTGTCCGTTCACATAAACCTGACGAATCGATCGCCCCCGCTCCGAATACACCAGATGAATGGGAAGTTGATTGCGCGGGGTAAAGGTCAGGGAGTTGAGGTCATACAGCACAAAATCGGCTTTCATTCCCGGCGCGATCGCCCCGATCTGGTCTTGCAGCAGTGTGGATCTCGCGCCGCCCCTGGTTGCCCATTTGAGCACATCAGCTGCCCTGGGATAAAACTTGCGATCGCCATCGGTTGCAGAATGTACTAAGCCCGCCATTTTGATTACATCAAACAGGTTAAAGCTGTCCATGCCATCAGTCCCCAGCGCAAGATTGACTCCGGCTGCCATCAACTCGCGAATCGGCGCAATTCCACTGCACAAACGATGATTACTGACGACGTTATGAACCACCGTTGCTCCGGCTTCTGCCACTAAATCAATATCCGCCTGCGATAGCCAGACTCCGTGCGCGATCGTTGTTCGGTGCGTCAAAATCCCGTGTCGTTTTGCATAGGCAACGACTGATTCTCCGTAAAATTCTGCGCCGGTCACTGCCTGCATTCGGGTTTCCAGCAGGTGCGTGTGAATGGGCACGTTGAATTCTTCTGACAGGGCGGCAATCTGATGCATCAGTTCAGGGGTAACTCGCTGCGATGCGGAGGGAGCCAGGACGGTGGTAATCAGGTCTGCCTGTCTGTGCCAGTCTCGGTAGAGTTGCCGGAAGACGGATTCCCACTCGGCTGGAGTACAGGTACTTACTGAAATAAAGCTTTGCTTCTGCTCATCGCTCAGGTGGTCAGCCAGATAAGGAACCGTTTCGTGAAGCGGCTTGTTGATGGCGTGAACCGATAAACTTGCCCGCACCCCTAAATCAACGTATGCCTGTGCCACTGCCCCAAACATTTCGGGGGGAGTATAGGGCAATGCGTAGATGTCGTCTTGCATTGTGGTTGTGCCATGCTTCACCGCTTCCAGGGCTGCGACCATTGTGCAGAGGTAATGCAGGCGGGGGTTTAGTCGCTCGTTAGGGGGCAGATACAGCATCCACTGCTCTAAAGGCAATGCTTCATAGCCACACTTTTCTAAAACTCCTACGGTCGTATGGGTGTGAGCATCCACAAAGCCAGGAATTAACAAGAGATCAGTCGCATCGACAATTTGATCGGCAGTAACGTCTAGCTCTGGGGCAATTTGGATAATACGCTCGCCTTCAATGAGCAGATCCACACAGCAAGGCGATAAATCCAAACTGCCATCCGGTTGTTGAACAAAGGGAAGAACAGTTGCGCGACGAATGAGTTTACGAAACATAGTGCCTACGAAACATAGTGCAGGGGACGACTAAAACGATGAATGGATAAAGACTGGCTAACAGCGGTTGACAGCATTTTTTCAACAGCAGGACGAATCCGCTCTGCCTGCTGCAAAATCTGCTTACGATGAACGGCGTATTCGGGCAAACGATCCTGCAACTCTGCCACGATATCGGCTTCGTTGACCGTTAACACCCGTCCCTGATCAACCACTAATTGACCATTGATAAAGACTTTGCGAATCGAACTGCCATTCTCGGCATACACTAGGTGAATCGGTAGTTGATAACGGGGAGTGAAACTGAGGGTATTGAGATCGTAGAGAACCAGATCGGCTTTCATTCCCGGTGCGATCGCCCCAATCTCGTTGTGCAGCAGGGCAGATCTGGCTCCTCCATAGGTTGCCCATTTCAATATATCTGCGGCTTTCGGGTAGCGATCGTAGGAAGTATCCATCGCCGAATGCACCAGCCCTGCGGCTTTAATTACATCAAATAGATTAAAGGAATCATTGGAACTCATGCCGTCTGATCCCAGCGCAATGTTGACTCCCGCATCCATTAATTCTCGAATTGGTGCAATGCCACTGCACAGGCGATGATTGCTGACCACGTTGTGAATCACCGTTGCTCCGGCTTCTGCAATCAGTTCAATGTCTTGTGTGGATAGCCAGACTCCGTGGGCGATCGCCGTTCGATGCGTCAAGATTCCGTGTCGCTTTGCATAGGCAACGACTGATTCGCCATACAGTTCCGGTCCGGTCATTGCCTGGGTTTTGGTTTCCAGCAGATGCGTGTGAATGGGCACATCGTATTCTTCAGATAGGGTGGCAATCCGGTGCATCAAATCAGGCGTGACGCGCTGCGATGCAGAAGGAGCCAAAACAGTTGTCACCAATCCTCGATAGCCCTGCCATTTTTGGTAAACCTGACGAAACAAATCAACCCACGCATCATCAGAAAGTCCCTGAGCCGCTTCTAGATCCTGCTTCACGTCGGCGGGCAGGAAGTCGCTCAAATAAGGAACAGTGTGGTGCAGCGGTTGGTTGATTGTGTGGAGCGAGAGACTGACTCGCATCCCGACATCAACATAGGCTTGGGCAACCGCATCAAAAATTTCTGGCGTAACATAGGGCAGCTCCAGCAAATCATCCTGAATTGTGGTTCCCCCATATTTCACCATCTCCATTGCACCGATTAGCGTGCGGAGGTAGCACAAACGCGCATCAAGGTGCTGGGATTGCAATGGCGGGTAGGTATAAAGCATCCATAGCTCCAGGGGCGATGCTTCATGGTTACCCTTCTCCAAAATTTCCATTGAGTGAGCATGAGCATTGACAAAGCCAGGAATCAAAAGGTGATTTGCTGCATCAATCACTGAGGCGGACGGCGGCGCAGATTCAATGGCAGGAGCAACCTGAGCAATGCGATCGCCCTCGATCAACACATCAGCAATCTGAGGCTCTAAGTTCAGGGAACCGTTCGCTTGTCGCGTGAAGGGAAGAACGGTCGCATTTTTAATTAAAACAGTATTTTCCATTATCCTGATCCTTACGAAGGAGAACACAGAATCGAAGCAAATGGTTTAATCGTCGAAGAATACGGTTCATGATGCACTTGAGAGAAAAGATGAATCAATCCATAGATGCTGAAGAAGAATCAGGTGGAAGTGAGATTTGGAATGAAACCGCATTGCTGCATTAGCAAGTGCCAAACTGAAGACCAAGCTGTTTCAGCCATTTTCGGTAAGCAATCGACATTTTGTCGCAGGGAAAATGGAACTCCTGCTGCAAATTGAGCGGCAGCTGAGCGATCGAGGCTGAAGTTTGAATTGAAAAAACTGCTAAGAATTTAACGAATCACTAAAATCTTAATTGCCTTAGCCTCACTGTAAAGAAAGGAGCAACTCAAAAAAGTTATTTATAATACAACCGTAACTCCCTGAACTAGAGTTGCTATTTTGGTAATTAATACATCGAAAGTTGTGTTTTTCAAAGGCCATGACTCCAACCAATTCCGTTCCTCCAGCATCGATCGCCCTCGACGATCTCGATCGCGCGATTATCGGGCTGCTTAAAACCGATGGGCGCATGTCTTTTGCTGAAGTTTCTAAACGGCTGAATTTGCCGGAAGCAACTGCCCGCTATCGGGTGCAGCGACTCTTGCAGTCCAAGATCGTCAAGATTCACGCTACGCCAAATCCAGAGCATCTGGGTACACCTCGCGTCATGATTGTTCAACTCTTTGTGGAAAACGGCAAGATTGATGCAGTTGCAGCCGCACTGGTTGAAATCGACGAAGTTCAATTCGTTGCGGTTACTGCGGGTCATCACAATATCGTGGTTGATGTTTTCTTTGGAACGCACGATGAGCTGCTCAATTTTTATGCAAAGCTTCACGAAATTCCAGGCGTGATTCGCTATGAGTCGCAGGTCGTGATGAAGCTACTAAAAGCTGAGTACAAATATGTAATGAGCTAGCGTAAATGTTACTTTGCCTTCTCAAAATTGCTCAATTGCCTACTGCATAACGTTTTGGACAACCTGTCTATCTAAAAGTCAGGAAAGCTTGATTTGTGGCAGCATCTTTTTCTTCTGCTAAGGTATTCGTAACTAAAGCAATATGTTTTTGCTAAATTCTTCATCTGAAAATGCAGAAGTATTTTTTCATTGATGAAGAAGCAAAATGAATTGTGGATTTAGTAAGATAAACTCCGATTTTGTATTGAGAGCTACATCAACTGCGGCTTCAGTGCATTTATTCTGAACTCCAAGGCAGCAGAAAACGCAGGTCTTGCAAGATCGCTTGTTAAAAGGCAGAGCTAGTTAGGCAGAGTTAGTTAGGTAGAGCCAGTTAGATTAAAATCGTTAACCTGCACTTTGGCTCTGTAATAGACGCGAAAAAAGACGCGAAGAATCAATACTTTCAGCGATCGTGATTTGCTGCTCAACAGAATTCTTGAAAGAAAGCGAGTCTTCTATGCATCCACTAATGATGGGTTCATTGAGTTGGGTTGAGTACCAGCAGCGGCTTCAGGATGGAAATGCGATCGTCCTGATTCCCTGCGGTGCCCTGGAACAGCATGGTCCTCACTTACCGCTCGGTACGGATGCATTGCTTAGCACCGCGATCGCGCAAAGCGTGGCAGAGCAAATCAGCGGTATTGTTGCGCCAACCGTCAGCTATGGCTACAAGTCGCAGCCTAAGTCGGGCGGAGGACAGCACTTTCCAGGAACGACCAGTTTGGATGGCAACAGTCTGATCCAAATGATTCGAGATGTCGTGCGCGAACTGGCGCGACAGGGGGCAGATCAAATTGTTGTCCTGAACGGTCACTACGAAAATCAGTGGTTTCTCACCGAAGGAATTGAACTTGCCGTGCGCGATATGGGCAGTGCATCAAAACTGCGGGTGATGCGCGTCGAGTATTGGGAGTTTCTGACCGAGAACATTTTGGCTCAAGTCTTTCCAGACGGTTTTCCTGGCTTTGCGCTGGAACATGCTGCTGTGATGGAAACTTCACTGATGGCGCACTATCATCCGAAACTCGTCAGACTCGACCTCATTCCTGACGTTCCCCCTGTGGAATTTCCAGCCTATGACGTCTACCCTCAGCGTCCAGAGTGGGTTCCTGCATCGGGCGTTCTCTCTTCTGCCAAAGCTGCCACTGCTGAAAAAGGGGCACTGATGGCAGACCATCTCACCCGAACCATTGCAGCCGCCGTTCAACGGGAGTTTCAATTGAGTTCAGCCTTAGCTGCATCGAACGGAATGGCTGCGCTTCGCTGAACGATTTATCCGCGCTGATTTTCTCACTTTATTCTCGATTGCCTTTTCTTCATGCAGAATCCTGATATCGTTCCGATTCAGCCGATTAGCGGCACGGTTCTTCCCCGTTATGCGGGTGCCTCTACCTTTGCTCGATTGCCCGAACTGCGCGATGTGAACCACTGCGATGTCGCGATCGTCGGTATTCCTTTTGATGCGGGGACGAGTTTTCGTCCAGGGGCGCGATTTGGACCGCAGGCAATCCGTCAAGCGTCGCGAAATCTGCGGACGCAGTATCATCCTGCCTATAACGTGGAGCCGTTTATGGTGCAGCAGGTTGCCGATGCCGGAGATATTGCCTGTAATCCATATCATATTAATCAGGCAATCGAACAGATTGAAGCGGCTGCGACCGAACTTCTAGCACAGTGTGGGGCGATTGTGAGTTTAGGGGGAGATCATACGATCGCCTATCCGCTGCTGAAGGCAATTAATCGACGTTACGGACCCGTTGCACTCGTTCACTTCGATGCCCATCTCGATACCTGGGACACCTACTTTGGTGCGCCCTACACGCACGGAACCCCATTTCGCCGCGCGGCTGAAGCAGGCTTATTTTTAGACGATGCCTCAATCCATGTTGGCATTCGGGGCCCGCTCTATAGCCGCAATGATTTGAACAAAGATAGTGAACTGGGATTCAAAATTGTCCACTGTGATGAGTTTGAAACGATCGGCATCACTGGAGTTGTCGAGCGAATTCGGGAACGGGTCGGCGATCGTCCTTTGTATTTATCCATTGATATTGATGTGCTCGATCCGGCTCATGCACCGGGCACGGGCACGCCTGAAGTTGCCGGAATGACCAGTCGCGAATTATTGGGCGTGCTACGCGGACTGGCGGGTCTTTCGGTCATTGCTGCGGACGTTGTAGAGGTTGCACCTGCATACGACCATGCAGAGATTACCTCGCTTGCCGCTGCCACAGTGGCTTACGAACTGATAAACCTGCTGGCACTCAGTCCAAAACTCAGTCCAAAACTCAATCCTCAATCAAGTCAGAATAATTCGCTCTCAAGTTCCTACCAGAGCGACGAGAACGTTTTATTGAACGAGTGAATGAATTGCAGAGGTTATTTGAAGCCATTTAATTAAAGATAGGGTGGTGTATTAAAGAATGCAGCGATCGCGGGAGCGGGTATCATTCGCTTACTTGGTTTTGAAGTGAAACAAGCAGTTGAGCAAGGGCATCTCTTGACCCTTACAAATCAAGCTTTGCTCTAACAATAGTCCCCAGGAACTTCCAACTTTGGGCGATCGCCTAAATGGTTTTAATGCAGAAATATTCCGCATTAGTTGGTGTGTTGTAATTCGCTTCAACAATCTCAAAACCTGCTCGCGTTAGCATTGCCTCGATAATCCATCCATAAGTGCTGTGTTCTTCCCGTACGTGCATCTCAAAATCTTTGGCTGTCCACCCTTCTCCAGCGGGTTTAGCAACCTGTTTAATCCAATCATTGATTGATGCTTCGTAGTCTGCGGCTGGAAAGGAGAAGATGACATCTCGCAGATAAAACACGCCGTTCGGCTTTAACATCGCCGCAATTCTCAGGAAAGCTGCCATCTTCCAAAAATCGGGGAGAATGTGCAGTGCATTTTTAGTGACGACGAAATCGACGAATTGGTCTTGATGCTCATAGCTTAGAAAGCCTGCCTGATGAAACTTGAGCGTAGTTACGCCTGCTTTTTGTGCTTTGTTTTGAGCATTGGTGAGCATCGCCTGTGAGATATCGATCGCGTGGACAGAAGCTCCCGTCAGCGCAGCTTGAATGGCAAAATTTCCTGTGCCCGCACCTAAATCAATAACCGTATGTTCCGCAGCAATTCCTAATCGGGTTACTAAAGCCTGTTCCTTTTCGGGTGTGCTCGATGTTTGATTGCGATCGTACACTGCAACCTGTGCAGCATCCTCAAAGTCGATGCCAGCCATAGTGGATTCATCAAAATACCAGGCAGGAAAAGTGGGCATCGGTTTCACCGAGTCGTAAATCGTCCCATTTCCGGCAAGGGCGAGGGACTTTGAATTTCTTTTGGTTCAATGTGGGCTGATCTGGGGTTTCTCATTCAAGATCATCTAGCCCCGATCTCCTGACTCCCGGTGAGCAGCCCGATAATGGGGAAACTGCCCCTTTCCTCCCAACCGTTGATCTGCAAAAGCGGCTCCTTTGAATACCAAAGCATCAATGAGGACAGGGATTGAGGATAGATCTCGTGGTTTTATTGGTTATTTGTCCTCAATCCGATTCAAATCCTTTTGGTTTAAATCCGGCGTTGCCGAATGCAAATACACAAAGTCACTGATTGGAGCAGGGCGGGGAAGGGCGGAAGAATAAGGGCAGTTTTTGTGTTTACACCAGGTCACTTTAATCAATGAAGTTCAATCAGGGTCAATCCATTCAATCGAATGAATTCAATTGAATCGATTCAGATCAATCAATGTTGATCGAGGTGGGACCCGATGAGGAACCGCTAGTTGCCCCTGCCGTTGCCGTGAGCGGAGCTTTGCGAAAATCTGCATAAAGCCGATCGCGCCAGTCCCAAAAAGGCTTGAGCAGCGGATCGTTGATTAGCTCGATCGTTCCTTTGCCTTTAATGGCGGCAGGCAATTCCAGATACGACCCGATCGGAAACTTCACGTACATGGTCATGGCTGCAACTGCAAAATCTGCCAGCGTCGGCTGATCGCCTAGCAAATAAGGCTGATCGCGCAGCATCTCGCTCAGGGATTCCAAGCTGCGGTGCATTTCTTTACGGGCAGACTTGATTGCATCAGGGCTAGCTCCTGCCCCAAACCCTACCAGATCGATCGCCTCACGCGGCACAGACTGAACTAAATTTCTCAAAAATCCGGGGGTTCCAGACGGCAGAGCCGAGGTCAAAAAGGTCGAATCCTGACCGACTGCGCTAATCAGCAGTTTTCGAGCATTGATGCCCACCGAATCGTCTGCCCACTGTTCTAAAATCAAACACTGCGATCGCCGCTGCGGCTCGGTCGGAATCAGCGGGCGTTCGGGATATTTGCGATCGAGGTAAAACGCGATTTCTGTAGAGTCAGCAATCACCTCGTTGCCATCCTTGAGGACAGGAACCTGCCGCTGCCCCGACATCCGAAAAATGTCAAGCTGCCCAATTCCTGGGGTGATCTCGATCTTGCGATAGGCTAAGCCCTTGTAGTCCAGAATTAGCCGCACTTTTTCACAGTAATGGGATAGCTCAAACTGGTAAAGCTCCAGCATGGTCGTCTCCTTGTTGATTGACTGTCGCTTTTAACTTAGCAAGTTTCTTCAGGATTCAGGCGACCCGTTCTGCATAATTTTTGTGCCGCTGAGGAGGAATTCAAGCGAACTTGATAGGATGCAAAGCAACAATACAAGACGAAAATGCAGCGGAAAGGCAGCACAATTCTCGTCATAAAATAAACAATCAATTTTGCGTTTAACTGAGATTTTTGTACCCTTCCCGCCGCATACAGCAAGGCACCTCTGCATTTTTTGTGATTCATTTAGCCAGTCCGGGAACAATGAACTCTGTAAACGCCAGTTTACGAAACAGAAGACACCTTGTAGGGCGATCGGTTCAGGGACAACCTATTCTGGACGGTCGCTTTTCTCACCCTATTTTCGGTCAAATTCTCGTACGGTAATCAAGCGAGCTTTGTAGAAAAACATCGGGTTTGTGCGACAATCGGGATTATTTTATCCCTAAGCAATGAAAGCCTATCTGCAAGCGAGCGAAGTGATTGATCACCAGCATCCAGAGGTTCTGGCACTTGCCAGGAAAATTGCAGCCGTACCGATGAACGAATCGATCGCTCCAGAAGGAAAACTGCTCCGCATTGCAGAAGGCTGTTTTGAGTGGGTGCGAGACGAAATCCATCATAGCTATGACTATCAGCTTAATCCTGTGACCTGTCGCGCTTCAGAGGTGCTTCGGCATCGAACAGGATACTGCTATGCGAAAAGCCATCTCTTAGCCGCACTGCTACGGGCAAACGGCATTCCAGCAGGGTTTTGCTATCAGCGACTGAGTGTGAATGATCAGGGTGCTCCCTACAGCCTGCACGGCTTTAATGCGGTTTATCTGCCCGAATCCGGGTGGTATCGGGTTGATGCCAGAGGCAATCGATCGGGGATTAATGCCCAATTTACGCCACCCCAAGAAAGATTGGCATACAAAATTCGGCTTCCTGAAGAAGCAGATTTTCCGGCAATTCTGCCAGAGCCGCTCCCGATCGTGGTCAACGCTTTGCAGTCCCACAAAACCTGGAATGCACTGCTGAAACAGCTTCCCGACGTTCCCCTGCAAGATGCAAACCGCTATGGATTAAATGCTGAATTACAGCGTTTTTCACTCTTATAAGGTACGGGGGTTCAGGGGCTGCGCCCCATTTTTTGCACTTCAATCGCCTGAACAAGGCTGTAAGCGCTGAATTTATCAAGAATGAAATCCAGCTACAGCAATGACTCAAACTCCGATCGCAACGCCTCCAGATCTGCCAGCCGTCCGACGAGCAAATTTTCACTGCCTGCCTCGGCGAGTCGTTTTTTCCAGCGATTGACCTGCTCTGCGTTGTTCAGCCAGAACTGAACGACTGTGTCCACCACCCGATCGAGGTTCCAGTTTTGGCGCATTGGCAGAGATTCGACAGATTCTAAAAAAGCGTCTAGCGTACAGTGATAGGAGCCGAAATAAGCTGCGCGTTCTGTTAGATCAATTCTGTTCTCCTGGCTCTGAAGCTGATGATTAAAAAAGTATAAAACTGGAGATACACCAATAATCTCGAATGTGTATTCCATACGAGCCTCTGTTGCTTGAGATGATGTAAGTTGTTTTTATTGTTGAGTGATTCTAACAAAGCTAAATTTAGTTTTTCTAGTTCTTCAGATACATTTTTAAATGTCAATCTTCAATCTCAATCTTTCACTCTATTTTTTACAAAAATTCAACCGATGCAGTGTTTATCTTCTAAATCAAGTCTTCTAAATCAAGCCTTCTGAAGAAAGTCTTAAATTCAGCCCGGTTTAACCCATGCCTCACCACTTGACCCTGCTACGCATCCCGCATGACGCAGCCTGACCTCCGCGCCCTCGCACAACAGGGAAATCCTCAGGCGATCGCCCTCTGGTTAAACCAGACCCTTCAGCCACGCGGAGTCACTGCCAAAGTGCTGACCAGAGCAAGCCTGCTCAAGATTTTGCTCATTGCCGATCGCCCTCTGGAACAGCAGGCATTTGTCGAACTGGTCAAGCAGCAGATTCGCGAGCTAGATTTGCCCCATCTTCAGCAGATTAAAGTTTACTGTCAGCTTGCTGGAAACGATCGTCCGACCTGGATTGCTGAGTTTTCTCCTATTCCATCCGAGTCTCAGAGCAGGGCACTCGTTCCCGTTTCTGCCAGTGTTGAGGAACCCAGACTGCCCCCCAAAAATCTTTCCTTCACGGTTCTGTTTCCCTATCGGGAGGTGTTGCGCCCAGAGCGATATCAAAGTGCGATCGTACGGCTGTTGCTGTTTTTGGGGCTTGTGCCGTTGATGATCAATCTGCTAGCGAAACAGGTAAGCCTTGCCCAAACCGCTTGGCTCACGGCAATTTATTATGCGATCGTCTGGGGTCTAGTGTTCTACCACCTGATCAAGCCGAGCCGGGTTTCCTGGGGTTATGCGATCGGGTGTGTTCTATTCACGGTGTTTATTAGTATTCCCGGGCTGCTGCTAGTGCAGCGGATTCCGCCGTTTAGCTTGCTCTATGGGGTAACAGAACAGGGGCTGCCGGGTCGTTTGATCGGGTTTGTGCTGGGGGTGGGGATTTTAGAGGAAGCTTGCAAGGCAATTCCGTTGCTTTTGCCGCTGCTGCACGCTCGCAGGCTCCCTGAGCCGCCCACGATCGCTTTTTATGGGGCGATGTCTGGCTTGGGGTTTGCCGTTGCTGAAAGTGGAGCCTATGCCGTGCAGTATGCGATCGGCTTAACGCGGGGACAGATTGATCTGGGAATGTATCTGGCAACCCATTCGATTCGCTTTGGGTCGCTGCCGCTCTTTCATGCCGTGCTGACGGGCATCGTGGGCTATTTTATTGGGCTGTCAGCTCGTTATCCCAGTCGCCGAGCCGCCCTACTGTTACTGGGTTTGACGATCGCCGCCGTTTTGCACGGACTTTATAATGCGGTTTCCGGCGGACTGCCCGGTTTAGGAGTCGTAGGTTTTAGCATTCTGCTGTTTGTCGCCTACCTCGATCGCAGTTCCCAAATCATGCAGTATCTTGAACAAATTGAGCAGGCCCGATCGCAGCGCCACTCCTTGTAGAAACTAAATGTAGAGTAGAAACTAAATGTAGAACCCCTGAGACTCCTCTAACCTGATCTAACCCTGCTCTTGCGTACAAACCACCAGCAATTCTTCGATCGCCCCCACCTTCAAGATCGGCACATTTAACGCCTGAGAAAGTTCGCTCACGGTCAGGTCATCCAGAAAGCGCTCGTCATCGTGCTTCAGCATCACCGCAGGCAGCAGAATTCCGTCCCCGAGGTCGCGTCCGCGCAGCGCGGTTAAAATGTCCTGTCCGGTAATCAGCCCTGTCACGCTGATCTGCTGTCCCCAATACTGGCTATTCAAGGCAACCAGATCAATCGTCAGTCCTTCCACCTGATTCAATCGCTGGACGATCGGCTGGAAGGCAAACTCCACTGCATTTCCCACAATCCAAGTGTAGCGGCGTGGCGTAGGCACACGGGGCGGAAGCTTTCTGGCAGCGGTCTGAAACTGCTTTAGAAATTGCTGGATTGAACCCACGCCATTCCCTAACTGCGGGTAATCTTCGTAATGCGATTCTGGCGGCAGTTCCTCGCGTCCAATCAAAAACCACTCGTCGGCTAACCAGGCAAAGGTGGTTCCTATCTGCTGACGGAATTTTGCCTGTAAGGGCTGTACCTGAGCAATCACTTCTCGCGCTTTTTCCGGTGTGACGGGCACAAGTTCATCTTCGGCAGGACGAAAGCGAGTTAAGCCAACGGGGACGATCGCCGCCGATGCCACAGTGGGAATCTCGCCTTTGTGAAACTGCGCCAGATCGTGCAAAGTTCGCTCTAGATGCATGCCGTCGTTGATGCCCGGACAAACCACCACCTGAGCATGAATTTGCAGCCGATGCTGCTGAAACCAGCGAAGCTGATCGAGCAATTGTCCGGCACGCGGATTCTTGAGCAGTCGGGTTCGTACTTCTGGCTCCGTGGCATGAACCGAGACAAACAGGGGCGAAAGGCGCATCTGAGCAATCCGATCCCATTCTTTTGAAGTCAAATTAGTCAGCGTCAGATAGCTGCCGTACAGAAAGCTGAGGCGATAGTCGTCGTCTTTCAGATACAGGCTTTGCCGCTTGCCGGGAGGTTGCTGGTCAATAAAGCAAAAGGGACAGCGATTGTTACACTGAATTAGCCCATCAAACAGCGCTGACTCAAACTCCAGTCCCAGATCGTCGTCATAGTCCTTTTCGATCTCAACGATGTGAGCTTTGCCTTTGGCATCCAGTACTTCTAGCTCCAGCACCTCATCTGCGCAGAGAAACTGATAATCAATCAAATCGCGCGGCGGCTGTCCGTTAATTGCCACCAGTCGGTCGCCCGGCTCAAAACCAACCTCGGCGGCGATCGATTCCGGCAGAACGCGGGTAATCAAAGCAGGACGCAGCGTAGACTCACTCATGGATCTTATGAAATTACACCAGCAGCAAAAATAAGCAGCCGTCAGATTCGGTTCTAGATCGACTCAAAATCCCTCAATCAAACCTTTTCCGACCTCTATTTCATAGTAGCGTTCTGGTTAGAGCGAAAGAGGCTTCTGGGCAGCCCGAATTGAATCAGTTGCTGAGTGCAGCAGCTTCCATGCGACGCCGATGCCATGCTGAAAATTAAACTTTTTGCCGAGGCCATCAATCATCGTCAATCTCTGCGGTTGATTGCGATCGCCCCAACCTTGCACCAAAAAATTCTACCGATCGCAAATCTAGCCGCTGCTTAATTGAGTAGAGACAGGCATTACAAACCTAGTTAAAACGACGGTGAGAAACATCTACAAGCTCAAATGCTTTCTTGCTTGTTGAGTAAGGCAACATCCGAGCTAAAAAAATGCCGTGAGTCAATTACTAGCGTCACGCTTTGAGTGCTAATTGACCTGATTTTTGTCAAATTTAAGGAATTTGACAGATTAAAAACGGAAAAATGCCAGTCTGTCTCCGCTCTTTCACTGCCTGTAGCAAATTCACAGCAAAATAAGAGGCTTTGCTTCAATACTTTAAAGCCTCCCGGTTCGTCAAATTACCTTGTCGGGCTTATCTTGTCAGGCTTATTTTGTCAAACTTTTCGCGTTCATCCGTCAGGATGAAGATTAGCTAGAAAAGTGTCATGAGGTTTGACAGAAGCGACCCTCCTGCCAAATTTGCTTTGCCTCAGACACTTCTCAACTTTGCAAGATTTTGTTTTCCAGAATCAAACCTTCAAGGCTTTATTCCTCGAAATCCTCGCCTTCAAGTTGCTTTAAGCGAATGTGTTTCCGACCGAGAGAGATTTCAAATTCATCTCCTGGCTTCAAATCCATTTGCTTGGTATAGGCAGCCCCAATCAGCAGATTACCATTTGCCTGAACCGTAATTCGATAGCTGGCACTGCGTCCACCACGACCGTTGCTGCCCTGCTTGCCATCGAGTTCAATCTCTTTTGCTTCCAGAAGGGCATTGTAGAACTTCATCATGTTGACGCGCTCTACGCCATTTTTGGTAATGGTGTAATAGCCACACTCTTTCGCCTTTTCTTCTTTGCTGACGTGCTCTAGTTCTTTAACCTTCGTCAGAAGGGCTTCTCCGGTTAAAGGCTCTATCTTTTTCTTTTTACTCATTCGTTTGGGCTGGATCATTGATTAGGAACGGTGGCACCTCACAGTGAGATACTGCCATGAGAGACTCCTGTGAGATACTACGATGGAATACAATTTCGCTGATAATCTCGCTATAGATAATTCTGTCATCATTCATCTATCGCTTTGCATCAGCTTTTGAATCTATATTACCGTGGTCAGTCAACTTTTTTCCATGTGATTTGTATTAAAATGCAAGCTTTTTGATCGACTCAAATGATTTTGACTTTACTAATCCTGATCGATCGTTCTAGCATTACAGAGTCATATTACAAATCTGGATCACCCTGCTCAGGAACTAAAAGGTTTCAATATAGCGCAGGTCTGAAAAAGCGGATTACTTTTTTTCTCATGAACTCAGCATCATGCTGCTTGTCCGCCCTCAATAATTTCGGTTTTAAATAGGCAGGGTCAGCGTTCACCCTAGTTCATCGATTCGCTCCAATAGACAACTCCTTGGGGCTGTCCCTTCCAATTGATAATCAAGCGAAAAAACGATTCATTCAGCCTGATCGATAATAGAGTGGCCGCAATCCGATCGCTGCCTTTTCGTAATTGAATTTTATTAAGGATGGCTTATTTAAGGATTGAATGAAGCTCACCACTCGCGGACACTACAGCGTCAAAGCCCTGCTCGACTTAAGCTTTCAGCCCCGATATCAGCCCACTTCTGTTCGGGCAATTGCTCAACGCCAGGACATTCCCGCTCCCTATCTCGAGAAACTGTTAATTGAGCTGCGGCGTGCCGGACTCGTGGAATCGGTGCGCGGGTCTCAGGGGGGCTACAAACTGGCACGTCTTCCCGCCCAAATTTCCCTCGGTCATATCCTGGAAGCCGTCGGTGAAACGATCGAACCCCTGCCGCGCCTCACACCCGAAGCCAATCAGGTAGAAGATTGGGTGACATTTACCCTCTGGCAGCGACTTCACACCAAATTAAAAGAAGCTCTCTATAGCATTACCCTCGAAGACCTGTACTACGATGCCCGCAGTCGGCAGGCAGCTCAGGGCGAATCCGCTAGCTTTGTGGTTTAATTCCGATTTAAACTTGACACTCCCCACTTCAATTCGCGAGAATGGTCTCTTGGCGTTTAATCGCTCGGACCAGGTTTAACGGCAAAATGCCCGGACTGCTTGGCGATCGCTCTGCAAAAAATGCTGAGTAAAAAATGCTGAGTAAAGCGTGTTGATAAGGGAGGGCTGATACCCTGACCGATCGCGCTCCTGGCTACCTGTACGGCAATCTTTGAGGAATATCATGACATACGCAATTATTGAAACGGGCGGCAAGCAGTTTCGGGTCGAACCCGGTCGCTTCTACGATGTTGAGCGGCTCGCCGTTGATACAGATGGGGCAGTGACGATCGATCGCGTTCTCTTTGTCGAAAACGATGGGGAGATTTCGATCGGGCAGCCAATGGTTACAGGGGCAACGGTAGAGGCAACGGTGCTGCGTCATTTTCGCGGACGGAAGGTGCTGATCTACAAAATGAAGCCTAAGAAAAAGACTCGCAAAAAGCGGGGACACCGTCAGGAAATTACGCGCCTGATGATCAATTCGATCTCGCTAAATGGTGCGATCGTGGCGGGAAGGGCAGCGGCTCAAGCAGCATCTGAGGCTGAAGCAGCACCCGAAGCGGTAGCCGCCGAATAATTCGGGCTAAACTCGATCGCAGGCAGTTCGCATTCATTCTGAATCAGGATTTATCCTGGTCAAAGTTCTACCCTAGTCAACATTCGAGGAAACGATGGCTCACAAAAAAGGGACGGGCAGTACCCGTAACGGTCGAGATTCTAATGCTCAACGGCTGGGCGTGAAGCGCTTTGGTGGTCAGGTTGTGCGTGCTGGCAATATCCTGGTACGGCAACGGGGCACGAAGTTTCACCCCGGCGTCAACGTTGGGCGCGGCAACGACGACACGCTGTTTGCCCTGGTCGATGGCGTGGTCACTTTTGAACGCAAAGGCAAGAGCCGCCAAAAGATTAGCGTTTATCCGGCTCCTGCAACGGCTCCGGTTGAAGCGGCAATGGTTTAATCCCAGGCTGTACTGGCTTAATTCTGAGAATTAAATTTCAGTTTGAAATTCAGTTTCACAGCTTGAATACTCACCGCTTGAATACATTTGACATTGGAGGGTAGGCTCATGGGTCTGCCCTTTTTTGTTTCATGAACCTTTATGACAAGAACCTTTATTCAATTTATAAATTGAACAGCCTTCCCCTCATCGCCCAACCCCTTTTCCCGGAGCGTCTACCCCTGTGCCTTGTCCTGAACCTGCGTTGATTGCAGGAAAGTGTCTAGATCCGAGAAGAGCCCGGCATAGGTTTGGGTTGGCAGATCATAACCTTTAAGATGTACCGTTTTGGGGATAAAGACTTCGGGTTTCACTCCTGCCTCAACGAGATAGCGATAGGTCGTTTCTCCTAAGGCAATATCCATCCCAATTTGCTTTGTAGAAGACTCTAGCCGAAAGGCAGCATTTACCGTGTCACCCAGGGCGGTATAGTCGGGTCGATCGCCTGTGCCCGTATTGCCGACCATTGCGTATCCGGTATTCAGCCCTGCACCAATGCGAATCGGAGCAGGAAGCGGATAGGTTTCGTGAAGCTGACTCGTCATTTTGTGTAGAGTACTGAGGGCATGGGCAACCCGCATCATTTCACCCGGACTGATGCCCTGCGCGCCGTGAATCCAAACTGCCATTACCGCATCGCCGATATATTTATCGACCCAGCTTCCATAATCGCGAATAATATCACCTGCACAGCGAAACCAGGTTCCAATTACTTCCGACAGTACTTTTTCGTCAATCTGGCGCGTCATGCCTGAAAAGTTGCGAATGTCTACAACCAGCACGGAAATCAGGCGACGGACATGCAGCGTAGCGGTAGCAGTAAATTCTTGAGAGTCATTGCCCAGAGTTGGGGCACTGGAATCAGAATTGGGAGCAAAAAACTCTAGCTCGGTTTGCCCAAACGTGAGCCGATCACCATTTTGCAGCGTCACAGGAACACTGACTCTCCGCCCATTGACAAAAGAACCATTGCGACTGCCCAGATCGATCAGATAAAAATCGCCAGTTTCCATTTGCTGAAGCAGCGCGTGGTTTCGGGAGATCCAGCGATCGGGCAAGACAAAGTTATTGTCGTCGCCTCGCCCGACTCTCCAGCAGTTGCTCCCAACAAGTGAAAAGTAGCGGTTTCCCGACTCTGTATGCAGGATTAGATGGGGAACAGACTGTCCATTCACAGCAGTTTCACAGACCGTATTGTTGCCGTGTGACGCATTCTGACGCATTTGCTCGGCTACAGGACTCTCAGCCTTTGAATTATAGAGAGCCTTGCGTCAAATATAATCCGCGTTGATCAGGATTTTTCCCCTTTAATCTAACCTACCTATCATTTAGGACTATATTTTTTCTGCGATCGGTTTGATGAGTTGCAAGACAAAGCAATCACAATCGGTTTATACCGAACTTATTGCAAAACCTGAATTATTTTGCTACACGAGCATCACAGTACGGAGATTGCAGCCAGCCAGAATAGCCCATCTACCAGAATCGTACTCAAAACTGCACCGCCTAAAGTCCACCAGTGAAGCTGTTGTGACCGCAGCGGTAAACCTCCGACCAGCAGCAGCACAGATCCCAACCCGATCGCCCAACTTATTCCCCACGGCGTTTGCATTTGAGTGATCGCGCTCTGGAAAATGGGCTCCATTAGATGAGGCTCAACCTGCACAAGCTGCCGCCACTGCGGAATCAGGTTGACTGCATAAAAATAGGCATCGGTCATGGCAGTGCCAAACAGCGACCCTAGATAAAACCAGTTACCAATGCGGTCTTGCCCGCGCCGTAAACCTGCGATCGCAAAAGGCAGCCCGACGGATTCGACTGGCAAATGCAGCAACGGCTCCCATCGCAGCCAACCCCAGTAGATCGAACCTGCTAGCCATGTCCAGGTAAAGCCCATGAGCAGATCCCCCCATTCCGCTGACCGGGGACGCGATCGCAGCCATGCACTGAGCCAGAACCAGCCGCCCGTCATTACCAAACTCAACCAGGGAGCCGATCGCACCAAGGGAGCCTGAAAAAACACCGGGATCGACACCAGGAAGGCAGAAGCCAGCAGGAATCGCCAGGTTAAGGGCAGCCGCTCAATGAGCGGAATTGAAATTGGGAGTTCTTCCAGTCCGGCAGACTCAAGCGGACTCGACAGGGAATACAGCTTTCTTGAAGACAAGGGGGACAACGGCTTTTCTAATCTTTTAGTTCAACTTTTTTAACATATCACAAATTTATCCCCCTGGGGGGCATCCGCGTGAAGATAATTTTGCGATTGCCCTTCGGATTTTTAGGCTGACCTAAAATTTTGCTGAAGACGATCGCGCAAGGCAGCATAAGTACCAGGAAGCCTGTAAGCTGAACGAGAACAGAACTGTTCTTGTACCGCTTTTGATTGCTGCTTTTGCTTGTCTATAGCTGTCCGGAGCTGTCCGGTACGTCAGAACTGATACGAGAGAACTGTTGTGGAACTAATTCAAGAACTTTTTCAAGCCGTGGTTTTGGGTCTTGTGCAGGGAATTACCGAATTCCTACCCATCAGCAGCACTGCCCATTTATTAATTGTGACGCAGTTATTTGGTTGGACTGCCCTCGGACAAAAGTATTTTGTCGATGCAATTCAGTTTGGCAGCGTGATCGCGGTCACTTTCTACTTCTGGAAAGATATTCAGAAAATCCTGTCGGGCGCATGGCAGGCATTTCAGCAGAAAGACTGGGGGCGGGAAGAATGGAAGTTGCTGGTGGGTATTGCGATCGGGACAATTCCCGCGCTGGCAGTCGGCTATGCGGTTAAAGATATTGTGCCGGAAAGCGCGGTTGTGATCGCAATTACGTCGATCGTGATGGCGTTGCTGCTGGGTTTTGCTGAGAAAGTGGGTAGCCGGAAGCGCGGCTTTGACGACCTGCAAACGCGAGATGGCATTCTGGTGGGCTTAGGGCAGATGATCGCGCTGATTCCAGGGGCTTCGCGATCGGGGTCAACGCTCACAACCGCTCTTTTTTTGGGATTAGAACGCCAGACGGCAGCACGGTTTTCTTTTCTGCTGGGTATTCCGACGCTGGCGATCGCGACTCTGTTTCAGGCAAGAAAAGCGTTTGGCAGTCTGGACAGTTTGCTGGCGTTGCTTGTCGGCATTGTCTCGACGTTTATCTTTTCCTACCTGGCGATCGCCTGGTTACTGCGGTATTTGCAGAATAAGAATACCTGGGTGTTTGTCTGGTATCGTCTGGCGTTTGGTGCAGTTTTGCTGCTCTCGGTTGCTGCTGACGTGTTGCAGCGTTAGGTTGTGGGGGTAATCGTGCCGCAGCCGATTCTACCGCCTGCATTGCCCGTCGGCTGTCCAAAATCGTCGGCTTTTTCGTGCAGGATTACGGCTCGTCCGGCGATTGGGTAGTCTCCGTTGCTGAGGGTGAGTCCGGGCAGCGTGGCGCGGTAGGTTGCCCGACCCTGACTGATTTCAACGTTGCCCAGATCCCCAGCATGGGCATTGGCAAAGCCATCCCGAACCAGTAATCCATGCTTAACGTTGTCGGGATTGTAATGTCCCCCGGCAGCATTTCCTTCGTCTGCACAGCTCCCAGACTCATGGACGTGAAAGCCGTGTATGCCGTCAGGAGCCTGAGTCAGGTTTGCTTCAATTTCCAGTCCGGCATCGGTTTCCTTAAAGTTCACAACGCCCGCAACGGTTGCGGGATCGCTTGTACCCTGAAGAATTGCCTGCGCTGTGCCTGCGTTCGGGGTCGGCTGCTGGTTGCAAGCCAGCGTCATCATTAGCAGCAGAACGGTTCCCAGTCTGGTTATCCATCTCCAAATTAAATTTGCCATCGGTTCTTCAATCCTATTTTTAGATTGGTGAACCTATTGTCGATGAGCTGTCGCAGGTTTTCAACCGGGATACCAGATCGACTCTACCTGTCGGGCAACTTGCAAGGCACGATCGCGATTGCCTTCATCGAGCAAAACCGTGACGTGACCTAATTTTCGACCAGGGCGCGATTGCGATTTGCCGTACCAATAAAGGTGCGATCGGGGAATTTGAGCGATCTGCTGCCGTTTTTCCAAGTAATCTGACGCTGCCGTTTCGTAGCCCAGCAAATTCACCATTACCGCTCCATTCACGGTCAGAGCAGGACTTCCAAGGGGCAAACCGCCAACTGTGCGAAGCTGCTGCTCAAACTGCGAGGTGATGCAGGCATCCAGCGAATAGTGCCCTGAATTGTGGGTGCGGGGAGCCGTTTCATTCACCAGCACTTTACCGTCCTGCGTTAGAAAAAACTCAATGCCCATTATGCCCACGTAGTTCAGTGCCTTCAACAGCGATCGGGCGATCGATTCCACCTGCTCCACAACGGATAAATCAAACTCGGGTGTGACAATCACGCGCTGACAGACCTGATTTTCCTGCTGGGTTTCCACCACGGGATAGACAACAATTTCCCCAGTTTGCGATCGAGCCACCATGACTGCCAACTCGCGATCGAAGGGCACAAATTCCTCCAGCACCCAGTGAGACAGCGGATTGGCAACCGAAATTTTTTGCAGGACAGCTTCTAGGACAGCTCGATCGCGGCAGATAAACGTGCCCTGTCCGTCATAGCCCAGTCGTCGGGACTTGAGAACTACGGGGTAGGCATCGGGCAATTGGGCAGGATCAAAGGCGGCAAAGGCGGGCGTGGGAAGACCCCGATCGCGCAAAAAGCATCGCTGCTCATATTTGTCCAGGAGGGGGGCAAGGGAGTCGAGGCTGGGAAAGAACCGCACCTGACTGAGAGAACGCAGTGCCTCTAAATCAACAAATTCGTTTTCAAAGGTGATCACGTCGCTAAACTCTGCCAGTTTTGCAGTTGCAGCAGCATCAGCGATCGGGGCAAAAACGGTGTGAGCGGCGATCGACACGGCAGGATCAGACGGACTGGGAGTTTGAATTGCCAGCGCGAGATTAAGTCGTTGAGCGGCATCTGCCATCATCCATGCCAATTGTCCGCCGCCGATAATGCCGATCCGCTGATTTATGGGCTGATTCACAGATTTTTCCTACTAGCGACAGCCTAAAGATTCGCGGGTCATCACTCCCGTTTTTGGATTAATGCCGCTTGCGGACTCACACAGAGCTTTAACTTGCGCCCTGTCCAGAATGGCATTGGTAAAGTCTGCTCCAGTAATGTCTACGTCCTCCAAGATCGATCGCAGCAAAATCGATTCGACTAATACGGCTTCCCGTAAAGATGCCCCTTTGAAATTCACCTGATCTGCCATTGCATTGGTCAGGTCTGCCCCCCGCAGGTTTGCCTTTGTCATGGTCGAAGCACTAAAGACCGCGCCTCGCACGTCTGCGTCTTCAAAATTGGTCTGCTCCAGGTTGGCATTCGAGAATTCTGACCCCTGAAGCTCTTGCCCGGAAAAGTCGCGCCCTTTGAGCTGAGCATTGCTAAATGACTGCGGTGCTGTCCAGTCTGCCCGGGCAGGAGAACACCAGAGCATGAGCGTCATTACAAACGTCAGCAGAGCAGAAATTAATCGCTTCGCCGTTCCCCGCAGGGGTAATTGCCACATAAAGTTTCGGGAATCAATTTTTCTATCTTGACAGATAGCGCGATCGAATTTTAGCCGATCGGTTAAAGGGAAATTTTCTTTTGCGCTGGTTCTGTCCTGGCAATATTCTAGCGACGCTGTGCCTGCTGTAAAAGCTGAGCCGCACTGTTTGCCCATTGGCGATTACCCTGCATCGAGAATAAATCGGTGGCGTACTGCAATACCCGCCGTGCGTCGGCATAATTACCCTGCCGCAGAAAAACTAACCCCGCTCCGTAGTAGGCATTGGGATAGTTGGGGTTTGCCTCTGCTGATCGCCGGAAGGCGTTGAGCGCGTCATTCAATTTGCCCTGCTGATACAGAATTGATCCCAGGCTGTACTGCGCTTCAGGATAGCGGGGATTGAGCGCGATCGCCTGCTGAAACGCTTTTAGCGCGTCGGGGGTGCGTCCCTGCTGGAGGTAAATTAATCCCAAATAGTAAGATGGCTCTGGCGCATTGGGGCTGAGTCGAACTGCCTGCTGAAAATAGGGCATTGCTGCCTGACTGTTGCCCTGCTGCCGCAGCACCAAGCCCAGATTGTAGTGCGCCAAGCCCAGATTCGGGTCAAGCTGAAGCGATCGCTGCAAATACTGCTGCGCCAGGGGAAAATTGTTGCCTTCTAGCAGAGCCGCGCCTAAATTAGCATAGGCAAGCGACAGTGCTGGATCTACCTGGATCGCCTGGTAAAAAGCGTTTGCTGCATCCTGAAGCAGTCCTTTTTGCCGATAAGCAAGCCCCAAATTGTAATAAGACGCGGCAAAGCGAGGATCAAGGGTGACAGACTGCCGGAACGCTGCGATCGCCTGATCGACCTGTCCCTGCTGGATATATTGCAACCCCAGATTAAGCTGCCCTTCGGGGGTCATGGCTGCGCCGGACTGATTATCAATGCTGAGCGTCGGCAGGGATTGCGTCAGCCCCATCGCAGGGAAAAAACTCAGGAGAATTGCACCCAGCACCGCTGCCCCTGAACTGGTAGGACGTCTGCGCGGCGATCGAATGCGCTTGCTTTGGGGGGTTGCTGAAGCGGAAAGGAAGAGAGGAGCTTGCCAACGCCGATTCATAGAGAATTTGCCTGCACTTTAAGATTGACCAGAATAATTCAAATGATTCAAATGATTCAACAGAACAATTGATCAGAAATTAATTCAGAAATTGATTAGAAACGGGAAGAGACGGTGAAGGAAAGAAAGGTTCAGGATTGCTGAGAGCAGTCGCGATTGGCGATCGATCCATCGGGCAGGGTGGTGCGGCAAAGTTTGACCGTATCAAGGCTGACGCCCTGCAAATTGACACCGCTGAGATCGGCACGCCGCAAATTAACGCCATTCAAGTTCACCCCGCTCAGATTCGCTCCGTTCAGGTTGACCCTGGCAAGATTTGCTCCTTCTAAATTTGCCCCCGATAAGTCGGCGTTACTGAGATCGGCTTCTGCCAGATACGCTTCGCCCAAGTCGGCATTGCTAAGATTGGCATTCGTTAGATTGGCACTGCCCAGGTTGGCATCGCGCAAATTCACCTTGATTAGTCCTGCCCGCGTTAAATCAGCTCTGGGAAGGTTCGCCCGCACCAGATTCGCAGCCTTGAGGTTGGCATTTCGCAAATCGGCACTGCCCAGATCGGCACGGCGCAGATCGGCTTCTTGCAGCTCGGCTCGATTGAGATTGACTTCGCTCAGGGTCGTGTCCTGCAAGTTGGCTTCTTTGAGATTCGCCCGCACCAAATTGGCACCCCGCAGGTTAGCATCCCGCAGATTGGCTTTGCTGAGGTTGCTGTCGCCCAGGTAAGCCAGGCTCAGGTTTGCCCCGGTTAGATTGGCTTCCTTGAGCAGCACACTGTTGAGGATGGCTTCGCTCAGCACTGCCCCGCTTAAATTGGCTTTAGTCAAATCTGCCTCACTCAAAATCGATCGCGTCAGCGTCCCGTTTTGCAGGTTTGATCGCCTCAGGTCGGCATCCCGCAGCGTCGCATCTTCGAGATTGACCGTTTGCAGGTCTGCCTGTTCCAAATCGGCTCCGTCCAGATCGCACTTGGGGCACGATCGATCCTTCAGCAGCGCTCGAATTCGGTAATCCCGTGCGGCTTCGCGAGAGACTGCCATTCCAATCAAACTGGCAAGCAGCAGAAAGAAAATGCCCAGAATCGAAAAGGCTCTGATATCTCGTTTGTCGATCGTGCGGGCTGCCATGAGGATTTAACCGTGAGTGGGTAGCGATTTGTACCGAACGTTGATCAGCGACGATGCCAGGAAACGAACTGAATTGTAGTCTACTGGATTAAATTTGAGACAAAATCCAGTCGATCGCCTCAGACAAATCAGCCGCTACATAGTCAGGCTGGGTCAGATGCTGATAAGTTCCCGTCAAGACTCGATCGCCAAATCCCGTCTGAACAAGAATCCCAGTACAGCCTGCGTTGTGAGCCAGATCGATATCCGTTGCTTTGTCACCAATCATAAAACTGCGGCTTAAGTCTAGATCATGCGTCCAGGCAGCCGCCACCAGCATTCCCGTATTGGGTTTGCGCCAGGTTGACCAGCGATCGAACGGAGATACAATTCCGCCTTCGGGGGGGCTGAGCGTGGGACAAAAGTAAACCGCATCGAGCTTTGCGCCCGCTTCAACATGCAGCAAATGCGCCAGGCGATCGTGCAGTGCCTCGACGTGGGAATCTGAATAATAGCCCCGCGCCGGACCCGATTGATTGGAGACGAGACAGCAAAAAATCTGGCGATCGTTTAACCGCCGCACGGCTGCCGCTACTCCCTGAATCAGGCGCAAATCCTCAACGCGATACAAATAGCCTGCTTCTTCGTTCAGCACTCCGTCGCGATCGAGAAATACGGCAGGTCGAGTCATAGAGCCATATTCCTGCCCTTATTCCATTCCGGGAAGCAAATCCAAAATTTCCCGCGCTGCCCGATCGCTCACGCCCACCTCGCCCAATTGCTGCCGCATTCGCCCATAGTCCGCGAGAATCTGACTGCGGCGATCGGGGTTCAGCAAAAATTCCAGCGATTCCGCCACAATGCAATCGGGGGTTGCCTGCCGCTGGAGCAGTTCGGGGACGATCGGCTGCATCAGCACCAGATTCACCGGAGAGATAAAGGGGGCGGCGTATTTGAGCAAATTCTCAGCAATCCAGGCAGTCATGGGATTGAGCCGATACATTACTACCTGCGGCACATTCAGCAAAGCCAGCTCCAGGTTCACCGTGCCCGATTTGGTAATTGCCAGATCCGAAGCCGCCAGCACTGCCTGGGTTTGATCCGCGACCAGCCGTGCCCGAAGTCCGTAAGATTGGATTGACTGCTCGATCGCCTCCCGGTAGGTTTCCAGCGACAGGGGAATCAAAAACTCAACCTGGGGCAGTTTTGCCTGAAGTTTTTCCTGGAGTTGACGCGCCGCCTCAAACATCACAGGCAGAATGTACTGAATTTCCTGACGACGAGAGGCAGGAATTAGGGAAATCACCGTAGCCTCTGGATCCAGGTTCAGTATCGTTCTTGCTTCTGAACGACTGGGCGCATTTTGCATTCGATCGATCAGGGGATGCCCGATCCAGGCGACCTCGCTGCCCCATTTCCGGTAGTAGTCTGCCTCCGCCGGAAAAATTGCCAGCAGGCGATCGGTGGCTCGCACGATCCGCTGGGTGTTTGCCGAACTCATCGACCAGACCCACTCCTGCGGTGCGATGTAGTAAACCGTGGGCACAGACGGAAAAAAGCGGCGCGTAAAATTGCCGATACCGATATTAGGACCAAAATAGTCAATCATCACCACCAGATCAGGCGGATTCTGGCGTAGCCATCTTTTCACCTGTCGCTGCGCCCGAATCGTCGGCAGCACGTATTGCACTGATTCTAGAATGCCGATCGAGCCGATCGCACTGGTATCCGCCAGCAGTTTCGCCCCTGCCTGGGCCATGCGATCGCCCCCGGTCGCGACAATTTCCAGATCAATTCCGGCGGATTCTGCCTGACGATACAAAGCTTCGACTAGCAGCGCACCTTGCAAGTCGCCCGATACTTCACCTGTACTGATAAAAATTCGCCGTTTGGTTCTAATCATCCTCGCGTCTCTGCATTGCCTTCCCCGGCAGCGAGCCCCGCCGCCCCAGCGAATGACTCAGCCGCAAAAACTGCCGCAGATGCTCGATCGCCTCATGATCTGGCAATAAATCAAGCTGTTCGAGCGCTTGGGTAAAGGGCAAGCCCGATCGATAAAGCGTACGGAAAGCTTTTTTGAGGGACTGCATCGTTTTGCCGCCATCTAAATCAGCAAAGCCCGCGCGCTGGAGCCCGACTTTGTTGAGCGATCGGACTCGTGCCGGATTGCCCTCAACCAGCATAAAAGGAGGCACGTCGCGATGAATTCGACTCATGCCGCCCACCATTGCCAGCCGTCCAATGTGGACAAACTGATGCACCCCCAGCACACCGCTGATTCGTGCCTGGGATTCGATATGGACGTGACCGGAAAGGGCAACGCTATTGGCAATGATTACCTGATCGCCGATCACGCAGTTGTGACCTACATGGGCATACGCCATCAGCAAATTTTGATTGCCGATAACTGTCGCTTCGCCTGCCAGCGTTGCCTGATTGATGGTGACGTACTCGCGAATCACATTGTCATTGCCGATCGTGACCCGATTCAGCGAGCCGTCGTATTTCAAATCTTGCGGTTCTAAGCCAATCGCCGCACCGGGGAAGATTTTGTTGCGTTCGCCGATCTCGGTTTCGCCGTCGATCACGGCGTGATGACTGACGATCGTACCTGCCCCAATCCGTACCCGTTCGCCAATTACCGCATAAGCCCCGACCTGCACCGTGGGATGGAGTTCGGCGCGGGGATGAATCACAGCAGTCGGATGAATCAGAGTAGTCAAGGGTTTTGAGCAGAGGGTAGGGATTGGAAGATGCAGGAGAAAGCCGTGACTCGACGTTCAGGATTGAAGGCGAAAGAATTGACTTCAAGGTCAAACTTAAAGGTCAACCAGAGAAAACATTAGTTCCCCTTCAGCGGCAAGCTGCCCATCGACTTCGGCACGACCCTGCATCCAACCAAAACGACGATGCTTGACCCGCAGCAGTTCCACAGTCATCACAAGTTGATCGCCGGGAACCACCGGACGACGAAACCGAACCTTATCGATTCCGGCAAACATAAACAGCCCTTCGGGCAGATCGGGCATCTGAGTCAGCACCACTCCGCCCACCTGCGCCATCGCTTCCACAATCAACACACCCGGCATAATCGGCTTACCTGGAAAATGCCCCTGAAAGTGCGGCTCGTTAAAGCTGACATTTTTAATGCCGATCGCCGACTTACCAGGAACATACTGAATAATGCGATCGACTAGCGAGAAAGGATAGCGATGCGGCAAAAGCTGGTGAATTTCTTCGATCGATAGCGTGGCACGCGCAGCCGGGGTGTTGTTAGAGTTAGCTTCAGCTTCCGCAGTGAGATGAGCGGTATTCGTCGGGTCGTCAGTCAAAATAGCCATGAGTCAATCCAGGTGTAAGACGGCAAGAAGGGTGAAACGCCCCAGTCAACAATCGGTTGGCAAACAGGTTAAGCAAACAAAAGAGCAGCCAGACGGGCAGCAAACTGAGTGTGTAACTGGTGGCTGGCTTTGTAGGCAAGGATATGAGCGCGGGGGAAAGTTCCCAGCAAACTCAAATCTCCTACTAAATCTAAAAGTTTATGACGGACTGGCTCATTTGAAAATCTTAATGGAGGATTGACCCATCCGTCTCGGCTGCAAACCAGAGCATTGTCAAGACTACCACCTTTGATGAGTCCCTGCTGTCTGAGGGAGTCGATCTGCTCTGCAATCCCAAAGGTTCGTGCCGGAGCGATCGCCTCCCGGAAACTTTCGCGATCGGGCGACCAACTTTGCCACTGATTACCGATCGCAGGCAAATCAAAATCAATGCCGTAGGTAAACCGCAGCTCATTTGCCGGAAATGCTGAGATAAAGGCATCGCCCTGACTCAAGGTAACTGGCTCGGTCAGCACCGATTGGGGACGCTCCGCCTCCTGAGCCATGATTCCGGCTTGCTCGATCGCCTCTACCCAGGGCAAAGCCGAACCATCCAGCAAGGGCACTTCCGCCGCGTCTAGCTCAATCCGGGCATTATCAATCCCCATGCCGCTAAGAGCTGCCAGCAGATGTTCTACGGTTCGCACGGTTGCTGTACCGCTTTCCAGTTCGGTTGAGAGCAGCGTTTGTCCCACGCAATCGATTCGGGCGGGAACCGTGGGGCGATCGGGCAGATCAACTCGCACAAAGCAGCGTCCAGATCCGGGTAGGGCAGGCAACACCCGCAGGCAAACCGAATTTCCCGAATGCAGACCAATCCCAACTCGCTCAAACGAGCGTGCCAGCGTGTGCTGAAACACCTGACCTGGTGAAGCAGGAAAACCGGAAGATAAACGAGACGTGGAGGCTTCAAGCATGTAGTTAAGCAATACAGCAATAAATCAGGCTGATGCAGAGAAATGGCTCGAAACGGAAAATGGCAGATTTTTTAGAATAGTTGGCGGCTGTGAAGTAACTCTCAGCTTGGAGGAATCCTCGTGATCTGTATTGCCTCCCTAGCGGGTCATTTTGGGGAACCGAGCCAAGGGATTTCGACTTTCAAAGTTCCCCAAAAGTGGAGGATTTAGGGGGGCAATGTGGAACATGGAACACTTCTTCGGTAGCCGCCTCCTAAAATCCCTGCCCGATGCCAAACACAATGCGGTTATCCCCCTGGTCGTTGATCGCATAATCCACTCTGACTAAGCCCAGCGGCGTTTGCACCCGAACTCCCAAGCCGTAATCGAAACCTGATCCCGGTTTATCACGAATTCCTGCTGGATCGCCTGGAACATCTGAGGCAGTGCCCAGATCAGAGCCGACATCAAGGAAGAGTGCGCCACTGACGATCGAAAAGACCGGGAAGCGATACTCTGCCGTTGCCTGTAGGAAGCTGCTGCCGCTGCCCAGGTCACCGGGTCCGTAGCCTCGCACCGAGTCTGTGCCGCCCAGCGCGAACGCTTCATAGGGTGGGAAGTCGCCGATAATCGTACCGCCCTGCACGTTGAATGCGAGCGTTTGCGGACATTGTTCTGCCGTCGGATTTTCCTGCTGGCAGCCTTCGGTCAGGCGCAGGAATCGTACTGGAAGGAAGTAGCTGTAGCTGGCGCGCACTCGGTTAAACGTAATTCCCGCGATCGGAATTGCCTGCTCTGTACTAAAGCGCAGCACCGAACCACTGGTGGTTTGAATTGGGTCATTGCGTCGATCGCGCACCGCCGAGAACTGGAGCGTCAGCAGATTATCAATTCCCGACTCGTTGTAGCTCAGCAGGTTGCCAAATTCATCGCGAGGCGTTAGCTCACCGTCTACATCGCGCACTGAGACGTTCTGATACTGCAAACCCAGACTTGCCCGCCAATCATCACCTAGCGGACGGCTGAAACTAATACCGCCACCATAGCGACGAATCCGGGGGCGATCGCCGTTCGGAAGCGTCACTTCTTCGTCGCCTCCGTCAAAGATGAGCGAGATTGACTGTCGCCCAAACGCATTAAGCGTGTAGGAAGTCCGGTTCGGGTCCCCGCCGATCCAGGGATCGGTAAAGCTGAGATCAAACAGCAAATCGCGCTCGCCAAGCTGGACTTCTGCGCTCAAGTCCTGGTCATTGCCACCCAAGTTAGTTTCCTGGAAGCTGACCGAACCGAACAGACCGCTTGCCGAGCTGACGCCAAATCCGGCTGCCAGCGACCCTGTATTTCGCTCTTCGACATTCACCGTAACATCCACAGTCCGTGGATCTTGCCCCGGATTGAGGGCAATATTCAGACTCTCAAAAATGCCTAACCCAAAGGCACGCTGGAGGTCTGCGCGAATCTGGTTCTGGTTAAACACATCCCCCGGCTGCGACTCAAACTGGCGGGTAATGATAAAGTCCCGCGTCCGTCCCTCAACCGGATTGCCTTCTTCGTCAACCGGCTGACCTTCTTCGAGAAACTGGATGCCAATTTGCTCGATCACGCCCTCTGCCACTTCCAGCGTCACTGTTCCATCCGGCAAAATTTGCGGAGCTGAAATGACCTGCGCCAGCACGTAGCCATTGTCCTGATACAGACGGTTCAGGTTTTCAATTCCCACCTGCAACTGCCGCAGATTGACGATCGACCCCACCTGATTGGCAAAAATTGTGTCAACGGCTTCCTGAAGGGGAACCTGCTCGTTTTGATAGGTGACTTCAGTACCCTGCTCTTGCAGCACGCTCCCGCTCAGCTCAACCGATTGAAACAGTGGATTCGGCTGCACCAAAAAAGTAACGCGCACACCGAGGGGGGTATCTTCGGGAACTGCCCGCACGTTCGAGAAAAATCCTGTGGCAAAAATGGCGTTGATATCCTGCTGAAGCTGCGATCGGGTGGTGGTTTGACCAGGAAGGGTCTGGATTGTGCCATACACCTCATTCAGCAAATCGCCTTCTGCCCCGGTTACCAGCACTTCTGACACTAAGACTCTGGGTTCGGGCTGCTCTGCCTGGGGTGGCGTTGCACCGCCCGGCGTTTGTTCCGTTCCAGGAGTTTGCCCGGTTCCAGGAAACGGGGGAAGGGTAGGCGTTGTGCTGTCAGGAGCTTGCTGCGTTCCAGTTCCAGGGAAAGGCGGCAGGGTGGGAATATTGGTTCCGGGAGCGGGGGCAGGGGTTTGAGCATCGGACTGAGCTGGCTCGACATCGACATCAACACCTAATCCAGGCTGAGTGTCGATCGGCACATTAAGCTGGTTGGGGCTTTCCGGCTCCGGCGTCTGGGTTCCCGGTGGGGGAGTCTCCGGGGAACTGGGCGGCTCGTCAATTTGAGCGTCCTGCTGCGAGCCGGGGTTGGGCGGAAGCTGAGAGATGCGCTGCGAAGCAGTTCCCCCTCTGAGGTTATCGGGTGCAAACTCGATTGGCGTTGCCTCAGGCACTGTTCCTGATGGGAAAACGGTAGTTCCAGCAGACCCAGGCGGCATTGCGGCAATCAGCGGCTCTGAATGGGGGGAACCCCCAGCATTGACGCTGGCAGCCTCCGCTGCATTAATCGAGGACGGGTTTGCAGCGATCGAGTTTGCAGGACGCAGGTCTGTTGCTTCGGTTTGCTCCGTAGAAGGCAGCGTTTCAGAAGCCGCTTCGGTCGTCTGCGCCCCAACCGGACGCACAAAGCTCAGGGTTGCTGAAGCAGTCAGGACTGCCAGAAAAAAGGGAGAAAAACGCATACGGGTAAAAGAGTTTGACACTTCCACACACCAGAGCATCGCTCACAGGAGTATATCAGAGCAGCAGACGATCGACTTGAGACGAGCAGCTTATCCTGCAATCAGGAGGCAAAAGCCGTCATCAGTCGAGAAGCACTCTAATGTTTCTCAGTACTGTCCCTCGCTGCCTGGTTTGACACCCTTGCTAAGGGGTTGACTTGTTTGACTGACAGAAATCACGCGAGTTCCGCACAAACGCAGCCATTGTACAGCATTCGGTTTTTTGTGCTCTAAACTGGGTGTGCCAGAACTCGCTCTAGCACCTGGCGATACGCCTCTTCCACATTGCCCAGATCGTGCCGAAAGCGATCCTTGTCCATCACTCGCTGACTGGGATCGGTTGCTGCCTGATTCCACAGCCGACAGGTATCCGGGCTAATTTCGTCTGCCAGGATTAAATTGCCTTCGGCATCCATGCCAAACTCCAGCTTGAAATCAACCAGCGTAATGCCGCACTCCTGAAAAAATGCCGTCAGAATTTGATTGACCTGAAGTGCCATCTGGCGAAGCTGTTCAACCTGTTCAGGCGTTGCCAACTGAAGGAGTCGCAGCCGATCGATCGTCAGCAGCGGATCGCCCAGTTCATCATTTTTGTAATAAAACTCAACGAGCGGCCGGGGTAGTTCCATTCCCACAGCCAAACCCGTTTCGCGGCACAGGCTCCCCGCAGCAATATTTCGCACGACGACTTCTAGCGGCACAATTTTGACTGCTCTTACCCGCATCTCGTTCGCCGCCGGACGATCGATCCAGTGAGTGGGAACGCCTTTTGCTTCCAGCATTTGAAACAGGTGGCTGGAGATGGCGCAGTTCATTTCGCCTTTGCCGACGATCGTGCCGCGCTTCTGGGCATTAAAGGCAGTGGCATCGTCCTTAAAGCGAGTCAACAAAATGTTGGGGTCGTCGGTTGGATAGAGAATCTTTGCTTTACCCTCGTATAAAATTTGAGGTTCTGTCATGGAGGTCAGCCCTGGGTGAGTAGAATCAAACGTGCGATCTAGAACAATCTGCAACAGGACACCATTTTAGCGGCGGTGGGTCAGTTGCTGGCCTTCAATTCGTCCGAACTTGTCCTGGCTGCTCAAACTCAAACTTTGCTAAATACGGGCTGCTGAATATTGGGTTACTAAATACTGGGTTACTAAAATAGGGTCGCTCGATACAGGGTGCGACCTGGTGTTTGATCGGATGTTTGATAAGAACTTTTTGCGGAACGGCTCGCGAAACGACGGCTTGGTAGCTCTCTTTCAAAAAGCAGGAATGAATTTGTTGGAAACCCGAGCGTACTCCCTTAAATTTGGGAAATCATTACTGAGTAGCAAACTTTACTAAGTTCTGTCTTTGTATCCTTTGCTACACAAAACAATCGCAGTGCTTCTTCCCAAAGAAAGAAGTATCAGATTGTTGAGCCCTGCTAGGTTCTCATGATGTTTTCACTCGCTGTTTTTAGGTTAAATTTGGGTTAAGAGCAAATCCCTGTTAGTGTCTCAATCTCCTATGTCAATTATTAGGCGGGTAACATCCGTGAGGAATACCAGCTAAAGCCAGAGCAATTTGAATGTTTAAGGAAGGTGAAGCCATGACCCATCGTACTGAATTTCTCAACGCCAAGAGCCGCTACCGGGGTGAAGTCAAGCCAGAGAATTTGGTGTTTAACGCAAACCTACAGGAATTTTCTCAGCGCGTCAGCTTCATTTCTGGCTTAGAAACCAACGGCAAGATCACGCCCGAAGAGGCATTTACCCAAGTTCGATCGCTCTGGAAGCAACTCAAACGCAGCCGCAAAGCGTTGGGCGTTGGCGAACACCCCTTTCAGTTGCCTGAAGAGTAAACGGGCATGATTTCAGCCTTATTTTTCAGTCAGCGTCCAAACCCCGTCTGCCCATTCAGTTTCAGTCGGGGGATTGGTTAACCAATGTTCACAGCGTTTCAGGTGCATCTGCGCGGCTTTGTCTTTGCAGTCAAAGTCTTCCAGAAGGGTGCCGAATGCCAGGATCGCTCTGGCGAATTTGCGGTTGAGATAAAATTCGCGCGCCTGATGATAGAGATCGATCGCCTGCTTGCGTTCATCAGCGATCGGCTCATCTCGTAGCCCGACCAGCTCATAAATGCCCACGGGCTTGTTTTTGCCCTTCACCCGAATGCAGTCTAGCTCCCTTGCCCAGATGCGATCAGCACAGGGCTTGTAAGTACTTTCGCTAATAATAATGTCGGTTCCGTACTGTTTGCTGGCTCCTTCTAACCGCGAACCGAGATTGACCCCATCCCCGATCGCCGTAAACTCCATGCGGCGGCTGGAGCCAATGTTGCCGCTGATCACCACATCAGAGTTGATGCCGATTCCAATGCTGATTCTGCGCTCTGGCTCTCGATTTTCATTAAACTTTTTCAGTCGCTCACGCATCTCGATCGCACTCTGCACCGCCATCCAGGGATGGTCTTTCAGCGGCACAAGCGACCCAAACACTGCCATAATCGCGTCGCCGATGTACTTATCCAGTGCCCCGTCGTAGCGAAAGATCGCATCAACCATCGACTCAAAATATTCGTTGAGCATATCAACGACCGCATGGGCTTCCATGCTCTCGGTCAGCGTGGTATAGCTGCGAATATCAGAAAATAGTACCGAAACCTCCTTGCGATCGCCGCCCAGTTTCAGTTCGCCGTTGAGTGCCCGCTCGACAAGCTCCTGACTCATGTAGCGCGACATGGCGTTCTTAAATCGCTTTTCCCGGCTGATGTCTTCAATCACGACCAGCCCGCCCGACACCTGTTCAGGATTGGTCGCGTCTGCGATCGGGTTGAGGGTAAGGTTGATGCTGTGGTGCGTCGTTCCATCGGTCGAGAGCAGGGTTTGATCTGCATAGTAGTACTGGCGATTTTGCTCCCTTGCTGCATCAAAGACATTGGCGAACCAGCCTGAAAAGTTGCTTTTATCAATTAGGATCAGATCCGTCACCGAGCGCCCTTCCAAGGAAGCCGATTCTGCAAAGCCGAGCAGCTTTTTCGCCTGTTCGTTGGCAGCAATCACTCTGCCTTCCTTGTCGGTTGAAATCACGCCGTTAGAGAGCGATCGCAGAATGTCGCGCTGGGTCTGCTCCTGCTGCTTCACAGTGGCAAAAAGCTTGGCGTTTTGCAGGGCAACCCCTGCCTGATCGTTAAACGATCGCATAAATTCCTGGTCGCTGCGGTTAAAGCTTGCCCGCCAGCATTCTGGAGCTTCTGGATAAGTTGCCGGATCATAGGGGAAAAAGTTGCCTGTGCGCTTTTTGTTGATGAGCTGCGTTACGGCAATCAGCTCATTATCGGCGTTAAACACAGGCATACAAAGCATACTGCACGTTCGATAGCCCGTCTTTTTGTCAGTTTCCTTCGATTTTGCTGAGTTGGGGTGGTCGTACAAGTCGAACGGAATCAGTACGGGTTCTCCGTTCATTGCGACCTGTCCAGCAAAGCCTGCGCCCATCGGAATTCGGAGTTCGCGCAGTTCCCCGTCACGGTTGGGCAACTTCGTCCAGAGTTCGTGCTTTTCGCGATCGATCAGCCACAGAGTGCTCCGGTCTGCCTGCATCAGCTCTTTCGCCTCGTCCATCACCTTTTTCAGGGTTTCTTCCAGGTCGAGGCTGCTCTGGCTGAGGGCTTTGGTTGCCTTAATCAAGGCAGAGGCGGCACGCTGTTGTTGCGTGGCCTTGTAGAACGATCGCGATGACTCCAGAATCAGGCGAATCGAGGGCGCAAAATCGGAAAACAACTGCTCGTCGTCGGAGGTGAATCCGGCTAAATCGATTTTTTGATCGAGGGAGTCGAGGGGGGCGTGTCCCGGCTTTAGCTTGTTGATAAGCTGCACGACGGCAACCAGATCTCCGCCATCGCTCAGGAGCGGCATCGTCAGCATCGTATAGCTGCGATAGTTGTTTTTCTTGTCGAGTTCCTGTGCTGCTTTAGAACGTGCGTCCTGGTAAAAGTCGTAGGGAATATTTATTGCCTGCTTGGTCGTCGCGACTTCTCCCGCAATTCCCATTGTGCGCGGAATCCGAATTTCCAGGCTCTTGCCGTTGTCGTCACCCTCAGCATGAATCGACCACAGCTCGTCTTTGTCCTCATCCAGCAGAAAAATGGTGGTGCGATCGGCATTGAGCAGTTCCCCAGTTTTCAGGGTGATCGATCGCAGCATTTCATTCAGGATCAGCTCAAACCCCCTCGCGTCGAGCACATTATCCAGCAGGGAAAGGGTCTGATTCACCACATGGAGGCGCTGTTCTACATCCGCAACGACCTGTTTAAACGTCTCCTGCTTGAGTGGAGCCAGGAAGTCTGAGAAAGACTGTTTGCGGGCAGTCAAAGCACTATTGCTGATTCGGGTTATATGACCGGGATCGGAGTTGACAACTCCTTGGGAGGGGATTCCTCCCAGGGGAATGTCTGGCAGCGTTGCTTGGGCATCACAGGGAGGCAGCACCTGATCAGGAACGACAGCCGCAGGTCGATCGATCGCTAAGTGAGGCGTACCAGGATTTGAGTTATTGCCCAGATCATTGCCCGGATCATTGCCCGGATCATTGCCCAAATTATTGCCCGAACTATTGCCCAAGCCGTTGCTCCCTGGCGAGTCCAAATGTGAGTTCAGAGACGGTGGAACGTTCATAGATGCATAAGGAAAGAGAGCGTCCGAGTTAACGATAGCGAAGCAGCCAAGTTTTCTCTAGCAAGATATCCGTGGCTCAACTAAGCTTTTTAACGACAGCCGCTTTTCCGTAGCCGTGAGGTCATACCCACTATATCCGGTTGCTCTATCGCTATCCCGTGACGAACTTAACACTTCATTACAAAACTCTAACAAAAGTTTAAAGCTGTCTACCTTTCCTAAAATTCCCAGCTTCGACCGGAAAATCAGCAAAAAAAAGCCTGAACATTTGACCGTCCAGACTTGGTGATATGCGTTTTGCTCAAGAGAGGATTTAAATTGTGGCTAGAGTTGCAGCGTTTGAGGCTTGGCAACCTAGCCAGGAAATGAGGCGATCGCTTCGACCGCGTTTCCCTTAATCAATCGCTTTCTTCACTTCTTCTTTGGCATCTTCAACCGTGTGGCGAACTTTGGCTTCACCCTGTTTCGCTTGTCCGGCTGCTTGATCTTTAGGATCTCCGGTGATGTTGCCAATGCCTTCTTGAATCTTACCTTCTACGTTTTTTGCGGTTGCTTTTAATCTATCGTCAGCACTCATTTTTATTATCTCCAAGTTTGTAAATCTGATATGAGAAAAGAATACCAATGTGAAGGCACCTTTTTCCTCTGCCAATCGAGAGATCGTTGATCCCCGCCTTTGAATGGAGACGATTGAGACGGGGATCAATCTTATTCAGCTTTTTTCAGCAAGTATAAATAATTCTACGATGGGCAAATTTTTTAGAGAGTGTTTGAAAAGGGCGAATGGCAATGCGAACCGCCTCCTTAATTCTGCAATGTTAGGGGGTTGAGCAGGAATAAAGTTGAGGAACTTGTTAAGCTCAAGTTCTCGACTCCTCCAAATGGGTTTGATTGTGGGTCAATTTCTACTTTGAGTGTTTCTGTTTCTTGCAATATCTCAGCAATAGTCTCAGCGAGGGGTTGATCTCCAATCCAAACTTCAGCCCCAGCATTTTTCCGCTCGGGTAGGCTTGCAATCTGCACAACTTGTTTTATTGCTTTACTCCGAGTTCCACCCTAGTTATTTAACTATCGTGCCTAATTGTGCCTCCTTAATAAACGGCAAGAGAGCGATCGTCCTGATCCCCCTCGTCGCACCATAATCAGTTCTGCCACAATGCTGACAGCGATTTCTTCGGGGGTGAGTGCGCCAATGTCTAAGCCGATCGGAGCATAAAGGGTTTTGAGTTTTGCTGCTTCAATGCCCGTTTGTTCGATCGCTTGATACACTTGCCGTACCCGCTTTTCACTGCCAATCATGCCCAGGTAGCAGCAGGGGATTTGTTTTTGTAGCAAAACAGTGAGGGCTTCCAAGTCAAACCGATAGCCGCGTGTGACCAGTGCCACGTAAAGCTGAGACTGTGGCTGTAAGCGATCGAGGATTTGGGCGATCGGCTCTCGGAAAATTTGATTTGCCTGCGGATAGCGGTCTGGGTTTGCCCAGTCGGGGCGATCGTCCTGCACCCAGATTTGAAAACCTGTCAGGTGAGCGACTTTTGCGAGCTGTTCGCCGACATGACCTGCGCCGATAATGAGGAGAGTGGGTGGAGGGTGGAGAGTTTCAGTATAGGTAGGTGGAGGAGTGAGAGGATGGGGCGACGGGGGAATGAGAGGGGGAGCGGAGGTAAGGTAAGGGGATTGGTGAGGAAACAGGGGGGTGGTGAGGGTAAGGGAGTGACCAGATTGGAGGAGATCGACGATTTGTTGGGCGAGGGTGAGGGATTCGCTGCCTTGCCATCGTTGGAGCCAGATTTGCATTTTGCCGCCGCAGATGCCTTCTTGCAGTTGATTGGGAGAGCCTGTGAGGTCGATTTGAACGAGTTGAGGTTCTCCGGTTTCCAGGACGGTTTTGGCTTGCTGGATGACTTTGCCCTCGCCTGCGCCGCCGCCGATCGTGAAAAAGATGCGATCGAGGGTAAGGATCATTTTTGCGCCTGCTTCTCGCGGTACAGAGCCTTTGACATGGATAACGGTTGCTAGCACTGCCGGGGTGTGGGGGAGAAGCTGCGTGAGTTGACGAAAGCATTCCAGGGACATGGTTTGCCCCTATTCAGCGCTGAGGACTGGAAGCCGTTCTGATGCCAGGATGGAGTTGGCTTTGACTTGCTCGATCGCCCATAGCGTTGCTTCAGGGGTCGCCGGAGCCGCCAGAAGGACTGCATCTGTATTGCCAAATGCCGCTACTGCTGCCCGAATCGCCTCTCGGACGGACATTGCCAGCATGAACGGGGGTTCACCCACGGCCTTGCTGCCGTAAATCACGCCTTCCTGAGCAGCCCGTTGGAGCAAATGCACCTGGAAATGTTCGGGAATCTCGCTGATCGTGGGAATTTTGTAGGTGCTGGGGGCAAAGGTTCGCAGTCGTCCCTCAGTGTCCCAGACGAGTTCTTCCATGGTGAGCCAGCCCATGCCCTGCACAAAGCCGCCTTCGATCTGACCGAGATCGATCAGGGGATTGAGCGATTCGCCCACGTCATGCACAATATCGACCTGCCGCAGCTTAAACGTCCCGGTGAAACCGTCTACTTCTACTTCGCTAACGGCTGCTCCATAGGCATAGTAATAAAAGGGTCTGCCGTGTCCTTTTACTGCGTCCCAGAAAATATTGGGTGTGCGGTAATAGCCTGTGGCAGAGAGGCTGATGCGATCGTTATAGGCACGCTGCACAACTTCATCAAAGCCCACGCGCAAACTGGGATAGCCGCGACAGAAGATCCAGTCTTCGGCAAATTCCAGATCCTCCGGCGCGTCGAGGTTCAGCAGCGGAGCAGCGACAATCGCCAGTCGAGATTTCAGGGTTTCGCAGGCATCTTTCACCGCTTGCCCGTTCAGGTCAGAGCCGCTAGAAGCCGCCGTTGCTGAGGTATTGGGGACTTTATCAGTGCTGGTGGGCATGACGCGGAAGCGATCGATCCGCACCCCCAAAGATTTTGCTGCTACCTGGAGCATTTTCGTGTGGAGTCCCTGCCCCATTTCTGTACCACCGTGGTTGAGCTGAATGCTGCCATCGGTGTAGATCAGCAGCAGTGCGCCTGCCTGGTTGTATTGGGTTTTGTTAAACGAGATGCCAAACTTGACGGGTGTGATTGCCAGTCCACGTTTCAGGTCGGGGTTCGCTTGATTGAAAGCGTTGATCGCTGCCTGTCGTTCTGCATAGTTCGATCGCGCTTTGGCTTCGTTCCAAACGCGCAGAATTCGGTTATCGACAATTTCCTGACCGTAGTGAGTCGTATTGCGATCGCCGTCCGCATCGTCTTCGCGGTAAAAATTGCGTTCGCGCACTTGATCGGGGGATAGGTTCAGCTTGCGGGCGATGCGATCGATGATTTCCTCGATCACGATCATGCCTTGCGGTCCCCCAAAGCCGCGAAATGCGGTATTCGAGACTTTGTGGGTTTTGGCAATTCGTCCCCGCACTTCCACATGGGGTAAATAGTAGGCGTTATCAACGTGTAGCATTGCCCTTAGCAGCACAGGCGGCGATAGATCCAGGCTCCAGCCTCCGTCTGCGTAGAGATCTAGATCCAGCGCGGTGATCTGACCTTCTGGGGTAAAGCCAACGCAGTATTGCCCTAAAAAGCCGTGCCGTTTTCCGGTCAACATCATGTCCTGGTGTCGCCGCAGCCGCACCCGCACCGGACGACCTGTTTTTCGGGCTGCCACTGCTGCGATCGCCGCAAATGGATTTGCCTGAGTTTCTTTACCCCCAAAGCCGCCGCCCATTCGCAGACAGGTAACAGTGACTTGATTGCTGGCAATTCCCAGGACTCGCGCCACAATAATCTGCGTTTCCGAGGGATGCTGCGTTGAGGAATAGACGTGATAGTGCCCTTCGCCGTCCGGGATCACCCAACTCGCCTGGGTTTCCAGGTAAAAATGATCCTGCCCGTTCATCTCAATTTCGCCTTCCAGCACGATGTCCGCTTGCTGAAGGGCGGTTTCAGGCTCTCCTCGGCGGATAACCTGCGGCGCATTGTGAAAGCTATTGGCGTTGATTGCCTCCTGAATTGTGCAGATCGGCTGGAGCAGCTCGTATTCCACCACCACCCTGGCGGCTCCCAGACGGGCAGCTTCTTCACTTTCCCCGGCCACCCAGACGATCGCCTGTCCCCAATAGCTCACGTCCGCCACGGGCAGCAAAACCTCATCCTGCACGATCGCTCCGGTATCGTTTGCCCCCGGTACGTCTTCTGCCGTCAGCACCGTCACCACTCCCTCGATGTCGTAAGCCCCACTCACGTCGATTCGAGTAATCTGTGCCCGTGCATGGGGAGACAGCACCGGAGAGAGCGATAGCATGCCAATCAGCGATCGCTGATCGTCGGTATAGACTGCCTTACCGCTCACATGGGAGACTGCGCTTTCGTGGCTTTTGCGTTGTCCGGTGGGCATTTGCTGACCTTCCTGATGATGTTGTGCCGATTACCCTGAAGCGAGAACTGCTTTGCATTCCACTAAGCGCCAAGGGCAACAGCTTGACGCTCCATTTCCACAAAAAACTTCTCAAACAAATTAGCAATGAGCAGCTTGCGATAGTCCGCACTGGCTCGCAGATCGGTCAGTGGCGTAAAGGCTTCGCGCAAATCGGGCTTGACCTGCTGCACCGTTTCCCTTGTCCAGGACTGACCGATCAATCGCTGCTCCACTTCGATCGCCCGCACCGGAGTTGCTGCCACTCCCCCATAAGCCAGCCGAGCCTGAAGAATTCGATCTTCAGCATCCAGATCGATCGTGAACGATGCTGCCACAATGCTGATATCGTCTGTGCCTCGCTTGCCGATTTTATAGGACTGGCTGAGGCGACGGGCTGCACCGGGCGTAGGCTGACGGGGAATTTGGATGGATCGAATTATCTCTCCGGGCTGTAGCTCAGTTTGGCGATAGCCTTTAAAGAATTGCGCGAGGGGAAGCGATCGATCTCCCGCTATCCCTGTAATTTGCACTTGTGTATCTAGAGCCAGCAGCACCGGGGGCAAATCGCCGATCGGGGAAGCCGTACCCAGGTTGCCGCCGATCGTTGCCCGATTGCGAACCTGACGCGCTGCAAACCAGTGCAGCATTTCGTCCAGACTGGGAAAGATGCCGCGCAGCTGAGTTTCCACCTGGCTCAACGGCACGGCTGCCCCAATTTCAACAAAATCCGGCGTTTCCCCAATCTGCTTAAGTTCGCTGACCGCCTCCAGGGAAATCAGGATGGGGAAAGATTGCCGATGGTGACTCATTTCTAGCCCCAGATCGGTTGCGCCTGCCACCAGAACCGCCTGCGGGTTATGCTGCAACAGATCGATCGCCTCCTGAAGCCGGGTGGGACGAAAGAACTGCTGCTCATGATCGGTGTAGCGCACTGGCTCCAGATTGGTGGTAGCCGCTACCAGCGTTTGGGAAAAGCGATCGACCGGGGTTGCCTTTGCGACTTGCTGCGCCGCCCGACGAATTGGCAGGTAGCCCGTACAGCGACAGAGATTGCCCTCTAACGCACCATCATCGAGCGTGCCATCGTAATAAGCCGCAAACAGACTCATGATAAATCCCGGCGTACAGTAGCCGCACTGCGACCCGCCCGTTTCCACCATTGCCTGCTGCACCGGATGCAGTGCCCCGTTTGCGATCCCCTCTACGGTAATAATTTGCCGCCCTGCTAGCGATCCGATCGGAATCAGACAGCTATTGACTGCTTGATAATGAGGCTGGTTGTCTGCCCCTTCTGCCACGATCGCCACTGTGCAGGCTCCGCAGTCTCCATCCCCGCACCCTTCTTTTGTGCCGACCCATCCGTTAATCCGCAGATATTCCAGGAGCGTCGTCGTAGGCGAAATGCCCTTTAGTCGAACGCGATCACCGTTAATCGTGAGCGACAAACTGGTTTCGAGCTGTTCTTGCTGTGTCACCGTTTCCCCTCCCAGCTGTCTGCAAACCTGGGTGCGATCGACTCCTGCATTTTGTTTGTCATCCCGCCCCGTACTCTCAACACTACTATCTGGACTGTAGCGGTTTCGCTCGTCTGTTGCCCAGCAGGTTAGAAAATCTTGAAATCTTGGGAGTGAAATCGAAACAGAACGGAAACTTATCGCCCAAACTCGATCGACACTCCGACGAAGTTCCCCTCACCCTTCCCATCACTCATCACTGCATAGTGTGTACGATCAAACAGACAGAACGGCTGTAACTGCTAATACAATCTACAGACGCAGATTCAAGACACAAAACGGGCAGCGAGCGGGGGAACGATGCAGCAGCTAAAGATTGTCATTATCGGGGCGGGAATTGGGGGGTTAACCGCAGGCGTTGCCCTCAGTCGAGCCGGATTTGAGGTCGAAATCTACGATCGCGTCCGAGAACTGCGTCCGGCGGGGGCAGCGATTTCGGTCTGGTCAAACGGGGTGAAGGTGCTGAATTCCCTCGGCTTGGGTCAGCCCATGGCGCAAATCGGCGGCTTGATGGAGCGCATGGAGTACCGCACTCAAAACGGCGATCTGCTCAATGCGATCGATCTCGCTCCCCTGGTGCAAACGGTCGGACAGCGACCCTATCCGGTAGCTCGAACCGATTTGCAAACAATGCTGCTGAATGCCTTTCCGGGAGAAGTGAAGCTAAACGCTCGCTGCGTTGGTGTAGAAGAAACCGAGACAGGTGTGACGGCAGTGTTTGAGGATGGACATCGCGCCACAGGCGATCTGGTGATTGCGGCAGACGGGGTGCGATCGGTTCTCCGTGAATTTGTGCTGGGGCATTCGGTTGAGCCAATCTACGGCGGCTATGTCAACTGGAACGGCTTGGTTCCCATCAGTGCCGATCTGGCTCCGTCAGACACCTGGGCAATTTATGTGGGCGACTTTAAGCGGGCTTCGATGATGCCTGTGGCAGGAAATCGCTTTTATTTCTTTTTTGATGTGCCCATGCCCAAAGAAAAAACCTCGGAACTGGGCGAGATTCGCTCGGACTTATCGCAGTTTTTCCTGGGCTGGGCAGATCCGGTACAGCGGCTGATCGAGCGACTAAATCCTGAAACCACCAATCGCGTCTTGATTCACGATGTGGGACCGATCGATCGCATGGTGCGCGGTCGGGTTGCGCTGCTGGGAGACTCTGCCCACGCTACCTGTCCGGATCTGGGTCAGGGCGGCTGTCAGGCAATGGAAGATGCTTATGTGCTCACACAGTTCCTCCTCACAACAAACCTCAGCGTTCAAGATGCTCTGCACCGCTATGAAGCCGATCGCCATCCCCGCACCTGCGCGATCGTCCAAAAAGCTCGTAAACGTGCCGAGCAAATTCACGGTAAAGACCCGGACATTACGCGTCAATGGTATCGGCAGCTTGCTACCGAAAAACCGACCGACGTGACCGATGCGATCGCCAACACGATCCTGGGCGGACCGTTGAGATAGTTGCTGAACCCTATGCCTTTCTCCATCGCTGAACTGAACGCCTTTTCTCAGGAAGAATTCGTCGCCGCCCTGGGCACAGTTTTTGAAGAAACTCCCTCGATCGCCGCTCGAACCTGGCACAGCCGCCCTTTTGCCGATCGCGCAGATCTCTTCCAAAAGCTGATCGCCACAATGCAGCAAATGACCCCAGCAGAAAAACTCGCCCTGATCCGCGCTCACCCCGATCTAGGCAGCAAAGTCAAAATGGCAGCCGACTCCGTCCAGGAGCAATCCGGCGCAGGACTCGATCGCCTCTCCCCAGAAGCATTCGATCGCTTTCAAACGCTCAACCACGCCTACAAAACCAAATTCGGCTTCCCCTTCATCATCGCCGTCCGCAACCATAGCAGAGCGAGCATTTTAGCGGAATTCGATCGCCGCCTGCAAAACTCGATCGCTGCCGAAACGCAGCAAGCCCTCACAGAAATCACCCAGATTGTTCAATTTCGTTTGGGTGATCGAGTGGTTGATTCTACGTCATAAAGAATGGTTGAGCAGGGTCATAAAGGATGTTTGAGCAGTCGCCAATCTCCTCCATCGCCCCATTTCCCTATCCATCCACCCGTACCCCGCCCAAAAAATTCAAGCCAAATTCCGTAAGATAGAAATCTCCCGTTGAAGTACCTTTTTTAACCGCTATCCTCACCTCTTCATTTCCAGGAGCGATCGTTATGCGAGTGGGTTTACAGGCAGCCTTGAGCGATGCCCATCTCAACCTGGCGCAGGCAAACCACCAAAGACAGCTTGCCGTTTCCCTGTCTGCCCTGCCCGAATCGATCGGCAGAACTGCTCCGCTTAACCTTTGCCTGATCCTGGATCACAGCGGTTCAATGAACGGGCGACCCCTCGAAACCGTCAAGCAAGCGACGCATCGCATTGTGGATAGCCTGTCTCCGGGTGATCGGCTTTCGGTCATTGTGTTTGATCACAAAGCCAAAGTGCTAATTCCGAATCAGGTGATCGATCATCCTGCTGATATCAAAGTTGAGATTAACCGCATCAAAGCCAGCGGCGGCACGGCGATCGACGAAGGAATGCGGCTCGGCATCGAAGAACTTGCAAAAGGCAAAAAAGACGCAATTTCCCAGGCATTTTTGTTGACCGACGGGGAAAACGAGCACGGTGATAACGATCGCTGCCTGAAACTGGCAAACCTGGCTGCAAGCTACAACCTGACCCTGAATACCCTTGGCTTTGGCGATCGCTGGAATCAAGACGTGCTGGAGCAAATTGCCGATGCAGCAGGCGGAACGCTCTCTTACATTCAGCAGCCCGAAGCCGCCGTTAGCGAGTTTAGCCGTTTGTTTACCCGAATGCAGTCTATCGGGTTGACCAATGCCCATTTGCTGCTAACCCTCAAGCCCCAGGTGCGATTGGCAGAACTCAAACCGATCGCCCAGGTCATTCCCGACACGATCGAGTTGCCCGTGACCCCGCAGGGTGCAGAGTATGTTGTTCGATTAGGCGATTTAATGATTGACGTGCCGCGTGTGGTTCTTGCCAACCTCTACATCGGTACGCTGCCCGAAGGCACAGAGACAATCGCCGAGGTTCAGGTGCGCTACGACGATCCACTGATTGGGGCAGAAGGGCTGCAGTCTGAACGAATTCCGATCCAGGCAATGACCCAGCAAAACTATCAACCCGCGCTCAATGATCAGGTGCAGCAGCACATTCTGGCACTGGCAAAATATCGCCAGACCCAAATCGCTGAAAGCAAGCTCCAGCAGGGCGATCGAGCTGGAGCCGCAACTCTGCTTCAGTCCGCTGCAAAAACCGCGCTGCAAATGGGCGATCAGGGCGCAGCCACTGTTCTGCAAGAAACCGCAACCCGCCTTCAGTCTGGGGAGGAATTGACCGAGGCCGACCGCAAGAAGACGCGCATTGTCTCCAAAACAATTCTTTCCTGATTGAAATTATTTCCTGATCGATCCGTTCTGGCCTACGCGCCAATCAGGTCAAAGAAGGCATCGTCGATTTCATAGCCCACCATCTGCGTCAGAAACTTTACTTTGGTGCGGTTAAAGCTGCCCTGCTGCTGGAGCCAGTCGATCAGCACAAAAACCTTTCCCATCACAAAGATTTCCAGAGCCTCCGGGTTAAACTGAATTCCCTCAGTGGGGCTGAACTGATGCGGAACCAGCATCGCCGTGTAGCGTCCCAGTTCGCCTGCTTCCCAGTCCAGTAGATAGGGTAGCCAGGGATAGCGAGCATCCAGCCGGATAAACCAGAGGCGCACTTCTGGGACCTCAGACAGCTCTCGCGGATCTTCTGGCTCACGCGGAAAGTCAATCTCAAAGCAAATCTGCTGCCCCTGAGTGCCGATCGACCCGTCTGTAATCCATTTTTCAATCACCGTCTGAGCGGGCGAGAGATCCAGCCGATTTAGGTGATTTGCATCCAGCTTAATGGTTGTACTCATATCTTTGCCTGCGAATTGTCTTTGCCTGCGAATTGAGTGAATCTTTGCGGGCACTGCCAGATAAACGCCAAGTTTTTGGGTGTAGCTTGTTGGGCGCGATCGTTGATACCTAGAGCATTATAGGGCGACAAATTGGAGAATATTAGGAGCGCGTGGCTCAAAGTTGCTCAAAAATAACTTGCGATCGGTTGTCTCAGTTCGCTACGATGATATGCTGGCAATCTTTTAATCGGAATAGAGCGTACCGCAAGCGTACAGGAAAGGCTATGGCAAAGCGTATTCAGTTGGTCTTGAATCAAGACGTAAGCAAATTAGGTCGGGCAGGCGATGTGGTAGAGGTCGCTCCCGGCTATGCCCGGAACTATCTGCTGCCACAGGGGTTTGCAGTCCGCACGACTCCCGGCATTCTCAAGCAGGTCGAGCGTCGCAGAGAAGCTGAGCGGCAAAGATTGCTCGAGCTCAGGCAAGAAGCAGAAACCCAAAAGGCAACCCTGGAAAAATCCAGCCGTTTGTCGATCTCAAAGCAGGTGGGCGAAGGCGATGCAATTTTCGGTACGGTGACGGCACAGGAAGTTGTCGATCTGCTGCAAAGCAATCTGGGTCTGGAAATCGATCGCCGCAGCATCAGTGTTCCCGACATCTCAACGCTGGGTTCCTACAAGATCGACATCAAGCTGCACCCCGAAGTCACAGCAACGATCGACATTCAGGTGGTTCCCCTGCGGTAGGGCGATTCCAAAGTTTCGCCATGACTGGTGCAGACGGGGGGCTAAAGCCCCTTGTTTTGTGCTGTTTGATATTCTGCTGTTTAACACGGAGTAAACAGACATTTGATGAATTTGCGGATCGATCGCATTCAGGCGAGCCGAGTAAGGATAGAATACTGAGTACCAAGCTGACTTAGTACGAAAGTACTGATTTTCCCTGTCCTGCTAAGCGTTCTTTCCATGTCGGGTCTGATGCACGAACTTAACTTTCAAGGCTATAGCGATCGAGTTCCGCCCCAAAACATTGATGCCGAAGAAGCCATTCTGGGCGGAATTTTGCTTGACCCGGAAGCGATCGGGCGAGTGCTAGAAATCCTGCGTCCCGAAGCGTTCTACATCAGTGCCCATCAGGAAATCTATCGGGCGGCAACCACGCTCCAGGCCCAGGGCAAACCCACCGACCTGATGAGCGTCACCACCTGGCTCTATGACCACGGACTGCTGGAAAAAATTGGCGGACAGACTCGCTTAGCCGAACTGGTCGATCGCACGGTCAGCGCGGTCAATATCGATCAGTACGCCCAGCTTGTGATGGATAAGTATCTGCGCCGCAAGCTGATTTATGTGGGAACCGAAGTGGCTCAGTTGGGCTACGACATTGCTTCTCCGATCGAAAAGATCCTCGATCAGGCAGAGCAAAAAGTGTTTAACATCACCCAGGTTCGCCCCACTCAGGCACTTATCGCCACATCAGACATCCTCACCTCCACTTTCTCTGACATTGAAAGCCGATCGCTCGGTCTGGTACTGCCCGGAATTTCCTGCGGCTTCTACGATCTAGATGCCATGACCCAAGGTTTTCAGCGATCGGATCTGATCATCGCAGCGGGTCGTCCTTCGATGGGCAAAACCAGCTTTGTTCTCAATATTGCCCGCAACATTGCCGCCTTTCACAAGCTGCCGATCGCCGTTTTCAGCCTGGAAATGTCCAAAGAGCAGCTTGTTTATCGTCTGCTGTCTAGCGAGGCACAGGTCGAGAGCGGCAGATTGCGATCGGGTCGCATTGCCCAAACTGAATGGGAGCCTTTGGGACACGCTATCAGCACCCTGTCTCAACTGCCAATTTTCATTGACGACACGCCGAATATCTCCGTGACTGAGATGCGATCGAAAGCCCGCCGCTTGCAAGCCGAACAGGGTGGAGCAATGGGTTTAATTTTGATCGACTATTTGCAGCTGATGGAAGGCTCTGGCGATAACCGGGTGCAGGAACTTTCTAAGATGACGCGATCGCTAAAAAGCCTGGCGCGTGAATTGCAGGTTCCCATTATTGCCCTGTCGCAGCTCAGCCGTGGGGTTGAATCACGAACGAACAAACGCCCAATGATGTCGGATCTCAGAGAAAGTGGTTCGATCGAGCAGGACGCCGACCTCGTGATGATGCTGTACCGCGAAGAGTATTACAACCCGGATACGCCCGATCGCGGCATTGCCGAAGTCATCCTCACCAAACACCGAAATGGTCCCGTGGGCACTGTAAAGCTGCTGTTTGAGCCTCAGTTTACTCGCTTTAGAAATCTGGCGGCTCCAACGCGATCGTAGCAATCAATCGACTAATCCTACTCAACGAAGCCGATTAAACGAAGCCCTTTAAAGAGAAAAGACGCTCGATCGAACGCCTCTCTTTTTTCTCAATGGTTTTGAGTTGATCAGGATTTCTGGAAATTTTATCGTGAGGGCAATTAGCCGATCTTCAGCAGTTCCACATCAAAAATCAGCGTTGCATTGGGCGGAATCACACCCCCTGCACCTCTTGCGCCATAGCCCAGATCCGGTGGAATAATCAAACGACGCTGACCGCCCACCTTCATCGTGCTAATGCCTTCATCCCAGCCTTTGATCACTTGCCCTGCACCTAGCCGGAACGAGAAAGGACGGTTGCGATCGCGGGAGCTATCAAACTTCGTGCCGTTTTCCAGTGTGCCCGTGTAGTGGACGTACACCGTCTGCCCTGCTTCAGGAGTCGCGCCGCTGCCCTCGACTTCATCAATATATTTCAAGCCAGAAGGCGTCGTGACAACGTTTTGATTTTCATTCGCCAGATTTTCGTCAGCCATAGCAATTATCGTATCAGGGGCAGTTACAGAAGGGGCGGTTGAAACTTGAGCGATCGTCGGAGCGTTCACTGGGCTGGATGCGGGCACGGCAATTGCCTCTGCACCTCGGTTTGTCAATTGAGCTGCAACAATGATCACCAGACACGCCAGCATCACGCCGAAGCTAATCAAAATTTCTCGCAAAGCAGTCCTCCTGTTTTTCTCAGGTTTTTTCAACGGAATGACCAAAAATAATCAATCAGGCACATTCCTCAGCCTCATCCCTCAGTTTACTGCTTGATGCCCTGGCAAACCCGCTCAAAATCGCAAATTTCTATCGCCAAAGCCGATTTTCGAGATCGCGCACCTGTCGTTCCAGGCGATCGAGCCGTCCGCGCAGTTCATCCATTTCATTTTGGCGCGGCACACCCAGATCCTGGAGCATATTGCGGAGCTGTCGCTGCATCTGGGCTTCCCAGTTCGTCTGTTCAGACTTGATCTGCTGCATAATTTCATTTGCCAGATGGGCTGCCTGCTCCGGGTCAATTCGACCGTCCTTGACAAGCTGGTCGCTCACCTCCCGCAGTTTGTCGGCAACCTGGGACGTAGTATTGATTCCCATCGCAATCAATTCTCTCAGAAGATTATTGTCCATGCTGATTCCTTGGTGTCTGCCTGAAGAGGCTAGCTAGAAGACAGTAAGCTGCCCATCGTGAAATCTGGCTGATGGCTCTCAGAAGCGCAACAAGCAAACCGTCTGCTTGCAGGAAGCCATGAGAGCATTTTTGCCCGTAGCTTTATTCTGGCAAATTTGCCACCCGGTCGAACATTGACGCTACCGTATTCCCCGAACTCTCAAACTGTAGAATGACGAAAAGATCCAGAGACGTATGCAGGATGAAAAAGGCATGGTAATTGAATGGCTGAAGTTTCGCGTCATGCCGGAGCTTCGAGAAAAGTTTGTGCAAAAAGATGATGAAATCTGGACGGCAATCCTCTCGCAGTACCCAGGTTTTTTACGCAAGGAAGTCTGGATCAGCCCTGACCAGCTTGATGAAGTGATTGCCGTCATTCACTGGGAGAGCATGGAAGCCTGGAAGAGCGTTCCTGCGGATGTCCTTGAGCAGACCGACACTCGCTTTGCAGAAGCAATGGGAGCAGGCAATCAGGAAATTGTGGGAGCGGCTCGGTATCAGGTGCGAAAGCGGTATCCTTGAAAGCGGTTTTTGGAGTTGCAGAAGATAGCTGCATTGCCTCCTAAATTCCCCAGCTTTTGACCTGCCGCTCTAAAAGGCTTTTCATCTACCGCTCTCAAAGAGCGAGGGGAGACTTTGAAAACCCAACGGCGATCGCTTCTCGCCTGGGCAATTGGGCTGAGGATAGGCGAAGATGAACTAAAGCTGAGTTTGCCCTTTTGGACTGTTTCAGAATTTCGCCCTGCCTTTGCTTTGTTTCGATATAAGTTTCGATTAAACTTTTCGCCGCTTTGCCTCTGATGCCAACTTGCCCTCGTTGTAATCAGCCTGTTGATCCCCAGGCGATCGCCTGTCCCTTTTGCCGAACCACGCTAAAAGCGCATGGACATCCGGGAATTACCTTGCATCAGGCAATTGGGTCTGAGTATCTTTGCGATAGCTGCACCTATCACGCCGACGACACCTGCAACTATCCTCAGCGTCCCTACGCCAGGGAATGTACCCTTTACCATGACGATCGCCAGCCGTTTCAGCCCGTTCGATCGGCTCGTCCCGCGTCTTTTTCGCTCTGGTTTCAGCGGTATCTGCCCCAGATTATGATTTTGGGACTATTGGGCGTGAGCTTTTTGATTGTGCTGTATCAGCAGCAGCAGCGTTAGGGGTTGGTTGAGGAGCTGCAGTGCTCCCTAAATCCTTCCTGTAAGAGGTTTATTCATCACATCCGCTTAGTCTGTAGCTTCGTTCACGGGGAAGCGATCGATCAACTGAATGGCGCGACGCGCATTTTGCTTCAGCTCATCGGCGATATACGGCACGTGAGGAACCTGCGAAAGGAAGTCTACGGTTCGCCGCAAAATTCGCACCACGTCGCCTTCGTCCAGGGTAGTGTGGCTACAAAGCTCCTGCCATTCGATGCCGAGTGCCCACTGTTCGATTAGCCCGATCCAGTCAGACTCCAGCCAGGCGGGGAAGGCGATCTGGTAGCGACGCTGAAGCTTCAGCAGTTCTCGCCGCACGCTCCAGACTTCGCTGAGTGCCTCTCCGATTTCGCCGGAAGGCTCGTAGCGAGTCCAGTTATCGGGACGGGACACTTCGGTGACGAGGGCAGCGCAGACGGCAGCAAGGTGATGGGGTTCCAGCCTGTCCAGTTCGCCCGATGCGAGTGCTAGCCCCAGCCATAGCTCATTGTCTCCCCGGATCGCGGCGGCAACCTGTCCGAGCGGCGTTGGCTTGTTGTTTGCCAGGCAGCCGAAGTGTCCCAGAACTTCCATCAAATTCAGGAATTCCTGCCAGTAGCGTTGAGAATATTGAGCAAACTTGCTTTTCCGACTTTCAAGCTCTTCTTCCAGCTTCCAGATGCGCTTTTGCCGCTTGATCAGATAGCCCGGATCGCCCAGCTTCCGCAACGGATGATTTTGCATCTGCTCCTCGATCGCTGTCACCCGTGCCTGCTGTTCTTCCACTTCTGGAGCGGCATCCTGTTCTAAGTCAACCACGGGGATTTGACGGACGATCGCCAGCGTATTTTCGTCGCTCCGCTTGATCGAACCGACTTTCGGCGGCAAATCTTCGGGCGGGGTAAGGCGATCAACCTGCGACAGACGCGGATACTCGGCATGGAGTCCGATGACATCGGAAACAGCGACAACATACCAGCGATTATCCTGCCCTAAGCAAACTAGATAGGGGAACTGTCCCGATCCCGGCACTTTCATGACCAGCGTGGCAGGCAAAGGCACAGACATTTGCTTAGTTTTCAGCGTCAGCAGCGTTCCCGATACGGCAAAAGCAACCGCCATTGCCACCTGATCCGCCTGCATTTCCATTGCCTGATGCTGCAAAGTTTTCAGGAGCCGCCGCTCTTCCCGTAACCGATCGCTCAGCTTTTCGTACTGCGCCACCAGGTCAGCATTAAGTTCTTTAATTTGTGATCGCTGAAGCTCAATTTCGGCAATCAGATCATTAATGCCCTGCTGCTGGGGCTTTAGATGCAGCGTTGCTAAATAGTGACCAAAACTGCGCTCGACCAGATTCTGCGCTTCTTCGATCGAGTGGGTTTGCAGCAGGTTCAGCACCATGCCGTAGCTGGGCGTAAACTGGCTCACCAGCGGATCAGCTTTTGATGTTGCCAGATACGCCGCCTCGGTCGCGCCTTCGTAGGGAGTTTGTACCGTAACCACATGACCCAGAAGATCCATGCCGCGTCGCCCTGCCCGTCCTGCCATTTGCAGAAACTCGGAGGCATTCAAGAGGCGATGCCCGCGATCGGTTCGTTTAGAAAGGCTGGAAATCACCGTGGTTCGGGCAGGCATATTGATTCCGGCTGCCAGCGTTTCTGTTGCAAACACGACTTTGATTAAGCCCTGCTGAAACAGCTCTTCAATCAGTCCTTTCCAGGCAGGCAAAACGCCCGCATGGTGCGAAGCAATGCCGCGATAAAGGGATTCGATGTGTCCTACCCGTCCGGCTTCTGGATTTCGCTCTAAAAATGCGTCGATCTGCTCTTTCAGTGTTGCCGCTTCTCGGTCATTGACCAGCGTGAGATGGCTAAGGTTTTCCACCGCTCGATCGCAGCCTCGCCGACTAAAGATGAAATAAATCGCAGGCAGCATATCGCGTTGCTGAAGCTGACCCAACACAAATTCGATGTAGGGAGCCTCCTGCCGTCCGCGAGGTTTGCCCCCCTTAGGCTTCAGTCGTGGGTTAATTGCCTTCTGGCTATCGTTTAGCAGCGGAAATAGCCCCTTCGGATTGCAGAAATGAAACTGAAGCGGAACCGGGCGAAAGTCCGAATAAATCAGCTTGGTGGGACCATGCACCCGATCGATCCAGTCGGTCAACTGATCACTGTTGGCGATCGTGGCAGACAAAGCAACCAACTGAATTCCAGGTGGCGCGTAGATAATTGACTCTTCCCACACCGTCCCGCGCTGGCGATCGTTCATGTAGTGGCATTCGTCCAGCACCACCGCTTCCACATCAATGACCGAAGTTCCTACCTGACCAATCGGCGTACCGTAGAGCATATTGCGGAAGATCTCGGTCGTCATCACGATAATCGGTGCGTCCCGATTCAGCGATAAGTCTCCTGTCAACAAACCGACGCGATCGGCTCCAAACTCATCCCGGAAGTCACGCAATTTCTGGTTAGAAAGGGCTTTGAGCGGGGTGGTGTAGAAAACCCGCTTGCCCTTTGCCAGTGCTCGATGGATGGCATACTCCCCGATCAGGGTCTTTCCCGATCCGGTTGGGGCACAAACGACCACAGACTCTCCCGCATTCAGCGCGGCGATCGCCTCTTCTTGAAAGTCATCGAGTTTGAACGGAAACAGGCTACGCAGATCGGGAGTTGTGGAAATATTCACAAAAACTGGCTCAACAATAACTGACGCGATCGATCGAACAGCTTAACCACTGCTCTTCCTCATCATAATTCTTATTTGTTTGTCAAGAGCTTGCAGTTCCGCTTTGGCAGCTGAGAAGGGGCTTGAGAGGCGATACCTGCGATCCGGTAATCTTTAAGGAAACCTTGCAGCAATCCCCTCAAAAATCCCTGGACGATCGGCGTTTTGCTCTCGGTTCTGCCAGCAGTCGTGCCGCTACAATGCCGCCAATAAAGCCAAACAGGTGCATCTGCCACGAGATTCCGGGCATTCCCGGTAACACGCCCCAGATTAAACCGCCATACATCAGCCCAACGACGATCGAAAACAAAATCGAGCCAATTCGCCGCTCAAAATAGCCCCGCGACAGCAGAAACCCCAAATAGCCAAAAATCACGCCACTTGCGCCAATATGCAGCGTAAAAGGTGGAGCGACCAGCCAAGTTGCCAGCCCACCGATCAGCATGACGATCGCGCTGACTACAAAAAAATCGTTTGTGCGGCGCAGCATCACCAACCAGCCCAGCACCAGAAACGGAGCCGTATTCGCGATGAGATGGGGAAAGTTGCCGTGCAGAAAAGGCGCGAACACAATGCCCCGCAGCCCAACGATCGATCGCGGCAAAATCCCAAACTGATTTAGCAAGCCACTCAGCCCCGTATCAATGATCTCTAAGCCCCACATCAGTGCAATAAAAGCAGCCAGAATGCTCACTTGCGCTTTGACTTCGTTGACGAGCCCTCGAACTTCTGACTTGCTCATAGCTGAATCTGAGATGGATTGAAATGGGCTGAATCGATCGTGAAACTAGTTCCATTCTAGTCAGAGCAAAATCAAATCAGCCCAACTTTTAGCCCAACCTTTACCCCAAACTAATCAGCCCGTATTTCGCATTCCAGCGGCGATGCCATTGATCGTGAGCAGTGCGCCGCGCAGCAGTTCGCCCCGACTGTAGCGCGATCGAATCACGCCCGAAGAACTAGACTTGTGCTGACGCAGCCGTTTCAGCAGCGATACCTGCAAAAAGCCCAGCGGCACGATCGTACTGTTTCGCAGCTGCACCGATCGCTGCAAATCGGGATCACCATCAAGCAGCCGTTTATGTCCGGTGATGATCAGCACTAGATCGCGGGTAAGGTGATACTCACTGGCAATCTGCTCAAACACGCGCTCAAATCGCTCTAAATCCTCCGGGGGCGAGAGTTCCTGGACGTATTGATGGGCGATCGTCAAATCAACTTTGGAGAGGGTCATTTCGCACTTGGAAATCACCATCTTAAAGAAGGGCCACTTGTAATAGAAGTAGCGCAACAGCTTCAGGTTTTCTTCGGGTTCTTCTTCCAGGAAGCTTTGAATTGCCGTTCCCACCCCGTACCAGGAGGGCAGCAGGAATCGGGTTTGCGTCCAGCTAAACACCCAGGGAATTGCTCGCAGCGTCGTCAGGTCTTTTTGCCCACCACTCCGACGCGCCGGACGAGAGCTGATTTGAAGCTGGCTGATTTCTTCGATCGGCGTCACGGACAGGAAGAAGTCGAGAAAGTCAGGCTGTTCATAAATCAGCTTGCGGTAGTGGATGCGCGATCGATCCGCCAACTCTTCCACAACTTCGCGCCACGGCTCAATGTCATCAAAGCCGCTCTTGAGCAGACTGGCTTGCAGCACGGCAGTGGTCACGGTTTCCAGGTTGTAGAGTGCTAGTTCCGGCAGATTGTATTTTGATGCCAGCACTTCGCCCTGTTCAGTAATCTTGATGCGTCCGTCAATGCTGCGTCCGGGCTGTGCCAGAATTGCGTCATAAGCGGGACCACCACCCCGACCTACAGAACCGCCGCGACCGTGGAAGATTCGTAGGGCAACGCCATACTGTTCAGCAATCATTTGAAGTGCCTGCTGCGCCTTGTGAATTTCCCAATTGCTGCTGAGGAAACCCGAATCTTTGTTACTGTCGGAATAGCCTAGCATCACTTCCTGAAGCGGCTTCACCGGATTAGACGATTCCGCCTCGCGTCCGGCATAGTCACCTGACAAAGAAGCCCGGTAAAACGGCAGCTCAAACAAACGCTGCATCACTGCCGGGGCACGCTGAAGATCCTCGACCGTTTCGAACAGCGGTACAACATGAAGCGTTCCGGTTCCCGTTGCAGGATCGTAGAGCCCGGCTTCTTTTGCCAGCAGCAGCACTTCCAGTAAATCGCTGACGTGATGGCTCATGCTGATGATGTAGGTCTGGCAAATATCAGTGCCAAACTCCTGCTGAAGTCGCCGCACCATCCGCAGCGTTTCGATCGTCTCCTTGGTCTTCTCCGAAAAAGGCAGCTCGCTCGGAATTAGCGGACGGCGGGTTTGCAGCTCAGTTGCAAGAAAAATAATCCGCTGGTCTTCGGGCAAATCACTATAGCCAGTTGGCAGGATTTGTAAGTAGTCAATAATTTCAGTGAGCGTATCCGAGTGGCGATTGCTTTCCTGCCGGATGTCGAGATGGGCCAGGAAAAAGCCGTAGATTTCCACCTGACAAATCAGATGATCCATCTCGCGGCAGTCTAGCCGGGTTTCCTTCAGGTTGCGCTGGATGAGCTGGAGTTCTGCCAGAAAGTCTGTGCCCGATCGATAAAAAGTGGTTGGCGTTTCCTCGATCGCTTTTGCCTGGAGATAATCGCTGTTATAAAGCTGCTGACTGCGCTCCAGCGTGTTTTCCAGCCGCTTTTGAATGTATGCCAGCTTCAGTCGATAGGGTTCCTGGCGAAACTTAATTGCGTGCTGCTCATACACTTCTGGCAACTGAACCTGATCCTGCTCTAGCGATTCCAGCAGTTCAGGCAGCACATCACTCCAGTGCAGCGACATACTCAGCAAGTTGATCAGGTTTTTGACGGAGTTGATGTACTTCGAGAGCACCAGGTTTCGCTGATAGCAAGCCGTTTTCCAGGTAATCTCTGGTGTGACAGACGGGTTGCCATCGCGATCGGAACCGACCCAGGAGCCAAACTTGCAGAAGTTGTACTTCGGCGGACGCAGATCGGGAAACGTGGCTTTGAGCGATCGATTGAAGCGTTGATAAAGCTGCGGAATCGCATCAAACAGCACTTCCTGGAAGTAGTGCAGCGCGTAGTCTACCTCGTCCAGCACCGTCGGCTTGAACTGGTGCAGCTCATCCGTCCGCCACCAGAGCCGAATTTCGTCCGTGAGTCGATCGCGCAAATCCTCGGTTTCCCAGGAAGAAGACAACCCAACCACCTTCAGATTTTCCTCAGCGCGATCGAGCTGCCGCAAAATGTTGGCAATGCGTCGCTGCTTGTCACGGATCGTGTGGCGCACAATTTCCGTGGGGTGTGCGGTGAAGACCAATCGCACATCAAGGTTGTCAATAATTTGCTGAATCAAGCGGGGCGGCACGTTGAGGGCACGCAGGCGGGGCAGCAGTCCTTGCAGGGTAACGGCTTCGCGACGTTCTGAAGAATCATGGAGCGTTCTTTCCAGCAGGTCAGCGTGGAGGTTGCTGCCGTTTGACTCTGCATCTTCGAGCGTTGAAGGAGTTGCGTTAAACACCAGGGATCTGCCCCCAGCTTGCTCGTAGGCAGCTCGATATTGCTGCTGCTGTCCGCGCTGCTCATAGTGCTGCTCAACGATATTAATCAGCTGAAAATAGAGCGCAAACGCACGGGCAGCCCGAATTGCTTCGTTTAAATCCAGGGCTTCGATAACCTTTAGCGCAGAGGATTCGATCGCTTCTTGAACGCCTTCTTTTTTCGCGTAAATCAATCGCAGCTGATGCAGCAAATCGACCAACTGCTGACCACATTCCTGCTGTAAAACTGCTTCCCACAGATCCTCCACGATCCGCAGTCGATGACGCAAAAATAAATCAGAGGCACTATCAACCGTCATATCGTCAAATTCTGCCTCGGTCAGAGTGTTAGAAGGAAAAGCGTCGTCTGAAGGATGCAGGGTGGAGCTCATAATCTATCCGCGCAAGATCATTTGATAATTCTAGGGGTTTTATTCCTGCAAATCCAGATTTTTCGCAGGTTGGCGGGGTAAGACGCAGTTCAAGTTAAGAAGTTCTAACTTTCTTAAGTTTTCTGCTCGATCGCTTAACGCTCAATCAATTCTTCGAAGGAACAATTTTATGTTGAAGCTTCACAACGCTGTGCTGTACCTAATTTTCTCCAAGCAAAAACTGCTTCGCATCGCTCTTTTTCCTCCCGATTTTGGCTACTCTATACACGACTCTGTACACAACACGACTTGTACACAGACGCTAAAAGAGCTTTTTTTTAGTCGATAAAAAGCCACAATGACCGCTTATTCAAGCATCGGCTCTGGAATCGTGCTGGCTTACGCTTACACCGATCCACTCTTTGAGGCAGTGCCCGATCGAGCGATTTGGGGCAGAACGATCGATCGCATCTATCAGGATTTGGGGGGCGCAAAACAGGCTTCCGCTGAAAGCAATCGACCGCAGCTTCAGCAGCTTGTGCGCGATTGTCAAACTGAAACGGTCGCTTGTGTGCTGGTGCGTCATCTGGAAGAACTGGGCGACAGTGTAGAAGAGGTGGGCGAGCGCCTACGGGAATTTGAGCAGCTTGACATTCCTCTGATTGCGATCGCAGAACCCATTGGATCAGTCGATCAGCCCCTACGTCGATCGGATGTGCTGCATCTGCTGCAAACGGTTCAGCAAAGCCATGCTAGCCGCAAGCTGAAGCGGGGTCATGCCCAAAATCGCATCAAAACCCTGCCGCCTCCCGGCAAAGCTCCCTACGGCTATCGGCGTGGCAAAGACCGCTACACGATCGATCGCAGTACGGCTCCCGTGGTGAAAGATTTCTTTGAGCACTTTTTGCTTTATGGCTCTTTGCGAAGCAGCGTGCGCTATCTGCAAAAGAAATACGGCAAAAAAATTTCGGCTTCCACGGCAAAACGCTGGCTAACCAGCCCGGTGTATCGCGGCGATCTGCGCTACCACAACGGAGAAACGGTGCAGGATACCCACGCGCCCATTTTGTCACGAGACGAAGCGGCTCAGGTCGATCGCCTGCTGCGGCGCAATCGGCGAATGCCTGCTCGCTCTGCCAGTGCCCCGCGATCGCTGTCGGGACTCGTCACCTGTGCCAACTGCGGATCGGCGATGAAAATCAGCCGTGTCAAAGCAACTCGCGCTCACCCGGAATATCTGTATTTGCGTCCGGTGAACTGTGAACATCAGCCCAAATGCCGCGCCATTCCTTATCAGAAAGTGTTGGAACACACGATCGATCGCGTTTGTCAGGATCTCCCTCAGGCAGTAAACACCGCACCCCTTCCCGATATTGACGGTATTCAGCAAGGCATCTCAGGTCAGATCAGTGCCAAACAAGCCATCCTCGAACAGTTGCCGTCTCTGGTGCAGCAAGATATTTTGGACTCAGAAACTGCTGACCTTCGCGCCTACAAACTGCGAACCGAAATGGCAAATCTTCAGGTAAAGCTGGCACAATTGCCTCCAGTGAACCTGAAGACGATCGCTCAAGTGGTTTCAATCCCCCAATTCTGGCTGGATCTATCCGAAGCCGAACGCCGATTTTATTTCCGGGAGTTTATTCGCGAGATTCAGATTATTCGTGAAGAGAACAATTGGCAGATTAAGCTGGTATTTATTTTTTAGAATTCCCCTGCTGGATCTCACCCGACTATACGGATTCGCTAAAGCTGTTCACGGCAAACCATCTTCAATTCGTTTCAGTGCATCTTCTGCTGCCTGTGTATTTGCGGCCTCTTTACTGCCTCCCCTGCCTTCACCAAAAACTTGCTCTCCGATATACACCCGCGCTCTATACAGGGGTTCATGATCGGTTCCTCCAATTCTTTTCGGAACATATTGAGGCAGCGTTCCAAATTTGAGCTGGGCTAATTCCTGAAGGCGGCTCTTAGGATGTTTATCTGCTCGACTTGAAAGCACTCTAAACGGCACTCCGTCAAACAGATTATGAATATGAGGACGTAGCATTCTGAGCTGTTTTTGGCGATCGAGATAGTAGGCTCCCACAACAGCTTCAAAAGTGCTGCTCAGTAATCTTGCCTTTTGCCGACCTGTTTCGCTTTCGCCTTCGCCTAATCGCATTCTGTCAGCTAGACCGATCGTGATGGCAAACTGGGCGAGCTGTGCTTCATCCACCAGGGCAGCCCGATAGCGAGTCAGTTCACCCTCTTTCAAGTTTGAAAAACGCTCATACAGATACTCGCCACTCAAAAAGTTGAGAACGGCATCGCCCAGAAACTCCAGCCGCTCATTGTCCTGCTCGCCGGGATGTTCGTTGGCATAGGAGTCATGGGTCAGGGCTTGCTGCAAAAGCGTTTCGTCACGGAATCTCAGCAGTGGGTGCATGGATGATTCAAATCTTCAAATAATGACTGCGCCTTCAACAGCATATAGCAATCGAGGGGTTGGTTAGGACAGGTGTCTAAAGGCATTATCCATCACGACGACTCGCCCTGGCTTCAACTGCCCGACCAGACACTGCTGTATCCAGGTTTCCACCAAAGCCGTATCACAGTAACCCTTGAAGGTCAGCGGTGCCACCACTTGACGATGACACCAAGCAGCAATCATACTGACCCGCTGGGTGCGGTGCCCTAACTTCAATGCCTCAACCCGCTCAGATTGAGCATACCAACGTAGGCATAGTCTTCCGTGTCATCCCCCCCTGCTTCATCGACGTAAACCAGTTGTTCTGCTGCATACGTTTGCAAATGAGCTAGGAAGGCTTGCTGTTGCGCTTCATCCCGCTCTTGATAGCCATCGCTCTTTTTTTACGAATGAAACCAATCCGCCTGAGGGCCTTGCTGATGGTGTGGTCACTAATCGATTCATGCCACTGCGCTGCCATCCCCTTCTGAGTCAAATGTCCATGCTCAGAGGCAAAGGTTCGAAATTGCTCCAAATCGGCGATCTTCCCTTGAGGACCCCGTCGGTAAGCGCGAATGGCACTAACCGAACCCGTTTCCTCCCGTCGTTTGAGCCATAAGTCGATCGTGTTGCGACTGATGTTAAACAAGCGGCTGACGTGAGTTTTGCAGTATCCGATATCAATGGCATCGAGCACTTTTTGACGCAGGTCATCGCTGTAGGGACTCGGCATGACAGGAGTGTTGAGTGAGGAGAGATACCTCTATATTCTGTCCTAATCAACCCCTCGATCGCTATATTAGTAGTCGTAGGGATTTTGCGGTTTAGGAATCGCCTGAAGCCGCTCTGCCTGGATCACAAGCTGCCGCTTATTGTCGATCGTCTCTGTAATCATCTTGCCCTCTACTCGAAACCACTGATCTGCGGGGTAAGCGGCACGGCTGCCAGCAAGCTTCACAGGCAAACCGACCGGATACACATCCGCAGCACAGCAGGTAATCACGAAGCGAGAAATCATCAGATAATCATCTGGCAAGCTGGGCAGGTGAATCGCAAATCCATCGACGTTTGCTTTTTGCCCTTTGTAAGCATCCGGTTCGGGGTACACATTCAGTGTTCGCACCCATTCGATGATCGATCGGTCTTCGGGACGCTTATTGCCGCGAAAGGCTTGGGGCTGCGATCGGGTCATGCTCAGCGTGTCAGTTACGCCTCGATTAAGAGCAACATCGCTGGCAAACGGCTGGGGCGTAAACTGCAAGCCAAACAGTGCGACAGCTAACAGTAAGCCGCTACTCCATCCCGGCGGAAACAGGGAAAAGTGAGCGGGCATTGCCGTGGGTCTAAGCCGATTCGAGCGACGCATTCGCCAGAGAAACTGCCCCAGTTTGTACAGACCCAATCCCACCAGAAAAAATCCGGCAGAATATGCCAGCCAGATATAGCCCGGATGCAGCAGCACGTTAATTTTGCCAGTCAGCCAATACTTTAGCAGCAGCGCACCCCAAGCAAGAATTGCCAGCACATCCAGCAGGGGTTGCAGCCAGAGCAAGCGAGGAGCGATCGGCTTTGAACTTAGGGTCATATCAATCGGAAAAGAGAAAACGTCTGCAACAGAAAAAGTTTGGTTCAGGGCTAGCTTTGGTTCAGGGCTAGCTAACGTAGAGATTTACTAGCAACGCTATCAGAAACGTCATTTGCCCCGCCAGCAAGAAGAGGTAAACGATCGCCCTTGTCCGAAACACCGACAGCAGCAGCGCAATATTCTTCAAGTCGATCATGGGACCAAAGATCAGAAACGCCAGCAGCGATCCAGTGGTAAACGTCGAGGCAAACGACAGCGCAAAAAAGGAATCCACTGTCGAGCAAATCGACACTATGCAAGCCAACACCATCATTGCCACGATCGAGCTAACCTGCCCCTGTCCCAGCCCCAGCACCACTTCACGCGGAACTGCAATTTGCACGATCGCCGCTACCGCACTTCCCAAAATCAAAATGCCACCCAGTTCGCGCAATTCTTGAATAATGTTATCTACCATCAGCCGCAGGCGATCGGCAAAGGGCTTTGACAAAACAGGATTCTCTGGCAGTGCAGCCATCGCAGCCAGATTGCCGTCTAAACGAAAAGGCTGCTCCTGTTGTCCCAGAATGAACGTGCCGGACTGGAGCAGCGTTGGCGTACTGTTGTCCTGATGCTTGCCTTTGCCTTTTGAGGGTTTTTCGGACGGAACGGGCATCGCACGGGCGATCGCAGGCTGCATCAGCGGACGCAAATCTGCCTGCGTACTGAACACCCAGCCAATCACCGTGGCAATCAGCAGCGAACAGCCCACCCGCAAAAACACTAGCTCCGGCTGATCGCGAAACGCTGTCCATGTTGCCCAAAACACGATCGGATTCACCGTCGGAGCCGCCAGCAAAAAGCCGATCGCCATTGCTCCTGGCGCACCTTGCACGATCAGCCGTCGCGCTACGGGAACGTTCCCGCACTCGCACACCGGAAACAGGAAACCAATCAAACTGCCCACAAATGCTGCTAGCAGCGGGTTTTTCGGCACAAGCTGAATTAACCGCCGCTCATCTACAAAAAGCAGCAGCGTACTGGAAAAAAGCACCCCCAGCAGCAGGAACGGAATCGCTTCAACCAGCAGGCTAAAAAAGAGCGTCAGAGCGTTGTTGAGCTGATTCATGCAGAAATAGGGAACCTAAAACAATGTAGAGAACTGTGATTACCCCAAGGGGAACGCCTTCGCATCGGTGAACTGCTGCTGAGCTATTCTACCCGATCGCCGAAACCAAACGGAGTCCTCCCCCTATCTCCTCACTCCGTCATCTCCCCATTTCCTCACCGCTCCACTCATCCACCCTTCTACCCCACATACTTCTGCACCGCCGCCACCAGAGCCTCCGTCCAATAATGAGTCAGCTCTGCACTCTCAGCCTCTACCATGACGCGAATCACAGGTTCCGTTCCCGATGCCCGCACCAGCACCCGACCCCGATCGCCCATTACCGCTTCTGCCTGAGCAATCTTCTGCTGAAGTGTGTCGTCCTGCTGCCAGTTGAGCCGATGCTCCCGGTCTTCCACCCGCACGTTTTTGAGAATCTGGGGATAGGTCTGGAAGCTTTGATCCACCAGTTCTGTGAGCGAAGTGCCCGCTCGCTTGATCAGCGAAGCCAGATGCAGAGCCGTTAGTAAGCCATCGCCCGAGACGCCGTAGTGAGGACAGAGAATGTGTCCTGACTGTTCGCCGCCCAGCATGGCACCCTGCTTTAGCATTTCCGCCTGCACATACTGATCGCCTACCGCCGTCCGAATCAGCGATCCGCCCTGCTTCTTCCAGGCATGCTCAAAGCCGAGGTTTGCCATCACCGTGGAAACGATCAGGTTATTGGGAAGCTGATTTGCCTGCCGCAACGCCTGACCCCAAAGATACAAAATGTAGTCACCATCTACAGTGCGACCTGTGCTGTCTACTGCCATGACGCGATCGGCATCGCCATCAAACGCAAACCCTAGATCTGCGCTATGAGTCAGAACGGCAGCTTTGAGCGATTCCAAATGGGTCGAGCCGCAGTTAACATTAATGCGATCGCCTTTGGGTTCAGCATGGAGGCTAATCACTTCTGCGCCCATTTGCTGAAAAATGATCGGAGCGACCTGAGCCGCCGCACCCCAAGCCAGATCGAGAACAATCTTCAGACCCGACAGATTCGGGTAGGACAACAGCGGACGCCGGAGCGAGGCGAGATAATCTTTCACCAGTTCAGGACGATGGTAGTGCTGTCCCCAGGATGAGGAGAGAGCTTCTGTGCCCCAGTCTGTTTCGCCGCGCAAAGCAGACTCGATCGCTGCTTGCAGTTCGGTTGCCAGCTTTGTGCCGTTTGCGCCAAAAAACTTGATGCCGTTATCTTCGGGCGGATTGTGGCTCGCAGAAATCATTACGCCGCCGATCGCATCCGTGGCATGGGTCAGCTGAGCAACAGCAGGGGTGGGACACAAGCCCAGATTCCACACTTCTAGTCCGGCAGCAGTCAAACCCGCGGACAGGGCCATCGCCAGCATATCGCTGGAGTTGCGGGAATCTTGACCTAGGATGATCGCACCGTGACTGCTGCTATGCAGACGAAGCACTTGCCCTGCCCAGTAGCCCACCTGAAGCGCAAGCGGCGCCGAAAGCAAATCTCCCACCTTGCCTCGGATTCCATCTGTACCAAACAACTTGGCTGGAAGGGTCATCGCTCCCCAATTCAAGCCAGTGCTGGATAGAGCAAAGTTAACAGGAGGCGATATTTTTCCAGACGGTACAGACGATAAAACCATAAAGACCACTCCATACATCACACTCAAAGCGGAGAATAACACGGTTGCCCGCCAGGAGGAAATTCACCTCGCGGTTTAGTTTTTCTTACATTGCGCCAAATTGCGTTCAATAGGAATCAAATTCCGTTGAAATCCTGTTGGACAAAGCTGCAAATGACCTGCTTAATCCAACCCATTGCTGCCTGATTCTTAATTGCGATCGAACCTGCACAAGCCAGATACTCTCCTGGTAGCACGGACTACTGCTCAACCGGATTTGTTTCGTTAGCTTCGTACACCTTGATAACAAAAATCCTGACAACCAAAATCTTGACAACCAAGATTTAGAACAAAGCAGCGATCGAATTCTGACTGCTCTTTCCTCTAAAAATTAAACTGCAAGATTAAGTCTCTAAGAATGCTATTTCTTTCTGAAAATACCTCAGTATATCCGGAGAAATCAGTGCAAATATTTATACCCGATCGGTTGTGAGCTAATTGCGTAGGTATAACCGTATAACTTTAAGCGTTTAACTTATTGAGGAATGAGGTAGCCTATAGCCCGATCTCCGCCAACAATTCTTCTATATCTGCTAGCGATCGCCCCTGCTCAATGTATCGAGGATTTTGTGGGTTAAAGGGTCCATACAATCGATCGATCGCCGTAATCGTCGCGTTTTCTGGTAAAACAGGCACCTCTGGATCGTAGGCAGTCGGACGCATTAGCGAACTCGAAAACCCTTTAAAGATGGCGATCTCATCCAGTTCTCCTTCAATCTCAGCATAAACCAGCAACACTTCTTGAGGACGTTTGAGCGTGTATAGTTCTAGGCGACGGGCGATCGAAGTCACAGCTTCAGCTTCAATAAAACAACTCTCTGATTGTCTAAGATTTGGGGCACGATCGGATAGGATTGCGATCGATATCGTTAGCGGCTGTATCGCAGGATCTTCTTCAAAGCAGATGCAATTCAACATCAACAATTCAATATTAGAAGATACAATCTGGCTAGCCGGAAGGAATGCACCAACCCGAAATGAAGTACTTAGGGTTTACTTGTCGTTCAATGATTAAAGGCAAAGGGTTTTTGGCGTGTACATTGGCGTACACAAAAAATTCCTTGTCCGCTCTGTAAGTTTGAATCAAGTGAGTAGGTATTGTAAGGCTTATGCTGGATTTATGGTACAAAAACACCATCATTTATTGTCTCGATGTGGAAACCTTTCGGGATAGTGATGGAGATGGTGTGGGTGATTTCCCAGGACTGACTGAATGCCTTGATTATTTATCAGGTTTGGGAATTACCTGTATCTGGCTAATGCCGTTCTATCCCAGCCCAAATCGTGATAACGGCTATGACGTGACTGACTATTACAATGTCGATTCGCGTTTGGGCACATTAGGCGATTTTGTTGAATTTACGCGGCAGGCAAATCATCGCGGCATTCGGGTGATTGTCGATCTGGTGGTGAATCATACCTCAACCGAACATCCGTGGTTTCAGGCAGCTTGCAGTGATCAACAATCAAAATACCGGGATTACTACGTTTGGAAAGAAAAAAAGCCAGAGGACGCAGACGAAGGCATCGTATTTCCAGGGCGACAATCGACCACATGGACGTATCAAGAACAGGCACAAGCCTTCTATCATCACCGCTTTTATGAGCATCAAGCAGACCTCAACATTGCCAATCCCACAGTGAGGCAGGAAATCTGCAAGATCATGGGCTTCTGGCTTCAGTTAGGTGTGTCAGGTTTTCGGGTGGATGCTGCACCTTATCTGATTGAGCTACAGGGCGTGGAAGACCAGGCAGATGTAACCGATCCTTTTACCTACCTGAGCGAATTTCGTGATTTTCTCTCCTGGCGGCGCGGCGATGCGATCGTCCTGGCAGAAGCAAATATCAGCATTGAGGAAATGCCCAAATACTTTGGCAATGGCGATCGAATGCAGATGCTATTTGGGTTTATCGTCAATCAGCAGATGATGCTGTCGCTGGTGCGCGAGGAAGCCGCTCCGCTGGTCAATGCGCTAAAGTCCCTGCCGCCGATTCCCCAGATCGGACAATGGGCAATTTTTGTGCGAAATCATGATGAGCTGTCGCTCGATAAACTCACCCCCGCTGAACAAGAGGAAGTTGCCGATCAGTTTGCGCCCGATCGCGAGCAGATGTGGATTTTCGATCGCGGCATTCGCAGGCGGTTACCGCCAATGGTGGAGGGCAACATCCGGCGGATTCAGCTTGCCTACAGCCTCATGCTGACCCTGCCCGGCACGCCTGTGCTGTTTTATGGCGAAGAGATTGGCATGGGCGAAGATTTATCGCTCGATGAGCGTAATTCTACCCGAACTCCAATGCAGTGGTCGGACGCACCGAATGGAGGATTCTCCACTGCGCCAAGCGAGAAACTGATTCGTCCTGTGATTTCCGAGGGGCAATTTGGCTATGCTGCCGTGAATGTCATGGATCAGCGGCGCGATCCCAAATCGTTGCTCAACTGGATGGAGCGGGCAATTCGGATGCGAAAAGAATGTCCTGAATTTGGCTGGGGCAAGTGGCAAATCCTGGATACGGGAAAGCCGCAAGTGTTTGCCCACCGCTGCGAGTGGCAGAAGGGTGCGGTAGTTGCGCTTCACAATCTCTCTAGTCAGCCCTGCACGGTAACGCTAAGCAGTTCGCCGGAAAATAGTCCGCCAGGAAACAGTCCGCCCGAGAACCTGCCGGAGAACGATCACCATTGGCTGGAACTGTTAGGCGACTGCCCCTATGAACCGTTAAAAGGCGCGTCTCGCGAGATTTACCTGGAGAGCTATGGGTTCCGTTGGTTTCGCGTCTGTTCCCGAGGAGCCTAGTGATTTATGAATTTAATCTATGAGTCTACAAGTGAAACAGCAAGTGAAACGGCAATCGATTGCTAGTAATAACCTGCGCTGTCGTGCTGCTTAATAGCTGCCTGATACGCACGATCGGCTAAAAGACGTGGAACGAGCTGTCCGTTTTCATCGAGCAAGCCTTCGCGCTGCATGAATTTGTAGATAATTTCGGACATCAACCGTTCAACGTGCAACGTTTCGCCTTCAAGCCATTGATGAATTTCGAGGGCTTGAGGTTCTTCTTTCGGACAATTGGCAGTGTAGTAGCGAAACTTCCGAACTTCTCGGAGCAAACCAACTAGATAAGCAGGACATTCACAGGAGATAACATCAGAGATATTGCAGATCTCTTGAAGCTCCTCATCGGAGAATTGGGGAGTGATTGCAGTCATTGGGAAAATGAATCTCCTAACACGATCCACAGGGGTTCCACAGAGACATTCTGGCAGGGCGGTTAATGTTGCCAGGATAAACGTAGATGCTTCGATCAACGTTCAAAAACAGGGACTACAGGTTGAAAGGCAAATGGAGATAGAGTGTATCTCAGCCGATCCTTAAATTGCACATCCTTCTTAACTGCACTTATAGGATACCCATTGAGGATTTGGTTTATTTTAGCTGGGAGCCACACCCGGAAAAAATACCTCTAGAGGAGTAGAAACTACGTAATTGTTAAGCATTAGAAGGTGATATTAAATACACGAATCTACTCTTAAAGGGGCACTTTGCTAATACAGTCGAGCAGCAATCGTCACAATCACGGCTCAGGAGAATTGTTGGTGAGTATCCGAGGTGCGGCATGGTTGCCCCAATTCCTGAGTGCTGCCTCAATCCCTTAATGTTAAAGGACTTTCTAGAGGACTTTAAAGCTCTCAAGCTCAGGCTTCTGTCTTGAATCAAGCTGATACAATCAATCGTATTTTCCCGCAACGCCCAATCTTTTTGCAATTCCTTTCATGACTGCAACGCTACCTCCATCTACAACATTACTCGATTTGCTACTTGGTGAAGATGACCAGATCGCGCTGATTGCGCCCAATTCTCCCGGCATTTCCTATCGCCAACTGCGGCAGCACGTCGTTGCTCTGGTAGAAACGCTGAACCAGTTTGGCATCGGTCGAGGCGATCGGATTGTGATTGCAATGCCCAACGGCGTCGAGATGATCATCACGTATCTGGCGGCGGCAATGTGCGGCACAGCAGCCCCTCTCAACCCGAAATACAAGCCTGAAGAATTTGCTTTTTACTATGAAGACACGCAGGCAGCCGCGCTGATTACCCTTAATGACGGCATCGAAGCTGCGCGGTCGTCTGTCCTGCCAGAGATGCTGCTGATTAAAGCCACAGCAAACCCAGACGGAATGCTGACCTTTGAGAAAACTGGAGGAGCCGCTCGACCCGCAAAATCGCCGGAATTAGCCGTTTCTGAAGACGTAGCAATGATTTTGCACACCAGTGGCACTACCAGCCGTCCGAAGCGAGTTCCGATTCGCCATCGCAATCTGGCAGCCTCGGCGACAAATATTATCGGAACCTACGGCCTCACCGCCGCCGATCGCGCTTTGTGCATTATGCCGCTGTTTCATGTGCATGGCATTGTCGCTTCGATGCTGTCTACCCTGGCATCCGGCGGTACGGTGATCTGTCCGAATGGCTTTAACGCAATGGAGTTTTGGAGCATTCTGACCGAATTTCAGCCAACCTGGTATTCCGCCGTGCCCACCATGCACCAGCTTCTTTTATCACGGGCAGAGCGCAACCGAGAGGCGATCGCCGCCAGCCGCCTCAGATTTATTCGATCGAGCAGTTCTTCGCTCCCGCCGATCATCCTGGAGCGGCTAGAGCAGACCTTTAACGCGCCCGTGCTGGAAGCCTACAGCATGACCGAAGCTGCCCATCAGATGACCTCGAATCCTATGCCTCCGGCAGCACACAAAGCAGGCACAGTCGGCTATGGTCACGGTGTTGAAGTCGGAATTATGAATGAGGCAGGCAATCTCCTGGCATCCGGCGAACTAGGGGAAGTGGTGGTTCGCGGCGCAAATGTCGTAGACGGCTACGAAAATAATCCAGAGGCAAACGCCAAAGCATTCACCAACCGCTGGTTTCGCACGGGAGATCAGGGCTACCTTGATCCAGAGGGCTATTTATCCCTGACCGGGCGCATTAAAGAGCTGATCAACCGGGGCGGCGAGAAGATTTCTCCGCTTGAGGTCGATAACCTGCTGCTGCGTCATTCGGCAGTGGCAGAAGCGATCGCCTTTGCAGTTCCTCATAAAATGCTGGGCGAAGATATCCATGCGGCAGTGGTGCTTAAGGGCGATCGGACGGCGAGCGAGAAAGAGCTGCGCGACTATTGCGCCGAACATCTGGCAGAGTTCAAAATTCCCCGGCAATTTCACCTTCTGACTGAGATCCCCCGTGGAGCAACCGGGAAGCTGCAACGACTCAAAATGGCAGAACTGCTGAATCTAAGCGCAGAGGGCAAATCACCATGAGAATCTGCATTGTTGGGGCGGGTGCGATCGGCGGCTATCTGGGTGCAAAGCTGGCACTTGCCGGAGAACAAGTGACCCTTATCGCACGAGGGGCGCACCTGGAAGCGATCCAGACCCACGGGCTAAAACTGAGATCGCCCAATGGAACCGAAGAAGCGGTGAAAGAAGTGTTTGCGACCCAGGACATTCGCCAGGCAGGAACCCAGGATATCGTCGTCGTCGCGTTAAAAACCCAGAGTGTCCCTGCGATCGCCCCCCAATTGCCCGCCCTTTACGGATCGGAAACGATCGTCGTCACCGCACAAAACGGCATTCCCTGGTGGTATTTCCGCAAGCTGGACACCCCTTATGCAGATTACCGGATTCGGGCAGTTGATCCTGACGGAACAGTCGAGGCAAATATTTCGGTCGATCGTGTGATTGGCTGCATTGTTTATCCGGCGGCAGAACTGGCGGCTCCCGGTGTGGTGCAGCATTTGAAAGGCGATCGGTTTACCCTGGGCGAACTAGATGGCTCCAAGAGCGATCGGCTGCAAAAACTCGCGCAAACGTTCCGGCACGCAGGCTTAAAGGCTCCTGTACGAAACCAGATTCGCAATGAGCTATGGGTCAAGCTCTGGGGTAACCTGGCGTTTAACCCCCTCAGTGCCCTCACGCGCGCTACCCTAGAGCAAATCTGTCAGTATGCCCTCACCCGTGATCTGGCACGAGCCATGATGCAGGAAGCCCAGACGATCGCTGAAAAGCTGGGCGTAGAGTTCGGCATTTCCCTGGAGCAGCGGATTCAGGGCGCAGAAGAAGTCGGGGCACACAAAACCTCTATGCTGCAAGATATCGAAGCCAGACGACCAACCGAAGTAGACGCGATCGTCGGGTCTGTTGCCGAACTGGGAAGGCTGACCCAAACGCCAACCCCTCACATTGATGCAATTTATGCCAGCGTTAAACTGCTAGAGGAGCAGTACAAATAACGATCGGATGAGATCTCCCTGAAGGAGCACCGATTATGACTCGCGATGCAGCAATTAGCCATGCCCAACTCGAACAGCTCCAAATGATTAACCGCAGCGGTGAACACTTGCTGATGCTGATTAATGACGTTTTAGAGATGTCAAAGATTGAAGCAGGTAGAACAACATTAAACGAAAATAGTTTTAGTCTATATCAGCTTTTGCAATCAAACGCAAAAGGACTGGAACTTACTTTTGAGCAGAATGGGAATGTTCCGGAATATCTCCAGGCAGATGAAGGGAAACTGCGGCAGGTCTTAATTAACCTGATTGGCAACGCGATCAAATTTACAGCAAGTTGACGGGTTACGGTTCGTACGGTTGTGAGTAATCAGTCTGATTGTTGAAGACCGATGGGGAAATCACCAGTGGCTCGATCGCCTGCTCACGCTAACAGAATTTGAATTGCGCGAAGACCAAACTGCAATTGCCCAAACTCTGAGTGATCTGGTCGATCGCCTTCAGTTTCAAGAGATTGTCGCGCTGACGCAAAATTTCGCTACCCCAACCAGTCATGAGCTAGATTAAAAAACCGTGCTTGGAGTTAGCACGGCTCATGCATTACACAAATTGAATTAAATCTGCCAGGTAAACTGCACCCTGAAAAAATAAAAATCACTGTATCTCGGTATGCACAATCAAGAATCGGTGCGAGTGCTTTAGCCCTCCTGATGGCTTGGCATCGACTCAACCGATCTGCGCTTCAATAGTTTGGCTGCTCCGATCGCACTTAGAACGATCGCCGTAGTCACACCTGGTTCGGGAACCTTCGCAGGTGGGGCTGGAGGTGGCGACACAAGAACGACAGGAGGAATATAAGGAGCCGGAACCGGAGCTGGAGCTGGAGTCGAGTCTTGAGTCGGAACTGGAGCCGGAGCCGGAGCTGGAGCCGGAGCTGGAGCTGGAGCCGGAGCTGGAGCTGGGGTCGGAGTTATGGGAGCGGTTCCCACCAGCTTACTGCTGCCCTCACGATTCGTTCCGACGCTTTGAACGCGCACCCCAAAGCTTTGATTCGTAAACAGAGACAGATCTAACTTGTGACCCAGTTTATGAGAGAGGGTAAAGACTGTCGATTGAATGTCATCACCGGCACCAATTCCTTGTGTACCAATCTCAACACCGGCATCAAAGAATTGCTTCTCACCCTTTCTACCCTCACCGTTCAGGTTGTTTCCGTTACCCAGCTCATTCACCTTACCGGCATCAAAGAGAAATTGGGATACGTTTGCTCCAGTTATGGTGAGATTCTTCAAAAGCGAATCATCACTAATGTTGAAGAAAATTCCCCGCAGATCTGCGAGATTAACGGTTCGATCGACATCCACCTTGAACTGAATGTTTCCAGCTCCGGCTGCCTGATCGTCTAGCGTGAAGTTTATTTTGGCAGGATCGCCTGTAAACGGGCTGACGCTAAAGGACAAAGAAGCCGCACTTGCAGACGAAAAGTTGCCTGCAACCAGGGGAAGAGAGACTGCGGTCAGGGCCACGGGGAGGAGCCTTGTTAAAACAATATGCTTCATGGAAATCGACTCCGCGTTGCAATAAAATAACAGAGTTACTGTATGCAACCTACACTATTTTCAAGGAAAACAAATCACGATTTCCACGCGCTTAATTGACTTTTTATTGATTGCAAAATCAATCCGAGAAAGTACGGAATTGCAAAATTTATCTCGGAAATTACCTGCGTTTTCGATCGCTCAATTTCCTTTTAATTAAGCCGTTTTGTGCGGCAAAGCCTGTACATTTACGGATGGTTGCATCGGCGGTTTACCGTTTGCTTTTGCAGTTGCAGGGGGTAGAGGTTGGATTAGATCAGATTGGGAACCATTTTGAGTGCTATTGACGCTGCTAGTTCCGTTACCAGGGTTAGGCATCCACCAAGCCATAATTCCCGTAACGCCGCCCCAATAGAGTGCCTGATAGCTATCCTGCTGGTCGGTAACTGCGAGTTTGTAGAGGCTAAATGTTAAGACGACCGTACTAAATGCGACCTGAACAAAAAACTTCCAGGTTTCCTGATTATTTTTCATGAACTTGGCCTTGAAGATAAGTGACAGCTAGGTGAAGTGAAAAGCGTGTTGAGCAGCAGAGTTTTTTCGCTGTCTTTCGCTATGAATAATCCTCAAGAGAGAGATCGGAAATTTCGTAAATCCCGAACAGCTTTATCAACCTGTTATCGCTCTATCCGCGAATTCTCTAAATTCTTCAATCCAAGCAAGACTAAAGCAACAGAAACTAGTTCCTATCCGGCATCAGCGGCGGGATTGATTCGGAGCGTGATTGGGAAGCGTAATTCGATCGCTAATTTGACGTAGATTCCTTGCCATTTCTGGATCAGCATTCTTTTGCTGAGAAATTTTCTCGCAGCTATACATCACGGTCGTATGATCCTTGCCGCCAAACACTTCGCCAATTTTTGGCAGACTCAAACCTGTATGCTGACGCATCAGGTACATTCCAATCTGTCTTGCCGTGCTAATTTCTCGACGACGCGAACTGCCCTTTAGATCTTCGATCGAGATGCCAAACGTTTCGACGATCGCATTCATCACGGCATCGGGGGAGGCTCCCACCTGGTCGCTGGGCGGATTAAGCACCGGGGCAATGTTCTCTACCGTCATCGGCAAACCGGAAATCGAAATATAGGCAACTGCCCGAATCAGTGCCCCTTCCAGTTCCCGAATGTTAGAGGTGTAGCTGCTGGCGATATATTCAATCACTTCACGAGGCAACCGCATATTCTCGTACTCTGCCTTTTTTTGCAGAATTGCCATGCGGGTTTCCAGATCGGGCGGCTGAATGTCGGCGATCAGCCCCATTGAGAACCGGGAGCAAAGCCGTTCTTGCAGACGGGGAATGTGATTGGGCGGACGATCGGAAGCGAGAACCACCTGCTTGCCTGCTTCGTGCAGCGTGTTGAACGTGTGAAAGAACTCTTCCTGCGTGTATTCCTTGCCTTCGATGAACTGAATATCGTCTACCAGCAGCACATCAACTGCGCGATAATGCTCCCGAAAGCTCTGCATACTGTCTTTCCGAATTGCAGCAATCAGGTCGTTGGTAAACTGCTCAGTTGAGACGTAGAAGATTTTCGAGCGCGGGTCGATCTCTAGCCGATAGTGCCCGATCGCCTGCATCAGGTGAGTTTTGCCCAGTCCAACTCCCCCGCAGAGAAACAGCGGATTAAACTCGCGTCCGGGGGACTCTGCCACTGCGAGCGAAGCGGCGTGTGCCATGCGGTTGTTTGCACCAACGACGAAGCGCGAAAAAATGTACTTCTGATTTAGCTCGGTATGCCGCACCCGGTTGGCAGGCGGTTCTGCCGGGGGAACTTCCGCAGGCTGCGACCATACCATTTCTGAAGTTTCGGGCAAACCCTCGGACTCTGCCCCCGGTTTTACCACAATATGGATATCCACCGATCGCCCCAAAAGCTCTTGTACGACCTCGGCGATCGTCTTGACATAGTACTTCTGGAGCCAGTTTCGAGCAAAGGGGTTGGGGGTGCAAATCACCAGACAGTGATCGTCGAGCCGCTCGGCAGTGGCAGATTTAATCCAGGTTTCAAAAGTCGGGCGACTAAGTTGGAGTTGCAGCCGCTCCAAAACCTGATTCCAGAAGTTTTCCAGGCTAATTTCCACTGCTCACCTCAATGCTCGATCGCCACAGGACAAAATGAATGCTCAAATATCGTCACGTTCACCCACCTACACTCAAATCCTGCCAGTCTATTTCATATTCTTTTCCTAAGGGAAATTATTGCTGGATGCCCAGCCCACTTCAAGCAGCCCGCTAGATGTTGCGTAGAGGATGCCCTTTCGATCAAGATGTGGTGATATTATGCAGACAAACTGCCAAGAAAGCTAGAGAGCGATTGTTCTGATTCCACCCCTCACCGTCTCATTCCCTCACTCATCCCCTAATCCACCCGCTCGAGCTGCCAAAGAATCTGATTTCCCTCCCGCCGCACTCGCGAAACAACCCAATTGCGCCACACCCAGTTATCGCCGCGACTGGTCACTGCGCTCGCGTTCACATCCATTAGGTCTGCCAGCTCGGAACTGGTAATCAAGTAGCCCTGCTGAGCAATTTCGTCTGCCATTCGCAGCGTTTCGACTAGGCCTCGCAACATCGAGACCCGGACTTCACGCGGCAGGTCTGACCCCTCAGTCAGCGCAGATGAGTTGGTGGAATCTACCATAGTTAAGTCTGAAGTTAAGTTTGATCCGGCTTGATCCGCGATCGAAAACTCGTGGGGTTGTCTGTGCGGTTGAGAGGATTGTATCGCTTCCTTCTGAGTCTGGTCAGTATTTACCGTAGCGAGATTGAGTATAGCTGGAGCTGTTGAACCGTTTTCTGGAGAAATGCGGCTCTGTGGCTCCCACTCAACAGGATCCCGCTCACTGGAACCCTGATTACCAGAACCCCGATCACTGGGACTCGGCGTCTTTTGGCTCAAGGCGGGAGTTTGTCCCAGCGAAAAGGCACGGGCGATCGTATCACACCGTTCGTTGCCTTCGTTGCCCGAATGTCCGCGCACGTACTGCCACTTAAAAGCCGGAATCTGCTGCACTGCTTTTTGATTGAGCTGATCGAGCAGTTCCCAGAGATCCTGATTCAGAACGGGCTTTCCCGCAGAAGTTTTCCAGCCTTTGCGCTTCCAGCCGCTAACCCACTTGGTAATGCCGTTTTTGACATACTCGCTGTCGGTGTAGAGCGTCACAGATTCGGTCTGCGGGGAATTGAGCAAGTATTCCAGGGCTGCGATCGCCGCCTGCATTTCCATCCGGTTGTTGGTCGTTTGGCGATCGGCTCCGCCTAGCTCATACACCGAACCGTCGTCATAATAAATCACCGTGCCCCAGCCTCCTGGTCCTGGATTGCCAGAACAGGCTCCATCGGTATAAATACGCTGAATATTGGGTTGAGCAGTCATGGAGGAAAAGGCATCGATTACAGCAGCTTATTAATATACCGTGCAAGTCGATCAGTGGATAAAAATCAGCTAAGCCTGGAGAAGTTCCCAGCAGTCCCGTGCGATCGTCCAATCTTCCTGCGTGTGGATCACCCAGACGGGAATTGCCGAATCAGGGGCAGAAATCAAGGCGTCTTCCGAAGAAACCGTTTGAGCCGGATCAAGCTTTACGCCTAGCCAGGTTAACGGCTCACAAGCAGCCGATCGCACCAGGGCAGAATTTTCGCCCACACCGCCCGTAAACACCAGTGCGTCCAGTCCTCCCAGGCTCATCAGCATTCCCCCAATTTCTCTTCGGAGCCGATGCAGATAAATGTCGAGTGCCAGCCGAGCCCGGTAGCTTCGCTGTTCCCCGGAGGGGTCATCGTTCCCAGATTCGATTGCCTGCATGACCGCTCGCATATCGTTAGATACGCCGGAAATGCCCAGCAGTCCTGATTCTTTATTGAGCAATTGATCGAGGCGATCGGCGGTGTAGCCCTCTTGTCGCATGAGATAAATCAAAATACTGGGGTCAACACTGCCTGAGCGTGTGCCCATCATTAATCCATCCAGGGGAGTGAAGCCCATTGTCGTATCAATGCTGCGCCCGTTTTGAATCGCAGCCAGCGAGCAGCCGTTGCCCAGGTGACAGGTAATCAGCTTTAGTTCGCTCAGATCTCGCGCCATCAAGTCCGCCGTGCGCTGGGCGCAGTAGCGGTGGCTCGTGCCGTGAAACCCATAACGACGAATTCCTTTTTTGATCCAGTCATAGGAACCGGGATAGATCGCGGCGGCATCGGGCATCTGGGCATGAAAGGCAGTGTCAAAGACAGCAACCTGCGGCACATCGCCTAAGATTTGCTCGATCGCCTCAATACCTTCTAAGTTGGCAGGATTGTGAACGGGCGCAAGGGTTGAGAGCCGATCGATAGTGGCTTTGACCTCCGACGTGATCCGGATGCTTGTGTGATAGTCCTTGCCACCATGAACCACCCGATGCCCGACAACCTGAACTTCTTGCGGATTGGCAATCACCTGCGTTGCCCCTGTCCAGAGGGTTTCCAGCAGACGGTTTATCACCTGAGCCCGGGGCGAAGCGGGTAATTCTGCTTTTACCTTGCCGCCTTCAGTCGTGACGCTTAGTTCTGCCACGTTGGGCTGATGCGTCCAGTCAATCTTTGCCTCCCAGAGCGGATTTGGGGGCTGTGTCGGCAGCAAATCGCCAATCTCATAAAGACAGCTTTTCTGGCTACTCGATCCGGCATTCATCACCAGAATCTTCATCAGCTCACATCCTGTGCGGTCAGAAATGATCACCAATGTTAACTATTACTGCAATTCTTCGATATAGCGTCCCGTTTTTTGGTAAAACTCCGAAACAAGCGATCGTTAATAATCAAAGGAGACAAACCCTTGTTTACTGCTCTCATCGCTGATGTTGTTGCAAGACTACCTGAGTGGACTCCCACCGTTGGTTTAATCATGCTTGCCTGTAACCTGGTTGCTCTGGCGATCGGGAAGGTGGGCATCCGCTATCCCAAAGTGGGACCCGGAATTCCCATTCTGTCAGATACGCTGGGTCTGAGTGCAGCAGCAATCCTGGCAGCGACCAGCTTTGGTCATATTATCGGTACAGGCGTCATCCTGGGCTTGACAAACGCTGGCGTGATTTAACCCAAATTTTGCTGTAATTCGTTTTATCGAACAGTTCTCTTTTTTGCTTTTATTCCGCTTAAGGCGATCGGTCAGGGTTAACTCCCTGACTTTTTTGTTGGTTCTTATCTGTTAGTTCTTATTAAAAATGTTAATTCTGGGGACTAGACCACTTGCACGAATGCGGCCCTCGCCTTAAATTCCTCTTCCAGAACGTAGAAAGACTTGAACCTTACTGAGGCTCTTTTGTCTTGCTCCCCTTCGCTCTCGGTGAGAGAAAGAGTTAAGGGATGAGGGGAAGCTTGGATTCTTGCAGGAGACATCATGATCAATCGTGCTCATCACCACGAATGAAACGCAATTTTCATAGGAGGGCTATTGTCTCAGCCTGGCAATCAAGCTGCGATAATTCTGCCTCGATCGCCGCTTAGAAGGCAAACCCTCGCGCATGAGACTATAACACTGCTGAAAGGACTCTGCTGAAAAAAGCAGGCGGTTTTGGTGAAGTTCGCAAGTTATTGGAGACTGTCCTTTAGGGCGTAAACAATCTGATCCTGCTGGAGCGGTGAAAGTTCTGGAAACATTGGCAGAGACAGCACTTCCTGCGCCATTTGTTCAGAAACGGGCAATTGACCCGGCTGATAGCCGAGCGACGCATAAACGGGCTGCAAATGCAGGGGCATCGGATAGTAGATCATGGAGCTGACCTGCTGCTCCTGAAGACGTTGCCGCACTCGATCGCGCTCATCAGACAACTTGCCCTTGCTGAGCACCCGAATGGTGTACTGATTCCAAACCGAGGTTCCGCCTGCGATCGTTTGAGGCGACTGGATACCGGGGAGGGGCTGAAGCAGTTGGGTATAGCGATCGGCGATCGTCTGACGCTGGGCATTCCACTGATTGAGATAGCGCAGTTTAATCAGCAAAATGGTTGCCTGTACTGCATCAAGGCGGCTGTTCACGCCAACTTCTTCGTAGCGATATCGCTGATATTGTCCGTGGTCACGCAGAATTCGCACCCGGCTAGCGATCGTCGGATCGTTTGTTGTAATGGCTCCCCCATCGCCGCAGGCTCCCAGATTCTTAGTTGGGAAAAAGCTAAAGCAGCCCACATGACCGATACTGCCAACTTTTGCCCCATTCCACTCTGCCCCGGTGGATTGAGCGCAGTCTTCAATCACAGAGAGGTGGTGCTTTTGGGCGATTTCCATTACCCGCGTCATATCCACAGGCTGACCAAACAGATGTACCGGGATAATGGCTTTGGTGCGATCGGTAATTGCGGCTTCTACCTGATCGAGATTCAGATTAAACGTTGCCGCATCGATGTCCACAAAAACGGGCGTTGCGCCCACTGCGCTCACTGTTTCAGCCGTAGCAACGAAGGTAAACGGCGTGGTAATGACTTCATCCCCTGCGCCAATATCGAGCGATCGGAGTGCGAGATAAAGCGCATCGGTTCCAGAATTGCAGGTAATGCCGTGAGCCGTACCAACAAACTGCGCGAACTGCTGCTCAAACTGCTCCACCGGACTGCCGCCAATATATCGCCCAGATGCGAGAACTTCTAGGACAGCAGCACCCACTTCTTCGCCAATCAGCTTGTATTGCTCAGTTAAATCAAATGGGGGAATCGAATTCACTTGCGTTTACCGGGTTTTTAAGTCGAAATGCGATTTAGCTAAACAGGACTATCTTGCCTTATCTGGCTCGCGATCGGAAGAGACGCACTTTCGTAAAAAGGATGGTTAAAGAGGTTTGAAACAGATAGCGTGCCCAAAACTGCTTCCTGCCCCCAATTCTGGAGGGAACCGAGCCAATCACGCTCACGTTCAAAGTCCTCCAAAGTTGGGGGATTTAGAGGGCAATAGTAGGATTGCCACGCCTTAAACCACCTAGAGACACGCCGCAAACCACTTAGAGAGAGTCTATGGAGTCGAACTCCGAGCATCAATCCAAGCCTGAATTCCATCTGCCAGCGCGTCAGCAAGCCGCTCCTGCTCCTGGGGATCGGTGATCCACTCAAACTCATCTGGATTAATCATAAAGCCCAGTTCGAGGAGGACAGTTGGGGAAACGGTGGGTCGAGTCAGAGCCAGATTGTTCCAGAAAGTGCCGTAGGAAGGGCGATCGAGCTTTTCTACCAGGTAATCGTGCAGAAATACCGCCAGGTCGTGGGACTGCGGGTTGTACCAGAAGGTGCCAACGCCCGCTGTGTTTTCTGCGTCTCCGTTATCGGGCAGCGCGTTGTAGTGGATGCTGAGCGCGATCGTCGGTTCTTGTGCATCAATAAAATCCATACGCGGACGCAAATCCAGATCGATATCGGCTTCTCGCGTCATAGAAACCCTTGCCCCTCTCGCTTCGAGCCGATCGCGTAGCAGGTTAGACACCACCAGAACCGCATCTTTTTCGGGGTAGCCCGTTGGACCTCGCGATCCCAGATCTTCGGGCCCGCCATGTCCGGGATCAAGGACAATCGAAACACCTTCTAGCTCTCGTCCCGTTCTCGTCGGCGGATGCCGGAATGCCAGAATCAGGGTGGTTCCCTCATAGCGCATCCGGTAGCCCCACTGCTGGTCTGACTTCAGATGAAAAACGTATTGCACCTGATTGGGGCTGGGCTGTTGCCAATCCATTCGCCGAATCACGGGATCATTGTCCATATAGATCGTGTCGGTCTGGGCAGTAGTGTTGTACAGGTTCAAGGTGAAGGTGCGATCGTCCTCTTGTACGCTCAAGGGCACGGCAACCTGGAGGGGAAACAGCACTTCTGTCCAGTCTCCGGCTTCACGCGATCGAATGCTGCGAATCAGGCTTTGGGGCGGCATCGCGTTGGCAATTACTTGAGTTTCGGAAGCGCGAATCCAGGCTCCGTAGTCTAACCGCAGCCATTCTCCAGTGCGGGCGGTAACGGAGGCTCTGGTTCCTTTCGGGAGGGGAGTCAGGCGCGAATAGTCAGTGCTAGGTCCGGTGCGGGCGGCTCCCGGATCAGCAGTCACTTCCACCACTTGAAGCTGATTCGGCGAGAGCAGTTCCACTTTGCCGCTGCCTTGTTGAGTTACGGTTTGCCCGTTCAAGCTGAGGCGAAAAGTGGGAAAGCCCAAATCCTCAGTTCCACGCGCAGGCGCGAGCATAAAACCGCTTTGAATCGCATTCCCATCGCTTAACCTCGGCTGAAGTTCAGACGGAAACGTGGTGCAGCCCTCATAGGCGATCGCCTCTGACATTGCATTCGATGAAGTCGGCTGGTTTTGCAGCGTCAGAACGGCAGCATTGGGCGGCAAACTAACCGCATTGGGCTGAGGCAACAGCGGGAGCGATCGATCCTTTAGCGTCACCGAAACAGTCGCATTCGCAGGCGCGATCGCACTAAAGCAAATCGGCTCATTAGGCAGGCGAGCAATATTTTCCGCAGGGGAGAGCGACCCTTCTGCAAAAGCAGTTCCCACAGGAGCAGGCGGCTGGCCAGACGTGCGAATGACACGCAAGGTCAGCGTTTGGGAGCTAGCCTGGAGCGTGAAAACATTCTCTCCTATCTGAAGCGGAAAGCTGGGCGCAAAATGTCCTGCCGCACTGCGATCGATTGTTTGTCCGTTGACCATAACCGTCTCGCTTGCCGGAGCCGTGCCGATAAGAAAGATGCGATCGGAAGTGGTTTCGTGCTGGTCAGGTGGATAGACCACCGAAAGCGGCTGTTCTGCACTGGCGGGCTGTTCTGCTCTAGCACTATCTACAAGAAATGTCATGCCGATCGCTATCCCAAATCCAATAGCTCCAACACCGATCAAGCGGCGGAAATTGCTCATGCGGTTGCTCATGCGAAAAACGAGAAACAAAACCTGACTTCAAAATCATCCCTTATCCTATCGAACTCAGGACGCTTATCCCGCAGAAGCCGTTCCCAGTTGCAGCCCAAACCGTCAAAGGCTCAGTCAGCCCAACATCGAGCTAAAGAATCTCTAATAACAATGCGGCGATCTCAGAATAAATGCCTACAATGAAGACAGTTAGACTAAGTACATATACACATTGCAGTTAAGCGAGCACTGGTTATGACAATGAGCGGCGAGACGCAAAATGCTGGAAGCCTTTCCGAGCGGGAACTCCAAATCGTTGAGCTGGTCGCGGCTGGTTTAACTAACCAGGAAATCGCTGCAAAGCTTGACATTAGCAAACGCACCGTAGACAACCATATCAGCAACATCCTGACCAAGACCGCAACCGGAAATCGAGTGGCACTGGTGCGCTGGGCATTGCAGTGGGGCAAAGTCTGCATTGACGAAGTTAACTGCTGTACGCTACCGATCGCCAGAGACGCGCTCCCGCCTGCCACAGAGATGCCTGAAGAAGAAATAATGGCTACCGAAGATTTGCTCTAACCGACTCCATCTTTTCGCTTTCTGAAAACCTTTCGTATCCCGAAAGTTTGTATCCCAGAAATCTGTATCTTAGAAAACACAGTGTCAGAAACCTGTGAAAGAATGGGTAATACCTGCACAAACCCATGCCCCCTCACCGAAACTGCTTGAATGAATGCCTCTTTAACTCCTGTTCGACTGGTTTGTCCCCAGTTACCGCTTGCAGTCTACTGCGAAGTTGCTGCCCACCTGAGACAGGTTGATGGGGTTGAAGCAGACTTGCTGCCGCAAACTTCTCAACAGTTCAGCTATCAAGAAAGTCAGGTCGGCGGACTCTGGCTCCGCTACACCTCAGCCGCAAATACAACTGCTCAGCAGCGCGTCGAGCAAATTCTGCGCTACTATGCCGATCGCTTTGGAGGGTGGGAACGGCTGAATTCCTAGAGGGTGGGGCGATCACCTGCCGCACGAGTTGAGCTAAGATTTATTGCTTGGGAATTGATGCAAAAGCGATGCAAAACAGTTTCCCCTGCGCGGTAATCGCCTTTTTCACTCTCTAGATCTGATCCATGAGCGGAATTCAAGCCATTAAGGGAACACGCGACATCCTGCCCGATGAGGTGGGCTACTGGCAGTGGGTTGAGTCCGTTGCCCGGACAATTCTTAGCCGCGCCGCCTATCGAGAAATTCGCACCCCTATCTTTGAGCAGACCGATTTGTTTGAGCGCGGAATCGGGGAAGCCACCGACGTGGTCGGCAAGGAAATGTACACCTTCCTTGATAAAGGCGATCGATCGATCACGCTGCGCCCTGAAGGCACTGCTGGAGCCGTGCGGGCATACATCCAGCGTAGCCTCTATGCCCAGGGAGAAACTCAGCGGCTCTGGTACACCGGACCCATGTTTCGCTACGAGCAGCCCCAGGAAGGACGGCAGCGACAGTTTCACCAGCTTGGGATCGAATCAATCGGCAGTGCTGATCCCCGTGCCGATGTGGAAGTGATTGCGCTGGCGATCGACATTCTCAAAACCCTGGGTTTAGACAACCTGCGCCTGGATTTGAACTCAGTCGGAGATCCAGACGATCGCCGCCAGTATCGCGAAGCACTCATCAACTATCTCATGCCCTATCAGGCAGACCTGGATACCGATTCCCAAAACCGCTTGGAGCGAAATCCCCTCAGAATCCTCGACAGCAAAGACCCCAAAACAAAGCAAATTGTCCAGGACGCGCCTAAAATCTGGGATCACTTTTCGCCAGACTCCCAGCAGCGATTTGAACAGGTGCAGCAGCAGCTAACGGATTTGGGCATCGCCTATCGGCTGAATCACTGCCTAGTGCGCGGTTTAGACTACTACACCCACATGGCATTTGAAATCATTGCCGACACGGGACTGGGGGCGCAAAATACAGTCTGCGGCGGCGGTCGCTACGACGGGCTGGTGAAAGAGCTGGGTGGACCCCAAACTCCGGCAGTCGGCTGGGCGATCGGCTTAGAACGGCTCATCATTCTGCTGCGACAGGCGACTGAGGCAGCTCCGGCAGCTCCGCTGGATTTTTATTTAGTATCAAGGGGCGATCGGGCAGAAGCTCAGGCAACCCAGCTTGCGCAGATGCTGCGGCATCAGGGCTTTTCAGTAGAGCTGGACTTAAGTGGCAGTGCGTTTGGCAAACAGCTGAAACGTGCCGATCGGAGCGGCGCAACTGCCTGTCTCGTTCTGGGTGATGCAGAAGCAGATAGTCAAACAGTGCAGCTTAAATGGCTGGCTTTGGGTCAGCAGGAAAAAATTACTCAAGCCGATCTCTCTACAAAGGCAGATGAGTTTCGGGAGCGGATTGCTCAAGCTAGGGCCTAGCCAGTTCGGGAACCGACACATCTTGATTCCGGTCAATTTACCCACTGATTACAATCTGGAATCAGGTTTAAGATAGAATACCCCTGTGGTGTGAATGAGTAATAATTACTAGTCCAAGTTAATGAACAGCATAATTTCTTCTAATTCTGGTGTTACCGCTGAATCGGCTCAAAGAATGGCTGCATCATCTTCATTCCAGCCATCGCCCAATCGGAAACTGCCTTACCAGGCAACTCATCAAGTTGAGTTAATGCATCTTGAGGCAGAAACAGAAGCACTCTTGCAGCATCTTCAGGCATTGAAACAGCGTCGTCAAATCGTTCAGAATGTTTCGCAACCAGCGGGACAGCTCGAGCCTGCACTGGCAATGCGCTAATCTGGCTTGGCCGAGTTTGTTTTACTGGGCCTGTCTTAACTGGTCCGTTTTAACCTGACGGTCGCGCTCACAACTGCCATTTCACAGTTGCAACCTTATGATCCGAATAAGTTTTTTGCCTGCACTCGATCGAGCTGTAGGCTTTTTTGATTTCCGCCTGTTTCTCGCCTGGCTGGCTTTGTCGCCTCAGGCCGTCTTTACTGCCTCAGAGGTTATTGGACAGTAAACAACTTGATCGAGACCGTGAAAATGGGCTTGGAGTCACACGATTTAATGAGTCTTTCCGAAGAAATAGATTAGTTTTTCTGATCTCCCATTCCCCAAAAGCTTCTTTTTCTCAAGCAGGAGCAGGCCTCGATCGCTTTTGTTAAGAAGATTTAAGCGATCTGTTCAAGCCGAACATTCTTCGAGCGCGCCCCTTGCTACAAATACTTCATCCTAGAGAAATACCTATGTAGGGGGTGGTCGCTTTGTCAAACAATTGTTATCTTCTGTAATATGCAAGTGATAACCTGTATTTGTTTAGGGAACACTGCATTCACCAGGCAGCTAGAAGCAAAAGTCTTTTTTGATGCTCTGCTCCATGCCTGAGTCCCTCGGTTCACTACTTCACTTCAACTTGGAGTTAATTATGAGTCAGCCTATCGAACTCTCACTAGAACAGCAATTCAACCTTCGTTCGTTTGAAACTCAAGTCGAGCGGATGAGCCGTGAGCAGGCTCAAGATTTCTTAATCAAGCTCTATGAGCAAATGATGGTAAAGGAAAATATGTACAAGCATTTCCTGAAGCATCAGTGGGGAATTGAGACTGCGAACCAGTACGAGTAATCGTCTGCGACCTTGTGGACGACCTCCCTCTCTTGCTTTGTTCCAGAAGAGAAAGGGGCTGGGGATGCTGGGGCGTCAACTCGGAAGCTCATTTGCTTAAAAATCTAATGATGATAGCCTTTAATCAAGCCGCAAGCCGTCTTCTGAAGAGATAGTCGATACAGTCAAAAGACACAGATAACAGGTGGCTCAGGCGTAAGTTCAAAAAGACAATGGGTCAGACTGATCGGGAAAAGTGGGGAAAGAAAAACAGCATTATTCATACCCGATCGCTCAAGACTAGACCAAAATTCAAACTTATTTCAACGATTGAACTGTTCTCAAATCGTCATTTCGAGCGATAAAGCTGCTGAAATTTCTTAGGTTCAGCAATAGAGATGACCAACCGGAGAAAGGGCATTACTGGAGCCGTTGCTCGCAAAAATCACCGCATTTAGAGAATTGAATTCCCAGCAGGAATGGTAGGTTAAGAGGAACAGTCATCCTGCTTAGTTGCTACCATGTTCCAAAGGCTTCTTATCTGCACTGATTTCATTGATGGTTTGCAGCGCATGGTGCATTTTGTACCGAATCTTGCTGCAAGCGGCATTCAGCAAATCACGTTTCTTCATGTGATTCCGCTGGACAGCGATCGGCAAATTCCCAGAATCGATTCGGACAAAGCGCGTCAGATTCGCGATCGCCTTGCAGTCGCTCAACAAGCAGTGCCAGATGGGGTTGAAGTCAGAATTGAGGTGCAGTGGGGCCGCCCCATAGATGCGATCCTGAAGACTGCCCAGGACAATGCGACTGATTTGATTTTGCTTGGAACAGCAGCCCGGAGTTTATTGACCGAAAAACTGTTTGGCAGTACAGCAGTTGGAGTGTGCCAGCGCACCTCTGTTCCGGTGATGGTTTTTCGACCACAGCTCCTCTCGACTTTTATGGTGGAAGAGTTAGCACTACGATGCCAAAACCTTTTTCGATATTTCCTGATTCCTTACGACAGTTCCAATGAAGCAGAATACCTGCTACAGCGAATTCGTCAGCTTGCTCAGTCTGGCAAGGGACCGTTAAAAGAGTGCCTCCTGACGTGGGTCGTTAGCTCTAGTGGACGGCGAGAAGTTCCCAAGGATTATCAGATCAAAGACGCAGAAACTCGACTGGCCGCTGCCAAATCCACCCTGGACTTGCCCGACCTCACGATTCACACCAGAGTGCTCGAGGGTGAACCGGTCGCCGAAATTCTGCTAGCAGCGATCGACTACGATATCAGCGCAATTACGCTAAGTTCTAAACGGTTTGGCAAGCTGAGCGAACTCCCAACCCCCAGTTTTGCAGGGGAGATGCTGCGGCGAAGCTGGCATCCCATCATTTATTTTCCGCATTCCTAAGGGATAGCCCATTCGACAAAGCCTTTAAAGCATGCTGCAGTTCTAATCATGCCGATGGACTTTTAAAGGCAGTGAAGCCACTGCTGTAGAGCGTCTCTAGCTTGGTGAGAATCTGAGGCTTGATTTTTTCTAGCTCGTGCTTTAGCAAATCCTTGCTCACCGTTGGGTTAGGCGGAATTCGAGATGCCTGTCCTACCATTGCCCATTCATGCAGCAGTTGACACTGAGCTGGGGCGATCGACACTGACTGAATGCTGGCACAGCGCATCGGATCCTCAAGGGCGAAAAACAGGATGCGGTATTGTCCAGTGGTGCCTAAGAGCGTGGCCATTTGCCGACCCGGTGGACTTTTCAGATCGAGATAGCAGGGCAACCAGCGTGGCTCATGTTCCCGGTTGTAAAGCACAGTAAGCCACAGCAGCATCGGATGCGGCATTTCCAGAAAAAGAAACTGGTTATAGCGGCTACACGTCACGCGCTTGTGAATCTCGATCCGGGGCAGCATCACCCATAGGGTTGGCAGCATTCCCTGGCTGGTTTGCATTGGCTTGGGAAAGACAATCTCCGCGATCGGCATTTGGGGGGGCCAAGTAGCGAGCCGATAGAGTTCATCGCCTTCCAGGAAGTTCGAGGGCTGAGCGGCTGGGGTGACAGGCAGGCGAGACAGGGATGCTTTAATTCGCTGAGCGACTTGCAGCCCGGTTCCAAATCGTTCTTCGAGCGGTCCAAGCGCGGTTACAATTTCGGCAACTGACTGAGGACGATCGCCCGCCGATTTTTCCAGGCAGCCCATCACCAAATTTTCAAGGACTTTTGGCACTTTGACGCTGGGGTTGACGGTAGCGATCGGCTGGGGCTTTTGAAAATGATGTGCCTTGTACCAGCCCCCAAACGAGTGGGTATCGGCGTTGAGCGGCATTTTGCCTGTCAGCATTTGAAACATCAGCACGCCCAGGCTGTAGATATCGGAACGGGCGTCAAGTTCACGTCCTTCCATTTGTTCGGGCGACGAGTAGGCAAGCGTGCCCATAAAGCAGTTGGTTTGATGACCTTCGGGCTGAAGTACCTTAGCGATACCAAAATCCAGAATTTTGACGAGTTCCCCTAAACTATCGTTCTGCGTCACCAGAATATTGCTGGGTTTAATATCGCGATGAACGATCGGGAAGGTTTGTCCCTCGATTTGGATTCCCCGGTGAGCGCACTGTAGCCCCAGACAGATTTGCTTCAGCAGATGCAGAAAGCGAGGAACCACCATCGCCTGCTGCGCGACCAAGTCGCTGAGGTTAGAGCCTTTGAGGTACTCCATCACGTAGAACGGAATGCCTTCTTCGTCTACCCCATAGTCGGTCACACGCACAATGTGAATGCTGCGCTGTCCAAGCTGGGCGCAGGTTTTTGCTTCTCGCTCGAAGCGATCGCGCATTCGCTGATTCAGCAATGCCTGAGAGAGAAATTTGATGGCAACAGGAATCCCACCCAGCGCGTCGTCATCGGCTCCGTACACGCGCCCCATCGACCCCTGACCGAGCAACTGCCGCAGGTGATAGCGATCGTGTAAAACTCGCCCGACATTAGCATCCGTCATCATCACAAAATCGCCCTTAAGAAAATGGACGCTACGACGGACATTAATCTGGGTCGTTTAACGGCTGTATTCAATCCTGAGTCGTTCACAGGCTTAGAGTGTTGCGACTGAAAGTGCTAAAACTCGACGTAGAGACCCGCCGGATTCTCAAAAGAGACTGTTGGAACCAATGGAGCAATAAAATTGTCTCGATCAAAGGAAGCTTCTTTAAGCACAGGTGGAAGTCCTTTCCAAGAGCAACTGCCCCTTCAAGCTGGAAAGCAAACCGAAGTAATGGCTATTTTAGCGATTTCATCTGTCGATTGGGGTAAGTATAAACCCTCTAAAGGGGTTCTGCTGTAGAGTGCCCTGAAACAACCCCATACACACCCGTCTACCCAGAATTTCGGCTAGCTGCTTAACACCAGGTTGTCGCGATGCACTACCGTCTCCGCCCCACCATAGCCTAAGATTTTTGGAATTTGCTCGGAATGACAGCCGCGAATCTTTTGCAGTTCACCGCTGGTGTAGTTGACAATGCCCCGCGCCACTTCCTGACCCGATCGATCGCAAAGTAACACTGCATCGTGCATCTGGAACTCGCCTTCTACCTCGCGCACTCCTGCCGCCAGCAACGACTTTCCGGCATCCCGAATTGCCACGATCGCCCCTGGGTCTAAAACCAGCTTTCCGGCAGGAACCAGACCATGAGCAATCCAGCGTTTACGGGCATTAACGCGATCGGGCTGCGGCTCAAATCGAGTGCCGATCGACTCTCCTGCAAGGATCTTGAGCAAATTTTGGGGCGATCGACCTTCGGTGATCACGGTGCGGATTCCAGCGAGTGTGGCAATGCGGGCGGCTGCAATTTTAGTCACCATGCCGCCTGTGCCCCAGCTTGTGCCCTGGTCACCCACTTCTACAAACTGGCTGAGCTGCTCGATATCTTCCACCACGGGAATCGGCTGAGCGTCTGGATGGGAACGCGGATCGGCGGAATAAAGGCGATCGACATCGGTAAGCAAAAATAGCCAATCTGCCCCCACCAAGCTGGCAACCCGCGCCGAAAGGGTATCGTTATCCCCAAATTTGAGTTCTTCGACGGCAAGCGTATCGTTTTCGTTCACGATCGGAATCACGCCCAGCTTCAAAAGTTGCCGAAAGGTGCGGTAGGCGTTGACATAGCGGCTGCGCTCCATCAGGTCAGTGCGGGTAAGCAATACCTGGGCGATCGGCTGCTGAAGCGAACTAAACAGGTCATCATATACCCGCATTAAGCGACCCTGCCCTACGGCTGCGACTGCCTGCTTCATGGCCATGCTGCGTGGACGCTCGGTTAACCCTAGCCGGGCACAGCCCACCCCGACTGCTCCCGAAGAGACCAGAATCACATCATGCCCCTGCTGCCGAAGCTGGCTGAGCGTTTCAACCAGCTGGGCGATCGTCGCCAATGCCAAAAATCCGGTGTCGGGTTGAGCCAGACTTGAAGTGCCAATTTTAACGACCAGCGTGTGACCCATGACCAAAAGAAGCAGGATAGAAGAAAAGGATCAGAAAACCAATGCGGTGTTCCAGATTCAGGATTGTATCGAATTTTGTAGGCTTCCGGGCAGGGCGGGCTTTCACCGAATTTTTATTAATCACTTACAAAACCTTCAAGACCAACTATACGGATATGCTTCTGAATCCCGTGAAATAATGCAAAGAAGGAGCGCCAATTCGTTCTTCTGATAGTTCAAGTGGTGGCTGAAGTGATCGTACGGTCAGCTCCCTTTGAGTTCACCTTGAGTTCAACAAACTGTTGACCTTTGACGTTCGAAAGCTGTTTCTCGCCAAGGTTCTGTTACGAATCGGACAGCCGATGGGAATTAAAGCTCTGTCTGCGGGAATGCTAGTTCATGACAATCTTGGATTTGACATGACGACTACTTTGACATCACAGCAGGTTCGCATGATCACGGGTTTGCATAATTATCAGAAAGCGACTTTGACCTAGAAAACGTCGCCTGACCCGGCAAATGACTGGGAAAACAATACAAGCTTGCCCCCCGGTTTAGCAAACGGTCGGGAGAACGATGAGCTTGCCAATCGTCTAAGTCCTTATACAAAAGAAAGCAGCATGACTGAACAGAAACGCGCACTGATTACGGGGATTACGGGTCAGGATGGCTCCTACTTAAGCGAACTGTTGCTCGAGAAGGGCTATGAAGTTCACGGCATTATTCGCCGCACCTCGACCTTCAATACCGATCGCATTGATCATATCTACGACGACCCCCACGAAGAGCAAGCCCGCCTGTTCCTGCATTATGGCGACCTGACCGACGGGACGACGCTGCGCCGGATTCTAGAGGAAATTAAACCCCACGAAATCTATAACCTGGGAGCCCAATCCCACGTTCGTGTCAGCTTTGACTCCCCCGAATACACCGTCGATTCTGTCGGAATGGGAGCGTTGCGCCTGCTTGAAGCTGTTCGCGATTACCAGCAGCGTACCGGAATCGAAGTTCGCTACTACCAGGCTGGTTCTTCCGAGATGTACGGCAAAGTACAGGAAGTGCCTCAAAAAGAAACCACGCCCTTTTATCCCCGCAGTCCCTACGCCTGTGCAAAGGTCTATGCCCATTGGCAAACGGTGAACTACCGCGAATCCTACGGGCTATTTGCCTGCAACGGCATTCTGTTTAACCATGAATCGCCCCGACGTGGTGAAACTTTCGTGACCCGTAAGATTACTCGTGCCCTAGCGCGAATCGTTGCAGGACAGCAGAACAAGCTGTTCATGGGCAACCTGGACTCTAAGCGGGACTGGGGCTATGCCAAAGATTATGTGCGCGCCATGTGGCTGATGCTCCAGCAAGAGCAGGCGGATGACTATGTGATCGCGACAGGCGAAACCTATTCTGTAAAAGAATTCCTCGACCTGGCATTTGGCTATGTGAATCTGAACTGGCAGGACTATGTGGAGTTTGACGAGCGGTATCTGCGTCCGGCAGAAGTGGATCTGCTGATTGGCGACCCGACCAAGGCAAAAACTAAGCTGGGTTGGGAACCGAGCGTTACCTTTGAACAGCTCGTGCATTTGATGGTTGAAGCAGACCTGAAGGCAATGGGCTTAGTGCCCCTTAACGGTCACATCCTTCAGCCTGTGCTAGATCACGCAACGGTTCGGCAAAAAGTAGTAAGCCGATAATCGTCCCCATGAAGGAGGTAGGTTGCAGGACGATCGCCAACAATGAGGTTATTCAGTGTCAAGTTGAGAAAAACCAATGAAAATTCTGAAATACCTTTTGGCGATCGTTCTACCTCCTGTGGCAATTTTGTTTACCTACGGCGTCAGTAGCGCACTGGCTATTAATATTGGGCTAACTCTGCTGGGTTGGGTTCCCGGAACTATTCACGCGCTCTGGGCAATCTCGAAGCACGAAGAAAAATTTGGCAGCGGTGTGACCAATTCATAAGCCCCACAAGTCTAGAAGTGTAACAATGGGTCGATCGCTTGCTGTTAAGATGGATTTGTTTCATTTAGCGATCGATCCAGGATTTTTGTGATAGTTAAGCCAGAGTGGTTACGAGTTAAAGCTCCGCAGTGGGAGCGGGTCGGTAACGTTAAAGAAGTGCTGCGCGATTTGGGACTGAATACGGTGTGTGAAGAGGCATCCTGTCCCAACATTGGTGAGTGCTTCAACGCTGGAACCGCTACGTTTCTGATTATGGGTCCAGCCTGCACGAGAGCCTGCCCCTACTGCGACATTGACTTTGAGAAAAAGCCGAAGGCACTCGATCCCAGCGAACCCGATCGTTTAGCTGAAGCAGTGCGAAGAATGCGGCTCAATCATGTCGTAATTACTTCGGTGAACCGGGACGATCTGCCCGACGGCGGTGCATCACAGTTTGTTCGCTGTATTGAGGCGGTGCGATCGGTTTCTCCCCAAACGACAATCGAAGTCCTGATTCCCGATTTGTGCGGCAACTGGACTGCACTGGAACTGATCTTGCAGGCGAAGCCAGAAGTTCTCAATCACAATACCGAAACGATTCCCCGGCTCTACAGGCGAGTGCGCCCCCAAGGAGACTATGCCCGATCGCTGGCAGTTTTGAGCCAGTCGCGCCAGAGTGCTCCGTCGGTCTACACCAAGTCAGGAATCATGGTGGGCTTAGGCGAAACTGACGAAGAAGTACGGCAGGTGATCCAGGATTTGCGATCGGTAGACTGCGACATTTTGACGATCGGGCAATATCTCCAGCCCAGCCAGAAGCATTTAGGCGTTCAGGAGTTTGTGCCGCCGGAGCAGTTCGACGCATGGCGCAAGTTTGGGGAAGCGATTGGCTTTTTGCAGGTGGTTTCGTCGCCGCTGACGCGCAGTTCCTATCATGCGGAGCAGGTGCGTGAACTGATGCAGAAGTATCCGCGATAGGGATTTCATAACCGAAAACTCAATGACCCGAACACCCGCAAAGCAGCGGCGCAAGCCTGGAGCGTATAATTTAGCGGACGAGTAAAAGCTTTTTGGCTTTTGAGGAGTAATGCGCTCCGCTCCGCTAAGGCATCCTAGGGCTCTGCAACTGTTCAGGAACGAGATGACCGATCAATAGCTTCAGAAACAGGGTCGGAATAAACCACTCTATGCCCGGCGTTGGGCTAATCCCGTACAGCTCGATCGCAATGACAACTAGATATAGCCCTGCGGCGATCGGTCGTTTAAGGTAACTGCGGACAGACACTACAACTAAGGTCGCAATAAGCAGGTAAGAGCTAATCAAGCCAAAATAATGCCAGTCGAACTGAGGCGAATCTCGAAAAAGCCACGAGACGATCGCTACATGGGTAAGGTGGAGCAGGACGAAGGCAAGGTGTTGAACCCAGGTCACTTCAGGTCGGTGATACCATCGCTTTGTAGTGTCAGTTGCATTGCAAACGGCTCCACCAAGGATGTCAAAACTGAGGATGGCTCCTATAACGAGATGCAGGGGGTCAAACCCTAGCCACCAAAGTCGCAGTACAGCCCCAAACGTACCCGCAATAGAGCTGACTACGATTAAAGTATTTTCGGCTGGGGTAGCACCCGGTCCAATAAGCCGATCCCACAGCCCAGCTAAGCCACTGCGGGGAACCAGAGAACCAAAATCTTTTGCCATCTCCATCTAGACTTGTATTTGCCGATTGATGTCAAGTTTAGCTGAGCAAATATTCGATGAATCGTGTTCTACTCATCGCTGCCTCTGCTGCCTCCGCTAGAACTGCCACTCCCTCCGCTACCAGATTAGCTGCCAATTCATTGTGTTTTTTGCCGGAAGAAGTAGGGGAACTTGCGGAGCTTAAAGGTTGAGTGCCTTTAGCATGTGGTAGGTGATCAGGAGCTGGGTAATCGCTAGTGGATAGCTCTGGAGCGTTTCGCCCGTAGTGCCGACGACTTTGCCGATCGTCGATTCGCTGCCTGCAATGCTGCAAAACTTACCCAGGTAAGGCACTTCGTTGCAGAGCATTCTTTCGAGCTGCTGCACCTGTTCTGAGGTAGCGTGACCGTCAATTTCTAGCAGGTCTACGGGTTTACCCATATCGCGATCGAGTCCGAGGCGCACTGCAGAGCTAACTGGAGCACCGCAGGGCAGAATATTGCAAAAGTCAGGATGGGGAATGGTCGGGCGCAACACCAGCCGTACATTCAGCAGCAAATCGTCTTGCGGAGTGCCGCTATTGGAAGGGTAAAACGATACGATGACATCTGCCCACTGTCGCTGCGGACGGATAAAAGCTTCCGAGTCGGATTCTCGCTTACGCATCTGATCCATCACCTGCTCTTCGGTGTAGCCGCGCTTGCGGGTGTCTCGCTTAATTTTCCAGTTAGTTCGCAGCTCTTCTGGGGGCGCAAGATAAACCTTGACATCGTAAGAATCACGCATTCCGCGTGTCGAGTAGCCGAGCAGCCCTTCAACAATTACAAAGCGGCTGGGTTTGATGTACTCTGGCGGATCAAACATCCCCGTCGAGTGATTATAAATCGGCTTCAGAATCGGCTGTCCGCTGCGGAGCAGGCTGAGGTGCTGCTGAATAATGTCGAGATAGTTGCAGTCGGGATGGAGCGCAGAAATTCCCAGCTCTGCCCGCTGCTGGCGATCGTAGCGGTGGTAGTCGTCGGTGCAGATTACAGTTACATCTTCTTCGCCCAATACCTGAGCGATGCCACGTGTCAGAGTAGTTTTTCCAGCTGCGCTATCTCCGACAATGCCAACAATAATCGGGCGATCAGACATCGGTTTTCCCCGCTAGTTTTCCCTGCTAGAAGTCGCTGTTTCAAATGACTAAATTTTAAGTCTTCTTATTCTATGGGTTCTGGAGATCAGAGGAAGGTAAAGTTTTTTAGCGATCGATTACAAATATCGATTACAAAACTGATTTTTGCCTACTAGGAGGGAGAGCCGGAGAAAAGAAGCAGATGAGTTTTGGCTATTCCGTAGAACCACTCATTGATTAGACCCCGGTCAAGTAGATCCACTTAACCAAACTTTGAAATTTGTATGAGGACGAGTGGATTTGGGCATAATGGGTTAGCTATGACGCTTTATTAGGATGAGCATGACATCCGAACCCTTTCTGACCATTGACGAACAGCCCATCACCATCGGGCAAATCTTTCGATATTTACAGGCAAGCCGCAAACTAGACGGCTTTATTGGTGATATTGTGCGGCAATTTGTGATCGAGCGCGAGCTTCAGGCGCAAAGCCAACAAGCCATGAGTTCGGTAGCGATCGAACAAGCCGTGATCGACTTCCGGTTGCAAAACCAGCTGACCGACCCCAACCAGTTTCAGCAGTGGCTCAACGAACACGGGCTGACCTATGAAGCGTTCCACACCCAGCTTGCGACCAATTTTCGGCTGAAAAAGCTCAAAGACGACATCACCGAGCCGAAATTGCAGGAATACTTTATCGGACGCAAGGTGTTCCTCGATCGCGTCGTTCTCTCCCGAATTATTGTTGCAGATAAGGAACTGGCAGAGGAATTAAAGAGTCAGTTGCAGGAAGGTAGTAGCTTCGAGCAGCTTGCCAAAGACTATTCGCTCACGGACGATCGCCTGATGAATGGAATGGTCGGTCCGGTCAGTCGCGGCACCATGCCCGATATTCTGCGGGCGGCGATCGATCTGGCACAGCCAGGGGAGGTCGTGGGTCCGATTGGCATGGAAGAACGCTGGGGGCTATTTCGCGTGGAGGCACTGCTTCCGGCAACGCTCGACGATCCGCAGCTTCATCAGAGCTTGCAGGATGAGCTATTTGAACAATGGCTGGGCGAGAAGATGCAAACGCTACCGATTAAGATTCAGGTGAATGCATGATTACCAATGACCTGCTTGCCAATCTCGACTGGCAAAATCCGCCCCTTTCCTGGCTGAATCCAGAGCAGCAGCTTTTGCTTAAAGGTCGGGCCAAGACCCGCTCCTGTAATTTGGGCGAAGTGATCTGGTCTACGGAAACGCCGGGCAGTCAGTTTGTGGTGCTGACGGGCAAAGTGCGGCTGGTTCCCAGCGAGGGCAGTCCGGTGCTGCTAAAAGCAGGGGATTGGTTTGGCGATTTGCTGCACCTGACCGACCAGTGGAAAGCCAGAGCCGCCGATAAAGCAGTGGTGGTTGCCGAGTGGAGCCAGTCGGACTGGGAATTGCTCAATACAACGGAGCTACGGCAGTTTTGGGCATCGGTACGATCGCGCTATCAGCCAAACTATTCCGCCGCGCCCCAGCCCATTTCCGGCTATCCGTTTGTTGCGGGCTTGAATACCGCCGCCGCCAGTCTCACAATGCTGGCACAGCACCTCGATACGCCCGTGCAGTTGGAATGGATGCAGCGACAGTTGCGCGGTCGGCGTCCCAAAAATGTGATCGACGGGGCAGAAAAAGCGGGGTTTCAGCTTCGCCGCCTGCTGATTGGCAACTGGACGGATCTGCGGCAAATCAAATTCCCGGCTCTATTACAGTGGCAGCAGCCGGAACACTGGGTCGTGGCTTATGGCGTGCGGGGCGATCGTCTAATTATTGGCGATCCGATGAATCCGGGGCGCACCTGTGAAACCGTGCCACGTGCGCTGGTCGAAGAATCCTGGGATGGGCAGCTTTGGCAAGCGGAGCTAATTCATAAGCAGGAACAGTTCAACCTGGGCTGGTTTTTGCCCGCTGTCTGGAAGTTTCGGACGCTGCTGACCGAAGTTTTGATTGCGTCGTTTACGCTTCAGCTTTTGGGTCTAGTTACGCCCGTCGTCACTCAGGTCATTATCGACAAAGTGATGGTGCAGGGCAGCATTCCTACGCTGGACGTGATGGTGTTCGCGCTGCTGGGAGCGGCAGTCTTTGAGGCATTGCTGGGCATCCTGCGGATGTTCATCTTTACCCACACGACAAACCGCCTGGATATGGCATTGTCGGCTCAGCTTTTCCGCCATTTGCTGCGCTTGCCGCTGTCTTACTTTGAGGCGCGTCGAGTTGGGGATACAGTGGCGCGGGTGCAGGAGCTAGAGGAAATCCGTCAGTTTCTGACCAGTACGGCTCTCACGGTGGTGCTGGACAGCATCTTCTCCGTGATTTATCTGGTGATGATGTTTTACTACAGCCCGACCCTGACCGGGGTTGCGCTGGCGGCGATTCCGCTGTTTGCAATTCTGACGCTGATCGCTACGCCGATTTTGCGAACCTGGCTGAATGAAACCTTTAACCGAAGCGCGGATAGCCAGTCTTTCCTGGTGGAAACGATCACAGGGATTCATTCGGTGAAGGCACATGCAGCAGAAAAAACCTCACGCGATCGCTGGGAAGGACTTTACGCCCGCTTTGTTCGTACCGGATTCAAAGCAGCCACAACGGCGAATATCAGCAACCACGTCGGCGATTTTCTCACCAGCTTTTCTGCCCTACTGATTCTCTGGTTTGGGGCGCATCTGGTAATCAAGCAGGAACTCACGATCGGTCAATTAGTCGCTTTCCAAATGCTGTCTGGTCGGGTGACGGGTCCGCTGCTGCGATTGGTGCAGCTCTGGCAGAGTTTACAGGAAGTGCTGCTCGCGGTCGATCGGATTGGCGATATTCTCAACGTTGCACCGGAAGCAGAACCAGGAACCGGACTAATGCTGCCGCCGCTGCGAGGTCAGGTTAACTTTGAGCAGGTGTTTTTCCGCTACCAGGAAGCGCAGGAGCCAATTTTGCGCGGCATTTCCTTTGATGCGGAACCGGGAATGTTTGTCGGTATTGTGGGGCGAAGCGGTTCCGGGAAAAGTACGCTGTCGAAGCTGATTCAGCGGCTCTATCAGCCCGAAGGCGGGCGAATTTTGATTGATGGATTTGATGTCAAAAGTGCAGATCTGGCATCACTGCGTCCTCAAATTGCTGTCGTGCTGCAAGAAGACTTCTTGTTTAACGGCACAATCCTGGAGAACATTACGCTGGGCAATCCGGAAGTCACTGCAGAACAGGTAGTGGAAGCGGCGCGGCTGGCTGTGGCACACGACTTTATTTGCGACCTGCCCAACGGCTACGAAACCAATGTAGGCGAACGCGGCACCTCACTTTCGGGTGGACAGCGACAGCGAATTACTCTGGCACGACTGTTTCTCTCGACTGCGCCGATTCTGATTCTGGATGAAGCTACCAGCAGCCTCGATGCCGAAACCGAACAGCAAGTCTTAGAAAACCTGAAGCGGGTTTCTCCCGGACGCACGATGTTTATGATTGCCCACCGCTTTTCGCCCCTCAAACGAGCTGACCTGATTCTGACAATGGAGAAGGGCGTGATTGTTGAGCGGGGCAAACACGATGAACTGCTTCAGCAAAAGGGACTCTACTGGTCGCTGTATCAGCGTCAGCAGGCAGCGGTTTAAAAGCTCTGCCAAAAACGATCGATCGTCCTTCATCTGAGTTCTGAAGGGCGATTTTTTATGACCAGCAGTTTGTATCCTCAATCACAAAATCAAGGATTGTAAATATTTCCGGAAGAATCCCCAATTCAACTGTTGACAAAAGCAGGAGTTTATGGAAAAGAGGCCCCCTATGGCACGAGATTCTGGAAATACGTTGCTCTCCGCCCGATCGCTGAACCTGGCAACGGGTCCAAAGACGCGCAGAGAAACGATCGGCGGCAGTAGTGATCCCCGCGACTTCTTCAAGTTCAATCTGACCAGCCGGAGCAGCCTGGATTTGAGCCTGAAAAAGCTGCGATCGAATGTTGATGTGTCGCTACTCGATAGCACCCGCAAAGTCATTGCCTCTTCTCGCCGAGCCGATCGCTTGTCAGAATCGATTAAAACCACGCTGGAGGCAGGCACGTTCTATATTCGGCTAAACACGAAGGAAGCGAGTACAGGCTATCAGCTCCAGGTTGCCGCAACACCAATTCCACTTCCTGGAATTCCAGGCGGTGGAACTCCAGGCGGTGGAACTCCGGGTGGCGGAACTCCAGGTGGTGGAACTCCGGGTGGCGGAATTCCAACCAATACTGCGCCAACGATCGGCACTAACACAGCACTAATCGTCAGCCGCAATGGAACGGGGACGATCGGACGAACCAATCTGTTCTCTAGCGACACGCAGCAAACCGCAGACCAGCTTTTGTATCGTGTCACCAGTTTGCCTGCTTCTGGATCGCTCTTCCTTAACGGAACCCCGCTTGGAGTGGGAAGTGCCTTCACGCAGACTGACATTGACACCAACAAGCTGACCTACAAGCAAAACTCTGCCAAGGACATTCCTAATGCAGGTCGACAAATATCTAGCGATGCTTTCCCACAGATTTCTGGCTCTAATGTAGTCTGGGGCGCAAAGGACAGCACTGGGGACACAGAAATTTTCTTTTACAACGGCATAAATAAAGCGATCACTCAACTCAGTGACAACACAGTAGAAGATAGTGGGCCCAAAATTTTTGGCTCGAATGTCGTCTGGGAGAGCGGCACAGGCACAGATGCTGAAATCTACTTATACAACGGTACATCTGGAGCAACCACACGCCTGAGTGACAATCCGCTAGCAGACACGAACGCCAGAATCTCGGACAGCTTTGTGGTCTGGCAACGGAGGTATCCGTCAGGAGAGCATGATATTCGGTACTATCGGCTCAGCGATGGAGCTTCGGGAGCAGTTAACAACAGCATAACCTTAAACGATATTGATCCTGCTTTATCTGGTTCCAAACTAGTGTTTCAGCGCGATAATATCGCAGGCGCATCGACAAACGCAGATGATGGAATTTTTTATTATGATCTGGCGACGTTAGGACCAACGCAAACTCAACTGAGTGTTGGAAACTCTGCTTATACCGATCGCAGAGCGCAGATTTCGGGTTCCGCTGTAACCTGGGAACGTCGGAACTCAACTGAATCCGATATTTTATATGATGCAGACGTTACCACATCAGGCGGAGTCAGTTCAATTAACGGCAGTGCAGACAACGATACTAACCCGCTCATCTCTGGTTCAAAAATTGTCTTCCAACGCAGCGGTACAGCAGGCGGAACCAACGACGGAATTTATTTGTTCACGATCGGCGGAGCTGCAACCCGAATTATTCCTCCGTCTACAACTACTGCTGATGTGACGAGCTTTGACGGCAACAAAGTTGGCTATACCAACACATCAGGAGGCGGATTCAAAGCAGCAGTTTATGACATCCTTGCAGGCAATTCCCAGGATCTGGTTGGGGGTGCAGCTGTTGAGGGAATACCTGTTGTTTCGGGCAACAATGCTGCCTGGATCGGTGGAGGGAGTCCCGCTTTGATTGACCGCCTCTTCTTCTACGACACTTCTATCGTTTCTGACAACTTTGGCTTCAGCGTCAGCGATGGCTTGCTAACGACAAACGGCACATTTAATTTCACGATCGGTTGATCAATTCGCAACATCGTTTGCAATGACCGGATCGAAAACCTGTTTAGGGCGCACGTCAGGGAGGAGTTGTTAATTCAATTCTTCCCTTTTCTATGGGGGGATTCAAGCTGAAATCAGCCACAAGCTGCATTTTATGAAAAATATCAGCTTGTACAATTGCGAAGGATTTTCATTCCTAAGTTAGTGCAAGCGAAAACCACAGCATAGAAAAGAAGCCGTCTTTTACTCCGGTCTTAACTGCCTGCGCTTGTTACTTAAATCGGTATGACGTAAAATCGATTGCTTCACAGTTCCCGGAAGGGGGATTCGCCTTATGAAAGAACTTGATCTCCAGGCTGCCACTAACACCCTCAATGCCATTCTCGAAGCCGAATTAGCAGGCGTGGTTCGCTATACGCACTATTCGCTGATGGTTACTGGACCGAATCGAATCCCGATCGTCGCATTTCTGAAAGCTCAGGCAAGCGAATCGCTGCTTCATGCTCAGCAGGCAGGTGAAATTATTACGGGATTAAACGGACATCCCAGTTTGAAAATTGCGCCGATCGAAGAAACCTATAAACACGAAATTTACGATATTTTGTTGGAAAGTGTGAATCACGAAAAAGCAGCTCTTGCACTTTACAAACAGCTTTTAGAAGTTGTGGAAGATGCCAGCATTTATCTTGAAGAATTTGCCCGCACGATGATTGGTCAGGAAGAAGCACACGGTATGGAATTAGGCAAAATGCTGCGCGATTTTCGTCCGTCATAGAGGGACAATCCCTAGACATCGAGCGGCACAATTTCCGCCTCAGCCAATGTGCCTGTAATTTGAAGCTGGGCGATCGTCACAGGTAGCTTGAACCTACGGGGTCCGGCACTGCCTGGATTAAGAAACAGGACTCCGTTCAAATCTTGAATGCTGGGCTTGTGAGAATGGCCGCTAATCACAATTTGCACCCCCGTCGTGATGGGGTTGAAGTCGAGTTCAGTTGCAATGTGCAGCAAATGAACAGACAGCCCTTCGATCGCGATTGTTTCCCGTTCGGGAATGGCGTTTGCCCACGCTCCTTTATCATTGTTGCCGCGCACAGCGATCACGGGGGCGATCGTTTTCAATTCCTCCAGCACTTCGGGCTTGCCAATATCTCCGGCATGAAGGATTAGCTCAGAATTTGCCAGGGCAGCGATCGCCTCAGGACGAACTAAACCGTGAGTGTCAGAAATAACGCCAACTTTCATGTTGTCTCATACTCATGGGATAACAAATGAATAACAAAAATTTTCACGTTTTCTCCCATCCGTTTTTTCCATTTATTCTTTTTTCGTTCATCATAGTGATAATTTCTGATGGTCAACATCATTCTTGAGACTGTTGCATCAACGTGAACTCCCTAGAAATGAAACCGATCGCTTCAGAAATTGATAAGGTCGTATCATTCAACCCGAACGCGTTGCAGGTAGAACACGTAGTTTTTGGGGAAAAGATGCGGAAATAGAACGCGGAATAAATTGGAAAATAGCAATAAAGAGCCGATAGATAGCCTAAAGAATGCTATAGCTCAGTTGAAACTACATTTCAAGGATTATCCTGTTTAAGAAATAACAGAAATCTTTTAAGCTTTTTGACGCACTTATCGCAGTTACTTTTCCTAATTAGAGCATCACTCTTGAGATGGTTGTGCGAGCAGGAGCAAGATGCTTTAGTTATCACTTCATGCTATTGGGAAACCATTTCATAAACAGTTTTTAGAATCTGTACCTTTATTTACAGAAATTTGAATAAGCATCTTGAATTAAATTACAAGCTAATGAAAAGTGAAACGTGATTCAAGCTCCGCACACCCTGATTACAAACCGCCTTATCCTCCGTCGTCTGCTGCTCAGCGATGCTGAAGCGGTCTTTGAGTATGGCAGCAATCCTGAAGTAACCCGGTATATGATCTGGCGCAACCATACCGCTATTCAAGATGCAGTTGCTTTTCTAGAACAGTGTATTTGCTCCTGGAATACAGGCAAAGAGTTTTGCTGGGCAATAACCGTTAAGCCAGAAGATCAAGCAGTTGGCACAATATCATGTCGAATTGAGCAGTCTGAGGCGGATTTTGGCTACGTGCTAAATCGGAAATACTGGGGACAGGGCTATGCAACCGAAGCGGTTCATTCTGTCATGTCTTGGTTGATGAACTTACCAGATGTCGATCGCATTTGGGCAACCTGCGATATTGATAACCGAGCATCGGCAAGGGTTTTAGAGAAAAGCAGTTTGCAATACGAGAAAACTGTACCTCGCGCGATGATACGTCCGAATCTGGCTTCGACTCCGCGAGATACGCTGGTTTTTAGCCGGGAGAGAGCAGAAGGACTTTGGTAAATTAACGGCTCATGCGCCTTATCAAACAACCTTCTGCCCTTAACTGCTAGTATTTTCGCTCCTGTGGCTGGAACATGGTAATCGTAACCGGACGATAGCGGATATCAATTCCGGCGGACGAGAAGTATGCCTGAGTATGTTTGAGGAAATCGGTGTCGTTGCGATCGACAAAATCTTCTCGTGAGTGTGCCCCCCGGCTTTCCTGGCGATTGAGGGCACTGGTGAGGATCATTTCACCCACAATCAGCAGGCTTTGGAGTTCCAGAGCTTCGATCAGTTCGGTGTTCCAGAGTTTGCCTTTGTCATCCAGATAAACTCGCTGTGCCTGCTGCCGAATCGTTTGAAGTTGGCTCAGTCCTTCCCGCATCAGGGCATCAGTGCGAAATACGCCGCAGTATTCGGTCATGCAGTCTTGGAACCTTTGCCGAATCTGGTCGATTCGATATTCTCCAGGCTGCGCTATCAGGGCTTGAATCTGCTGTTCTGCTTGCGTGATGTACTTTTTCTCATCAACTTCGGGCAGTTTGCGATCCTGCACGTAGCGGGCGATCGTTGCTCCGGTTCGACGACCGTACACCACACATTCCAGCAGCGAATTGCTGCCCAGACGGTTTGCCCCATGCACCGAAACACAGGCAGTCTCTCCCGCTGCAAAAAAGGCTTCGACTAAGCCCTCGGCACTGCTGCGAACCTGTCCCTCCGTATTAGTGGGAATGCCGCCCATCGAGTAATGCACTGTGGGACGAACCGGAATCGGTTGATTGACCGCATCCACGCCGACCAGACGATGCGCCTCTTCCCAGCAAAACGGAATCCGGCTCATGATTTTTTCTTTACCCAGGTGCCGCACATCCAGATGCACAAGGGGTCCGCCTGCGCTGCCGTCGGTGTGAATGCCGCGTCCAGCCCGAATTTCTCTGGCGATCGCCCTGGAAGTAATATCACGTGGCGCAAGCTCCATCCGGCTGGGAGCATAGTCTTCCATAAAGCGTTTCCCTTCGCTATTAACGAGATATGCGCCCTCCCCCCGGACTGCCTCTGAAATGAGAACCCCTACCGGATAAAGACCTGTCGGGTGAAACTGGACAAATTCCATATCTTCCAGCGGCAGCCCAGCGACGGCAGTCATTGCCAGTCCGTCTCCTGTGGAAGCGTAGTCGTTAGAAGTGGTGTTGTAAACGCGCCCGTAGCCGCCCGTCGCAAACATTACTGCCTTTGCTCGTACGACTGCCAGCTTGCCGTCCCGAATGCGGAACATGACTAAACCCTTTGCCTGTCCCTCTTCCAAAATCAAGCGCATCACGTACCATTCGTCGTAAATGTGAACCCCATAGCGGCGCAGGTTGTTCACCAATTCGTGCAAAATGGCGTGTCCGGTTTTGTCGGCGGCGTAGCAGGTGCGTTTGTGGGAATGTCCACCAAAAGCTCGCTGGGCAATACGTCCGTCTGACAATCGGGAAAACAGCACGCCCATGTGCTCCAGGTCGATCACCACATCAGGAGCTTCACGGGTGAGAATTTCGACTGCATCCTGATCTGCCAGATAATCAGAACCCTTCACGGTATCAAAGGCGTGTGCTTCCCAAGTGTCTTGATCGTCTACGTTTTTTAGGGTTGCTGCCATGCCGCCCTGTGCTGCGACCGAGTGCGATCGAATCGGGTGGGTTTTCGCAATGACTGCCACACTGAGACGGGGATCGGTGCGAGCAATTTCTACCGCAGCTCGCGATCCTGCCAGTCCTCCCCCGACGATCACCACATCATGTTCAATCATGTCCAGCCTTGTCTGAATGACTTCTGGATCTATCGTGGCGCAGATGACAAAGGTTTGGGGGGAAAGGTCGATACTTCTTTATGTTTTTTGGAATAGGGACATGGAGAGTAGGTGAGGGGACGAAGGATTAGAAGATGAGGGGTTAAAAGAAAAGGTAGTGCATCAGGTCAGCGGTGCGTTGGGGGGAAAGGTGAAGGCGCTGCTGGAGATCGGGGAGATTGCGGTAGGGGTGAGATTGCCGGTGTTGAACGATCGCCCTTGCCAAGGCGGTGTCGATCGGGGGCAGGCGCATAAGTTCCTCTAAGGTAGCGGTATTGGCGTTGAGGCGAGGAAGGGCATCAGGACGATCGGGGGCGTAATAGCAAAATTGCAGCACAGGTTCCAGAGGGCGGAGGCGGGAAAGGGGGACGTTGAGAGCTGCGGCAATGTCTTCCAGACAGTGAAACGCAACGCCGGATTGGGTCAGGGCAACGAGCGATCGAGCCTGATGAATCGAGAGTCCGGGCAGGCGCAGCCAGTCGTCTACCGAGGCTTGATTCACGTCGATCCGAATCCCTAGAGCGGCAGCCAGACGCACTTCTTCAAGGGACTGCATTCGGTAGTAGGGATCGTTGAGCAGGCGCGATCGAAGGGGGTGCAGCGCGTTTTGCAGCGGCTTGCCCTGCGTCATACCATTGAGCCAGTCTGAAAGTCCCATTGCTTGCTTTCCTCTGAATCTTCTGAATCTTCAGATTTAAGATGATTGCCTGAGGCAGTATCCAGGCACGATCGCCCCGAAAGGGGAGCTACTTGGCATCGAGCAACTGTCGCCGCTTTTGTTCAAATTCGTATTCTGAAATCAGTCCTTCTTGCCGTAGGGTGTCCAGCTCTCTTAGCGCATCACCAAATGCCGTGACCTGCTGTGGATGAATTGCGGCTGGGTTAGAAGGGCGATCGAAGCGGGGGGAGGGCAGGGAAAGCGATAAACTCGATTCCGCATGTTCCCCATGAAACAGATACCAAACTGCCTCGATCACACTGGCAATACGGGGAATCGGATTCCAGGGATTGACCAGTGATAGGGTGAAATAAAGACAGCCCCAGCCCGGTTGTCCCAGGTAGAACTTATGCCAGCCAGAGATGGGAGAGACGGCTCCAGCCAGTGCCAGCAAGGCAGCAACGCGACGGTCTTTCGGTTTTTTCAGCATGGAGCAAACTCGCCTTTAAGTTAAGTCTTCCAGAAAATACTGCAAGTTCATCAAAAGTTTCGATCGCGTCACAAGAATTGCCATTCTATAACGCTTAGCGGAGACAAAATAAACATCCGAATCGATCGTCCATTCCTCCGTATTCTTCAGCCTACTTGACAGAGTTATCCCTGGAAATGCACACCGATCAAGCCTTTAGGCAGATTTGCATTCTAAAGATACAGTAAATTTCTGGATCAGGCGTGTCATGCAGGAATAAAGAGTTGTAGACTACGCAAAGATACGGAAATACCAAGCAAAGTTCACTCAGTGGTTCCACCCACTAAGTCTACCCAGTAAGTGGTCTATCCAATGAGTGTCTACCCGGTAAATCCGCTCGGTAAATACGCTTGGTTACTATGCTGCTCAGGAGGAGTGCTTGTCTAAAATGATGGTCTGAAACAATGATGGTCTAAAGCATCGTCTGTAAAAAACTAATTTATTGCTGAATTAGCAATTTACCTTGTGTGCTGAAAGTTCTTACAGCAAATATTTACAGCAAGCGTAATTTGCAAGGGTAATCTACAAAATCTTAAAATTCATTTTAAACCTGCATTTGCGAGGGCAGCCTGAGCCGTGAAGCCTAGCCTGTAGTGTGTGAATTAGGGTCATCGAAAAAGCAAAGTCGAGAAGTTAAATTGTGAAACTGCCGATTTACATCCTTTTCTGAAGCATAATTGCCTTAATTGCTTCTCACCAGGCGTATTCAGTCATTACGGTCGCGCATCTAAAAAACATTTGCTGACTTTGCCTCCGGTATCCCCACTGCATCAGTGTTGCTTGACTTGACCATGTCTTTTGCCGAATTTGGGGTGGTTTGATCACACGGCTTAAAGCTTCACTCAAGCTGTTCTTCTAGCGTCGTTTCTGATTTGAGCCTTTAAAGGGTCTTCTGCATCTACTGGATTAGCTGGGTGACTGTTGCGAGTCTGTTCAGCTCCTTGATTTGGATATGCTTCCAGCACGACGGCTGTTCGATCGTCGGCAGGTGAGCGAAACAGGAGTCAGACTTACTTAATAGCAATCAGTTCATCAATTTTTCCTAATCCATTTTTGGAATTTCTACTGCTTCTTCCATTTATTGCATCTCAACTATCCGAGAATCGATTCCATGTCGCAGACTTCTTTCTCCCCTGACTGGCTGACGCAGTTTTCAGATCCCTATGCGGTTCTGGGTCTGTCCGTGACTTCAGACGATCGCCGAGTTTTGAAGCGATATCGCACCATCGCAAAATTGCTTCATCCCGATAGCTATACTCAGTCGGTCAGCGATCGAAACTTTGCGACTCAACTGCTAGCTCGTCTGGTTAACCCTGCCTATCAGCAGCTCAAGCAGGAGAAAGGCAGAGCCGATATGGTGGCAACCCTGCGCTTCCGGGTACGCCGTATTAATAAAGACGAACCACTCTTGCCCCAGACGGAAGTGGGACAACGCCTGATCAAAACGCCCGTGCCCCAGGTTGATGTCTTTTATGAGCAGGCAGTCACCCGGTTGTCTGAATCGCAATTTCTACCGCTCAGTGATTTTGAGTCTGTGACCCAACAGCTCACTGAGCTAAATCTCATCTATCTGTATCTCAAAATGGGCGAACTCCTGATTCTCGAAAAACGGACTGGAATTATTTCCGCGCCGATCGAGCGTCCGACCAAGGCGGCTCTTAAAGAAGAAATAAACGCAACCGAAGATAACTACGCTCAGCGACACTACCAGCGAGCGCGGGAGTACGGCAGAAAGGAAAACTGGTCTCAGACAGTGGCAGAACTGCGGGATGCGATCCGGCTGGAGCCAAACCGAGCTGAATTTCATTCGCTGCTGGGGAAAGCATACCTGATGCAAAACCTGGCAGGCATGGCGAAAGTTCACTTCCGGCAAGCCCTCAAGTTTAATCCACAAGACCCCCTGGCAGTGTACTACGCTGAAAAGCTGAAAATTTCCCTAGAGACCCCAACTGCAAATAGCTCAGCAAAGCCAGCGAATAGAGGGCTCTTTAGCCTCTTCGGACGGAAACGCTAGAGCAATTCTCTCTTAGACAGTTCTTTCGGGCAGTCCTTTTAGACAGTCCTTTCAGACAGTCTTTGCCCCATGCAGTACAATTTTGAAGATCCGCTTGGGGAAACTGAGTATGACGACAGGGTGGACGCGCCGCCACATTATTTCCCTGGCTGACTTTCAACCGTCTGAGTACGATGTGGTGCTACAAACGGCTGCCAGCTTTCAGGAAGTGCTGTCTCGACGCACCAAAAAAGTGCCTGCTCTTCAGGGACAGGTGGTTGCCAATCTGTTTTTTGAATCCTCAACCCGCACCCGCAGCAGCTTTGAACTCGCGGCAAAGCGACTGTCTGCTGATACGCTCAACTTTGCTCCCGGTACGTCTTCGCTAACTAAAGGCGAAACGATTCTGGATACGGCAAAAACCTACCTGGCAATGGGCGCAGACCTGATGGTAATTCGCCACAAGGAAGCAGGCGTTCCCCTGGCGATCGCGCAAGAAATGGATCGGCTGCAAACGCGAGTAGGCATTCTCAACGCTGGGGATGGGCAGCACGAGCATCCCTCTCAAGCATTGCTGGATCTGTTTACCATTTGCACGCTGATTGATCCTGAAACGCCCAAACTTTCGCTGCTGAAGGATAAGAAAATTGCGATCGTCGGCGATATCCTGCATTCACGCGTAGCGCGATCGAACCTGTGGAGCCTGACGGCAAGCGGTGCAGAAGTTCACCTGGCAGGTCCACCCACACTACTGCCCAGGCAATTTTCAGACTTTGTACAATCAGAGTCTACTCCAGCGCTGCCGCGCAAACTGATCATTCACCGATCGCTTGGCCCCGCCCTGAAAGATGCCGATTTTGTCATGACCCTGCGGCTTCAACGGGAGCGCATGACCCAGCATTTGCTGCCCAGTCTGCGGGAATATCATCAGCAGTTTGGCATCACCCTCGATCGGCTGAAGCACTGTCAGCCCGGCGTGCGCGTCCTCCATCCAGGTCCAGTGAATCGCGGTGTCGAAATTAGCTCCGAACTGATGGACGATCCGCAGTTCAGCCTGATTTCCCAACAGGTGACAAGCGGCGTTGCGGTGCGAATGGCACTGCTTTATCTGATGGCAACTGGAAAAAACGCTTCTGTTTCGGCAACGGGCTGAGCAGGTTGGACGATCGCTGTTGGAGTTTCGGTCACACTGCGGGGCGTGTAGCGTCCGAGCAAGCCGTAAGTCACGAAGCCAAAGCATTCTCTGACGACTAGAAATGCCGTTTTACGTTCGGGGAATTGCGGCGGCAGGGGGCTGGCATGGGGAATTACCTCAAAGCCTAAACTGCGGAAGGTGAGCCACGATCGCCGCAAATGGGGCAAATCTGTCACCAGCAGAATTCGGTGAATGCCTCTGGGCTGAAGCAAGGCAGCCGTGAATTGAGCATTTTCCTCGGTGGTGCGCGAGCAGGGTTCGCCGTCGATCGCTGAAGCAGGAATGCCGCCTTTTTTCAGCATAGCAGCGATTTCTAGGGCATCGCCTCTGCCGCTGGCAAAAATCAGGGGAGCGCGATGACCCACCTGGGAAAACTGCTTCACATCATTTCGCCACAGCGCTGCCGCCGTCTGAACACGCTGGGGTCTTAGCTCCCTTCCGCGCCCCAAAATCACGATCGCCTCAACGGGTTCGCCTGAATCTCCGGGAAATGCCCCGGTGAGAAACCGTTCTCCCAAATTTGCCGTAAGCGGCGATCCGAGCAGCAGATAAACCAGCAGCAGCACCGCACCCGTTCCGCTATACAGCCATTTGCGCCGAAAAATTCGCAGCAGCCAGGGCAGAATGATCCAGATCATCAGGGGCGGCAGCACCCACTGAGGATTCATCAGCAGCCTGACCAGAAGAGACGTTGAGCGAGTCCACAAGCTGACAGACTCAGCAGTACAAAGAGCCGGATCCATCATGGCGAGCGCAGTAGCACAGTTTACAAAAGTTCAATTTCTCAGAGGCTAGTGTACTCATCCCTCAGCCGATCATGCTGTGATATAGACCACCTTCGGCAGAATCGGTCAGGGGGGTTTGAGCAGGGTTCCCTGTGCTACCTCGCTCGCTGAGTTGCCCGGAAATGGGGGCTTTGAAACTTGGCAGAAAGCCCGGTTTCCCGAGGATAGAAGGCTAAGGGCAGTCCGGGTGACAATCAGGACTTTTCAAACACCCTATCAAACGCGGTGCAAAACGTCTTGTAGAAGGATTGGGAGTCGCTCGGATTTTAATGGTTAGGGCTGCAAGATTATTCCAATCCTTCTGTTTGCCGCGCAGCAATTCTCAATTCGATCGATGATTCAAAAAATCATTTACAAAGTGAAATTAAGAGAAACGACGCTTCATATTTATTAACGGTTAAAGATACAGTCCTTTATTTAGAATCAAGCCTGAATCAGAGCTGAGATGACAGGGCTATTTGCACTTTGACGGGTCGATCGCTTTACTTTTTCTAACAGTTTGCAGTGAGACGATCGACCTCAAATGCCCCCCTCGTATGCGAATCTAGAAACAGTCAACGTCGGTCAACGGAGTTTAAACAGAATGTCACAAAGTCAGAAACCTACGGTGATTATCACCGGAGCCTCTTCAGGAGTTGGGCTTTATACCGCCAAAGCAATGGCTCAGCGTGGCTGGTTCGTGGTGATGGCTTGTCGAGATTTAGCAAAAGCAGAAAATGCTGCCCAAACCGTTGGCATCCCGAAAGATAGCTATACGATTCTTCATATCGACCTTGGCTCTTTAGAAAGTGTGCGGCAGTTTGTTAAGGACTTTCGGGCAACGGGCAGAACGCTCGAAGCTTTACTATGTAATGCCGCAATCTATATGCCGCTGATCAAAGAGCCCCTGTGGAGTCCAGAAGGCTATGAGCTGAGCATGGCAACAAATCACCTGGGACATTTTCTGCTGTGCAATCTGATGTTAGACGACCTGAAGCAGTCCCCCGCGTCCGATAAGCGACTGGTCATTTTAGGCACGGTGACGCACAACCCAGATGAACTGGGCGGCAAGATTCCTCCGCGTCCCGACCTGGGCAATTTTGAAGGATTTGAAGCCGGATTCAAAGATCCGATCACGATGGCAGATGGCAAAGCCTTTGAACCTGTCAAAGCATACAAAGACAGCAAGGTGTGCAACGTGCTGACCATGCGCGAACTGCACCGCCGTCATCATGATTCCACCGGAATTACCTTTAGCTCGCTCTATCCCGGCTGTGTGGCAGATACGCCGCTGTTCCGCAACCACTACAAGCTGTTCCAGAAAATCTTCCCGCTGTTCCAAAAATACGTCACGGGCGGCTATGTATCGCAGGAGCTGTCCGGTGAACGGGTGGCAATGGTGCTGGCAGACCCGGCATACCGTCAGTCGGGCGCGTATTGGAGCTGGGGCAACCGCCAGAAGAAAGACGGCAAATCATTTATTCGTCAGGTTTCGCCGCAGGCACGCGATGACGAAAAAGCCGAGCGGATGTGGATTCTGAGCGAGAAGCTAGTCGGGCTGGCATAAGGAAAACAAAAGATAAATAACGTGGCTTGGTTGCATTAGCGATCGTTTCTTATGATTTTTTCATGTTGAGAAGCGAGGCTGCTAAGGCGATCGAGCCAATTTTAGTTTTTTCCGGTTCTGCTGATAAGGTCAACGGTGAACGGGAGAGATGCAGTGACTAACTTGAGGGAACCACTATTTCAGATACTCAACGATCGGGTTCAGGATCGGGGCATTGCCGGGATTGCCGTTGCCCTGAAGCCAGGCGCAAAGCCTGAATCAGTTTGGCTGCCAGCTTCGATCCCAGATGAGCCTACTTTCCTGGCATACAGCATTACCAAAACCTTTACGGCGGCTCTATTGCTTCTGCTGCAGGAGGAAGGACGGCTATCGCTCGAAGACCCTCTGGTGCGGTGGTTTCCCAACATTGCTCAAGCCGATTGCATTTCTCTGCGCCAACTGCTCAACCATACTGCCGGAATTCCAGACTACGGTTCTTTGCAGGCTTACCACGAGGCAGTACGCACTTCTCCATCCGTGCCCTGGTCGTTTGACCAGTTTGCAGCCGCCACCTATGAGCAGGGGCTATTGTTTGCGCCAGGAACAGGCTGGGCGTACTCGAACCCCGGCTATCTGCTCTTAAAACGCATTGCCGAAGCCGCAACGGGTATTTCCTTTCGCAATCTCATCTTCAATCACATTGTTCGCCCCCTGGGGTTACGTCAAACGTTTGTACCAGAATCGATCGCGGAACTTACCTCCCTTGCGCCAGCCTTCTCTCGCGCCCTGGCTGCCGATAGAACAGCTCGTGATGTTCGCCACTTCTATCATCCTGGCTGGGTATCTCACGGTGTGATCGCATCAACTCCTGCTGAGATTGTGCTGTTTTTGAATGCTGTGTTTGGCGATCGTCTTCTTCCAGGACATTGCGTTGAAGAAATGGCAATCCTTACACCCGTTCCGATGCCAGATACCAGCAATTCACCTCAGGCAGAGTCTCCGCGCTGGGTCAAGCCAAGCTATGGACTGGGCCTTATGGGAGATCCAGCATCAAGATGGGGCTTAGTGTTAGGTCATAACGGCGGTGGACCCGGTTATAACACCAGCGCATTTCACGCTCCTGAACTGGGAGGGGTATCGGTCTGTGCAATGTGTGCAGTGGAACAGAGCATTCAAGCTGAGGAGCTTGTTTTCGCGGTACTGGATTGGATTGCATCCTGAAGCACCAAATGAAGCAGCAGACCTCCGGCTCCGGCTTTTCTGCTTTTTTGCTTGCCTCGAATAAAACTGATATTGAGGTAAGGTAAAGTCTTATGAACAAAAGTACATACTCTTTAGTAGAATAGCGACATACAAAGGTAAGTATTTTTGCTCATTACCATGACAGCCGATCATTTTCCCTGGCTAACTGCGATCGTCCTGCTCCCCCTCGTAGCTTCCCTCCTCATCCCCGTGCTGCCCGACAAAAACGGCAAGCAGTTGCGGTGGTATGCCCTGGGCGTAGGTCTCGCAGATTTTGCTTTAACGTGTTACGCCTTCTGGAAGCATTACGATCCGAGCAGTGCAACGTTTCAACTCGCAGAAAGCTATTCCTGGGTTCCCCAGTTAGGTCTGAACTGGGCAGTTTCGGTTGATGGAATTTCTGCCCCACTGGTTCTTCTGGCTGGATTTGTAACTACGCTGTCGATCTTTGCCGCTTGGCAGGTCGATCGCAAGCCAAGACTCTTCTACTTCCTGCTCCTGGTGCTGTACTCCGCACAGATTGGCGTGTTCGTGGCTCAAGATATCCTGCTGCTGTTCATCATGTGGGAGATTGAGCTGGTTCCCGTCTATCTGCTGGTTTCGATCTGGGGCGGGCAAAGACGACGCTATGCGGCAACGAAATTCCTCCTTTACACGGCAGCCGCTTCAATTTTCATCCTGGTTGCGGGTTTGGCAATGGGTCTGTATGGCGGCACAGACATTACCTTCAACATGGCGGAGCTGGGTCTGAAAGACTATCCGCTGACGCTGGAACTGCTGCTGTATGCAGGTTTGCTGATTGCCTTTGGTGTGAAGCTAGCGATTTTTCCCCTCCACACTTGGCTACCGGATGCTCACGGTGAGGCATCTGCTCCCGTCTCAATGATTCTGGCAGGCGTGCTGCTGAAGATGGGCGGCTATGGTTTGATTCGCCTGAATCTGGAACTGCTGCCCGAAGCGCACATTTACTTTGCCCCCATTCTGGCAGTGCTGGGCGTGGTAAACATCATCTACGGTGCGTTTAATTCGTTCGCTCAGTCCAATATGAAGCGGCGGTTAGCCTATTCCTCAATTTCGCACATGGGGTTTGTGCTGCTGGGCATTGCTTCCTTTACCGATGTCGGAATTAGCGGCGCAATGCTGCAAATGCTGTCCCACGGTTTGATTGCGGCAGCTCTGTTCTTCCTGGCAGGCGTGACCTACGATCGCACCCACACCTTGGCAATGGAGGAAATGGGCGGGATTGGTAAGGCAATGCCCAAAGTGTTTGCCCTGTTCACAGCGGCATCAATGGCATCTCTAGCCCTTCCTGGCATGAGCGGCTTTGTCAGCGAGATTTCGGTCTTTGTTGGCGTGGCAACCAGTGATGTCTACGGTTCCACTTTCCGCACCGTGACGGTGATTCTGGCGGCGATCGGACTGATTCTGACTCCGGTTTATCTGCTCTCGATGCTGCGTCAGGTCTTCTATGGTGTCACCGTTCCGCCTTCCTGTGATATTAGTGGAGCGGGTGTGGCGGCGGCGGGCACTCAAGAAGTGGTTTGCTTTGGCACGAATTGCGTTTTGCCTGCGGATGCGGTCTTTAGCGACGCGAAACCGCGTGAAGTCTTCATCGCTGCCTGCTTCCTGGTGCTGACGATTGGCATTGGCTTCTATCCCAAGCTGGCAACCCAGATGTACGACGCAAAGACTGTGGCAGTAAATGCCGGACTCAATCAGTCCTATAGCCAAATTGCTCAGCGAAATCCCCAGATCTACGCAAAAAGCTTACTTCCGAGGTTCTCGCGACCCGAAGCGGCTCCAGTTGTCGGGGTGATCGAATAGCGCGATCGCGACAAGCTATTCATCCGCGTTCAATTGCACGGTTCAATTACACGATACCTACACCGTATGCATTAACCATTCAAGGGGCGATCGACTCGCCCTTTTTCTTTTGCAAGTTTTTTGGGTGTTGCTGAATCGGAGTATGATACGCCCCCCTAGCCCCCCAACTTTGGGGGAACCAGAATTCAAAGTCCCCCAGTATTGAGGGATTTAGGGGGCGATACAGAAGCTAAATTTGCACCCTTCCTATCCCGATTCAGCAATGCCGTTTTTTGCAGATGTTCAGCTCAGTTCCGTTAAGGGACAATTTGAAACCGCTCACCACTTAAAACCTCTCACCCTAAAGGCAAGAGGCTGGGTCATACGATCGCCTGACGATTCGCCTGATAATTGGCTTACACCTAGGCGGGGGGAGCAAACAGTTCCTCGTATTCTTCAGAGAAGTTGGCTTTTACGTCTGCAAATTCGCCGGGGGTAACGGCAGCGTTAAGCACCGCAAAGACAGCTCGGCAGTAAGTAGGGGCGAGCGTCAGTTCAACGCCTGCTTTTTGAGCCACGCGCTCGTAGAATTCTCGCAGGGAAAAGTAGGTTCCGTTTTGTCCTTCGCGTCCGTACAGGTACTCACCAAGCTGTTTGGGAAGCTGGGCAGCAAGCTGGTGTGCCTCATCGCCCACAATACGGTCTGCGATCGTTTCTAACACAGCTCCAGTGGCGGTTTCGGCAGCCTCACGGGAATCGAGTTGAGCAAAGCTCTGGACATGCTTAATAAACTGGTCGTACTGCATAAATCTTGCTTCGGGTGAATTAACAAAAGTTGTGCTTATTCTAAAAAGCAAAATCTGGGTTTCCCCTCTCACAAAAGAACGTGATTCGATCGCATTTGGTCCCTCTTTTGAATCACGCTAATCGCCACCCAGTTCCACCAGTTTGCCGATGTTGAAGTCAATTCTGACCCAGCGTTTTTGACGTTGCAGCGCGTTGAGTAATAGCAGCGGGATATGCCAGTGATGCACCATGAGAAACGGCAGCGGATCGGCGGCCTGAAGAATAGCGTCTTTGCCGCGCAGCAAAGAATTGAACCACTGGATAAAATCACTGGATGAGCGAATTGCGGTCAGCCGCCAGAGTTCATGATACGTCCAATAAGTCGGCTTACTGCTAGGCAGGGGTTGAAGCGGCGCGTCTGGGAGCGGCTGTTTGCTGAGATAGGCATCGGCAACGCCAGGATGATTGTAAAACAGGGTAATTGCCGAATGGGTACGGGGATTGCATTCGATCGCATACACTGTGCCATTCTGTGCTTCGATAAAGTCGAACGAGATTTGTCCCGTGAGCTGATAGGCTTCGACAAATCGCGTCACCCACTCAAGAATTTTGGGATGATCGACCTGCTCGTAATTCACTTGAAAGGCAGACGATCGGGAACAGCAGTGAAGCTGAATTTTGCCGTTTTGCACTGTGCTGTGGGTGCAGTATTCCTGCCCCGGGATAAACTCCTGGAGAACCCAGGGATTGTCTGCTCGAATCGGCAAACCTTGAAGCTGTGCCTGAGCAGCCTGCCGGGATGCCATCGGATACTGGGTCATGTCCAACCGATGCACCGCATCATAGGCAATATTTTTGAAAATATAGCGGCTGCTGTCCGATGGAAATTCAAAATCTAGAAGCTGCTCTGGGGAGGTGATGCGGAACGTACGGGGAACGGATAACCCGATCGCATTTGCCATCTGAGAAAATTCATATTTGTCATCCAATCGACGAATCAAATCCGTATCAAACTGAAAAACTTCACAGGACGACGGCAGTGATGATTTTGCTAATGCTGTGTAATAGCTTTCATTAGCAGCAGTGACGGGAACCAAAAAGTTAACCTGCTCTTGTTTAACGATCGCGGTAAGATCCTGAAGAAATGCTTCTAGATCTGTTCGGGGTGAGGCTACGGTATAAAAGCGATCGACTGCTTTCGAGAACCGATGTCCGGTCATCCAGTATTTATCAATTTCAACCAAAATCACACGATGTCCGGCAGCATGAAAAGAACGGGCAAGCTGCAATGCTTTAGTCATTTTGCCGCCCGTAATTAAAACAGTTCTTTGATTAGATCCTGAATTAATACGAACATTCGCAGAATTTGTTTCGGAATTAGCTTGCGAATTTAACGTATGAATAATCAGTGTAATGGCAACAATAATCAAATTAACTGGAAAGACGACATACAATAATGCCAGTGTTGCTAAATTTTGCAGCTCAGCTAGAGTGCGATCGGATATTGATTGAGAATTCATCGTTTAGGAATTAGCACACCGCAGGATGGGCATAAAATATGAAAGGCGAGGCTCAAACCAAACAATGCTGGTCAGAGCCGTCGCACAGGAAGGGAAACTTGAGACTACAGGCGGCGGATCACCGTGATGCCATCTCGCAGCGGCAACAGCACTTGTTCAACTCGCGGATCGGCAGCAACGGTTTTATTGAATCGATCGATCGCCTTTGCATTTTCTGATCGATCAGCTTCTGGCAGATAAACCTGTCCCTGATACAAAGTGTTGTCCACACAGATATAGCCGTTTTGCGATAGAAGGCTGCTGTCCATCAGCTTTTGATAGTACTGAACGTACTCTTTCTTATCGGCATCAATGAACACAAAATCAAACGATTCGCCGCTTGCTGCCAGCTCGTCTATAATTTCCAGGGCTGCCCCCAGCTCGATCCGAATCTTGTCTCCGTGAGGTGACTGATCCAGCAGCGTATGGGCAAACTCTGCCACGTAGGGATCGACCTCGCAGGCAACCAGATAACCGTCGGGAGGCAGGGCCTCTGCCATTGCTAGTGCCGAGTATCCGGTAAACATGCCAATGTCGAGAATGCGGCGCGATCGCGTCATCTGCACGAACAGTTTCAGCGTTTGTCCCTCGACGTGACCCGACAGCATTTCCTGCTCTAGCTGCCGTACTGTTGCACCACTGGTATATTTTGCCTGCCACGGTTCCAGATGAGTTTTCTGGGCGATTCGGGTTAGTGCGGGCGATTCGGGCGTGGTGCAGGCTCCCAGATAAGGGTCGAGTCCGGCGATCAACATCGTGGCTTGCTGAAGATGAAGCGCGAGTTCGTCGGGAACATCTTTCACCTGGGTCAGCATTGCCATTGCAGCTTCTAAGTGGCTGGCGGCGATTCCTACAGGCGTGATCGGGCGGGGCATTTCAGCAACTACTTGATTGACAATTCCCTGGGTCATAGATTGCTCCCTACCAATGCTGGCATTTCAACAGAGGTCATCGACTCGCGATCGCCCACATAAGCATCGACGCCGGCTCCCTCACGCGGATAGGAGGCACAGAGATCTTTGTGCGCTTTGATGCAGCCATCTAGCTCGTCGCGAGTCAGATCGCTGATAAAGTAACACTCACCGATCGGACAGGGAACTGCCGCACGGAGGAGACCATCGCGGGTGAGCGTAATCGATTGGGTTGCTTGCCACATCAAATCGCTTTCCATCATTGGATGGTCGAGTGCCAGCCCTAGTCGGCTCATCAGTCCCAGGATGCGATCGCGATCGGCAGTTGAGATATAGCCTCTTTGGGCTGCCAGCGTTGCCGACAAAGCCATGTCGATATTGACCGCATGCCCGTGGAGCAGGGGCGGTTCGGGTGCAAGTTCCAAAGTTGGGCTCCAGGTGTGACCGTAGGCAATGACGCGATCGAGCATAATCTCATGCAGGTTGCAGGTTTCAAGATCCAGCATGGTTTTGATCGATTCGTAATTGACCTGATTGCCGATCTCTTGCAGCGTTGCGTCGTTATCCTGATAGCCAAAGTGCGTGTAAAGCAAATCTTCGCCGTGGCGATCGAGTAAATCGAAGACTTCTGCGTTGGCAACGACAGCAATTTTGACCAGTTCTGCCATGCCGTTGCGGATTTGATCGACGGGCAGCGTTTTGAGGAACGAAAAATCCAGGAAGATTTCCTTGGGCGCGTGGTAGGCGCCGAGGCGGTTTTTAAGTTTGCCGTGATTCACTGCCACTTTGATCGCAATTCCAGCATCGATTAAACCAATCAAGGTGGTGGGAATGCGAATATAGTTTGTGCTGCGGCGATAGGTAGAGCAGGCAAATCCGGTGACATCCAGCACTAAACCGCCGCCGATCACCAGTACAGGTTCTTTGCGTCGCAGGTTAAAACGACAAAATGCATCAATGATTGTCTCAAACGTATCGATCGTCTTATCGGGCTCCTCAATCACAACCGGAAACACTGTCAGTTCAATTCCGTAGTGCTGAAAGTAAGCTTCGAGCTGCGGCCCATAAAGACGATGAACATTGTGATCCACGATCGCTAAACAGCGTCCCAATACTTTGTAGTGAGCTGCCAGATCGGGCTTCTGGATATCAAACATTCCATCGACGAATTGAAAGCCAAAATCGATTTTTTCGTAGCCTTCAACCCGAAATCCCGTATCCGTTGTGTGCAGTTGGGCTTGTACGTTGCTCATAGTTCTTTGCTCGGTCGTTAATAAGTCTGGGAATGGTGAATCAACATGAAAAGGCGATCGTCTTCAGCCCAACGCGTGCAAACTTGCTGATCACAGGAGACATCACTGAACTGATGCAGTCTCAAACCGGAAACAGCAAATTCACAAAATCGCTGAGCGTTCTCTTAAGCAGGTCAAAACCTTGCTGTTTAGAACCTGATAACCGCGAACATCTTGTTTAGTTAGAATGATGAATTTCTGGTTAGCCTTGGGCAAGGACAGCCCAGTCTGTTGCGAGAAAGTACGAACAGATAAAGACGCGAATTCGGATCGATTTGGCGAACTCCCAGAAAATGATGTAACTAAAAATACCGTTAGCCTGAATCATTGAGGAGCATCACCCTACAACTGCAAGTAGCCTAATCAGTCTGTGGGATAGCTAAACACTGTCGAAAGTGAGAGAGCCTTTCTACCCAAAGGTAGAGAAACTCTGAAAGGTGAAAAATACGTTAAGTAGAGAAACAGAGCTAGTAAACTTCGGTGAACTGCCTTCTCTAAGGGTTAAATCAGTAAACCGCTGATTTACAGATGTCAGAGTAAAACTATCAGACTATTATCGTAAAACGATAAGAAGTTTTCTAAACAAAGCTGCGTTTCCCCAATAAAAACTAAAGGATTACAAGCAAAACTCTAATTTTTTTAATTCTCTTTGTTTAATCCTCTTTGAATCGACCATTCGAAAACGTTTTGCCTCTACGCCTCGATCGCCCGCAGCCCGCTTCGATAGATTCCCCCACCGGACTGATTGTGGAGCTGCATACTAAGCAAGTGAGTTTGAGCGTGTACAGTGTTAATAAATCGTAAAATTTGTCCTTTGCCCTTACCTACTCCCGATGCGCTTTCCCTTCACCGTTCGCTTTTTGATGGCGACGATCGCTCCCCTAGCAGCTCTCGGTTTATTAACGGGCTGCAATATTTCCCAGCGGGCAGACGCTCAATCCCAGGCTTCTCAATCTCGTCCGGCAAATGCCCCGACTTCGGTTGAAACTGCGGTTGCCGAGACAGGTTCGCTGCAAGATGCGATCGCCTACACGGGTACAACCCAACCTGCCAAAGAAGTCGCACTGCGATCGCAGGCAGAGGGACGACTGCTAGATCTGGCAGTGAATGTGGGAGATGCGGTCGGACGCGGACAGACGATCGGGCAGGTAGACGATCGCTTGCTGGTGGCACAGGTGAATCAAGAGCGGGCAAATCTGGCAGCCCTTCAGTCGGAGGTCGCCCAGGCGCAGGCAGAAGTCAGCGATGCCCGAACGCAGGTTGAACAGGCACGAATCGAGCTTCAGCAGGCCCAGGCAGACGCCAATCGGCTTGAATTGCTTGCTCGGGACGGAGCCATTACTGCTCAGGCAGCAGAACAGGCACGAACCCAGGCAAACACGGCACAGCAAGCATTGCGATCGGCCCAGGAGCAGGTGAGAACTCAGCTTCGGGCAGTGGAAGCGGCTCAGGGTAGGGTTGCGGCACAGCGAGCCACGTTAGCCGAAGTGCAAGCCCGCCAAAATTACTCGGTGCTGACAGCTCCGATTAGTGGAACTGTTGTGCAGCGGACAGTTGAACCGGGAGATTTGGTACAGCCGGGGGGTGAAGTGGTGCGGCTGGGCGATTTTAGCCAGGTCAAAGTGGTGGTGCAGGTGTCGGAGCTAAAGCGAGGTCGGCTGCGGGTGGGGCAAACGGCAAATGTGCGGCTGGATGCTTTTCCCAATCAGCAGTTTCGGGGGGAAGTGATTCGCATTTCGCCGGCAGCAGATCCGACGGCGCGACAAATTCCGGTCGAGATCGTGATTCCTAATCCTAATGGGGCGATCGGCAGTGGATTTTTGGCGCGGGTGCAGTTTCCCACAGGTGACAACAGTGGCGTGATCATTCCTGAAAGTGCGCTGAGCGTGAGCGGAGAAAGCGATGCAGCGCAGGCAGCAGCCGGATCGAAAGTGACCTTATTTGTGGTGCAGGGCGAAGGACAGGACGCAACAACCGTAGCGCGATCGATTGAAATTGGCAGCCGGGAAAACGGTAAGGTTGAAGTGCGATCGGGTTTAAAGCCGGGTGAAGCCTTTGTGGTGCGGAGCAGCCAGCCGCTTAAGGAAGGGCAGCCCGTGCAGTTCAGTATTTTGTCAGAAAGGGGACAGTCGCAATGACCCAGGATGGACGATCGCCAAATTTCCAGCCTTCGCGGAAAGCCTTTAGCATCAGTTCGGTTTCAATCCGGCAACATGTTGGCACCCTGATGCTGACGCTAATGGTAATTGTGCTGGGCGTGTTTTTCCTGGTGCGGCTCCCGGTTGATTTGCTGCCGTCGATCACTTATCCCCGGGTGTCAGTGCGCGTGCAGGCTCCGGGCATTTCGCCGCAGGTGGCAGTGGATGAAATTACCCGCCCGCTGGAGCAGGCTCTTTCGGCAACCGATGGCGTGGAGCAGGTTGTTTCTCAAACGCGAGAAGGGCAGGTCAGCGTGGACCTGTACTTTCAGCCGGGAGGAAACATTGACCAGGCTTTAAATGATGCGACTGCTGCTGTCAACCGGGCAAGAGGGGATTTACCCGATACGGCGGAGCAGCCAGAGTTATCTAAGTTTGACCCGTCTCAGTCGCCGGTTTACGAGTTTGCCCTTACGTCCCAAACGCTTCAGGGGGTTGATTTGCGCGTCTTCGCTGATGAAGAACTGGCGCGAGAACTCACGGTTGTTCCGGGCATTGCCAGCATTGATGTAGCAGGCGGACTTCAAGAAGAAGTGCAAATCAATCTGGATCTCGATCGCCTACAAGCGTTAGGAGTCGGTCTCAACGATGTGCTGACGACTCTGGAAGACCGTAACCAGGACACCTCCGGCGGACGCATTTCCGGCGGCAACACCGAATCCCTGACGCGAACGATCGGACGTTTTCGCACGGCAGATGAAATTCGCAATTTGTCGTTTGATGTGAATCGTCCAGCATCTCAATCCGGTTCACAAAACGCTTCACAGGGAAATTCACAAATCAGCTCACAAACCTTTCCTCAAACTGTCTCTCAGCGTGTCTATCTACGTGACTTTGCTCAGGTCAACGACAGCACAGAAGACCAACGCGTTTTTGTCACCCTTAATGGAGAACCTGCGGTTAAAGTCAGTGTTCAGAAGCAGCCGGATGCAAACACCATTACCGTGGTCGATGGCCTCAAACAAAAGATTGAATCGCTGCGATCGTCTGGTGTAATTCCTCAGGATTTGCAGATTACAACAACGCTAGACGAGTCTCGCTTTATTCGCAACTCGATTTCTAACGTGACCTCTTCCGGTCTGAGTGGGGCAGCATTAGCGGGAGTTGCCGTGCTGCTGTTCTTGGGGTCGCTGCGGCAAACGTTGATCATCGTGCTAGCGATTCCTTTGGCGTCGCTGGTAGCCATTATGCTGATGGGAGTGTTTGGCTTGTCCATGAACGTGTTCAGTCTGGGAGGGCTGGCGTTGGGCGTGGGAATGGTGGTTGACAACTCAGTCGTAATGTTGGAAACCATTGTCAAAGGGGTTAGTACGTCTCGCAACAGCGGAGATTCCCACGGAGAGGAGAATGGCAACGGACATCACCCTGCCCCTTCCAAGCAGTCCCGTGCCCAGATTATTGATGAAGCAGAGCGCACCAGTCAGCAGCTTGAGTCAGCTCTGCTGGCTGCCACCACCACAAACCTTGTTTCCGTGATTCCGTTTCTGCTTATTGGCGGCTTTATTTCGCTGCTATTTAATGAGCTGATTCTAACCGTGAGCTTTGCAGTGGCGGCTTCGCTGGTCGTGGCGTTGACGGTCGTGCCGATGCTTACCTCTCGCCTGCTGGCGGTGCGGTGGTCGAGTCGGGTGGGCGACTTCTGGCTGCTGCGAAATTTTCGGCGGCGGATTGAGGATGCAACGGTGCTCTACGGTCGCTTTCTGGGGCGGGTGCTTCAGCATCGCGTGGTCGCGATCGTCCTTGTTGTTCTCTTACTCGGCGGTGGTAGCGTGCTTATGGCAAGGGGAATTCCACAGGAAATCTTGCCGCGCATCAATACTGGACAGGCAAGACTCATTGCTCAGTTTCCGCCGGGAACACCTCTAGAAGACAACCGCAAGGTCATGGAGGCAGTGAACGAGCTGATGCAGCAACAGCCGGAGACGCAATTTGTGTTTACCACTTCGGGCGGTTTCCTCTTTGGCAGCAACACAAGCGAGAACCCTTTGCGCGGCTCCAGCAGTATTACGTTGAAACCGGGAACTGATATTGAGGCATTTGTCGATCGCATGAACGGCGAACTCCGAAAGCTCAATCTGGTCGATACGCGGCTAAGGCTATCCCCAGACTCAGTGCGGGGTCTGGTACTGAACAACTCTCCGGTGCGCGGCGGCGATATTGACTTGGCATTGCAGGGAGACAATGAACAAACGCTCAGGCAGGCAGGGGCGCAAATTCTAGCTGCCCTGGATCAGCAAGCAAAACTAGCTCGCTATCGCCCGGATGCTGACCCACCTCAACCAGAAGTGCAGATTCGCCCAGATTGGGAAAGAGCTGCTGCTCTGGGGCTTTCGGCACGGGATATCGGTGAAACCATTCAGACGGCGATTGAAGGCAGCATTCCCACGCAGCTTCAGCGGGGCGAACGGTTGGTTGATGTGCGGGTGCAGATCCCATCTGATGCAATCCAGCGACCAGAAGCACTGCGGGGCATTCCTTTATTTACAGAAGACAATCGCCTCGTACGTCTGGAAGAAGTGGCAACGATCGAGTCCGGGCAAGCTCCGGGACAGATTCAGCGCATCAATCAGCGGCAGGTGTTTCTCATTGCCGGAAACCTTTCGGAAGGGGCAAGCCTGGGTGATGCCATTGCTGAGAAAGATGCAATTATCGGTCAGCTTCAGTTGCCGGAAGGCGTGTCGTTCCTGCCCAGTGCCAGTGCGGAAACATCAAAGCAAATTCAGGACGCGGTAATTCTATTAGGTGGACTAGCTTCTTTCCTCGTGTTTACTGTGATGGCAGTGCAGTACAATTCGCTGATCGATCCGCTGGTGATCATGCTCTCGGTTCCGCTGGCTCTGGCGGGCGGTATCCTGGGCTTGTTTTTAACGAATACGGCGATCGGCGCGACGGTAGCTGTGGGAGCCGTACTGCTGGTGGGAATTGTGGTGAACAGCGCAATCATTATGCTCGACCTAGCGAACCAGATCCGCGCTGAGGAGGGAGCTGACCCCTATACGGCAATCCTGCGGGCTGCACCAGAGCGTCTTCAGCCGATTCTGATGACCACCATTACCACCGTCATCGGGATGTTTCCCTTGGCATTGGGCATTGGCGAAGGCTCAGAATTCTTGCAGCCATTAGGCGTCGTCGTGTTCGCCGGACTCACCGTTGCCACTCTGCCCACGCTAATCATCATTCCCTGCTTCTACACCCTGTTCCACGATATTCGCTGGCGAACCTGGCGTAAACGGCGATCGATTCAGGCACTCCAGGGCGTTTCGGAACCAATCTCTCAGCGGTAATTTCCTACTCCGTTGGGACAAGCTGCTCAAGAAGCCGCCTAACAGTTAGCACTCGAATTGGGGAGGCAGCGAAACGTAAATCGCGCGTCACGATTGCATCCAATCTTCGGTCGAATGCACAGGCAATTTGCACAGCATCCTCAAAATCTGGGATTTCAAATTCCAGAGCATGTCGCAGAACAGCACGATTAACTGGACAAATTCTCATTACTGCCAATATTGTTCTAACCGCTTGTCTTGCTCGCTCAATGCTTTGAGTATGGCGCCTTGCAATGTAGAAAATATTGGTCAAAGTAGTCGCTGTCGCATAGCCAATCGCCAGTCCTGATTCAATTGCCTGAAACAAAGCGGCTGCATCCTCCAAAAACGGCTCCCTTTCAAGCAGAAAATCCAGAATGATGTTTGTATCTACCAAAATTTTCATTGCAAGTATTTTTCTATCCGTCGTTCCTCTAGCAGCTTTTGAACTTCAGCATCAGTAGGAGTTGGCTGGTCGGTTTTTAAGAGTCCGCCCATCTGGCGAATTGCAGCCGCCCGTCGTGCTTGACTTTTTGTTGAAGCAGTACTCCTCACAAGAGCCTCGATCGGAGCTAATGATGCCGATGAATCATTTGGATGCTCAGGCACATCCTCAAGTGACTCGGTAATGAACTGCAAGAGAGTACGCCGATCGCTCGCCGATAATTGCAGGGCAAGCTCTTGAACTTCTTGCAGGGAGATTTTTGGCAGAGACATTGTAAGACTTATTGGAAGCTCAGTATTTAGATTTTAATTCCCAGGCACAAAGACGCGAATCGCCTGGGGAATCACCTTAAACTGAGCCGGGGTTTCGGTCGTAATTTCGCCATCGGTATCGAGCGCGGTTGGAATGCGGGTGTAAATCATGAATTCTTGGCTATGCAAAATCCGAACCCCGCGTCCTGCAGCATATTGTCCGCGTGTGAGGGCAGGCAGTAGCCAGAAAATTTGCCACCAGTGCTGAAGTTCCATGCTGCACAGGTCGAGTCGCTGGTCGTTGATTGCTGCATCTGCCGCTACGGTTAAACCGCTGCCGTAATATCGCCCGTTGCACACAGTAATCTGGTAACTCTTGACGCGAATTACTTCGCCATTGCAGTGAATTTCAGCACGGAGCCGTCGCTGTTTCAAAATGAGCTTCAGGGCAGTCACCGCATAGGCAACCACGCCCCATTTGCGCTTCAGGTGTTTCTCGACCTGGCGATTAATGCTGGCACTCAGCCCTATCCCTGCCACGTTAAAAAAGTAGTGCCCATTCACCCAGCCCAGATCAATTGCCTGAATTCGACCCTGAGCGATCGTCCCACAGGCTTCCGTCAAATCCGTCGGAATTCCCAGCGTTCGCGCCAGATTATTGGCTGTGCCCAGCGGCAATACTCCCACAGGCAACTGAGTTTGCAGCAGTCCTTCGATCGCCGCATTCACGCTGCCATCTCCGCCGCCGATCACCACGCAGTCCACCTGATGCTGATATTGCCGAATCACGTCTGGAAAGCGATCGGGCGTGGCTTCAACCGGAGTCAAATCAAGATTTTGCGCTTCGAGCGATCGTTTGACCTGTGCGCTAGATGCCGCTCCGCGACGAGCGTGAGGATTAATTAGCAGCAGTGCCCGTTGTGTCACGATCGTTCTTGCCTCATTTTTCTTGCCTCATTGTTTCCGCCTCATCGCTGTTGGCTCTCAGTTAGCTCCTTTCATTATGGTTCTACTAAGATAGTTTTCATTATGGTTCTACTGAATCGTTTTCCTCAGCTCTCAAGCCCTGGATTCTTAAAACACTCCCCTTGTAAATTTTAATTTTTGCAACCGATCATCCCACCTGCGTAAGAATTTTTAACACAAACGCTCATCAAATCAGTTTACTGTAACAATCTAGGTGCGCCTTTCGATATAGTTTTTCCTTCAAGCACCTCGTGTTCTCAGGTGCAGTCACCGAAATTCGGTAACCCGTTTATCCATATCAAACCTTAATTGAGACGTTGAGTAGGAACTTTAGCATGAGCAGTAATCTCGCAACAAAGCTCAGAGAGGGTACGAAAAAAGCCCATACGATGGCGGAAAACGTCGGTTTTGTGAAGTGCTTTCTCAAAGGCGTGGTAGAGAAAAATTCCTACCGCAAGCTCGCAGCAAACTTCTACTTCGTGTATTCCGCGATGGAAGAAGAAATGGAGCGTCACCGGGAACACCCTATTGTTTCTAAAATTTACTTTTCTGAGCTGAACCGCAAAGCGAGTCTGGAACAAGACATGCGCTACTACTTCGGCAACAACTGGCGAGAGCAAATCGAGCTTTCCCCTGCAGGCGAAGCTTATGTGCAGCGCATTCGTGACATTTCCAACAACAGCCCCGAACTGCTGATTTCCCACTCCTACACGCGCTATCTGGGCGACCTGTCTGGTGGACAAATTCTCAAGAACATTGCGCAGCGCGCTATGAACCTGGCTGAAGGTGAAGGCACGGCTTTCTACGAATTCCAGGACATTTCCGACGAGAAGGCATTCAAGGCAAAGTATCGCCAAACACTGGACGAACTGCCCATCGATGAAGCAACCGCCGATCGCATTGTGGAAGAAGCCAATGATGCTTTTGGTATGAACATGAAGCTGTTCAACGAGTTGGAAGGCAACCTGATTAAGGCGATCGGTCAAATGCTGTTTAACTCGCTGACTCGTCGCCGGACTCGCGGCGCAACCGAGCTGGCAACCGCTGACTAGGGCGAACAAATCAAGACATTGGCTCATTGAGTCATCAGGTGTCAGATTTCAGGTTTTTTCACACCGTCATCAGGCAAATCGTTTGTGATTGGGTGAAAGAGACTTGAGAACTGGCACCTTAGTTGTTGGTCAAGTTTGGGGCGTTGCTGAATTTAAGTATTGATTCGCCCCCCTAGCCCCCCAAAGTTGGGGGGAACTACTCTTCAAAGTCCCCCAGCATTGGGGGATTTAGGGGGCGATGCAGGAGCTCACTTGGGTTCTTCATATTTCGATTCAGCAACGCCAAGTTTTGTTAGTCGAGTTTTATTTAGGGTCAGATCCAGACCCGGTTCTTCCAGGTTTTCAGTAACTGAATTAATTGCGATGAAGCACAGCATGGTTTTCAGAAAACTGAGCCAGCTTTGCAGACACTTCCGGGTTATAAATTCGTAGATAGTTCCAGTAGTTTTCTAATACCGAAGTAACATACCCCTTAGTTTCGGGATAGGGAATGCGTTCAATAAACTGATCAGGATCGATCGCCCCAAATTCCTGCACCCACTCGGCAACAGCACCCGGTCCCGCATTGTAGCTGGCAACGGCAAGCAAAGAGTTGTCTTGATATTCGCGATGGGTGTAGTTGAGATACCAGGTTCCGATTTTGATATTGTCGGTTGGATTCTTGAGATTGTAGTTTTTGAGGTTAATCTGGCTTGCCACCCACTCCGCCGTTTCCGGGATGACTTGCATTAAGCCGATCGCCTCTGCCACAGAAACAATTTCCGGTTCAAAGCGGGATTCCTGGCGCATCAGGGCAGTGATCAGGAGCGGGTTGATTTGCTGCTGTTGGGCGGCTTGCTCGATCGGCTTCAGATATGGGAACGGATAGAGTGCTTGCCAGTAAGCGGGCTGCTGCTTGATTGCTTTTGCCTCTGCTTTTTCAGCAGCGGAGTCACGCCACCCCAGACTGGAGAGCATATAGATGCCGTCTAGATTGTCGTTCACACCAAGGCGCAGCAGTCCATCGGTAAATTGTTCTGCCACAGTGGGCTGACGATAGTTCGTGAATTCCACTTGCCACTGCGACCAGGCGTCGCGTTTTTGACCCAGCCGATATAGTTCTTTAGTCGCGTCTGAGCCTGCCAGCAAATCGGGACGAATTTCGGGTTTGACAACCTGGGGCTGCTTGGTGCGAACCGAGGAAAAGTCGCCTACGTTCTCCCAACCCAGACTACTTGCCGATCGCCACGCATAGTAGGATTGCGGGTACTGGCTCAGGGTGTATTCAAACGCTTTCGCAGCTTCTTGCGGTTTGCCCAGTGTAGTTGCCCACTTTCCGACCCAAAAAGAAGCTTCAGGGGCGAGTTCGCTGTCAGGATTTTGCTCTACAACCTGCCGCGCCCATTCCCAGGCAGCCTGAGCATCGCCCTTTTTGGCGTTAAGTTCTGCCTGCTCCCAACGGATTTCGGCTGCCGTCTCCGATGCACTGTACTGCGTGAGAATCGACTGTCGGGCTTTTAGAGCCGATTCATTGCTGCCCATCGCTTGCAGCAGCTTTGACTTTTTCAGCAGAGCTTCCGCTGCTTCGTTGGGAAACTGGTTGATGGCTCGATCGAGATAGCCGATCGCCGCCTGCGGGGTTTCTGCCAGGTCAGCCAGACGCACCAGTGCCATCCCGGTTTCCTTCGCATCGGGAAAAGCCTGAACCAGGCGATTATAGAAATTGTAAGCAGTTTGCCCCTGTTCGTTAAGCTGCGCCCCTCGTCCCGCCCGATAGAAATTCAGCGGCGTATTTGGAGCCTTGGCATAGGCAGAAGCCGCACTGCCATACAGCCCATTTTCCCAGGCAGCAAAGCCGATCGCCTCCCAGTCTTCAGGCTTGAGTTGACGGGCGTACTCGGTTCTTAGACGATCGAGAATGCCGCGAATATTAGGCAGATAGACTGCGTGACGTGTCAGCAGCAGAAGCATTCCTGGCTGGTTGGGTTCTTTCTCTAATCGCGTGATCGCAATTTCAACGCTGCGGGGGTGGGCCGGAAACTGGTCAAGCGCCTGATCCCAAAACTGCGGATTTTGCTTGCCCAACTGAAACAATGCTTCTGCAGCGATCGGAGCTTTAGGGTATTGCTCGACAAGCTGCTTCCAGGTCGCTTCAGCTTGGGCAGAGTTCCCAGTTGCGCGGTAAGCCTGCGCCCGCTTTGCCAAAATCTGCGCTGCCAGCACAGGGTACTCTTTTTCCAGTCCCTTCAGCCAAGGCAGTGCCTTACCGCCATGATCCTGCTGAATCAAATCGCTTGCCAGTAAATAGCGGGCACGACTTCGATCGATCGAAGGGGAACCCTTAGCAATTGCTTCCAGCTTTGCCGCCCGTTCTGCCGCCGCTTGAGTTGCCAGAGGCAAAACCGCTGAGTCCTGCGCCGAAGTCAAATTGAACGAAGCCGAATTTAATTGTGCTGGAATCGACTCAAAAGATTGAAACCAGGAGCTGATCAAGGGTACATGGCGAATTTTTCCGGTCAGCGTCAGGGCGGAGGCAGTCGCACCTGTCAGCACGGTTAGACCGATCGCCGTCAGCAGCACTTGCTTTTTGGGGAGCTTGAGCATGAAGCTGGGGGAAGAGGACAGTTAAACTTCAGTCACTTTAACAAATGCTGAGCGAATCGCGGTGATGTTTACGAAGCGGATATTTGAAAACTAAAGCTGCGATCCGAACTGCCCCCTCACCCTCCATTTCTACCGGGGAAACGAGAAGTTTTTGGGTTTAGTGCTTGAGGTTTGCTGGCTCCCTAAATCCCTCAATTCTAGAAGGCTTTGAACGATCGGGAAGCCTATTCCAATCAGGGCAATGCGGGCCTAGGGGCAATGTGGGACAGTTGCGACCGCTTAACCAATCTGTAAGCAGAATTTTGTTGATTGATAACGATGAGTTCTGTTGGTTCACGAACGAGGTTCAAACGGAGATCCAAACTCAAAACAATACGCAATACTGGAGGAAAGTTCTTTTCAGGTGATGTCAAGCATGGAGCTTCGAGGAATTGACACACCCCGGCTAGAGTGGTCGGGCGATTGTTTAGTGATTGGCTTGTTTGAAGACGACGTTGAGCTATCTGGCGATTTGGCAGAACTCGATCGCAAATTTAACGGCGTCCTGTCTGAGCTAATTGCTGAAGTCGAGTTTAAGGGGAAAGAAGGCAGTACGGCAGTTACGCGCACCGGAACATTGCCTAAAAAAGTCGCGATCGTTGGTTTGGGCAAAGCAGACGGACTAAAGCTAGACACCCTCAGGCGATCGGCTGCCGCTGTGGCTCGGTTGGGCAAGCGGGAGAAAGCAAAAACGCTAGGAATCAGTCTGCCCGTCTGGAACAGCGACCGTGTACAAACCGCACAGACGATCGGCGAAGGCATTGAACTGGCACTGCATCAGGACAATCGGTTTAAGTCGGATACCGAAGAGAAAGGATCAAAGCTGGAGACGATTGAGCTATTGGGTTTGGGCGGTCAAGACGCTGCCCTGACTTGTGCCCGCCAAATTGCCTTGGGCGTGATTCTTGCCCGTGAACTGGTTGCCGCTCCCGCAAATATTGTGACGCCGCCTGTGATGGCAGCAACCGCCGAAGCGATCGCCCGTGAGTACGGCATGGACATCCAGATTCTGGAGCAGGAAGACTGCGAAAAGCTGGGAATGGGTGCATTTTTGGGAGTGGCAAAAGCCTCTGACCTGCCGCCTAAGTTTATTCACATCACTTATCGTCCCGAAGGTACGCCCCGGAAGAGAGTGGCGATCGTCGGCAAAGGACTCACTTTTGATAGCGGCGGCTTAAACGTCAAAGGGGCAGGCAGCGGCATCGAAATGATGAAAACCGACATGGGCGGGGCAGCGGCTACACTGGGCGCAGCTAAGGCGATTGGCGCACTCAAGCCAGATGTGGAAGTGCATTTCATCAGTGCCGTTACCGAGAACATGATCAGCGGTCACGCCATGCACCCCGGCGATATTCTCACTGCTTCTAACGGCAAGACGATCGAAGTCAACAACACCGATGCCGAAGGTCGCCTAACGCTAGCAGACGCGCTGGTGTACACCGAGAATCTAGAACTGGATGCGATCGTTGATCTGGCAACCCTGACCGGAGCCTGTGTGATTGCTCTAGGCGATGACATTGCCGGAATGTGGACAGCCGATGAGTCGCTCGCCAATCAGCTTGCCCAGGCGGGCGAAACCGCAGGCGAAAAATTCTGGCGGATGCCGATGGAAGAAAAATATTTCGACGGGCTGAAGTCAGGCGTTGCCGACATGAAAAATACCGGACCCCGACCGGGCGGCGCAATTACCGCAGCACTCTTCCTAAAGCAGTTTGTCAAAGAAACCCCTTGGGCGCACCTGGACATCGCTGGACCTGTCTGGGCAGACAAAGAAAACGGCTGCAATAATGCTGGAGCGACAGGATTTCCGGTGCGGACGCTGGTGAGTTGGGTGTTGAGTTAGGGTGAGGGGATGAGGAGGTGCGAATTTTCAATTGTTCAATTGTGTTCAATTGATAGATAAAGCGGTGAAGGGGGCGATCGACGAGGTTCAAGAACTCAGCGTAATGTCTGATCAACAACCTTCCGATTCCCCATTTTCCCACCTTCCCATCTCTCATCTCCCATCTCACCGAGTTTTCTTTGAACCACTGCTTAAGTATCTTTGCATCAGGAAGGATTACGGGTATCGAACTTATCTTTTAGCAATCGCGAATGTCAGTGGGGTTCCAGAAGTTTATTCTTGGCTGGAGTACTGTTTAATTTTCTGAAATTCATAGGCTCCCATCACTGCGCCCCACAGTGCCTGTCCTGTGGTTGAATCAACGCCCCGATCGAGACTCAAAAAGCGATCGACACTGACTTCAAACCCTAATACGACCTGACGAGTTTCGCCGTTGTACTGAAAGCAGCATTTTGTGTCCGGTTCTGGGCTAGCTGTAAAGCAGTCATTCTGAAACTGAATGCTGAGGCAACAGCCAGGAAGGAGCTCCAGATCCTCTAAAGTAATTCGCTTCAAAAGTTCAGGATTTAATCCTGCGCCGCGCACGCGATCGGGCTGACGAAAGCCAAAATACTGCGCCTGAAACTGGGCGGGCTGCTCGGTCGGTTTCAGCACCCACACCCGCTGCCGGTAGGGATTGTTGAGATACAGTGCGTTTGCCTGCTCTGCAAAAAGGGTGGGATGTCCGTCAATGGCGATCGGAAAAGGGCGATGCCACAGCCGCAGATGCACAAACCAGATTGGCTGATTGAAGGCTTGAGCCTGATTGTCGAATTCTCCTGTCAACCACTGGGTCAGCGTCGCTAAGGTAGACATAAAAAAGGCAATAAGAATTCTCTGTTTTGAGTGCTCTGTTTATGATTGTGTAGCAAAATAAACATTCTGGCAGCCATTGGACAGGGTAATTCGATCAGACGAGACGGTGAATACAATCGGGAATGCCAATGTCAGCGTGAAGTTGATGCAGGAAGGACGATCGCACTAAGGACTAAACGACATATTAAACGCCTCGATCGATGGCAGAATGAGGGCTGACGCACGATTGAGATGAATTATTTAACGGAGAACAAATATGTGGCGGGTAATCATTCAGTGTTCTGCGGCAAGCTGGCGTGACCATGGCACTGAGTTTAAGACGATCGCCGAGCAGTATCCAACAACACTACTGGCTTCTAAGAAAATGAAAGATGATGAGCGGCGAATTATGGAATATCAGCTTGAGAACGTCAATGATGTCGAAGAATTTATCGAAGCCTGCATGACGCTGGACGGATTCACGGCAACCTTTGAGGCTCTTTAACTTCCAACCCTGATTCAACCTTCAACACGGATGGGGTTCGATGCTCTGTCACCAAAGTAAGACTGCTCCAGCCGCCCTGCGCGTCGTAGCTGCGAATCATGCGCTGTCTCAAATTTGGCTCAATTAGCCAGCCTGCCTCTAGCAAGAAGGGCTTATCTCTGGGAACCGTGAGGGGCGTATTAGAAGAAGCTCCATCCGGCAGCAGCAAAACCTGAATCGGAAAGCTTCCCTGGTCAAACAGCAACCGTGAACCCTGAATCGCTGCGCTGGAGGCAATTTCAATTTGGGGCAGGGTCAATTTTTGGTGCAGTCTTTCCGCTTCTCGCCAGATCGAGAGATGCGTTGGATAGTGATCGGGGCTACGCCAGTCCGGGTAAAGGGTAACGGCTTCGCCCTGCCAATTGCCCAGTAAAGCGTCAACCGTCAGCAGCGGACGATGACCGGGGGAAGTGTTCTGCCGATGTTCGCGAATCAGCGTCAGCCTAGAAAGCCGACTGTCCTGGTCAAAAAGCTGCACCAGCCGTAACCGTCGATCGCCCAAAATGAAGCCTAACTCCGCTCCAAATTCTGCAAAAGGACCAAACTGAAGCGACCCCTGTGAAAAGGCTCCGTCTTCAAAAAACAGTGTACTGCGGTTCAACGAAGAGTATTCCAGGACTTTGTTTTGCTGAAGTGTTCCGTCTGCATTAAAGTGCTGAATCGTTTGGCGAACGGTTTGATTGTTGTTGATTCCATCTAGCGTAATGATCGATCGCACATCTTCTTGTACGCTACCATCCGTCTGAAGACGGGTAAATGATCCTTCCCAAACGCCCAGATTCAGCAATAATCTATCCCATTGAGAAGTTGCGTTTAGATGTGACATTTTTTAATAATCTCTAAGAACGTTAGGAAGAGATTTTTGTGAAAGGAGAGTAATTGATTAGAATGGTTTATGTTGACTCCTATGTTGACAGCCCGTACTTCCTAAAATTATGGTCTCAATTATGGTCTTCGATGTGAAGCAGTTTATTGAAGGAGGTACTGGTTCCGTAGTCTCTTTATTAAATTTTACAAAATTCGCTTAACAAGCTTAATTCTGTTTTTGTCCTGATTCCATCTGCGTGAGTTCCTAGCGCTCATCTACCGCAGCATTCACTGTTTGATTCATGAATTTGTTTTCCTGGTTGTGGATTGTTTCCTGGATTGGTAGTTGTTTATTTACACAGGCTCTATTGAGAGCAGCTCATGCCTCTCCCCCAGTGCCTCATGCATCGGTTTCAAGTCAATATAGCTCCCCGTTGGTTGCCGTTCTATTACAGGCTCCGTCTACGGTGAAGTCTCCACTGGTAAAGCCTCCGCTGGTAAGGTTTCCGGTGAAGGAATTAATGTTGCACAGCAGTTCTTCTGATAGGGCAATTGATTCGCTCTTTTCCCAGTCAGCCCTACCTCACTCCACTGCTCTATCAAGTTCCTTTCTATCAAGTTCCTTTGCTTCGGCTGCTTCGGCAGAAGGCGTCACAAAAATCACGGCTGCTTTTGCGTTGCCTGAGCTGAGCAATTCAGTTGCCCAACTCCCCTTTGATCTGCTTCAGACTCATCCCGTCACTGCGCCCACTTATCCTGCTAACAGCACCGTATCCCATCGCCTGCTGCAACTCGTGAACCACCTCTCGCGCTGGACAAAGGGTATTAGCGAAGCACTACGCCTGGTTCCCCTGGTGACTGTGGTGCAAATCAATCCGCCGCCTCTAGAGGTCGATCGCTGGAATGTGCTGGGATTGGACGATTTGGGTGTTCCTCCTGCTGAGGCTGCCGATTTTCCCCAACCGTCTTGTTTGGGCGAAGCAACAGAAACCTTTCCATCCACCCTGACTTCGCTGTTTCAGGTGCAGGTGCGCGGCAAGCCGATCGCCGAATTTCCCACGCAGCAGCAAGCAGAACAATGGGCTGAACGCCTGCAACGGGTCATTCAGATGGACAACTTTGACCCACAAACGCTAAAACCTGTCCTGCTCGACGGCACACCGGGCGGTAAAGCAGGTGAAGTGCCGATCTTCTGGGTTGAACCCGAACTAGCGTTGCAGCTCGATCGCAGTGCTGAGCTATTAGCCATCACCTGGATTAACAATCTGAGAACGGCACTCAATGTTCCCGCCCTGAGCCTGGTCGAGTCTCAGAAACAAATGCACGATCTGGTGGTCACCGACGATCGCCTGGAAGGAACCGCGTCCTGGTATGGTCCCTATTTTCACGGTCGGTTAACTGCTACAGGCGAAACCTTTGACCAGACTGAGCTGACTGCCGCCCACCCGTCGCTGCCTTTTGATACTTACTTGAAGGTAACAAACCTGGAAACGAGCAAAGCGGTGATTGTACGCATTAACGATCGCGGTCCCTACTTTGAAGATCGATCGCTAGATCTGTCTCGTGAAGCGGCGCGCTGCCTCAACAGCGAAATTTCTGGCGTGGTTTCCTACGAGGCAATCATTATGAAGCGTTCTTCTGGGGCGTTTGATGCAGCTTCTGTCGAGGAAGTTCCGACTGACAGCCCGACTGATGCAACGGATCAAATCGCAGCGAACGACTCTTCTCAAACCGCAGCCAGCCCAGAGGAACAACTGCAACCCGTAGATTCCTCTAGCAGCGCAGAAACCCCGGCATCTTCAGAGACAGCAAACCCCTGACAACAAGCTGTGCTCCTATAAGCGTTGCAGCAGGCTCATCCCGTGCGTATCTGTACCGCAGCTATTCAGGAGTCCACATGCTTGTCCCAGAGCTTGCACCTCTGATGTTTGGCGGGGGCTGGACTGCCAGGGAGAAGGATTTTCATAAGCATAAAAGGTTTCAATCCCATCAATTCCCGCCTGTGCGGCTGCCGGAATCAGCTCTTTGGGCGATCGCCGATAGCGGGCAGGATGGGCCAAAACTGCCAAACCTGCTGCCCGGTGCAGTGCTTCAATCACCTGTTCTGCCTGATACCCTTCTCCCCCAACCGTTGCGCGATTCAGGTAGGGGGCGATCGCCGGATGCTGCGGGTCAAAGGCATAGCCCAGAATATGAACTTCCACATCCAGCAGTCCGGCGTTAATCTCTACCCCAGTCCAGAGCCGAGGCATCGCCGCTTCCGAGTCAGTAGTGCGCCGCTGATCCAGCCATCGCTGCGCGACCTGATAGCCGCCAACGCTGTGATGATCCGTAATCGCCAGTCCTTGCAGCCCAATCTCGATCGCCTGCGCAATCACTTGCTGAGGCTGAAGCCGCCCATCTGAGTGAACGGTATGCATGTGAAAATTATAGGATCGGGGACAGCTTGTTACAGTCAACGATTGAAACACTGTCCGTAGCGCGTCTCTATCCTGTGCTGAAACACTCGAACTTAATGCCAGGTCGATCGCCATAGTTTTTTCCACGATCTATCTTCACGATCGTTTACGTCCGCTTTCTACTATAGCGAACCCCCCGATCGTTATGTCTAACCCCGCACTGTTCAAGCCGATTGCGACTCAAGCAGACCCATCTCCCTATCCCCTCATCCCCCTCACTCACCCATCCACCCTTATTCCCGAATTAACAACGCCACCGCATAAGCCGCAATCCCCTCTTCCCGCCCGATCGGTCCTAGTTTCTCATTCGTCGTGGCTTTAATGCTGATACAGCCGGGGTCAAGCTGGAGCACAGTTGCCAACCGATCGCGCATCGCGGGAATGTGGGGTTTAATCTTCGGACGTTCTGCCACAATCACCGAATCCAGATTATTAATGCGCCAGCCGCGTGACTGAATTAGCTCATTCACTTTTTGCAGCAGTATCAGGCTATCTGCGCCTTTCCACTGTGGATCGGTCGGCGGGAAATAGTGCCCGATGTCCCCTAAGTTCAGAGAACCGAGGAGCGCGTCCATAAGCGCATGGGTTAGCACGTCAGCATCGCTATGACCGAGTAGCCCTAAATGATGGGGAATGTGAACACCGCCCAGGATCAAAGGACGATCGCTCACAAGCTGGTGAATATCGTAGCCGTTGCCTATTCTGAGATTCATGAATCGATTGAGACGTGCCCGAAACTACTTATAGCAATTGGCATCATAGCAATTGGCATTGCGATCCATCGCTGGCGATTGGGCGGCTATTGGGTCTGCGCGGCTTTGTCCAGCGCAATCTGACTGTTTTGCCGATACTGTTCAACGCGATTTTGAGCCGTGGCATAGCGCGAATCCGTTGAGGCAACCTGAGCCATTAAATCGGACGCTTTTTGCCAGCGACTCGCCACTTCTAACCATTCTGCCGAAGTTTGAGTAGTCCGGCTAGAAGCAGCCGTTTGCTCAGCCAGCCGGACTGCTTCCGCAAAAGGGTCGGATGAGGCTGAGTTAGCCACCGATGGGCTGGCAGGAGCCGAGGGTGAGGAAGTCGAGATCGAAGTAGAGCCTGCCGCAGCCGGACTTGCCGAACTAGTTTGGGCTGACGAAGCAGGGGACGACGCACTGACCGCACGATCGAGCACAAGACGCTCGTACAGAAGCCAGCCAATAACCAGCACGCCCAGGCTAAGCACAGCTCCACCCAGCAACCCACGCCAGAACTGCTGCTTTTCTCGTGAGAGGCGGCTGACCGAAGCTTTTGGTAATGTGGGTTTCGACGGGTCGGGCTGATTGTCCTGCCAGTCTCGCGCAACTCGCTGGAAGAAGTTGGGTTTCTTCAGGGTAATTTCTTCTGCCCACAGCACTTGTTTATTGCGATCGCGGCTGATTTCCTCCAGCCAGAGCAACTGCTGTTCCCGCACAATTCGGCTATTGATATTAACCCGACGAATGTGCTTCGGTTGAATAGACTCTAAAATCTGCTGCACCTGGGGAACCAGAATTGACTGCTCAAGCTGCTCTGGCTTTGCCGCCTCACACAAAAGCTGCAAAACCCCTTGAGCTAGAACGGCTCTAGTTCTCACTCCAGAACTGGCTAACTTCTCGTTCAGAATCTGAATGATTGCGGAGACGCTGCCTTGGCGTGCTTGTCTTGCAATGTCATCCATCGTATTTTCTACCGTAATAAATGGAGATTGAATCTGGGCAATTAATTCGGGCGATTAACTTGGGCAAATCAATTGCTCAAGAAACGTGAATCCATTGCAATCCTGCTCGATTCCGATTGATTTCGACTCACACTGACCAACCCTAGCGACTGAGAACTCTCCTGATTCGATCGGAAATCTTGCTGTGCAATTCTACCGAATTTTGTCGCCTTCTCATGCAAACCGCTCATCAAATTCACTAAATTAATTTTCCTCCATCAATCTATAAGGGAAAAATCAATAAAAAAATCAATTGAATGGAGATGCTCTAAACAGGGTTGGACGCTAGATGGTGATGGTCATTAAAGCGGCGAATTTGCCATAAATCCGTGTTAAAGCGGTTTTGGTCGGTGCGATGCCAGCGCGATCGATCGATCCAAAATTCAAACAGTGCGGTATTGCGGGGATGCAGTCTCCAGGAGCGATCGCAGCCCAGAAGTTCGGCTATCAAGTGCTGCATAATCCAGCTATGGGTAACGATCCAGATTTGTTCTCCGTCCTGGTGGCGATCGAGCAGTCGCAGCATAAACGCACGGGAACGACTGCGAGCGGCTTCGAGCGATTCTGCACCAGGGATTTGAATCCAGTCGGTCGAGTTTTCAAGCTGTTCACAAAGCTCAGGATATTTGGCTTTGGCTTCTGCCCAGGTTAAGCCCTGAAAAATACCGTTTTGAAATTCGCGCAGTTCGTCGGCATATTCCACGGGAATCGATTGCGTGGTTGAGAGAGCGATTCCAGGCTCGATTGGATCGAGTAGATCATCAACCAGATCGCTCACCACCGCAGGCAGCGGCTCAGCCAGAAACCGCGACAGTAAGATTTCGGTCGTCTGTACGGCGCGTTTTTGAGGGCTGCTGTAGACCCAAGAGGGCTTCCAGGCTTCGTTTAGGAGTCGATGCGCTAGCTTTTCTGCCTGTCGTTTGCCTTCTGCCGAAAGCTCAAATTCGCCGTGCCCCTGCATGCGTTTTTGTTGATTGCCCACCGACTGAGCATGACGGATAAACAGCAGCTTGAGCGGCTTCATGGCCTGATTCCTCAATTTTTTTCTGAGGATACCTCAATTTTGCTGACTTGCTGGCGGCGGTCAGGATTTTCAAATGGATGCTTCGAATATATGATAAGCTGACTAAGTTTTGTGACAGAATGCCCGTCCTGAAGGACGACTGGCGTTTGCTTGTTTTTGCCGCCTGATTTTTGTCACAATATACGCTAATTCAGGATTGCCTGCTCAAATTTTTGTGGGGCAAGCTGATTCCTGCTACTTGTTTTTCCCTTCTTCTAACAATTGCATGACCCTATCGACTAACCCGCCTGAACAAATCTCGTCTATTCCGATCGATGCAAAGCAGCTTCCCCTCAAGGACAATCCTTTGCGTCTGAAGCACATCCTCAAAACTCTGCCCAGGGAGTGCTTTCAAAAAGATATGCGGCAAGCGTGGTCTGCTCTTGGATTTAACGTGTTAATGGTGGGTTTGGGCTACTGGGGGTTGAGTGTCGCTCCCTGGTTTTTGCTGCCTGTACTGTGGGTATTTACTGGGACTGCCCTCACTGGGTTCTTTGTTCTGGCGCATGACTGCGGACATCGATCGTTTGCAAAGCAGCGTTGGTTAAATGATTTGGTGGGACACACCCTGATGCTGCCGCTGATTTATCCTTTTCATGCCTGGCGGATTCTGCACAACCACCACCACAAGTACACCAACAAAATGGACGTGGACAATGCGTGGCAACCTTTTCGTCCAGAGGTTTACACCCAGTTTGACTTTGCGCTGCAGTGGATCTATCGTCGGGTACGTGGTCGTTTCTGGTGGCTTGGGTCGATCGGCCACTGGGGTAAGCTGCATTTTGATTGGCGGCAATTTCAGGGTAAAGCCAGAGAACAAGCCAAATTTTCGGTGCTGGTGGTGATTGGGTTTGCGGCGATTGCATTTCCCGTGCTGTTTGTGACAACGGGCTTCTGGGGCGTCGTGAAGTTCTGGCTAATGCCCTGGCTGGTGTATCACTTCTGGATGAGCACCTTTACGCTAGTTCACCACACAATGCCCGACATTGCCTTCCAGGAGCCGGATCAGTGGCACGAGGCACTGGCTCAGCTTTCGGGTACGGTTCACTGCGAGTATGCTTTCTGGGTGGAATGGCTCTGCCATCACATTAATGTGCATGTGCCGCACCATCTCTCAACAGCAATTCCGTCCTACCGTTTGCGAATGGCACACGAGAGCCTGCGGAAAAACTGGGGCAGCTATCTCTACGAAACCGAGTTTTCCTGGGCACTGATGCAAGAAATTACCGATCGCTGCCATCTCTACAGCGCTGATCAGGGCTATCAGTCATTTCAGGACTATCACAGCCGCTAGATTTAAGGCGATCGAATTGGTGGCTTAAAAAGTCATATAGCCTTTCCAGGAGGATGGATAACCATCCTCTTTTTTTTGGCTTTATTGGCTTTGTTGGCTTGATTGGCTTGATTGGCTTGATTAGCTAAGTTAGCTCTGCTCCGAAGCAGTCTTACTTGAATGAGGAGATTGCTTGCGATCCGTTAAACTGCGACCGTACAGCCCTCCCACAATTGCTAGAAACAGGATATAACCGATCGCCTGCGCTAGATAGAGCGTTTGCGTATAGCCAAAGAGTGCCTTCAGCAGAATTCCCGGAAACTGACGATCGGGCAGAATGCTACTCAAATCCCATACAAGCGGACCCAGCAGACAGGATGACCCCTGACCAATACACCAGTTTGTATCAGGATTGATTTGCGCCAGCAGTCCGATTGCCCGATCAAAATGGCGCAGCGCAGACACGACTAAGCCCGAAACGATCAGCAACAGCAGCACCCCCATGGTTTGAAAGAATTGCCGCAGGTTAATCTTGACACCCAGCCGAAATAGCAAAACGCCGATCACCGTTGCGCCTGCTAGCCCTGCCACGGCTCCGACTACCGGAAGCCAGCCCTGCTGAAATTTTGCCGCGATAAACAGAACCGTCTCGAAGCCTTCGCGCAGTACGGCGATCGCAATCAGTCCAAACACGCCCCAGCCTGTACCAGTTTCGCCGTTTTCGCTTTTGCCAAGCGCAGAAGTAATTGCGCCTTCCACCTCGGACTTCAAGGCTTTTGCCTGCTGGGTCATCCAGATCAGCATCCAGCTTAATAAGCCGATTGCCAGTAAACTAAATCCGGTTTCCAGTAGTTCTTTAGTGAGTTTGGCGCTGGGCTGATTTGCCGTTTCAAGTGCCGCCAAGACGCTGCTCAAGACAATGCCGATCGCCACGCTCGCCGCAACGCCAGCCCCAATTCCCGCATAGACCCAGCGATTCAGGCGAGACTGCCCTGCTTTGCTGAGATACGCCAGCACAATGCCCACGACAAGAGCCGCTTCAACGCCCTCGCGGAGCGTTACCACAAACGTCGGCAGAGCCGCACTCCAATCCATCATGCGTTTTCCTGAGAGCGATGAGAGAAAAGTTCTACCCTTTTAGCGTAAAGGTTCCAGCGCGAAATTCAAGGGAGCGAACCTGCGCACCCCTCATCAACCCATCGACCCCTCCCCTCATTCCCGGCTTTGACTAATCGCCTCTGACAAATAATCTGCCGCCGCTTCGACCATCGCGATCGCATTTTCATACACCATCCGAGTAGGCCCTAGCATTCCGACGCTGCCGACAGGAATGGAGTTGCGCTGGTAGGTAGCAGATACTAACGCACAGGAGCGCATCGGCTCCAGCGGATTTTCTGCCCCAATTCGTACCGAGACTCGCTTACCCGTTCCTTCCGAGTCTGCCGACTCAAAAATGAGCGACCAGAGCTGATCCTGCTCAGATTCCAGCAAATGCACGATCGGCTGAACCTGCTGAAGCTCAGAAAATTCGGGCTGTCGCTTCAGGACTTCGGCAACACCGTTGATCAAAATCTGCGTAGAGAGGGAGAGGCGACGACGCTGATTCAGCTCCAGCAGCGAGGTTTGCAGCAGGGTGGCGTAGCGATCGAACTCACGCCCCAGTTCTGTCCAGTCTAGCGTGGCGATTTCGCTCAGCGTTCTCCCCCGCAGTTCGCTGTTGAGGAAGTTGGAGAGAATTTGCAGCTCTCGGTCGAGGCGATCGCTGTCGGTCTTTTCATCCTCAGAAAGTGGCAGATCAACAAGGGTCGATTGGGTTTCGTAGGTGTCTAACACCACGATTAGCATCAGCCGCGCTGAATCAAGCTGAACCAACTGCAAATGCTTCAGCTGGGCTGTGCTGGATTGGGGCAACGTCACCAGGGCAATATAGCCGCTTAGCGTCGATAGGATCTGAGCAGCCCCCCGTAGCAGTGACTCCAGGCTCATTTCTTCCCAGTTCAACTGTTCAGTTAGCGTTTGGGCAACCTGACGAGCCAGTGTGTCCGAAGGCGTGACCAATTGATCCACATACAGCCGATAGCCCGAATCGGAGGGAATCCGCCCGGCAGAGGTGTGAGGCTGATACAGCAAGCCTGCTTTTTCTAAATAGCCCATCGCGTTTCGAATCGTCGCTGAGCTAACTCTGGGGTTAAATTCTTCTAACAGCGCTTCTGAGCCAACAGGCTTAGCAGTCGCAATGTAGTAGCGAACTGTTGCGCCAAACACCTGCTGCTGGCGCGAGTTGAGTTTCACAGGGAAGGACATAAGAGCAACGTCGGAGCAACCGATAGAATGAATGGGAATAGAATGAACGAAAACTGAAGACAGTCCAGAAATCGTCTAGAAATCGGGAAGTCAATTAATAGCGCGGAACCGATCGATCGACTCTCAGAGAATAGGCGTCGATGCCGCCCGTGACATTCTTTACTTGAGAAAAGCCCTGATGCTGCAACCACTGGCACATTTGCGCTGATCGAATTCCATGATGGCACAGCACGATCGTCTCTGTCTGTGGGTCAAACTGGCTGAAGATTTGCCCTGACCACTCGTTAAACTGGCTCAGCGGCAGGTTCAAAAAACCCTCCAGGGAGGAGAGTGCGACTTCTTCGGGCTCACGAACATCGATAAGCTGCGCTGAATCATCCTGTGACTTGAGCCGCTCTGCCAGTTGCTCAACTGTAATCGCATCAAAGGTTGGGTTAAATTGGGCTGTCATACTTTAATACTTCTTCAATACTTCAATTTCAATACTTCAAGGTAGTGAGCCGCTGTGAAAGTGGGGCATGAGTGAATTCCAGACTATTCCACTCATCTGGTAAAGGATCACTTAAGTGAATCCCCGACAAATCAAGCAAGATCTGCTCTTAAGCTAAGATTTGTTAAGAAGATATTTTCAAAATCTTAAGTTCAAATTACCCGGAACCCTCGACTTCCGCAAGCCCACTCTGAACGAAAGGCAAGGGGCACATCATGCATAACCTGTCTCGCCAACCTGTTCCGCTGAGCTCCCGCTGACCTGCTTACCTCCTCACTTCCTCTCCCTCTAATCCTCCCCGGGGGGACATCAGCACGATCGCGGAATTCTCGCATCTTCTTTTTGAAAACTTCAAACAGCCAGTCGGTAAACTGCTGATGTGAATCGGGAAGATCCTGTCAACAATATCTTTCAGAGACGTCAGATGTGAAGGAGAGAGCCGATGACCGTCAGAGTTCCTGAAAGAAACAACGTTGCTGCCCGCTGGACTCAAGCAACTGCCATTACCTTTGCACTGTATCTAATAATGAGCCAGTCTCAATCCGCGTTCGATGCAGCACCAGAGTGGCGATCGACCTCAGATCAGGCTGGGAGGGTTCAGCTAATTAGCGAGTTTCCGACGCTGCCGTTTCGGTAACGATCGCCAACCCAGCGTTTTCCTTCTGAGGATTGCCGCATTCTACGCCGCCCTCCAGCAGAAGGTTACTGGCTCAGCGTTTGAATCTGCGTATTGAAGTAATCCACCTTATACCGGAGCTGCTGAGCCAACTGTAGCCCCTGCTGGAAGGCGACGAGTGCCTGGGGCTGGTTTCCCCGCTCCTTCAGCAATTGACCGATCTGATCGTAGGTATTCATCATACCCAACGTGTTGTAGGACTGCTGCTCGACATCCAGCAAGAGTCGGTACGCTGCCAGGGCTTCATCGAAGCGGTTTTGAGTGCGGTAAAGCGTAGCAAGTCGCTGAAGCGCATCGCTGGCATAGGCAAGCTGCTGTACCGATCGCGCTACGGCAAAAGCTTCCTGGTAGTTGGCGATCGCAGCATCAGTTTGTCCCAGGGCAGCAAATCCTTCACCCATTGCCAGTTTAAGTCCGGGAACAGGCTGCAGGTTGCGCTGGCTGCGATATAACTCAACGAGCTTCTGCTGACTGGCAATCGCCTCGGTCGGCTGATTGTTTTCGGTGTAGATGCGTGCAAGTTGCTCAAGTGCCGTTGCTTGAGTGGTGCGATCGCCTTTTGCCTCGGCTACCTGACTAAGCTGCTCATAGGCGGCGGCTGCGCTGGGATACTCAAACCAGGACAAATGGAGATTGCCCAGGGCGGTGAGCAGTTGAATTTGGCGATTCACGTTCTGCTGCTGCTGTGCCTGGGTCAGCAGTTTAGTGTACAGTGCGACTGCCTGATCCTTTGCCCGGATGGTTTCATACGCTTCAGCCATGCGGAAGGGCAAATTAGGATTGCCTTCGGGTCTTGCCTCAATCTGCTGTTCGATTTGCTGAAGCCGCTCGGTGATTAGCCGCAGTTCCGTTACTTGACTCTGCCGCCAGGCGACTGCACCCACTCGGCTCAAAGCCGCTACTTCTTCTGGAATGCTGAGATATCGCCGCAACCGCAGTTCTCGATTAAAAATTTCAAATGCGCCCGGAATATTGCCTGCCTGAAGCTCGGCAAGTGCCTGATTTTGGAGTTCAACCAGAGCCGATCGCAGCACGTCTTTTTCCGGCGGACTCAAGGGACGATCGACCGTCATGGCCGGCAGCAGCGGGTCGGGCTGAGGCTCCAGCGCATTCTCTGGAATGGCTGTTTCTGGGGCAGTTTCTGATTCTGGGGTGGTTGAGGCTGCGCCTTCTGGAACTGCATTTGGAGCTACATTCTCCGGGCTAGCAGGCGTGGAAGCAGGCGTTTGTGCCAGAGTGCTGAGGGGAAACGTCAGCAGCATTGCGAGTCCCAGCAAGCAAGTACGCCAGTTGCTCCGCAGGGGAAACTGTTGCGCATCGCCCATGAGTTTAATCAACCCGTTCATAAACCTCTCCTGTTATCCTGCCTGTTCATCTGCCGTCAATCAGTTGCCGACTGATCAGCCGACTGACCAACATGATGGTTGTCTTGCACGGTTTGTTTCTAACCAGCTTACTTAGCTTTCCTGACGCAAACCGGAACACCAGACCCTAGTTTACTCGCTGTCCGATGAGCAGATGGAGATCTGATGGTTGAGAATCTACTATTATTTATTATTATTAAGAGTATATTTTTTACTCGTAAGATGAAATTTGCAATCAATGCTGCGAATTTTCGTGCCCTGAGAATAGAGCAGGCGATGCGAAGCACTTTCCCCCGGGGTAGTCGGTAGAATCAGGACATCGCAGTTGATATGCAGTTGACATGAGGTTCAGTCAGGTTGCTCAATCAAGATTGAAATTTACGGGCAAGTTCTTTGTAAGGGTGAGTCAGGCGTGAAAGTTTTAGTCATTGGTAATGGCGGGCGCGAACACACGATCGCCTGGAAATTGCTCCAGTCCAAGCGGGTGCAGGAAGTGTTTTGCATTCCGGGGAATGGGGGCACGGCAAAGCTGGCAAGATGCCGAAATCTCGCGCTGTCGGTCACAGATTTTGAGGGCATTGGACGATTTGCCCTGGTCAACAACGTCGCGCTGGTGGTCGTCGGTCCAGAATTACCCTTGGCGGCGGGCGTCACTGACTATTTGCAAGCGCAGGGGCTCACGGTGTTTGGTCCAGTGCAAGCGGGCGCACAAATCGAGGCAAGTAAGGCATGGGCAAAAGCCCTGATGCAAGAAGCTGAAATCCCCACTGCAAAAGCGGCAGTCTTTACCGAGGCGACAGCAGCGATCGATTATGTGAAGGCACAAGGTGCGCCGATCGTGGTCAAAGCAGACGGGCTGGCAGCCGGAAAAGGGGTCACGGTCGCAGATACGGTTGAAGCAGCAATCGAGGCAATCGAGGCGGCATTTAACGGACAGTTTGGCGCAGCCGGACAAACCGTTGTGATTGAGGAATGCCTCAGCGGGCAGGAAACCTCTGTGCTGGCGATTACCGATGGAATCACGATTCGCCCCTTGGTTCCCGCCCAGGATCACAAGCGCATCGGCGAGGGCGACACCGGAGCAAATACGGGCGGCATGGGGGCTTACGCACCTGCCCCGATCGTTACGCCTGCCCTGATGGAGCGGATTCAGCAAGAAATTCTGGAACCGACGATCGCTGCCTTGAGAAAGCGCGGCATTGACTACCGAGGCGTCCTCTATGCAGGACTGATGATCACGCCCGAAGGCAATCCCCAGGTGGTCGAATTTAACTGTCGATTTGGCGACCCAGAAACTCAGGCAGTACTACCCCTGCTGGAAACGCCCCTGGAAACCGTTTTGCTGGCCTGCACTCAGCAAACCCTCGATCGGTTGCCGCCCCTGGAATGGCATGCCGGAGCGTCGGTGTGTGTGGTCGTGGCGGCAGAGAATTACCCAGAAAGCTACCGCAAAGGAATGCCGATTCAAGGCATCGAGCAGGCAGAGGCGGCTGGGGCGATCGTCTTTCATGCAGGAACTAAGTTCAATCAGCAGGTCATTGCCGACGGCGGGCGAGTGCTGGGCGTAACGGCGATCGGCGAATCTTTGCAAGATGCGGCTGCGAAGGCTTATCAAGCGGTGGACTGCATTCAGTTTGAGGGTATGTATTACCGGCGCGATATTGGGCATCGTGCTCTGCAATAAGCAACTAGAAGGGCGAGCGATGCAGGTTTGACAAAACTTTGTAAAAATTAAGATGTGAGGAGTTAATCTAGGGATAATCCGCCCGAAGCCATCTCCCAAATCTATCTCCTGAATCTATCTACAGTCTCTTGTGACAAGTTGAGCGACCCTTGCTGAAGCTGCTTTATCGAATTAAGGCAATCATCGATCGCTGGTGGTCTGAGTTCACACTTCAGACTCGCCTGATGGCGGCTGCCACGCTGGTCGTATCGCTCATTATGAGTGGCTTAACCTTTTGGGCAGTGAACACTATTCAGCAAGATGCCCGCCTGAACGACACCCGTTTTGGTCGGGATTTAGGGCTACTGCTAGCGGCAAACGTCGCGCCCTTGGTGGGCGAAAATAACCGCACGGAGCTTGCCCGCTTTTCCCACCGCTTTTATAGCAGCACTTCCAGCGTTCGCTATATGCTGTATGCCGATGAGGATGGCAATATCTTTTTTGGCATTCCCTTCTCAGAGTCCGAGGTGCAAAATTCGCTGACGATTCGCCGCCGGATGCAGCTTCCCGAAAACTATGCAGCAAATCTAGATGCGCCGATGGTACGCCAGCATCTTACCCCTGCTGGAGAAGTCACCGATGTCTTTGTACCGCTCAATCACGACGGAAAGTATCTGGGCGTGTTGGCGATCGGCATCAATCCGAATCCCACGGTGGTTAACTCCTCGCACTTGACGCGGGATGTGACGATCGCTGTATTTGTCTCAATCTGGGTGATGGTAATCCTGGGAGCGGTCTTTAACGCGCTAACGATTACTAAGCCAATTAAAGAATTGCTGGTTGGCGTGAAAAACATTGCTGCCGGAAATTTTAAGCAACGAGTTGATTTGCCCCTGGGTGGCGAACTGGGGGAGCTGATCCTTAGCTTTAACGAAATGGCAGAGCGGCTTGAACGCTATGAAGAGCAGAATATTGAGGAGCTGACCGCCGAAAAAGCCAAGCTGGAAACCCTGGTTTCGACGATCGCGGATGGAGCCGTGCTGCTGGATACCAATATGCAGGTCATCCTGACTAATCCGACGGCTGAGCGGATTTTTAGCTGGGAAGATGCTCAGGACGTGCTGGGTCAAAACGTGCTGTACCACCTGCCGAATGCGGTTAGTGCCGAATTAACCCGTCCCCTATATCAGCTCGCTTCCGGGCAGCCTCCAGCGGAGATGCGGGATGGGGCAGAGTTTCGGATTACGATCCCGGAGCCAATCAACCGAACGGTGCGAATTTTGCTGACGACAGTGCTGGATCAGTATCGCGAAGCGGTGAAAGGCATTGCGATCACGGTGCAGGACATTACCCGCGAAGCCGAACTAAACGAGGCGAAAAGCCAGTTTATCAGTAACGTCTCCCACGAGCTGCGGACTCCTCTGTTCAACATCAAATCCTTTATTGAAACGCTGCACGAGTACGGTGATGATCTGAGCGAAGTCGAACGGCGCGAATTTCTCGACACCGCAAACCGGGAAACCGATCGCCTCACCCGCCTGGTCAACGATGTGCTGGATCTGTCTCGACTGGAATCCAACAAACGATACAGCATGGAACCCGTGGAGATTGTGCAGCCGATCGAGCAAACGCTGCGAACCCATCGCCTCAATGCCAAAGACAAAGGTATCGAGCTGTGTCAGGACATTGAACCAGATTTGCCGCCCGTTTTTGGCAACTACGATCTGCTGCTGCAAGTGTTTTCTAACCTGATGGGCAACGGTCTGAAGTTTACGCCCGCAGGCGGTAAGGTGATGATTCGCGCCTATCTCCTTCAGTCAAAGGACGAACAGCCCCCCAGCCATGTACGGGTTGAAATTTGCGATACGGGTATCGGCATCGACCCTGAAGATCAGGAAGCTATTTTCGATCGCTTTTTCCGCGTCGAGAACCGGGTGCATACGCTGGAAGGAACCGGACTGGGACTGTCGATCGTTCGCAATATTATCGAGAAGCACCATAGCCGAGTCTATCTGGTGAGCGAAGTGGGCATGGGGACGACTTTCTGGTTTGATTTGGCAGTGTTTAAGGAAGGCGCAGCGCTCCCCCACGAGTTGACCCCCACCGAGCATCGGATAAAAGAAGTTAAGACGGTCAGCATTGCTGCCAGTCCGGTTTCCAGCGACGCATAGCACATCGAGAGTTCCGTCCTGGGAGACTGGTGGCATCAAATTCACGCTGCTTCAATTTCCAGCTAGTAGCCCTGTACACCGGGAATCCAGCTTGTGCCTGCTAAAGGCAGCTTTGCCATTGCCGCCGCTTCGACCGTCAGTGCAACCAGATCTTCCCGCTCCAGGTGATGCACGTTTTGCTTGCCGCAGGCGCGGGCGATCGTCGTCAGTTCCATATTCAGCGTTTTCAGATAGTTTTTTAGCCGGTGCGCTCCGACTTCTGGCTCTAGCCGCTTCTCTAAAATCGGGTCTTGAGTCGTGACGCCAACCGGACATTTCCCGGTGTGACAGTGATGACAGTAGCCGGGAGCCGTGCCAAGTTCCAGATAATCGTCGATCGCCGGATGATGCTCTCCGTTCTGAATATAGCTTTCGCTGTTGCAGCCCAGAGCCATCAGCACCGCCTGACCGATCGACACGGCATCCGCGCCCATTGCCAGAGCCTTTGCCACATCTGCTCCAGTCCGAATGCCACCGGACACAATGAGCTGGACTTTGCCTTTCATGTCCATTTCTTCCAGTGCCTCAACCGCCTGCCGCAGAGCCGCCAGCGTGGGAATGCCAACGTGCTCAATAAACACCGTTTGGGTAGCAGCCGTGCCGCCCTGCATTCCATCCACAACGACGACATCTGCTCCGGCATGAACGGCGAGCTTGACATCGTTATAAGTGCGGGACGCTCCCACTTTGATATAAATCGGCTTTTCCCAGTCAGTGAGTTCGCGCAGTTCCTGAATTTTGATCGTCAGGTCATCGGGTCCGGTCCAGTCAGGATGACGACAAGCCGATCGCTGATCCACGCCTTCGGGTAACGTTCGCATTGCCGCGACCCGCGGATTAATTTTTTGACCCAACAGCATTCCGCCACCGCCCGGCTTTGCGCCCTGACCAATCACGACTTCGATCGCATCTGCCTTCCGCACGTCGTCCGGATTAAAGCCATAGCGAGACGGAAGGCACTGATAAACCAGCCTTTTAGAAGACTGTCGCTCCTCCTGAGTCATGCCGCCATCGCCCGTCGTGGTGGATGTGCCCATTTCAGTCGCGGCGCGTCCGAGGGCTTCTTTGACGTTGGCAGAGAGAGAACCAAAGCTCATTCCGGCGATCGTAATTGGAATGTCTAGTTCGATCGGTTTGCTGGCAAATCGGGTACCTAGAACGGTCTTGGTAATGCACTTTTCTCGATAGCCTTCCAACGGGTAGCGAGTCAGTGAGGCTCCCAGGAAAACCAGATCGTCAAAGTGGGGCAGGCTGCGTTTTGCGCCCAGTCCTCGAATTTCATAGAGTCCGTGGGCAGCGGCGTTCTGGATGTAGTGGAGCGTGCGGCGATCGTATCCGGCGGATTCTTCGCGATAGATGTTGGAGGTCATGGGGAGAGGGGAGGGGGGAGAGCTTTTGCGGTAATGGGTCTAAAAGGGAATTGAGATTTTTGTTGAAAATGGTTTGCCTTTCCGGTAAGGGTTATTGCCATTTTCTGGATGAGGGCGATCGATCAAAGCCTTAAAACGAAATACGATCGCTTGCTCTAGCTTGAGCAATTCTGAATTCGCATTAGTACTAGGCGTTGCTGAATCGGGATACGAACGGTGCAAATTTAGCTTCTGCATCGCCCCCTCAATCCCCCAATGCTGGAGGACTTTGAATTCTGGTTCCCCCAAATTGGGGGGCTAGGGGGGCGTATCATACGCTTATTCAGCAACGCCTAGTATTCCTGGTTGGCGTCAGCATTCCAGTGATAGAGCTGGCGGGCGGAGGCGATCCGTTTGAAATCCTGGGGAGTGTGGGGGAGGCTGGCTTGGTCAAGGAGGGTTTGAACGATCGCATAGTCCTCCTCGGTCATCGGTTCAAATTGAGCATCTGCGCCCAACGATTTCACGGTTCCTCGGATATAAATGACGGCTTCGTAGAGCGAATCGCCCAGCGCGTCTCCGGCGTTGCCGCAAATTACCATTCTGCCTGCCTGCGCCATAAAGCCGGAAAAGCTGCCGACACTGCCGCCCACCACAATATCGGCTCCTTTCAAGGAAATGCCGCAGCGCAAGCCTGCATCGCCATCGATGACTAATAGCCCACCGTGGGCAGACGCACCTGCCGACACCGAAGCAAAACCCTTAACGTGAACCCTGCCAGACATCATGTTTTCGGCGACTCCGGTCCCAGCGTTACCGTAAAGGGTGACGATCGCCTGTTTATTCATGCCTGCCGTGTAGTAGCCCGTATGCCCGTGGATCTCGACTTCGATCACCGTATCGATGCCCACCGCTAGATTATGCGCTCCGTTGGGATTGACGATCGCCACTTTGTGTCCATTGGGCAATTCAGAATGGTGCAGGTAGGCGTTCACCGCTCGCACAGGAGTTTGGCTCAGATCAAAGGTGTGGGTTTCGGTTGGGGAAGCAATGATTACACTGTCCATACATACATCTCCTCTGGAGCGGGTTCGTAGAGGTTTGCCTGATTGACGTCAGGCAGATGGGCAAGCGATCGAAATTCAGAAGCGATCGCCACATAGTCATCGGTTTCGGCAACGATCGCAGGTTTGCAGGCAAAAGGATCGCGAACGAGGGCAAGTTTATCTGCGGTTCCCATCAGGAAGGTATAAAAGCCGTCCAGTTCCTCAAAGCCGTTTTGAATCGCCGTTTCCAGATCATCGCCTTCCTGCATCCGCCATTCCAGGAAACGGCAGGCAGCTTCGGTATCGTTGTCGGTCTCAAAGTGAATGCCACGTGGTTCTAATTTCCGCCGAATCTCGTTCGGGTTCGAGAGCGAGCCATTGTGAACCAGACAAAAATCTTCGCCTGCGGTGAACGGGTGAGCGTGTGCCGGAGTGACGGCAGATTCGGTTGCCATCCGCGTGTGCCCGACAGCATGAGACCCTTTGAGCGATCGAAATTCATATCGGTCAGACACGGCGATCGGTGTCCCGGTATCTTTGTACAAATCGATTGTGCGTCCGGCAGACAGCAGGTGAAGCTGCGGATAAGCCGACTTCAGCCACGCTCTAACCGTCTGCGGCGGCAGATCAGTCATGAGGACTGCCTGATTGCCATGGGGGTCGATCGTTGCCTTGCCCAGTTCGCTCAATGATTGGGGGAGAGCTGACCAGTCAATCGCCTGATTGCCCGCGTAGAGGCTGTATTTGCGATAGGGATCGGGGAGGGTAGCGGTGAATACTGCAAGTCCGGCGGAGTCAGGTCCACGATCGCTCATGCCAACCAGCATGGGGACAAGCAGTTCGCCAAGGGAATCGCGCAGGGATGGGGTTTTGATCAGGAGTCCGACGATACCGCACATAGGGGGATAAGGGGGGAGGGGTAAGGGAGATGGGGCTAGAAGAATTCCAGGTAGCGATCGACTTCCCAATCTGAAACATGGCGGCAGTATTCGATCCATTCCATGCGTTTCAGATTGATAAATTCGGGGGCGAGTGGACCAAGGGCGGATTGGATTACAGCGTCGGATTCGAGAGCGTCGATCGCCTCGCTTAGAGATTGGGGCAGGGTGCCGATGCCTTTTTCTTCGAGCTGTTCGGGAGTGAGGTCGTAGAGATTGCCGTTGAAGGGTTCGCCGGGGTCAAGTTCGCGTTCGATGCCGTCTAGCCCGGCTGCGATCACGGCGGCGGTTGCCAGATAGGGGTTGCAGGAGCCATCTGCAAGGCGCAATTCGAGCCGTCCACCAGGAATACGCACCATGCTCGATCGGTTGTTGTCGCCGTAGCTGATGTAAGCGGGTGCCCAAGTTGCGCCACTGAGCGATCGTCCCACTACCAGTCGCTTATAGGAATTGATCGAAGGGGCACAGAGAGCAGTCAGAGCATGGGCATGGGTCAGCAGCCCGCCGAGGAAGTGGTATGCCAGTTTTGAGAGTCCCAGTTGGTGCGGGTCGCTGTGGTCTTCAAAAAGATTGGTGTTGCCTTCGGCGAGCGAGCAGTGAATATGCATCCCTGTTCCGGTGCGGTTGGAGAAGGGCTTGGGCATAAAGGAGCAGATTAGCCCCATGTCGCGGGCAATCTCTGAGGCTGCCATCTTGAAGAAAATATAGCGATCGGCGGTGGTGAGGCAGTCGGTGTAGGTGTAGTTGATTTCAAACTGTCCGTTGGCGTCTTCATGATCGACCTGATAGATATCGAAACCAACCTGTTGCAGGTTATCCACCAGCTTCTCGATGTAGCCAATGCTGCGCGACAATCCTTTGTAGTCGTAGCAGGGCTTGTCGAGGGTGTCGGTGAAATCATAGGGGCGAAGGTTGCCGCGTCGGTCTTTTTTGAGCAGCATGAATTCGGGTTCGACTCCCGTGTTGAGCGTCCAGCCGTGCTGTGTGAGGCGATCGATCTGCTGCATTAGCACGTAGCGGGCATCGTAGGGGTAGGGTTTGCCTTTGACATGACCCACGCAAACAATTCGGGCGAATCCGGGCATCCAGGGAACCAGAGAAAGCGTGTTTAAATCACCAACTGCCAGATAATCTGGGCTGTTCGGTTCCATGCCCAGTCCCCAGACGGCAAATCCGGCAAATCCGGCTCCCGGATCAAGAATGTCTTCCAGATGGGAGGCAGGAACGGCTTTGGTTTTGGCAACACCGTGAATGTCTACGAACTGAGCGAGGATGAATTTGATTTGATGGGCTTCGAGAAACTGTTTGGCTTCGGTAAGGTTCATGGGTTCTGGGGAAGGTAGAGATTGTTGGAGGAATAGCAGCGGTGCAACATCGTCCCCTCAATTCCCCAAGGTTCGGGGATTTTGAGCAGTTCAACCTTTCTTTTGCAAAAGAACTGCCTGCATCGGCTCAGTTTCGCCCGAAGTTGGGGGGTTAGAGGGACGGTTCGGCGAATTATCGTAACTTCTTCGATTTTTAGTGAGAGAACTGTTTGCGTCGCTACCTAATTCCGCAGCAATTTCATTCAGAGTTTGCCAAACATAGTGGCGGTAAGTTGTGTCGCACCACAAACGGTATTGGGGAATTGGAGCCTCTTCGATCGCCACAATCACGGATACGCCGATCGCCGAGGTCAGCACAATAGGACGATCGCTAGAATTAAACGATCGAAAACTGACGTTGCAGATTTGAGCAAATAGATCGTGAACCGCTTTACCTGAAAGAACGATCGCCAGATCTTGCCGCAAGACGGGATAAACCTGCGGCGGCAGATTTGAATCAGCCCGAAGCCGATGCGAAGCACTTTTCCCTTCGGGGTAATCGCCAATCTCTCCATCGTCCTCGATTAGAAATTCTGTCAGTCCCAGTCGGGCGATGCGTCCACCGTTCGCCAAAGGGAGCCAGGAATTCGGGCGATCGGGAATTGGGAATTCGTGCGCTTCCAGCCATGCCGCCGCACCTGCTCCTTTTACGCCGAATCGGGGGAGCGCAGAGACATCAGCTAAATCGACTAAATCATCTGTTTCAGAAATCAAGGGGATGATTGCGGCAGGCTTTTGCTCAAGCTTTTGCTCAAGCTTTTGCTCAAACTCAAGATGGCTTGCCTCAGGCAGCGGCGATGCCGTTTTCTGGCGGGTGTTTGCTGGGTCATAAAACGGAGTTGGGGTCACGGTGGCAGTGATCAGGAAACCATCCGATCGCCTCACCGTAAATTGACTTCCCACTTGAGATAGCTCTGGTTTGACATACGCCAGCCCAATATGGCGAGCGAGTGAGGGACTGTAAGCAATGCTGGTAATCCGTCCGGCAATGTCGCCGTTGTGAATCACCAGATGGCATTCCTGAGGCGGCGTGCCACTAAACTCGTTGAGGGTAAAACCAATCAGGATTTGTTTGGGCGAGCGATCGGCATGAATCTGGAGGCTGCGCTGGCCAATGAAGAAGGGTTTGTCAGTTTTCACTGCCCAGTTGAGGTTCGCTTCATAGGGTGTGGTGAGTCCGTCCGTGTCCTGTCCGACGATCAGGTGTCCTTTTTCCAGCCGCAGCAGCCTTTGTGCTTCCACGCCGAAGGGTTGAAGGCTGTAGGGCTTACCTGCCCGGGTTAGGGCGTCCCAAAGGACGGGGGCATTTTCGGCAGGAACGTGGATTTCGTAGCCCCACTCGCCCACAAAACCGACGCGCATGAGGAGAGCTGGAATGCCTGCCACCGTTGCCGATTGCACTGCGAGATAGGGAAACGCCGCGCTCGACAAGTCCAGATCGGTAAGCTGGCTCAGCACAGCACGGGAAAGCGGACCCGCGAGATTCACTGCCGATTGCGCCCCGGTCAAATTGACTAAACCGCAGTCCATTCGCCACATCGTATTCAGGCGAGACAGCTCGCGATAAATTGAAGCGGCGTTAGAGGTCGTCGTTGTGAAATAGAAATGGTCTTCGCCCAGCCGGGCAATCACGCCATCGTCGATCACCACGCCCGACTCGTCCAGCATCAGCGCGTAGCGGGTCATCCCGACTTTCAGATTTGCATAGCGTCCGGTGTAAACGCGCTCTAGAAAAGCGGCTGCGTCCCGTCCGCGAATCTCCAGCTTGCCCAGCGTTCCCACGTCGATCAACCCAACGCGCTGCCGCACGGCGAGAACCTCGTCCTGGATGCAGGCTTCCCGGTTTTTGTTGGGCTGCTGATAGTATTCTGGTCTGCGCCACTGTCCGGCAGACATCCACTTGGCGTTGAGGGCAAGGTGGCGATCGTGCAGCAGTGTTCTTCGCTCTGGCGTGAATCCGCGTCCGGCGAGGTGCGACATCGGCACAGGATGAAAAAATGGTCGCGCCGTCGTGGTTCCGACCTGTCCTGGTGTTTTGCCGGTCAGCTTCGCCAGAATTCGCAGCGCATTCACATTAGAATGTTTGCCCTGACTTGGACCCATTCCCACGGTCGTAAACCGCTTCAATAATTCAATATTGTCAAATCCTTCCTGAATTGCATTCGGAAAATCTTTGTATTGCAGATCTTCATCGAAATCGACAAAGTTTTTACCCTGCGGGTGAGGCACGATCGCCCAGGGATGGGACGGTGATTCTGATTCTGCGGGGAGATTGATCGCCACCGATTCCCCACCGCTGAGAAAAGCAATCGCCAACCGTGCCGCCCGTTCTCCGTCGCGTCGTTTATTCTCCGGCTGATACACCCCATTGACCCGACCGCAAGCAAATACACCCGGCGGCAGCAAATCCGGCACAAACTGCTGAATTCGGTCATCAAAACGCATCTTTGCCCCTGCCTGATAAAGCAAATTTGCCGCTCCCGCCCAACCCACACTCATGAGAATGCCATCACAGGCGATCGTCTGACGAGATGCAATTTGCGGCTGTCCGTTGGAGTCGATTACCCCAAAGGGGGAACTGCTTCGCATCGGACAAATCATTGCCGCACAAACGCCATCGCCTTGAGGATTTGCTTTTGCCTCATAAATTGCCTGTCCGGGATAGATTGGAACGCCTCGCTCACGCACCGTCTGTACCACTGTCGAACTCGGAATATCCGATCGCAAATCTACGATCGCCCCGACTTCCATCCCATGCGCCAGCAAATCCAGAGCCGCCCGATAACCATCCTGATTTGCCGTAAAGACGATCGCCCGGTGCATTGGCTTAACCGCATAGCGATAAATAAGCCGCTGTGCCGCCGAAGCCATCATGACGCCTGGCAAATCGTTGTTGCGAAAGACCGCAGGCTGTTCATAAGCCCCGCTTGCCACGATGACTGACTTTGCCCGCATTTTCGTCATGCGTGTGCCGTCTACTAGGGGAATCCAGAAGTCGGCATAGTAGCCTGCTGCTACTGTACCGGTGTAGAGCCGGATGCGGGGATGGGCTGTGACTGACTGAATAAGGGATTGGGTTTCGGCGGCGATCGATCGATCATCCCCAAGCTGGTAGAGTCCTGCGCCGCCCGGTTTCGCGTTCTCATCCACAATCACCACATCTGCGCCTGCTTCGGCTGCGGTGAGTGCAGCAGTGAGTCCAGAAATGCCTGCGCCAATTACAAGCAAATCGCAAAAGTCATATCGCTTCGGGGTGCGTATCCAGGGCGTTTTGAAATCGACTTGCCCCAGCCCAGTTGTGCGACGAATCAGGCGTTCCCAAAAGGGAAAAAGCTTTTTGTTGTTGAACGTTTTGTAATAAAACCCAACCGGCAAGAAGGGCGATAAAAAGTTGAGAAAGCTAGCGCGATCGTGCTCCACACCTCCGAACGTATTGACTGCTTGCAGCGACATTCCTGGCTCAATTGCCGTCACGTCTGCCCGCACATTCAGCTTCTCGCCGGACTGCATCAGGGTATTCACATCATGATTCGCCAGGCTGAGAATTCCGCGTGGGCGGTGATATTTAAAGCTGCGTCCCAACACCTTTTGACCCGAAGCCCATAGCGCAGCAGCGATCGTATCTCCTGCATATCCGGTCAATACTTTCCCTTCAAACGAAAACTGAATGATTGTATTGCGATCGATCCATTCCCCAGGAATTGGCGGTAGACGATAACTCATGACTCGCCTCCGTATAAATAGGTTTGTGTCACTTCGTCAGTTAATGTATTTCGCTCTGCAATAAACCAGGTGTTGCTGGGTGCGTGACACCACCATTCGCGTTTGATGCCCGGAACATTATTTCGATAAAAGATGTAGGCTGCCCAAGTTTGATCATCTACGGAGTTAGGGTCAGGCATTTCGCGATACTCGCCGCCATACACAAATTCGCTGATCGATCGCGTACCATTAATGGGACAGGTCATTAACTTCATCGCTGCTTTTCCTGTTATTTATTAATGGGCAACTGATGCCGCGCCTTTTTCACCAATCAATTCATACCGGGTAAATCGATCGATCGAAAAGTCTTGGATTAATTCGTGCGCTCGATCGTTCGCGACGGTGTATGCCATCGTTTTGCCGCAAACTGGAGTCGCCTTAAAGCCCCAGGTTCCCCAGCCTGCATCCAAGTAAAATCCGGCGATCGGCGTTTTGCCCATCATCGGAGCGAAATCAGGCGTCATGTCTGCCATGCCTGCCCACTGGCGCACAATTTTGGCGTGAGAGAGGAAGGGAAACAGATCAAGCATGTGAGCCGCTAATTCTTCGGTGAAATCCAGCGTCGATCGCGTTGAATGCAGCTCATAGGGGTCAAGCGACGCGCCCATCACCAGTTCGCCCCGCGCCGTTTGGCTGACATAAACGTGCAAATTGCCAGACACAATAATCGGGTCAAGCCAGGGCTTCATCGGTTCGCTCACCAGAGCTTGCAGCGGATGGACGTAGAGGGGCGATCGAATTCCCACCATTTGCAGCAAACGCGGCGTAAACCCAGCAACGGCACAGAGGACACGCGGCGTTTCGATCGTCCCTCGTGAAGTTTCGACTCCGGTAACGCGATCGGACTTCACCTGAATTCCCAATACTTCCGTTTGCTGATGAATTTCTACGCCGCGCTGATCTGCCCCTCGCCCATAGCCCCAGGCGACCGCATCGTGTCGAGCAATGCTTCCCGGCGCATGATACAGAGCACCCAAAATCGGCGCGTGACCGTTACAGGTCAGATCCATTTGCGGGCAGGCTTCCTGAATCTCATCAGGACTGACCAACTCACTGTTCACACCGATATGCTTATTGGTTTCCGCCCGCCAGCGCATTGTTCGCAAGGTGGCATCGGTATGCGCCAGGGTGAAATGTCCCCGCGTCGAGTAAAACAGATTCAAATCAAAATCCTGCGACAAATCCTGCCACAAGCGCACCGACTCATCGTAAAACTTCACTCCTTCCGGCGTGAGGTAGTTCGATCGAATAATCGTCGTATTTCGTCCCGTATTGCCGCCGCCCAAATAGCTTCTTTCCAGCACCGCCACATCGGTCATGCCATAGTCTCGTGCCAGATAGTAAGCGGCTGCTAAGCCATGTCCACCCCCGCCAATAATTACCGCGTCGTAGCTCGACTTCAGGCGATCGGGCTGGCGAAACATTCGCGGTTCTGGATGGTCTTTAGTAAGGGCAAAGCGCAGCAGATTAAGCGGCATAAAACGATAGATGCATGAATTTCAGGATGAACTTAAAAGAAATATCTTTTGAGGCGTGCTAAAGGGGATACATTGCCCTTTTCAAATCTCCTTTAACGAAATACAACAGTCTTATTTCCGTGAACCAGAACGCGATCCTCAACGTGATACCTTAGCCCACGCGCCAGAACGGTTTTTTCGATATCTCTGCCGTAGCGAATTAAATCTTCCACAGCATCCGAATGGTCAATCCGAATCACATCCTGCTCGATAATGGGTCCTGCATCGAGTTCAGATGTGACATAGTGACAGGTCGCACCAATTAATTTGACGCCGCGTTGATGCGCCTGGTGATAGGGTTTTGCGCCAATAAAAGACGGCAAAAAGGAATGATGGATATTAATAATTCGACCAGGATATCGATCGCACACCTCCGACGACAACACCTGCATATAGCGTGCCAGCACCATCACATCGCCATTCACCGACTCAAACAGGTGCATGATTTTGTCGTAGGCGATCGTCTTCGTTTCCGGTGTAACGGGCACATGATAGTAAGGAATACCGTGCCACTCGACCAGCCCGCGAAATATTTCGTGGTTAGAAATGACGCAGGGAATTTCAATGTCGAGTTCTCTGCTCTGCCAGCGGGCCAGCAAATCATAGAGACAGTGGTCGGATTTGGATACTAGAATCACCACCCGCTTTTTCTGCGCCGAATCCGTTACCTGCCACTGCATTTTGAATTCATCGGCGATCGGCTGAAACTGCTCTCGCAACGCTTCGATTCCAAACGGCAGCGAATCAGCAAGAATTTCCTGCCGCATAAAAAATCGCTGAAAGTCCTGATCGGCGTGGTGTTGCGCCTCCACGATCCAGCCCTGATGACTGGCGATAAAGGAACTCACCGCCGCGACAATGCCAACGCGATCGGGACAGGACAAGCTAAGCGTATATCGGCGGGAAGAAGACACGAGACCAAATTCCCATTCGGAAACTTCGTTGAATATCATCCAGCATTGTTTCCTGTCTGTCAACATTGTTTCCTAGCATGATTCACCTGCTATGATTCATAGGGGCGCACCGCAGGAGAATTGCTGCATGGCAGAAACCGTTCCCTCACACATTTCCTCAGACGTTTCCTCGCAGAAGCTGGAGCATCCCGGACTGGAGCATTACCTGGGCAATACGATTCGTGACCTGCGCCAGCAACATGGGCTGACGATCGCAGAAATCGCCGATCGCGCCGGAATTTCTCGCGGAATGCTCTCTAAAATTGAAAATGCTCAAACTTCCACCAGCCTGGAAACTCTGGAGAAACTGGCAAATGCGCTGGGCGTTTCCCTGTCTACCCTGTTTCGCAAATACGACATTCCCGAAGGCGGAGCGCAGTTGGTCAAAAACGGTAAAGGCATGGAAGTCGTGCGGCGCGGCACCAAACGTGGACATACCTACCAGCTTCTCGCCTACGATCAGGGACCAACCAAGCGATTTGAACCCTTTCTGATCACAATGGATGATGCTTCCGAAGTCTTTCCCACCTTCGAGCATCCCGGCATCGAGTTTATTCACCTGCTCGAAGGCAAGCTGGAATACCGCCACGGACGACAAACTTACCTGCTCGAACCGGGCGACTCCCTCACCTTTAGAGGCGACATTCCCCACGGACCCGAAAAGCTGATCACCCTGCCAATTCGGTTCCTGACTATTATTTACTACGACAATTTTGCGATCGACGCTCGGGCAGAGTAAGGGATTGGCATACTACATTCGCTCAAGTTCTACCCAACTCCCAAATTCAAGTTGTAGCGAGTTGCGTTGCTGAAGGTATTCACTTCAAGGAAATAGGTTCCTGTTTGCAGCACTCTGGAAATTGTTGAGTTATCACTGCCGCTCGTCACCCATTCGCCGCTATCAATCAATCCATTATTGTTAGCATCAAAGTACAAAGTAACAGAAGCCGTTGCTGCTAGACCATCGATATTGACATTCAGAGTACGGGCTGTATTCAATTTGAATTTGTAGTAATCTAGCTCATCAAAAGCCCCAACGAAATCTTGTATCGTTTGATTTTCTAAAGGGGTACCCAGGTCGTATGCGATAGCGGCTCTATTGCCCGGATCGACAGGTAAATTACCAGGATTAGGTTTCGCTTCTACAATAAGATCATAGCGAGTTGCAGAACCAAAGCTATCTACTTCAAGATAATAAGTACCGGGTAGAACGGTTCTGGCAATAGTATCATTGTCGCTGCCGCTCTCCAATCTTTCGCCGCTGTCAATTAATCCGTTGTTATTAGCATCAAAGTGTAAATTTACAAAAGTAGTTCTCGATAAGCCATTGATATTCACATTAATGTCGTTAATTTGAGGCAATGTGAATTTGTAATAATCCGAAGAATCAAATGTACCTACAAAATCCCTCGCCGTAGCCGGAAAGGTTGAAAGATTGAATGCTGTACTCGCTGTATTGCCCGGATCAGTGGGAAGATTACTCGGATCAGGGGCAGCAGCGATCGATAGATTGTATTGGCTTGAAGAACCGAATAAGCTTTCTACTTGAAGATAATAAGTGCCGGGTAGAACAGTTCGGGCGATCGTATTCCCATCACTACCACTATCGAACTGCTCACCGTTATCAATTAAACCATTATTGTTAGCATCAAAATATAGACTGACCAAAGCAGGTGATGATACACCGTCAATATTCACATTAATATTGCTGATCTGTGACAGCGTGAATTTGTAATAGTCCAGTCGGTCGGAATTGCTAACAGATTCTGAGAGCCTCATGTCACCCGAGAGGATGCCTAGATTTCGAGCGATCGCAGTTGTTTCACCTGGTTCAGCAGGAACAGAAGAAGCACGAAGGCTGTAGCGCGTACTGCCTCGACGACCAGGAAGCCGTACCTGAATGTAATAGGTTCCAGCCTCTAGGGTCGTAATAATTTGCTCTGTCTGAAAACCTGTTTGATCTGAGACTCCGACCGAAACGCGCCTTCCATTGAGTAACTTAACGCGGGCGTCTGCCTGTAGATTATTCAGCGTTAGGTGAAAGTTGATTGGACTAGAAGCTTTAAATTTGTAGAAGTCAACTCGATCGCTGTGCCCCAACGCACCGCCAGTGGCTCGATTGAGCTGAAGATTACGCGCACCCTGAAATGTATCATCAGAACGACGACGCACCATAAATATCCTTCAATATCCTTTAAGATTCACAGGCTCTTATTTTTCCCTGCTTAACCAATCGATGAACAGCTTGTAGTGACTTGAGCAAGAGCGCAATTCCTCGAAAAGACCAAACGATCGATCGCTATATTCAATCGCTACCTTGAAATCGCACTGATTCCGTCACCTGCCTTTGTTAGGATAGTTGAGCTTATTTACCTTTCCGAATCTCTTTTTCTAAGCCCCCATGAGCGAAACCACCCTGCCTGCCCTGATTCAGCAAATGCTGCAACCGGAGTTTTATCCTCATGCAGTGCGATCGCCGATTCAGCTCATTCAAACCCACATTTCCTATGTGCTGCTGACTGGAGACTATGCCTACAAAGTCAAGAAGCCATTGAATTTTGGGTTTCTAGATTTTTCAACGCTGGAGAAGCGGCTGCATTTCTGCCAGGAAGAACTGCGGCTCAACCAGCGCGGCGCAGGGGCACTGTATCTAGAAGTTTTGCCGATCGCGCAAAATGGGGAACGGCTTGAGCTTGGCGGCAGCGGCGAGCCGATCGAGTATGCGGTGAAGATGCGGCAGTTTCCCCAGGACACTCTGTTGACGGAGCTGTACGATCGCGGCGAACTGGGCGAGGAACTGCTGATCGAGCTGGCAAAGACGATCGCCACCTTTCACCGAGAAACGGACACCAACGACTATATTCGCAGCTTTGGCAAAGTCGATCAGGTGCGGCAGGCATTTGACGAAAACTACGAGCAAACCGAACAGTATATCGGCGGACCCCAGACCCAGCAACAGTTTGACGACACTCGCGCCTATACTGATCGCTTTTTCGCTGAGCAGCAGGCGTTATTCGATCGGCGGATCGCGCAGGACAAAATTCGTGAATGTCACGGCGATTTGCATCTGCGAAATATTTGCCTCTGGCAAGACAAGCTGTGGCTATTTGACTGCATCGAGTTTAATGAGCCGTTTCGCTTTGTGGATGTCATGTACGACATTGCCTACATCGTGATGGACTTAGAAGCGCGGCAGCGACCCGATCTCAGCACGGTTTTTCTGAATGCCTACGCGGAGCAAACCGGAGACTGGGAAGGTTTAGAAGTGTTGCCAATTTATGTGAGCCGTCAAACCTACGTCCGGGCAAAGGTCATTTCCTTTATGCTGAATGATCCGGCAGTTCCGGCAGCAGAGAAAGACCAGGCAAAAGCCACTGCCTCGGACTATTACCGTCTCGCCTGGGAAGGGGCACAGCCCAAACAGGGAAGTTTGACTTTAATGTGTGGATTATCTGGCTCCGGCAAAACGACCACAGCAAGATTGCTCGCCAAGCGACTGTCCAATCAATCAGGTACGGTTCACATTCGATCGGACGCAGTCAGAAAACATCTGGGCGGCATTCCCCTCGATCAGCGCGGCGGGGATGACCTGTACACAAGCGAAATGACTCAGAAAACCTATGCCCGATTGCTGGAACTGGGAATTTCGCTGGCAGACCAGGGTTATGCTGTGATTCTGGATGCGAAATACGATCGCCAATCCCTCCGCCAGCAGGCGATCGATCAGGCAAAAGCACATCATCTGCCGCTGAAAATCATTTATTGCACTGCCCCGGTTGACGTGCTGCGCGATCGGCTGATTCACCGAACTGGAGACATCGCTGACGCCACGGCGGATCTGCTGCCCCAGCAATCAATGGAACCGTTTACTACAGCAGAGCAGGCGTATGTACGGGCAATTAATACCACACAGGATGTCGCTTCGCAGCTCAACCAGGATAATGAGTAAAGACCGAATTTTTCGTAGGATGTCTTAGGCAAAAGCGCATTCATGGAATTGATGCGTGACGATGTGCTAACACATTCTGCATAGTACGCACTTAGAGGCAAATCTGGAGGCTGACAATTCATGTACCGCTTCCCAACCGATGTCGGCATTCAGTTTGCTTTGCGCGTCTGGATTGTGTTCATTCTGGTGTTCTGGCTAGTGCGGTTTCGGGCAGAGCTGGCAATTTTGCTGGGCGCGCTGGCAGGGGTGATGGCAGGCATTCTGATGACTTATTGGAAAGCACAAAAGCTGCCTGACGCCCCGCCCCCTGCGGAACGCCCTGACCATCCTCTGTTTCGGGTGAGTGACCGAATTGCAAAACGGCTCAGGCGATCGACCGAGAAGAACAATCTCGAACAGCAATCGATTCGTAAGCCGCGCCGCCGTCGGTTGGGGAAGGCGCCTAACTGGAAGCGGTAGACTGTACTTCTACGGAAGGCTGGGAACTGCGGTTGAGCTGTCCATCTAGCTGCTGAAGTTCATAGAGCTTGACGCCGATCTGGTATTCGTACTGACTTAGCAAGCAGCCATAAACATATCCGGCTCGTCCATCCAGGAAACCCAGCCGCACCAGATAGAACCAGACAAACCGCAGAAGAGGCTTAAACGGCAGCCGTACCCAAATTTTCTTCAGAAACCGCTTGCGCTGAACTGCGTCTCCGGTCAAACTCGCGCCGATCGTTCCGCGATCGTCCATGCCGTTGAGCAGGTTGTAGTACACTCTGGCTTCCCAGTTGGAATAGCGATTGTGTCGCGCCAACCAGTGATAAACATCGCGAAAATCGATGTGCAGCATATCTTCTTTTAGATAGCCAACATTGCCGTTGAGAATCACGTGTTCATGCACTTCGTTGTCGCCTGTATTGGGAATGCCCTCGGTTTGCAGGGTTTCGTAGCGTCCCTTGGCATGACGAAACAGGCGCAGATTCCAATCAGGATATTTGCCGCCGTGCCGAATCCACGTCCCCAGGAAAAAGACGCGGCGATTCAGGTAATAGCCGTCATAATCTGGATTTTGAATTACTTCTGCAATTTCATCCCACAGTTCTGGCGTGATTCGCTCATCGCAGTCTACAATCAGCACCCATTCATGCTGAAACGGTACATTGTCGAGCGACCAGTTTTTCTTCTTAGGCGATCGTCCGTTGAAGTGAAACTGCACAACTTTTGCGCCATAGCGTTCGGCAATTTCCACGGTGCGATCGTCGCTCTGGGAATCAACCACAAAGACCTCCGCTGCCCGTGAAACGCTTTCCAGGCAGGCAGGAAGGTTGGCTTCTTCGTTTTTAGCGGGAATGAGGACGGAGATGGGGAGTGACATAAGCGTGAATGAGTAGAGGGGTGGATGGGGGGATGAGAAGATGCAGGGGTGGGGGTTAGGTATTCTTGGTTGCGTTTAGCATTCCCTCGATCGCCGCTTTTAGATAGCCCAGTTGACCGTAGGCGTATGTAAAGTTGTCAAATCGTTGGGCAGGGTCGTTCCAGTGCTGGAGCGATCGGTGGAGTCCGCGCAGCAATCGCTCTGTGCCTCTGGTCAGTTGGGGAAGTCCTGACCGTCCGGCAAGCTGTTCCCGATAGCATTCGCTGATGCCCTGCCACCAGCCCCGTCGCAAAAACCACTGCTGGCAAAGGCGTTCGGGCGCGACATGATGGGCAACGAGGGCATCGGGCAAATAGGCAACTTTCCAGCCTTGCGCGAGTGCTAGTTCGGTCATGTGCAGTTCTTCGTTCGACAGCAGATTTTTGCCGACTCGTCCCAGAGCGCGATCGAATCCGCCGACCTGCTCTAGAAAACTGCGACGAATCGAGTAGTTCAAGCCTCTGGGGGTTTGTCCTGGACGATCGATCCAGATGAGCTGATTGCCCAGATCGTATGCGCCCAAATTTTCGCTCAGCCCAGTTGATAACCATTGCGGCGGCGAAGCATCCTGCCAGAGCAGCGTCACTTTTCCTCCGGCGATCGCCAGTTTGTTCCACTGCTGGTAGGCATCCCAGAGGTTTTGCAGCCAGGCTGGACTGGCAATGGCATCGTCATCCAGGTAAGCCAGGATGGGGCTATGGGCAAGGTTTGCGCCTGTGTTACGGGCAACCGATAACCCTAAAGTTGGCTCGTAGCCGTAGCGCAAAAGCGGATTTTTCTGACGGGATTCGACGACTTCACGAGTGCGATCGGTTGAGGCATTATCAATGACCAGCACCTCATACGCCCCAGAGAAATTCTGATCTAACAAACTATCGATCGCTTTGCCGAGATAGTTTTCCCGGTTGTGTGTGCAAATAATGGCAGAGATCTGCGGATCGGGCATTGCGGTGTTGAATGGAACGATCGCTGTTAGAGTGCCCGAATTCGCATGGCGATCGATAGGGGAGAGTGGAGGGGGGTTTTTAGGGGCGGGTGATTTTTAGCATTTGGTTGCCGCCTTTTTGCAGTTCGTAGCTAACTTGCTGGATTTCACAGCGATAGCCCTGGGCGGTGAGGGTTTCCAGAACGGGCTGGAGGTGGGGAGAAGGGTGGAGCATCAGGGTCAGGAGGGGGAAGATTCTGACCTCGTGGCAGACGCGCAGCATTTCGGCGATCGATCGCAGGTGAAAGTCCGTATCAAACTGATCCGAGTAGAGAAAGAGGAAGTGGGAGCATAAGCCCAGCTCGTATTGTCCGTCTTCAGCATTCAGGCGGGGAAGTGCTCCGGGAGTATAGCGATGCTCCGCTTTGCCGGTCTCAAAATCGGCACAAAACCGCGCTGCAACCTGCAAGCGATGCTGCTTCAAATCATTGGGCGATCGATGATACGTCCAGACCCAATCCTTCGGGGTCGCTTTGATCTGGTCAATAATACCGTCTACGACGGCAAGGACGCGCTGCTGAATCTGTTCGGCAGAAAAGATATAAATCGGATCGATCGAGTGAATGTTGTAGCCCTTTGCAGTTCCTTCAGCATTAAAGCTGGCAGGTCCATCGCCAATGCCCAGCATGGACTTCTGTAAGTCTCGATCGCTCAAGTTAAATAAATGAATATACTCATCTAGCGATCGACCAAACGGAACGACCTGATCGAGCTCCATTGCCATAATCACTTACTGCTTATTGCTAAGGGTGAAGGCGCGGAAATACTTTGCCTGCTGCTCGATCCGGGAGGCAAGCCGATCGCAGACAAGATTGCACAGCTCAAAGATCAGGTCATCGGCAACGCTGTAATAGGCAGACGTGCCCTCGCTGCGGCGGTTCAGAATGCCCGCTTGTAGCATTACTTTTAGGTGCTTGGAGACGTTCGCCTGACTGGTTTCAGTAGCTTCGACCAGATCCTGAACGCACTTTTCGCCGTCGCGCAGCACATTGAGAATGCGGAGGCGCATCGGTTCGCTCAGAACACTGAAATAATCCGCGACCTGCTGAACCACCTCACTTGGTACAGATTCCGCCGTTTTCATGCTGTCTTACCCCGCAAGCTGTAATCCCGAAAGCTGTGGCTGCCCAAGCCTCGATCGCCTAAATTCTAGCACTTTACTCTTTTATGCCAATAGAGTAATCATCTTAGCGATCGGCGGGGGAAACCTCAAGCTTTGGCAGCATCCGCGAAGCGAATCTTCAAGTAATCTTCCTCCATTTTGGCTCCAGCAGGTTGCAGGGCAGCAAGTGCTTGGGGCAGAACAAGGTTGCGGCGATGGTTGCCGATGCGAATATTCAGTTCATCGCCCGTCTTGCTTAGCTCCACCTGATTTTTGGGGATACCTGGCAGGTACACTTCCAGGCTGTACTGGTTTTGCTCCTGCACGACCCGCAGCGTCGTTTCTTTGTAATAGACCTGTGCCGGGTCTTCGTTGGCATACAGCGTTTCCTTCAGGCGATCGAGTGCCGCCATACCGCACATTTCTTCTGAAAACAGAGGCACTTCCTTCACAGGCAAAGGCCGGAAGTTATCGTGAATCTCCTGGCGATACTGCTGCTGATTTTCTTTCCACCGCTGGAAGAAAGGGTCGGTCACCTGATCGGGAATGATCCGGTTTGCCACCACCATATCGGTCGCGACGTTGTACAGGCTCAGGTAGGCATGGGCACGCAGCGATTCTTTGATCACCATTTTTTCGGGGTTTGTCACCAGCCGCACCGAAGTTTTGGTGTTGTCGGTCAGGACTTTTTCCAGAGCTTCGATCTGCTCGTAAAACTCGTAGGGCGCGTCCATTACTTCTTTGTTGGGCAGCGAGAATCCGGCGATCGGGCGAAAGATAGGTTCCACAAGCGGACGCAGCGCAGCCGAAACCGCCTGAAGGGGCTTGTAAAATCGCCGCATATACCAGCCTGCTACTTCCGGGAGGCTCAAGAGCCGCAGTGCCGTGCCTGTGGGAGCCGAGTCGATGATCAATACATCAAATTCGCCTTCGTCATAGTGCCGCTTCATTCGCACCAGGCTAAAAATTTCGTCCATGCCGGGAAGGATCGCGAGTTCTTCTGCCGCGACACCTTCCAGTCCGCGTGCCTGCAACACTTGAGTAATGTATCGCTTTACTGCACCCCAGTTCCCTTCTAGCTCCATCAGCGCGTCTAGCTCTGCGCCCCAAAGATTCGGTCGCACTTCACGAGGGGCGTGTTCTAGCTCCAGATCAAAGCTGTCTGCCAGCGAGTGAGCGGGATCGGTGCTCAGCACCAGCGTTTTGTATCCCAATTCGGCACAGCGTAGCCCCGTTGCTGCGGCGACGGATGTTTTCCCTACGCCACCTTTTCCCGTCATTAGAATTACGCGCATTGAGGCTAACTCCTTCCTGAGAAACCGTTATACTCCTTTACCTAATGTATCGGGTTTTCCCATTGTTCGGAAGTTCGGGTTATGGACTCGATTTAGGAAAGTGCTGCTTGACGACATCCCAAACGGAGCAGTGCCAGTAGTCGCTATGGGCAACGATGAGTTCCCGATCGTTGAGTTGCAGTTCGCTCCAGCCATCGATCGCAATCCGGGGTTGCCACGGCAGCGGGGTGATCCAGCTTAGCGTCCAGTCGGTGCGAATCTGGTTACCGTGTCGCTGAATCTGGTGCAGGTCGAGCCGGGGCTGGCGAAACCAGGCTTGGATAAAACCAATCATCCGACGGTAGCGATCGCGCCCCTGAAACTGATTAAGCGGATCTTTAAAAAGAACATTTTCTGCGTAAATCTCATAGGTCTGGTTCGAGGGAAAGTTGCGATAGTCAGCCTGCAAAACTTCTAAGATGTCCATAGCAGTACTTATTAGAAAGGGGAGAGACTGGATCATTTTGCGGTGCAGAAGTCGCACTGCCTAAGCAAAAACTCACTCGTAAGAAAGCGTAGAATCAGACCGTAGGACTCTGTATTTTGGCGGTTGGTTTCACTTTTTGGATTCCGTTAGAGTTCAATTATTGCCTGGGAATGATAGGAAATGCAGCTTTGTTCTCGGCTTAAACGATCCCGGCTAGGGAATTCTGCTTATCGCGATCGATGTAAGCTGCTGTAAGACAATGCTTATAAAACTGCATCTTAAAATCGTCTGCTGACGTTACTGTTCTTTCACCTGCCATAACAACTGCTATGGAACCGACTCCTATCCTTTCCCACAAGCTTGTCGATCGCTGTCATGTGATCCTGCCTGACACGCCAAAACCGATCGGCGCAATCTACTACGATAGACAGTATTACGCTTATGTCAAATGTTTCCCGACCGTAGAAATTGCTCGCCGTAAAGCGGAACTCATGACCCAGCGCGGCAATACGGTGTTGCTCACTCGGATTCCCAAAGGGCTAGTGCTCTGGGTGCTAGAGCCGGATGCAAAGCCAGTTCCAAAGCCAGTTCCAAAGTCAGCGTCGAACCCAGTTCCAAAATTAGCTCCAAGGTCAGCTCCAAGGTCAGCTTCAAGGTCAGTGAGTCAAAGGTTCATTGTTTAATTTCTGATTTGCAGGTAGATCTTTTGCCAAGTAGCCAGACCGGCTCAGTGGGTCTTAACCCAGTCAAAGCCCCTTTTGAACTAGTGTCTAATGCAGAGAGTGTGCGATCGTGAGTGCTAAGCGTTTGCCCCAAACTACCGCCTATGTAAGGATTACTCATCAGTCCTGGCAGCAGGGCAAGATCGAAGGTGAAGTGCGAGCCAGTGAGTATGAGTGGCATTTTCAGTGGCGGTTTAAGCAGGGCATTTTGTCGGTCGAGCCTTCTCTGGGACGGGCGTTAATTAAGGAGCCGCTGAGCCGATTTTTAGAAAGCTGTGACTACCAGCTTGAGCCGGGTGGGGACTATTCGTTTACAATCCGAGGTGAAATCTAGGTTTCGTCACGGCTGCTCTCAACGGTTCTTGAAAACGGAAGTGGGGTTTGGCTGTACTGCGATCGATTTGCCTACTCTCACCGATTGCCTGCTCTCCCTTACTGCGTGGTGAATCACTACCTTCTTATTAAATCAATCAAAATAGGATGAAAAATTAAGCTGTAGATGTTGTTCTATCTATAGGGTTGAAGTCTGAGGGTTGAAATCTGTAGGGTTAAAATTGCTCGATCGGTTAAGCAAACGATCAATTAGATTTCCTTATTTTATTTTTAAGCAAAAGCGTCCTAGTCTCAAAGGCGATAAGCCTTCACAGACGAGCGAATCCAGGATAAAAAATTCGATTTCTGGCGTTGCTGAATCGGGATATGAACGGTGCAAATTTAGCTTCTGCATCGCCCCTAAATCCCCCAATGCTGGGGGACTTTGAATTCTGGTTCCCCCGAACTTTGGGGGGCTGGGGGGGCGTATCATAGGCTTATTCAGCAACGCCCGATTTCCCTTTATGCTGCAATCTAAAACGATCGAACATTGATTCATCGCACTTTGACAAAAGCCGATAGCAAGAGTCGATGCTTCTGCAATTCAAGGGCGGCTCACTCACAAGTTAAGCCGGTTTAATGTAGTCTATCCTCAGGTTAGCCGCAGGAGCCATCCATAAGAACTTGAAACAGGCGGCAGCTTCCAGAAATTTTTGTTCGCCTTAAGTTGTCTTCTCAAGATACGCCAGAAATTAGAGTAGTTTTTCACGATAAAAATACGACATTCTAATTTTAGCTTGCGCCCTAGAAAAATCGGGTTCTTTGTCAGAGTTTGCTGAAATTTATGAAGGAAAAACTCAGTTATATTGATGAACTTATTGCTTTTAGCATATATCTCTTAGATATATTCTCTTCGGGTAACTTTGCAGATGGCGCAGCAGTTCCAATCGTCCAGACGAAAACGAGGAGTGATTCTAAGCTCTAGAGGATGGCAGCGAGTACAAAGTGCTGAGCAAAAATCAGCAGAGCAGGACAACGGGAGCCGTGCCTATACGCTCGATCAGCTCAGCGAACGAACGGGCTTAAGCCCGAATACCATTACAAAAGTTCGACGACGCCGATTAGCAGTCGATCGACAAACGCTGGAGTTCTACTTTAGTGCAGTGGGTCTAGAACTCACCCCTGAAGACTACATCAGCCTTGATCCTGACACTGCAAATGTGTCCCGTTCTCAAACTCCTCTACAGGGGCAAGTTCCGCTTGACTCGCCCTACTACATTGAGCGCCAGCCAGACGAGCAGATTGCTTACGAAGAGGTCTTGCAGCCCGGTGCGCTGATTCGGATCAAGGCTCCCCAGCAATCTGGGAAAACATCTTTGATGACCCGAATTCTTGCTTCTGCACGGGACAAAGGAATGCGAGAAGCCGTTGTCAGCTTACAGCTTGCAGATTCTAGTGTTCTCACCGATTTCAATCGCTTTCTTCGCTGGTTTTGCGCCGTTGTCACCCACAGCTTGCACCTGCCGAACCGGGTCGATGAGTATTGGAATGAGGTTTATGGCAGCAGCTATAACTGCACCAACTATTTTGAGCGGTACTTGCTGACTGAAATTGACAATCCAATCGTTCTAGCGTTGGATGAAGGCGATATTCTGTTCAAGCATCCTATTCTGGCGAATGATTTTATGGCAATGGTGCGTGCCTGGAATGAAAAATCACGCTATGGCAATGATGGCAGCGAACTGTGGCAGCAGCTACGCCTTGTCGTTATCCACTCCGCTGAATCGCTGGTTGGTTTACCGTTTAATCTAAACCATTCTCCCTTCAACATTGGGCTGTCGATCGAATTAAAGAACTTTAATCAGGAACAAGTTCAGGAACTCATCCAGCGTTACGGCATTAATAATCATCAGCGAATTGCACCGGATTTGATGAGCTTTTTAGGCGGTATTCCCTATCTCATTCAGCTGACGCTGCACCACATTAGCAATCGTGAGGTTTCATTCTCTCAGATTAAGGAAGAAGCAATTTCGACAAACAGCATCTTTAGTTCTCATCTTCGTAACCTATTCGCAAAACTACAGCAATCCTATCCGCAGCTTATTCCACTGTTACAGCAAGTAGTCAATGCATCAGAGCCGATCGTTCTAGATCCGATCGATGCTTTTAACTTGCAGTGTGTTGGACTCATTCGCTCAATAAATTTACACGTCGAGCCAAGCTGTATGCTGTATCAGCAGTATTTCTCCCAGGTGCTACGGCGTTTCTAGTCCGCACTTAAGCTACACTACTTTTTGATTTTTTTAATCATCAGGTCGCATCTTTATAATTATCAGGCTGCATCAATCATATCTCCGTAGCCATCTTCTTAAAACAGTTCTGCTTGCCTGAATTTATAACAATTAAGCTTATGTCAATCAAATTATCAACTAGATCTACAGCAATTCAATCTACAGCAAATTTACAATCAAAAAGGGTGAGCCGTTCACCCACCCCAATAATCGGTTGATGTTTCTGTAGTTTTCGCTGCAGGTTTGTAATCGATCGACGATCGGCTAATTGACCAGCATATTCATCATTTCGTTCGCTATAGATCCACCAACCCATCCATTAATGCTTACGAAAAGCATGAGGAAGAATTAAACATCCGTGCGGGCAACGACGGTGCGGGGGCTACGAGTGCCAATCGACGAACCAATCAAAGCCGAAATCAGACCGAGTAGCGAACCCAGTACAAATGACCAGCCAACCTTTGCGGCATTTCCTGCAATATCGCGAGCTTCCTGCGGATTAACGTTCGGAGCCTGATCCGGCAGATTTGTCGCTGCTCCAGGAACTTGCTGAAGCACGTCGCCTGCATTAGAAGCCACTACACCAAACGCACCAGATACACCGCTGGACAATAGCCAAGCGCTAGCGGCCAAAGTGGTCGCCCACAGAATTGCACCATTCAGTAAAGCAGTGCTGCGATTCATTGGACCACAAGAACGAGCCGTTACCCAGCCGCCCAAAAACAGGGAAATCAGTAGGCTGATAATTGACCAGATGCCAACTGCCGTCCCAACATCACCCGCAGCCGCACCGGGAGCACCCGCACCAGCCAGCGAAGACAGGCCGATCGCTGCACCCAAAGCACTTAGAACAAGCTGGGAGGCGATTGCAGTCATGAGTCCAGCCAGAATCGGACCCCAACGAACACGATCATGATAGTCTGCGGCAGCGACTACAGCAGGGCGATCCATTACTCTACTCACGGGGTCATTGTTGTATGCCATACGTTATTTTCTCCTGATAAGCACGAGTATCGAAACTAAATATCAAACAGTGCCGTTTTTTCAAGCGTTATTCACGTCCGCAAGTAGACCTATGCATTTGCATACATTAGAAGCCATGAAAGAAGCTACAAACGCAGGAGCACTTCAAACCTTGAAACCGACACGAATGATTAGCAATAACTTAAAAATAGGCAGTAAAGATAGATGTTACACCTATCTTGAGAGGTAAGTTTTTCTTGGTAGATTAATTGATATTTCCTCATTAGATAATAATCTTAGCATTTGAAGTAATGGTCTTAAAACGCTCTTAACCAGGCGATCGAGTAAAGGTAAAACTTAAGTAAATTACAGAACTGACTAAAGACGAGGGTGAACTAAGCCGGTAGGAGGAGGGTGTTTCCTTCTCCAATGTTTAGTGTTTACATATAGCTTTGTTTGAAAAATTGAGGAAAAACTGATATGGCTCTCTACAAGATTAAAGACTTTTATCCCGACTACCGCGAACACTTTGGCGACCACGATGTGATGGGATACGATCTGTATTCCGGCACGGATAAAGTGGGTTCTGTGGATAACCTGCTGGTTGATGATGAAGGACGCTTTCGTTACCTGATCATTAACACGGGTGCATGGATTTTTGGTAAGAAGGTGTTGCTGCCGATCGGTCGTGCTCGTATTGACTACAACGATCGTCATGTCTATGTAGATGGACTGACCCGTGAACAGGTTGAAAATCTGCCTGAGTACGACGGTTCTGTGCCTGCTGACTTCGATTACGAAGAGCGTGTTCGTGGCGTGTATCGTTCGCCCTCCAGTGGCACATCCATGGGGACTGGAGCGATGGCTGCTGGTGCAATGGGTTCGACTGCTGCTGCAAGCACCAATCCGATCAACACCGCAACGCCGCTGGACACTCCGACCGCACTCACCGATGTTTCCGCAACCAGCGACGTGAGCCGTCGTGATGTTGTCGCCGATCGCGATGTAAGCTCCAGCAAGAATCCGATCGAGCGTGCCGGCGATGCAATTGGCAACACTGTTGATCGGGTTACCAACCGCGACAGCTATCGCTACGACGAGCACGATCGCGACCTATATGCCTTGAACGATCAGCATCACCAAACCCTGCGCCTCTATGAAGAGCGGCTGATTGCGAACAAGCAGCGTCAGAGAACGGGCGAAGTGATCGTGGGCAAGCACGTTGAAACCGAGCAGACTCAAGTTAATGTGCCGATCGAGAGAGAGCGTGTTGTTATTGAGCGCACCACTCCAGTAGACCGGGTTGTTTCTGGCACAGACGTTAATGCCTTTAACGAAGGCGATGTCGTTCGGATGGAAGTGTACGAAGAAGTACCCGATATCCGTAAGGAAACGGTTCTGCGTGAAGAAGTGACCGTTCGCAAAGAAGTCGATCGCGATACCGTGACAGCAGATGAAACGATCCGCCGTGAACGTCTAGACATCGACAAAGACGGCAACCCGAACATCAATAACACAGATCTGCCGAACGTGTAATTAGCGCATTCTGCTGAACAACTAATGATTAGCAGATGATTAATGGAGTGATGCGATCGATGAAGAATCAGTGAAAGCTGAGGAACCTCGATTGCTCACTCTTGTTCCATTCATAGCGGAATTACATAGGTGAAAATTATGACAAACTTTTTCAGACTCAAATCCTCTGATCCAGACTTCCACCGCTTATTTGACAGAAGCAATATTGATCACTTTAAGGTTTACACCAGCGATCGATCGTTGATTGGTCAGGTTGCTGATACCTGGGTTGACGAAGCAGGACGATATTACTTACTGATCGATCGCAATCTTGAGCCGAATGCTCCCAATCGGAATGAGCAAGTTTTAGTGCCGCTTAATCGATTCCAGATTGATTCTCATGCTCATCAGATTCACACTGAAATTAGCGCAGCACAAATCTCTGGCTTACCGATCGTCACTTCCGAAGGAATCGTCCGGGGTGCGGGTCAAACGGTTGCTAATCAGGCGATCGGCACTTCTACGGTAGAAAATTCGGCCGCAAGTGCGGCAGTTCGTCCTACGTCTGTATCTGATGCTGCCACAATGCGCACCTTTGCTCCGCTTGAGGCTTCCTCGCCGCTTGAAGGGGCTGCTCCGCTTGACATTCCCTCTCCAAGTAAAGACGTGCAGCGTGTCGTCATGCCGAACGTGGCAATGGCAAATCCAACGGTTTCTGCACCTGCTCCCACCGCGCAACCGATTCAACAAGCTGTTGAACAACCAACGATTGCCCCTGCACCTGTGGCTGAAGTGCTTGCTAGCCCGGTACAGCCTACGCCGGCTAAAACGTCTGTCCGCATTGCTCAGGAAGAGAAGATTCAGCTGCTGGAGGAACGGCTCGTCGTCAATGCTCGTAAGCAGAAAATTGGCGATGTGATCATGCGAAAGGAAATCGTCACCGAGATGATTCAGGTTCCAGTTCGGCGCGAAAAACTCATTGTTGAGCAAATTAGCCCAGAGCATCGAAAACTGGTAGAAGTTGATTTGAATCAGGGCGATCGCTCGACGATTGAACTCATTGAATCACTCAATGCCAACTCAAATCTCACAAGCTCTCAAGTCGGTCAGCCCATCGGTCACGGCACAAACGGACAGGGTTCGCTGATGTCGATTCAGGCGGCTAGCCAACTGCTGGCAGAATTGGCAAATCGTCCAGAATATCAGGGAGCAAACGTCAGAATTGAATTTGCTGACCCTGGACTCCAGGCAGATTATCAGCTCCGATCGCGGCAGTTTCCAACGAATTCTTACTAAGCAAATGAATTAGGTCTATCCGGTCTGGATAGAACTGTAATGCGTGGGCTGCTATGCAAAAGCTGAAAATGAAGAAGTGGTTGGCTATTTGTTTATCATGCCAGCCCTTCTTGTTTTGGGGACATTTTTTGTACTGCTGATTCTTTACTCTATTTTTCTATCGTTTCAGAAGGTTCAACTTCTGGGCAATACTCAATATCAGTTTGTTGGTTTGAGAACCTTGACGATTGCTGGAAGACGATCGCGTTTGGATCGCGCTAAAAAGCACGGTTCAATCGGTAGCGATTGTGGTTCCAGAACAGGCTATTCTGACATTGACGCTTGCGGTTACTCTAAACGCAGGAATTCGAGGAAAAGCGGTTGATTGGCTGAATTCTGATCAGGGCATGATTGCTGCTGTTTAACCCGGCTTGATTCCCCATTTACTCAACCGCCCTGTAACATTTTCCTGAGCATCCGCTGAAGGAGAGATTTTTTGACAGCTTACGATTGTGAATAACGTCACAGCAGTTAATAGAAATCGTTGAATCCCTCTGCGGAACATTGCAACTTCTTTCAGAGGGAGGGTGTGTCTTAACAACCCTCAATTTATCTTTGTAGAAACGATTACCTGTGCAGGTATGTTGAGAATGCAGCAGATTGTATCGCTCGATTCCTCACAGGTTAAGCAGTGTCGAGTCAGTGTTTCATCGCTTCTATTTACTGAGGTTAGCAGTGGATTCTTTGTCTATCGATACCGTTTCTTCAGAAAATTTTGAGCAGGCTGCCACAATGAGCCAGCTTCCAACGGTTACCCCTTTAGGGAACTGCGAAGCAACTGAAGTTATCCCATCGAATGAACAACTTTCCCCGAAAACCTCAAAGAACGTTATCCGTAGAAGTCTGAGAGCCTCGACGCTCGATGGCGTGTTTGCGACTGTTTTTTCTAATACAACGGGCGGAGTTCTTCTAAGCAATTTCATTCTCAATTTAGGAGCAACTTCAACCCAGATTGGCTTGCTCGCATCCATTCCGATGCTGGCAAATTTGTTGCAGCCGATCGGAGCTTATTTCTCTGAAAAAACAACGAGTCGCCACCTTTATTGCCTCTGGATCTACGGCATTTCTCGCTTGCTGTGGGTCGTGTTGGTAATTGGCATTTTTCTCACAAGCTGGTATCACTTTGATGCACAAGCCCTCATTTTTTGGACGCTGGGAATCTCGCTGGCAACTCATCTTTTGGGCGCATTGGGCAGTGCATCTTGGCTAAGCTGGATGGCAGTGCTGGTTCCCCGTCGCTTAAGAGGACGCTATTTTGGCTTTCGTAATAGTGCTGCAAACCTGACCAATCTGATTAGCATTCCGCTACTGGGTTTGATTATCTCTCTCTGGTTCAGAGGCACGCTCGAAGGATTTGCCATTGTTTTGGTGCTAGGAATTGTTTTTGGCATTGTGAGTCTGGCATTTCAGTTTCTGATTGTGGATGTCAATCCTCAAATGCAACATTTAATCTCAAAAGATAGAACTCAAGATATACAAAACCGGAAAGAAAATCAGGGGGATCAAAATCAGAAAGAGAATCAGGAGGAACGATCGCAATTTTCCCTAAAGCAATCTTTTCTTGACATCTTGAAGGACACGAACTTTCTGATGTTTCTGCTGTATTTCAATCTGTGGATGTTTTCGGTTAATTTATGTGCGCCTTTTTTTAACTTATATTTGCTAGATAATTTGAAGCTTGATATTAGTCAGGTCACGCTTTACAACAGTCTCACTGCGGCAGCTAACCTGCTGATGCTGCTCTTTTGGGGGAAGGTCGCCGATCGCATTGGCAATCGTCCGATTTTGATTGGCGTTGGCATTCTGGTTGCCGTCACGCCGCCGCTCTGGCTGTTTACAGGAGCGAATGAACTCTCGGTCTGGCTCTGGCTGCCACTGCTGCATATTTTAGGGGGGGCAACCTGGGCGGCGATCGATCTTTGCACCAATAACTTGCAAATTGGAGTCGCGCCGGTGCAGAACCAATCTGCTTACTTTGGAATTGTGGCCGCAGTAGCAGGGGTGAGCGGAGCACTGGGAACGCTAGCGGGCGGATATTTAGCGCAGGTAGATGGATGCGGCTTGTTTGGTATTTTTGCCCTGTCTGGGGTTCTGCGTCTGGTTGCCCTTTTACCGCTGGTGTTTGTTCATGAGCAGCGCAGTCAGCCGTTACATCAAGTAATGCAGCTTATTTTTCCCACAGCAGAGGAATCTTCGGTTTGAATCTCCTTTTCGATAGATGGATTGGCAGTAAGGGTGAGTCAAGGTGAAAAAGTGACACCTCAAGAGGATTTCATTATGACTACTAACAACAACAGCAGAGTTATTAACGACCTAGAATACGATTTGCTGGCAGTTCTGAAGAACAAATCGGATGCGGTTCAGCTCTACGATACCTACGTGAAGGATGCCGAGTCGGCTGGTTCTCAACCCTGTGTTGAACTGTTGAAAAAAATTCAAGAAGAAGACAGAAAGCACGCCGAAGAAGTTCGGAATCACCTGAAAGAAGTCATGCAAAAAGGCAAAATGTAATTTACCCTTGCTTTTGATGATTGAACTTGTTCGATCGCAGCTTGATCCCGAATGAATTCGATCGAGAATTGCATCATTAGAACGATTTCACAGGTTGCTAAAAATGGATAGAGTGCTGCTTTGTGAATCAGCAGGGCAGCACATTTTGTCGAGTAAATATTACTACTAAGCAAATATTACTACTGATAAGGTTGCTACTGGTAAATATTGCTACCGGAAGTGTTGGAGGATATTTGAGTAGTATGAGCGGTTTTACAATACCCCCTAAATCCCGCAACTTTTGACTTGCCACTCTCCAAGAGCAAGGGGGGACTTTGAATGTAGGCGAGGTGGCTCGGTTCTTTCCAAGGTTGTGGGGCTAAGGAGGCTGTTCGGGACGCATTTCGGTCAATCAGGTCAATCAGTAGGTTCAATCAGTAAAAACTCATGAAAAACGCCCGTGTTGCTGAAAAACAAGCTCAGCGTTCTTCACACAAAGAATCCTCTTCCCGGCTGGTCTGGGTTGAGGGAATTCGGGTGTTTGCGGCAGTCATGGTGCTGCTTTATCATGCCCAACTATTGTTTACCGACTATGGCTACACCCCGCAGCCGACAGGCTTGATCGATAACCTGGGGCGAATTGCCTATGCCTCCGATCGCCTTGGACCGGGCATTTTAGGAAAGGCGTTGAGCGTGCCGATCTGGTTTGGCTATCAAGCCGTAGATCTGTTTATTCTGCTAAGCGGCTTTACCACGGTTCTCTCGCTTAAGGGTAGACCGCTGGAACCTGTGCAGTTTCTTCGCCGTCGATTTACCCGAGTTTTGTTTCCCTACTGGACGATCGCCTGGTGCAGCTACCCGATTCTGTGGCTGATTGGACGACTGACCAATCGCTACAGCCCTGACCCCTGGAATATGTTTACAGGAGCCGTGTTTCCACTATTGTTTGAGTTTGATGGCGAGCAGCTCCTTGCCACAAGCGGTCCCTGGTGGTTTGTACCCCTGATTCTCAGCTTTATTTTGATCTTTCCGCTGCTGTGGAAGCTGCTGCATCGCTGGGGCGCGCGTCGGCTGCTGCTGGTGAGTTTAGGACTTACGATCGCCTATCGCACGATGGCAGTTTACTGGTTTGGCGGGCATCCAACTTATGTGGTGTTCGAGACCAGTCACGATTGGCTACCGTTTGTGCCGTTTTTAGCGCGGCTCAGTTCCTTCGTGGTGGGTATGGTGCTGGCTCAGGCATTTTTGCAGGGCAGAGGCGTTTTGTTCTGGCGGCTGCGGCGGGTCGTTCTGCTGAGTAGCATGGTGTATGCGATCGGCTGGCTGTGTCAGTTCAGTCGTTTTGGTTGGATTTTTGCCGATTTACTGTTGCCGATTGGCTTGGCAGGGCTTTGCTATGCCATCTGCCGCTGGCTGCAAAAGTCAAGGCTGCTGGAAGCCGCGATGGGCAGGCTGGGTCGCCACACCTATAGCTTTTTCTTAATTCATAACTTCGTAATCGATCGCACAATTCATCTCTCAGTTGGAAATTCTTTGCCGTCCTACTCCCGTCTCTTGCCACTCCTGGTAGTAGGAACCTTGATTTTGTCTGTTCTTGCAGATTACACTACTCCACTGATCCAGCAGTTGACGATGGCATTCCTGCGGAGCGTGGATCACGCTTTGATACCCGCCTCAGGGCAGCAGCAAACTTGGGGGTTCCAGGTCGGCGATCGGGTTCGCTATGGCGACGAAGGTGGCTGGACGATCCTCCAGGTGGGACGATTACTTGACGGTAAGCGGCTCTATCTGTGTCAATCTGACTACAGAAGCAAAACCCAATGGGTCACGCAGCAGGAGCTTGAACTCGATAAATCGTCCCCAGGCGAGAAGTCGCATCACAATCTGTCAGCTAGATCTCCCACAAGGGGGCAGATGTGAGGCATCCTGTAGCCATTAGCAACTCATTGTTCAGTGAGGAGGGTAACGTAAGTGAGGAAGTGGACGGTCGAGCTACGCAAGGCATTGGTTGCCCATGTCGTGCTGATTGGTTTTCCAACGATCGTGTTTTATTGGATGCGGCTAGAAGGCTGGAGCGTCACCAGTCTACATCTGCTGATTGCCACGTTCTATGTGATTAGTGGGCTGATGCTGCTGGTGGAATCGACCAGTGCGATCGCTCGTCGTTTCGCCACGGATGATTATAAGGCTGAGCGCAATCGCTTTCGTCGATTTTATTACCGTTTTAAATCTCGTTTGGGGCTGGGGGGCGCAAGACAGCCTTATCCCAAGTTGCCCGTTCCTCGCTGTTCCTTCCTGCTGGCTGCCTATTTGCCCAATGAGCAAGAAATCATCCTGGAAACGCTGGAACATATTCTGCTGAACGTGCAGCGTCCGCCAGACGGAATCGAGGTCGTGCTGGCATACAACACCCCCCACGACTTATCGATCGAGGAAAATTTGCGAAGGCTTGCCCAGGTTTACCCAGAACTCAAGCTCTTGCGGGTGGAGGGAAGTCGATCGAAAGCCGAAAACCTCAATGCCGCCTTTGATCTGGTTACTGGAGAAATTACCTGCATTCTGGACGCGGATCATCACCCCGCGCCCGATTGTTTGTTTCGGGCATGGCACTGGATCGAGCAGGGCTATGACGTAGTGCAGGGACGCAGCATTATTCGCAACCACCAGGAGAATTTGCTGACCCAGACGATCGCCATTGAGTTTGAAATGATCTACGGCATTGTTCACTCGGCAAAATCTTTTCTCACGGATTCCAGCATTTTTGGCGGCTCCAACGGTTACTGGCGAACTGAGGTACTGAAGCAAATTCGCTTTAATGCGGCAATGCTGACCGAGGATATTGATGCCTCAATGCGAACCCTGCTCCAGGGCTATCGGATTTTGCACGATCGCAGCATTATCAGCACCGAACTGGCTCCAGTGGATTTGAAATCTTTCTGGTTTCAGCGCAAACGCTGGGCGCAGGGCTGGCTGGAAGTAGCACTCAAATATCAGCGACAGCTCTGGAATTCCGATAAGCTCAGCTTAGTGCAAAAGGCTTTCTGGATTTATTTGCTTTATTACTGTGAGTTTTATTCGCTGGTTGCTATCCAGATTATTCCGATCGTCCTTAGCCTGTCGCTATCCGATGGCACAATTCCCGATAACCTGAATAACTATCTGTGGTTCAGCACAATGATTTCGTTTATCGGCGGAGTCTATCAAACGCTAGCAACCGCGAAAGTGGCTCAGGTACGCTATCCACTCTACTACTACGTCAATCACGTCCTGATGCTGGTTCCCTATATTTTCTTTAAGAATATTATTGCGATCGTGGCAATCTATGACCATGTGCGCGGACACTCAAGCTGGCTCGTGACTCCACGCGGCAAGCAGCCCTACTACATTTCAAATCTGCAAAAAGAGACTGTTCCTCCTTCTCCCTCGGTCTTGAATTCAACTAAATCGTAAGCCGGGGGTCATCGCGGAACCCCCAACCGGAAACTGGATTGGGATTCCCCTACTTGTCGGGGTTGGGAGGCTAAAGCAGGACTGCTGATACTTCCAAACTATGCCTCCAGCCTGCGTTCTAGCAATTGTCATCTGCGTCTGACAAATTCGCTCGGGTTCAAGGCTCATTCCTGATCGAGTTCGCTAGACTAAGGTCATACGCCAAAACAAATAAATTCAGTGGTTCCCAGGCATATCCTGGGAATTTCTGTTTTCAGCTCGCGTTTTCGATCGACTTGGATACAAAATCAGCATTTGCCCCATGCAGGTTCTTCATAAATGGTAATATTTTGTATTCAGCGATACTGGATTCCGCATCGGTCACGCCTATTGTTCTGTTAAAAGCACAAGGTACAAGGCTTTAAAGACACCAGTTTTAAGACACTAGTTCTCAGACCCTCGTTAAGACGCAAGTTTGCCCAAGCAGTACTCTCCTCATCCCCTCTCCTGCATGAACGACGACATCACCCTGCCGAATCAGTCGATTTTCCGGTCTGCCGCTTCAGTCTCCAGTCACGAATGCTCTAATCCGATCGCCCCTTCCGTGGGCAAAGTTTATCTGGTGGGCGCGGGTCCAGGCGATCCGGGCTTGATGACGCTGAAGGGCAAGGGACTACTCGAACACGCTGATGTGGTGATTTATGATGCGCTGGTAAGCCCGCCGATCCTGGCAATGATTAATCCTGACGCTGAAAAAATCGATGCAGGCAAGCGGCGGGGACGACACTCCCTGGTTCAGGAAGAAACCACCCAGCTTCTCGTCGAGAAGGCGCAGCATCACGCGATCGTCGTGCGGCTCAAAGGCGGCGATCCCTTTGTCTTCGGGCGGGGCGGCGAAGAAATGGAAGACCTGATGCAGGCAGGCGTTCCGGTGGAAGTTGTACCGGGTATCACGTCTGGGATCGCGGCTCCGGCGTATGTGGGCATTCCGCTCACCCATCGCGCCTACAGTTCGTCGGTCACATTTGTCACAGGTCATGAGTCAGCAGGCAAATACCGTCCGCAGGTGAACTGGCAGGCGATTGCCCACGGCTCAGAAACGATCGTGATTTACATGGGCGTTCATAACCTGCCCCATATTGTGCATGAACTCACCGCCGCAGGTTTAGACCCTCACACGCCGATCGCCCTGATTCGCTGGGGAACCCGTCCCGACCAGGAACAGCTCATTGGTACACTAGAGACGATCGCTCAGCAGGTCGAAGAAACCGGATTTGAGGCTCCGGCGATCGCCGTAGTGGGTCGTGTGGTCGATCTGCATCAAACCCTGGCGAATGTAATGCTTCCGCCTGTCGTTTTGTGATTGAGCAATGGTCGCCCTGCCTGCCTGGTTACGTTCCCTTCTCTGGAAACTGGTCAAGCGTTCAATTCGGCGCAAGTTTCCCCAGGTGCAGCCGATCGATCCCGCAACCCTGACAGCGCAGCTTCAACAAGAGCCAAAACCCGTTTTACTCGATGTGCGATCGGCTTCGGAATACGCCGTGAGCCACCTGCCAGCAGCACAGCAGATTGATCCCGCCACCAAAGACTTCTCTGATCTCCCTTACCCGCCCGATACGTCGATCGTCTGTTATTGTTCGGTCGGCTATCGATCGGCACGACTGTGCGCTCGCTTGCAGGCAGCAGGCTATCAAAATGTTCGCAATCTGGAGGGGTCGGCTTTTGAGTGGGTCAATCAGGGCTATCCGGTGTATCGAGAGGAGCAAAGGGTGCGATCGATCCATCCGTATAATGCTCAGTGGGGACTGCTGTTAGACAAGGCTGATGTTGAAAAAACAGAGCGTGAACTGCCTCCCTAGCTTCCCAATTCTTGGGGGAACCGAGTTAGCCTCCTGTTGGGTTTCAAAGTGTCCCCTAAAGTTGACCTGTTTCGGGGGCAATGTAGACCCTTAAACACTCGTCAAACAATTCCTAAAATTTATCAAAAAGCAAAAGGTTCATTCTCGCCCAAAAAGCAAATTTACAGCTTTTTTTTGGGTTAAATCCCTCTCCTGATAGTTTAATTAAGGCAGCTTTCCATCGATCGTCTAATTAGCATTTTGCTTGAGGTGCGGGATGAAAGTTGCGGTTTTTAGTACCAGGGAATACGATCGGCAATTTCTTGAAGTCGCGAACTATGACCATGAGCATGAACTCGTCTTTTTTGAGGTGCAGCTCAATCGCAATACGGCTTCTTTAGCAAATCGCTATCCGGCAGTTTGTATCTTTGTGAATGATGTTGCCGATGCAGCGACCTTAGAAATTTTGGCATCGCATGGAACAAGTCTGATTGCGCTCCGCTCTACCGGGTTTAATCACGTCGATCTCAAGGCTGCGGCACGACTCGGAATGCAGGTTGTGCGAGTTCCGGCGTATTCGCCTTATGCGGTCGCAGAACACGTCGTTGCGATGATTCAAACGCTAAACCGCAAAACTCATCGTGCCTACAATCGCGTTCGGGAAGGTAACTTTTCCCTTGAAGGACTGCTCGGCTTTGATCTGCATGGTCGCACGATCGGCGTAGTGGGAACTGGCAAGATTGGGCAAATTTTCGCTCAGATTATGAACGGCTTTGGCTGCCAGGTATTGGGCTACGATTTGTTCAAAAAACCCGCATTTGAAGCAGTTGGTCAATATGTCGATCTGCCCGAACTGCTGTCTCAGTCGGACATCATCTCACTGCACTGTCCCCTCACGCTGGAAACGTATCACCTGATTAACCCAAAAGCGATCGAGCAAATGAAGCCGGGAGCCATGCTAATTAATACCAGCCGGGGGGGGTTGGTTGATACCGAAGCAGCGATCAAAGGCTTAAAGTCAAAGAAGATTGGCGCCTTGGGTTTAGATGTGTACGAGCAGGAATCTGACCTGTTTTTTGAGGATTTGTCCAACGAAATTATTCAGGATGATTTATTTGAGCGATTGACTACATTTCCGAATGTTTTGATTACGGCGCATCAGGCATTTTTCACCAAGGAAGCGTTAGAAAATATTGCCGAAACAACGATGCAAAATATTTCTGATTTTGAGAACGATCAGCCGCTCAAGAACGAAGTCAAAGCAGAGGAAAAAATCGTCTCCAAATCACCCGCACCTCGCAGTCGCCCATGATTTGCGCGAAAGGGAATGTGAGGGCTGTGCCCCGGCAAAGGCAGCCAGAGAGATCTTCCAGCATCCCAAACACCCACCCGCTACTTCTCCATCATCCTTCTAGACAGAATTATTCAGCGATCGGTTAAACTTGCTCTGATGCATCATCTATCCCTTTTTGTCGAGTTTCTGTTTCGCTTTAAATCTGTTTCGCTTTAAATGTTTAGCTTTAAAGAGGATGCCAAACCTCCGCTCAAATTCCCGTGAAAAGCATTAATATTCGCACCGTTGCTACCACGCCGTATCTAGATCAGAAACCCGGCACTTCGGGACTGAGAAAGCCCGTCCAAACCTTTCGCCAGTTTCGCTATCTGGAAAACTTTGTGCAGGCAATCTTTGATGGTTTAGACTGCGCAGGGCAACTGCTGATACTGGGCGGCGACGGACGCTACTATAACCGAACTGCAATCCAGATCATTCTGAGAATGGCGGCAGCAAATGGATTTGCGCGGGTCAAGGTGGGGCAGGGCGGCATTCTCTCGACTCCGGCGGCTTCTGGGATGATTCGCAAATTTGGCGCAGTTGGCGGCATCATTCTGTCTGCTAGCCACAATCCGGGCGGCGTGAACGGCGATTTTGGCATCAAGTTCAACAGCAGCAATGGGGGACCCGCTTCTGAAACGGTTACGGATGAAATCTACCAGCGGAGCCGCACGATCGATCGCTTCAAACTCATGGAAGTTTCAGATGTTGATCTCGATCGCTTGGGCGAAACGCAGCTTGGCGAAATGCTCGTTGAAGTGATTGATCCGATCGCGGACTATATGAGTCTGATGGAGAAGATTTTTGACTTCGATCGAATTCAGTCTCTCTTGATCTCCGGCAACTTTCGCATGTGTTTTGATGCAATGCACGCCGTTACAGGTTCCTATGCCCATGCGATCTTTGAGCGGCGACTGGGCGCATCGGTTGGAACCGTGCAAAATGGCATCCCGCAAGAAGATTTTGGCGGCGGACATCCTGACCCCAACCTGGTGTATGCCAAAGAACTGGTCGATCGTCTGTTTGGGCATAACGCGATCGATTTTGGTGCCGCCTCAGACGGAGACGGCGATCGAAATATGATTTTAGGACGGCGGTTTTTTGTGACGCCTAGCGATAGTCTGGCAGTGTTGGCGGCAAATGCTCATCGGGTTCCGGGTTATCGAACCGGATTGGCAGGAGTAGCGCGATCGATGCCCACCAGCGTAGCCGTCGATCGGGTCGCGGCAAAACTTGGAATCGACTGCTACGAAACCCCGACGGGCTGGAAGTTTTTTGGCAATTTGCTGGACGCTGGGAGAATCACACTCTGCGGCGAAGAAAGCTTCGGCACTGGCTCAAACCACATCCGCGAGAAGGATGGACTGTGGGCAGTGCTGTTCTGGCTCAATTTAATTGCCGTACAGCAGCAGTCGGTGGAACAAATCGTACAGAATCACTGGCGCACTTACGGACGCAACTACTACTCACGGCATGACTATGAAGGCATTGAAACCGATCGCGCCGAAACCTTAATTGCCCAGCTGCGATCGAAACTGCCCAGTCTCAAAAGAGAAAGATTTGGACAATACGAAGTCCAGTACAGTGATGACTTTGCTTATCTTGACCCGATCGATGGCAGCATCAGCCAACAGCAGGGCATCCGAATCGGATTCACGGACGGCTCGCGCATCGTGTTCCGGCTATCCGGCACAGGTACTCAGGGCGCGACACTGCGGGTTTACCTGGAACGGTACGAACCCAACATCAACTGCCAGAGCTTCGAGGTACAGCAAACGCTAACGGACTTTATTGAGATTGCCGATCGCCTTGCCCAAATTCGATCGCTCACAGGGATGGCTCAACCCACAGTGATCACTTGAAGGAATATCCTTATCCCATCAAGCCGCAGGTTCGTCGCGCTCAGGCTTAGGCGATTGGGCTTGAAGCAGGCGCGTCAGGCGATCGGCAGACCACTGCTCAGACGGATAAGCCACTGCAACAATTTGCGATAGGCGGATCAGCCAGGTGGTAGACAGGCAAGGTTCACTGGAGGATTCGGTTTTATCAGGGGTGTAAATGCACAGCACCTCGACAAATTCTGAATCCAGATAAATAGGTCTTCCTGCATAGCGATCGCCTGGAACTTCGATCCAAACCTTGCTGCCGCTTTGCAGGGCTTCGTTTAACCGATCAAAAAGCCGATTCGAGAGCCGATTCTTTTCCAGCATAGTTTTACTCCTACCTATAAGGAGGCATCAGCGACTACAACGGATGCGATATGAATTTCTGAACAATATCACAGCCTGCTGACGTAATGTTGCCCTAGATAGATGGCAAATCTTCTGTATGACCAGTGGATGACCCAATTGATGACAAAGAGGCGATTAAGCGACGACCAGCGTAAAATTACGCCTCCTGTCTACTGCGGTTCTGCCCTGATACCGATTCTCAAGCCAAACCGCTCCTGATCTCCGTCAATTTGCGTAAGTCCATGTTCTGAAAGTTGCGTGAAGCTTTTCTAATTGCGGCACAAGCGGGTTATCATGTCGGGTAGCAATGTCCAATTTATTGGCATTGATGTTGAATTCTGTTTTCTCTATGGACCGAAGTCCATTCCCCCACAGTACATAGCCCTTGCACGGTAAGCCATTGCACGTCTGACCTAGCGAGTCTGACCCAGGATGAGTTTCCCGGCGCGAGGGAAATTCATAGGAGGTTCTTAATGCTTACCCAGGAACGCAAGCTTGCCCTGTCGGAATTTTCTGTGGGCGATCGGCTATCTGACTTAAACCGCCTAAAAGCAGAACTCACCGAACTGCAATCGGTAGATATCAGCGAGTATATTAGCGAACTGCCCTCAGAACAAAGAGCGATCGTTTTCCGGCTGCTGCGAAAACAGCAGGCAACCGATGTGTTTGAATATTTGCCTACCGACATTCAGGAATCGCTGATTGAGTCTTTGCACGCGGTGGATGTGCGGCAGTTAGTGAACTCAATGCGTCCAGACGATCGCGCTGAACTGTTTGACGAATTGCCCGCTCGAATTGTGCGCTTGCTCCTTCAGCAACTTAGCCTCGAAGAACGTCAGGCAACCGCGATTATTCTCGGCTATCCCGAAGGCACTGCCGGACGGATTATGACTACCGAGTATGTGAAGCTGCGCGAGGGCTTGACCGTTGGACAGGCGTTAGAAAAGATTCGCCGCACAGACGAAGACAAGGAAACCATTTACTACGCCTACGTCACCGATGACTCGCGCCGCTTGATGAGCGTTGTTTCACTGCGTCAGTTGCTGTTTACCTTCCCAGATGTGCTGATTCGCGATATCGCCAGCGATCGGGTGATTAAGGTCTACACCGAAATGCCTCAGGAAGAAGTGGCGCGGCTAATGCAGCGATATGACCTGCTGGCGGTTCCCGTGGTCGATCGCGAAGATCGCCTGGTTGGAATTGTGACGATCGATGACGTGATCGACGTGCTGCAACAAGAAGCCACCGAAGACATCCAGAAACTTGCTGGAGCCGGAGGAGATGAGGCTGCGCTGTCGCCGCCCATCGTCACCATTCAAAAACGTCTGCCCTGGCTGCTGCTCAACATTGCGCTTTACGTGGGGGCTGCGAGTGCGATCGCACCGTTTCAGTCAGTGATTTCGCTGGTTCCGGTGCTAGCAGTCGTGATGCCCATTCTGTCTAATACGAGCGGCAATGTGGCAATTCAGGCACTCTCGGTGACAGTACGCGGCTTGGGCATTGGAGAAGTTACTCACGCCGATACGTTCAAAATCCTTCGCAAAGAGCTGCTGGCAGGACTGGGAACCGCTGCCGGGCTGGGATTCGCGCTAGCGATCCTGTCGCTGCTCTGGGCAGTTCCGGCAGAAAGATGGGTGTCGTTCGTGGCGGGTGGCGTCATGATTGTGAATGTCTTTATTGCCGCTAGTCTAGGAACCTTACTGCCGATGGGACTGAAGCGAGTTGGACTCGATCCGGCTCTGATTAGCGGTCCACTGCTGACGACCACCCTGGATGCTGTCGGATTTTTCACCTTTCTAAGTTTGGTCTCGATCGCCCTTAAGTTCTTTGGTTAGAGGGATTCTGGGAAGTTGGGTCTAGCGGGATTGCTGAATAAGTGTTTGAGGCTTCCAGCTCCCCAAATATCCCTTAATGCTGGAGGACTTTGAAATGAGCAAACTTGCTTTTGTTTGCCAAATTTCTTGTCACGCACCAAGTGCAGGATTTACAGTTTCCTATTTCTAGCAAGATTTATGAGTTTAAGATAGGTGATTAAGTATGAGTTTAGATTGATACATCATTAAGCAACGATCGCGCTAGCTCACAAAATCCTTCTGCTTCTTCTGCCTGCGTAATGTAAGTGGGTTTGTGAGTGAGGCGGTCGCCATAGTGACCAATATTTGCCACACCAACAGAATGCGGGAAGAAACAAGCATCAAACAAGCTCTCGTCGTTGGGACTATCGCCGATCGTGATCACCTGATCAACTGAGATATCGGAAAACTGCTGACGAAGCACCTGCAACAGTCCGGCTGCTTTGTTCTGCTCCAACGGCAAAATGTGACACTGCACGGTGCTGTAGGTAAATCCCCAGCCTTGCTGCTGACACCGATCGCTTAACTGCTGAAGCTCTGCCTCGGATAACTCCCCGATGTCAAACGTCCAGTCTGTTATCCGAAACCGATTGTCTGCAGACTCTTGAATGTGAGGCACGATCGTCTGCAACTCACCAAACATCTGCGCTAATTTTTGCCGATGCAGCGCAATCTCAGGAATCGAAACGATCAGCTCGAGTTTTGGATGATCTGCCTTGTAGAACAGCCCTCCGTTCTCTGCGATCGCAGCAGCCACAGGCAAATAGCTCACGATCGCATTTACCCATCCTGCCGATCGCCCAGTCACAATCACTACTGGAATTTGAGCGTCTTGTAAATCGGTCAGAACTTGCAGCAGGGGGGCAGTGAATTTGCCCGATCGGGTAAGAGTTCCGTCCATGTCGGTTGCAATCAGGCGAATTGATTTGGGGGAAGGAAGGGAAAGCATCGGAGTTAAGTGGATAGGTAATCGCTTAGGTAATTGTTGAGGCGATACGAATACAGATTGTAGAAGAGACGATAACGTTAGAGCGGGTTGGGATGGAATGAGCCGCAAGTTTGAGAACGTATGGAGTTTGCTTTGATGACGCTGCCAGAGGAACTGCTTTCGATCGACCCCCTCAAGGAAATTGCTTTGCAGTCACCCGTGATGAGTCTCCTTGTTCTCATAGGAGCAGCAGGGCTGGATTGCTGGATTGGCGATCCGTGGGGCTGGCTTCATCCGGTGCAAGTGATGGGTTGGGGAATTCAGCAGTATAGCCGATGGGCGTTGGGGTTCAAATCCACGATCGTTCAGCGATCGGCAGGGGTGGGCTTGGCGATCGGGATAATAGGTCTGAGTGCGCTGACTGGCTGGCTGGCAATCGCAGGAGCAATCTGGCTGCATCCGCTGTTTGGGGCAATTACGGCGATCGTTCTTCTGGCAAGCTGTTTTGCGGGGCGTAGTCTGCGACGGGCAGCAGAAGATGTGCTGGCTCCTTTACAGGCAGGCGATTTAGCAATGGCACGATCGCGGCTCAGTCTTTATGTCGGGCGAGAGACGGCTGATCTAGATGAAGCAGAAATTTTGCGAGCCGTGCTGGAGACCGTGACTGAAAATGCGGTGGATGGCGTGCTGGCTCCTTTGTTTTACGCGATCGTCGGGTCGTTTTCCCCTATTGGGGCTGTTCCACTGGCACTGGCATACAAAGCGGCAAGCACGCTGGACTCGATGGTGGGCTACCGGGAAGCCCCCTATCAAGATCTGGGCTGGTGCAGTGCCCGATTAGAAGATGGCTTAACCTGGGTTCCCTGTCGGCTGACAGTGTTGACGCTGGCATTACTGTCGGGTCAACCGCGAAAAGTCTGGCAGATTTGCTGCCGAGATGCGCCTCAAGATCCAAGTCCTAATGCAGGCTGGAGCGAATGTGTTTATGCGGCAGTGCTGGGGGTGCAGGTGGGCGGCAAAAACCAGTATCACGGTGTAATCAAAAACAAGCCGCTGTTGGGAGATCCCATTCATCCCATTACGTACGATCGCATCCAGCAGGCGATGAACTGGACAAGACGAGTTTTTCTGCTGTGGGTGGCGATCAGTGTCGCTGCCACGCTATGCGTCACGAACCTTCTCTAATCCTCTACGAGCATGGAGGGACTCGAACCCCCGACCCTCAGAACCGGAATCTGATGCTCTATCCACTGAGCTACATGCCCTCGAACCTTCCCTATCATAACAGCTCAATGATTCATCAGCAAACTTTGTGGTTTCAGGAATTGGTGATTAAGCAAATTAAAGCTTTCGTCGCTCCGAGCTTGAGCTGCGAAGGTTTTGGGGATGCCACTGCATGAAGTCGAAATTGTTGATGCCGATCGGGTTCCAGTTTGCCAAACCCGGCAATTACGCCATTCTCATCTGCACCAATTCTCATCTGCACCAATTCTCATCTGCAACAACGGTGAAACGTTGAAGCCCTGATTAACGGTAGCCTAAACTTCTGCGATCGTCGCTGACAAATTGCTATGCTCATCAGGTGATTGACCCATTTCCATTCCCATCATTTCGGGTAAAAGTCTATGTCTGTACCTGCTTGTGATTTGCTGCTGCGTCGGGGCAAAATTCTGTGGCAAAATGCACCTGCCGAAATTGCCGATATTGCGATCGATCAGGGTCAGATTGTGGCGATCGCGCCTCAGTTGAACCATGCCACACAGCTTGAGCTAGATTTGCAGGAACAGATCGTCAGTCCGCCTTTTGTGGAGTCGCACATTCACTTAGATTCTGCATTGACTGTTGGAGAACCGCGCTGGAACCAAACCGGAACCCTGTTTGAAGGCATTGAAATCTGGCGAGAGCGCAAGCAGAATTTGACGATCGAAGATGTAAAGCAGCGGGCGATCGAAACCCTGAAGCAGCAGGCAATGCAAGGCGTTCTCTTTGTTCGTTCTCATGCGGATGTCAGCGAGAAAAATCTGGTTGCGCTGAAGGGCTTGCTAGAAGTGCGCGATCTGGTAAAGGATTGGATGACGCTTCAGGTGGTCGCTTTTCCGCAGGACGGAATTTACGGCAGTCCAGACAACGAGGCGTTGATGGAAGAAGCCTTGAAGCTGGGCGTTGATGTGGTCGGGGGTATCCCACACTACGAGCTGACCCGTGAGGATGGCGTGCGATCGATTGATCGAATTTTTGAATTAGCGCAGCAGTACGATCGGCTGATTGACGTGCATTGCGATGAGATTGACGATGATCAGTCTCGTTTTTTGGAAGTGATTGTGGCAAACGCAATTCGATCAGGCATGGGGTCGCGGGTGACCGCTAGCCACACCACTGCGTTTCATTCCTACAACAATGCCTATGCGTTTAAGCTAATGGGCTTTCTTCAGCGCACATCGGTTAACTTTATTGCCAATCCGCTGATCAACATTACGCTTCAGGGACGCACTGACACCTACCCCAAACGGCGCGGCGTGACGCGGGTAAAGGAATTGTGGCAGCAGGGGCAAAACGTCAGCCTCGGACATGACTGCATCTGCGATCCGTGGTATTCGCTCGGTACAGGAAATATGCTGGATGTGGCAAGTATGGCTCTGCACGTCTGTCAGATGACCGGAACCGAAGAAATGAATGCCTGTTACAACATGGTGACGTGGCACGGGGCAAAAACGCTGCACGTTGAAGACCAGTACGGCATTGAGGTAGGCAAACCAGCAAACTTAATCGTGCTGGAGGCTGACAGCCGCTATGATGCAATTCGCCGCCGTGCTGCCGTCCGGTACGTCATTTCACGCGGTAAGCTGCTCAGCATAACGGAGCCTGCCCGATCGCACTGGAAGGGCGAAGCCTAAGCAATAACTGCAAAGCGATTTCTGGCGTTGCTGAATAAGCGTATGATACGCCCCCCTAGCCCCTCAAAGTTGGGGGAACCAGAATTCAAAGTCCCTCAGTATTGAGGGATTTAGGGGGCGATGCAGAAGCTAAATTTGCACCCTTCATATCCCGATTCAGCAACGCCAAAAAAGGAGCCACAGGCATCTTCAAGGGAAGCATGTCGTGACTCCTAAATCACTCTCATTAAAAAGCAAAGCGGTGAATAGACCGCTCACCAGAAACGATCGCCGACTTTAGCAAAAGCTGAAATCGTTAATGTTGCGATCGCAGAACTTTTTACCACAGTCCTCGAACAGGGGCAGGAGTCTGGGTAGTCGTTGCTCTGGTGGTTCCGGTGGTACCAGTGGTTTGGGTTCTGACGGTTCCGGTCGTGCCAGTGGTTTGGGTTCTGACGGTTCCCGTGGTCTCAGTCGTTTGAGTTCTGACGGTTCCCGTGGTGCCAGTTGTCCCCGTAACGCCAGTCGTTCCCGTTGTGCCACTAGTTTGGGTTCTGGTCGTTCCGGTAACTCCAGTTGTCCCCGTAACACCGGTGGTTCCGGTCGTGCCGCTGGTTTGGGTTCTGGTCGTTCCGGTCACTCCGGTCACTCCGGTGGTTCCCGTGGTTCCCGTGGTTCCAGTAGTTCCCATTGTGCCAGTGCTTCCAGCAGTCTGAGTTCTGGTGGTTCCAGGGGTTCCGGCAGTTTGAAGGCGGTCGCTCAACTGAGAGGCAATCGATTGTGGAACAAGAACTTCATCGATCGCATGAATCACGCCATTGCTGGCTTCTACATCAGGAGTCGTCACCGTTGCGTTATTCACCGTAACGCCAGAAGATGCAGCCTGAATATTGAGTGGGCCGTTGAGACTATCCACTGAACCACTACGAATCTGGCTGGAAGGTAGCTCACCCGAAACCACATGGTAGGTAAGAATCTGCGTTAGCAAATCCCGGTTTTGCGGCTCAAGCAATGCCTGGAGCACGCCAGGAGGAAGGGCAGCAAACGCCTCATTGGTTGGCGCAAAGACGGTAAGAGGTCCGGGTCCAGATAGGGTTTGAACTAATCCTGCTGCCTGCACCGCTTGAACCAGGGTACTGAAATTAGGATTGGCAGCCGCTACACCCACGATCGTATTAGAAGCTTGCGTTGCAGTTGCGGGAGCGGAGGGCTGAGAATTTGTGGACTGAGCCATTGCCGCAACAGGGGCAAAACTTCCTGCACTGATAGCAAACACGATTGCCAGTGCCTTAGAACTGATTTTTATAGTCATCGTTCACTCCTTAATCGTGCTTCGTCCAATATTACCCGATTTGTGAAGAAAACTTAAAGCACGGCATCACATATAACAAATGACAATGATAAATAAATTAATGATTGAGGAATGATTGAGGCGATCGGCAAAGCAATTCACCCTTTGGCAATCGACCTCAGGAAGGGCTAGGAAGCAGCGGCTCCGTCTCTTTTCGCTCTTCAAGGGATTGAGCCTGATGAGACAGAGTAACAGCCGGAGATTTTCCGCTCATCCCCGTCATTAGCTTCAGTGCGAGAAATCGCAGCGGGCGGATTGCTCCCATTACGTGTAAACCTAACCGCCGCACCAGCACGATCGGCAGCACAGTATTCGAGAAAAAGCGATCGAGAAAATCGGTGAACCCAAGAATCATTAGATTTTCAAATTTGCGCCAGCGTTCATATCGCCGCAGAACTTGGAGACTGCCTACATCCTCGCCGCGCTGATAGGCCGTTTTGATCACCTGTGCCAGTGCCGCCGCATCGCGAATGCCCAAATTCATGCCCTGTCCACCCACTGGATGACAGCAGTGAGCCGCGTCGCCCACAAGTGCCAGCCGAGACAAGGTATATCGATCGCTCTGCATCAGCTTCACCGGAAACAGAAATCGATCGCCCAGCAATTCAATCTTGCCCAATTGCCCATCATACCGACGCTCCAGCTCTGCCAGAAACTCAGATTCTTCGACTTCCAACCATTTTTCAGCTTCCGCATGGGGAGCAGTTAAGACAATCTGACAGCGATTCTCCGGCAGAGGCAGGGTCGCAAACGGACCACTTGCCCAGAAATGCTCGCGCGCGATGTTGCCGTGGGATTTCTCAGGACGAATTACCGCCGTAATACAGGACTGCCAGTATTGCCAACCTTGGGTCTGAATGCCTGCGGCTTCACGGAGAGGCGATCGAGAACCATCTGCGGCAACCAGGAGGCGTGTTTGCACCGTCTGAAGCTCTCCTGCAATCGAGAGCGTGAGCGTGACGCGATCAGTCTGATAATCCGCCTGCTGCACTTCCGCCGGACAAATCCAGGTGATTGACTCTGCGCCTTCCAGCCGATTCAGCAATGCCTGCACAATCACATGATGTTCGCCCACGTAGCCCAGTTCATCGGTGCCCAGGTCTTCAGGCTGCAACCTTACAACCGCAGGATAATGCTCATCGGCAAGGGAAATCTGCTGAAAGGTGGTAATCTGCGGCAGAATCTCGTCCCAGATGCCCAGCCCTGCAAAGATCTTGCCAGACATTAATGTAATCGCGTATGCCCGACGAAACTGGAGTCCTGCGTCACGCGGCTTTGCCTCAATCAGGGCAATCTTTAAGCCCGTGTCTTTGAGGGCACAAGCCAGAGTTAAACCGACAATGCCGCCCCCCACGATCGCCAAATCAAACAGAGCAGGCAGGGAGCCAGAAGAGGAAACCGAAGCAGACTGAGCCAGAATCATTCGCGACAGCAATAGAAATTACAGGCAGAAAATTACAGGCAGATAAGTCCCAAACTGATTGACTTTAGCAATCAATTCAGGTTATGAGCCGCAATACTTTTATTCTGCCGCGACCGACTAAGAGAAGCAAGGCAAACCGAACATTGCAGAATTATTGTGCAGGGGAAAGTAAAATAAGCTGCTGGGACTGGAGCGATCGCACCCTAGCCAAATCTAAATCTACAGTTTGTAGAATTTCTCGAACCGATCGCGTCTGATTGCCGTCTGCGGCTTTGAGAAACTGCCATTCGGCTTCGCTCAGGTTCACAATCTGGTAGTCGTAGTTAAATAGACAGCGACTATCCCACCCGTCCATACAAGGGCTGCGATCGGGCATGGCAGACAGCAGCGTTTCGTCGTCCGACCAGTCCGGTTTCGGAAGCGGCTCGCGTCCGAGGAAAAATTCGTAGTGGGTAATAGTTTCCGGGTCGAGCAGTTCGAGCAGGCGATACCGCTGGCGATCACTAAGGTGGGCGGCACGATCAAGTAAATCTGGGGCTTTGTGAAGAAGGCGATCGAGCTGCCAAACACGGGGATTTGAGAAACCAATGAACTCTAGCCCCGAAGCGTCGATCAGTTCAAATAATGTATCAATGTTGTAATCAATCTCCTGAGGGTGAACGTACATATCTGCAAAGCATTCGTCCTTCTGGTTTTCCAGCGACCAGCGTTCTTGCTCTCGCTTCACCAAACGGTTGTTTTCTGGCAATGCACTCAAGATTTTGCGTCCAACCTGAACGCCGTCTTGATAGTTGCCGCGCTGGTCTCCCTGAAGGAGGGCGATCGCCTGCTGCATCAGCTTAATTTCCCAGCGTCCTAATTCTCCATAAACAAAAATGTGCATAATGCCACCCGGAGCTAGCTTTTTTGCCAAAGCTTGAATGCCGCGAATTGGGTCAGGCAGGTGATGCAGAACGCCAACGCAATTAATAAAGTCAAATTCGCCCGAAAGCTGCCCTACATCATAAAGACTCAGGTGATGAAACTGAACTCGACTCGCGCCGCTCCGCTGACATCGCTCCTGGGCGACAGCAAGAGTTCCGGCACTGAGATCAATTCCAGTGACTTGCGCTTCAGAATTGAGATGCACCAAATACTCGGTTCCTACACCTGAGCCACAGCCCGCATCCAGAATGCGAACATCCTGCCGGGAAGGCTTCTGTCCGGTGCAAAAGTTGTAGGCAGCGAGCCAGTTCCATCGCCAGTTGTAGCCAGGGGGCGGCTCATCCAGCAGGGGTTCCGGTGGAAAAGGGTAAGTGTCGTAGAGTTTGGCAACAGCAGCGGAAATTGCAGAATCAGACATAGCCTCAGGAGTTGCAGGGGTGAGAGGGCAGCAAATTTGAGTGTATCGAAAAGGGGGACAGCGATGGGGACCTAAATACTCGTGATGAGAAAGTAACAAAACTTATACACATCCTCAGGTATGCTGCCTCGATCCCCTATGATTTTCTGTGTGGCACTCTTCGGTTCTCTACATGGTTCTTAATAATTTCATGTGGAACCCCGAAACGTTCTAATTTAATACTTAGCCAGTTGACCCTGGGCAGTCGTTCTGGTGAGCTTTATTGGAGGTCGTAGACGCTGTGAACCCGTAAACCGTGAACACAGTCAAGCGATATTTCATGAGCGGCACTTAGGGGCAGGTCTAAATGCAATCACTATATAAGGGAGCTTTTGAAATCCAATGAGTGTTAAGGCGAGTGGTGGAAGCTCTGTTGCGCGTCCGCAGCTATATCAAACCGTACCTGTCGCAACCATTTCTCAAGCTGAGCAGCAAGACCGTTTTCCGGGACGGGCAGAGCTAAATGAGCTTTCCGGCTACTTCAACTCTGGTTTGAAGCGGCTAGAAATTGCACAAATCCTGACCCAAAACTCGGAGCTGATTGTCTCTCGCGCTGCCAACCGAATTTTTGTGGGTGGCTCTCCGATGGCGTTTCTCGAAAAGCCTACGGAAGAAGTGCCCGTCATGATGACCATGGGCGGTACAGCACTGGATACCAAAGAAGCCATGAAGCTGGGAACCGCAACCTATGTGTCGAGCGGTGGTGGTTTCCTCGAAGGAATTCGATCGCTCTTTAGTGCATCGGGCAGCGGTCCTACCCCAGCAGGATTCCGTCCGATCAACGTGGCTCGCTACGGTCCGCGCAATATGCAAAAGTCGCTACGGGACATGAGCTGGTTCCTGCGCTATACGACTTATGCGATTGTCGCGGGTGATCCCAATATCATTGCGGTCAACACCCGTGGTCTGCGAGAAATTATCGAAAACGCCTGTTCCGGCGAAGCAACCCTGGTGGCACTGCAAGAAATGAAAGCGGCTGCGCTGGGCTATCTGCGTCAGGATGAGGCGGGTTTGGCGATCGTGACTCAGTACTTCGATGTATTGATCAACGAATTCAAAGCCCCTACGCCTTCTAACAAGGTGCGTCAGCGTCCGTCGGGCGATCAACAGGGCTTGGAACTGCCGCAAATCTACTTCAACGCGGCAGAGCGTCGTCCCAAATACGCGATGAAGCCGGGATTGTCGGCAACTGAGAAGAACGATGTGGTGAAAGCCGCTTATCGTCAGGTGTTCGAGCGGGATATTACGCGGGCTTACTCGCTGAACATTTCCTATCTGGAATCGCAGGTGAAAAACGGCGATATCTCGATGAAAGGGTTCATCCGCCGCTTGGGTAAATCGCCCCTCTACCGCAAGAACTTCTACGAGCCGTACATTAATAGCCGAGCATTGGAACTGGCATTCCGTCACTTCCTGGGTCGCGGTCCGTCTTCGCGGGAAGAGGTGCAGAAGTATTTTGCGATCGTCTCCAACGGTGGTCTGCCTGCTCTGGTGGATGCCTTGGTCGATTCGCAAGAGTACTCGGATTACTTCGGTGAGGAAACCGTTCCTTATCTGCGCGGTCTAGGTCAGGAAGCGCAGGAGTGCCGCAACTGGGGTCCGCAGCAAGACCTGTTTAACTACAGCGCACCCTTCCGCAAGGTTCCGCAGTTCCTCACAACCTTTGCGCGGTACAATCAACCCCTGCCCGACCAGCACGTTTACGGCTCCGGCAACGATCCGCTGGAAATTCAGTTCGGTGCGATCTTCCCGAAAGAAACCCGTAACCCCAGCACCAGCCCTGCTCCATTTGGTAAAGACACCCGCCGGATTCTGATCAATCGCGGTCCAGGCATCAACAACCAGGTGAGCAATCCGAGGGCGCAAGGCATCGCTCCGGGAACGCTGGGTCCCAAGGTGTTCAAGCTGGATCAAATTCCCAGCTACACCGGAACTTTTGCGAAGCGAGGCAGCGGCACTCAGGGCATCAGCACCAAGTTCTCGGAAAGCTCGACCCAGAAGGTGATCAAAGCGGCTTATCTGCAAGTCTTTGGGCGCGATGTCTACGAAGGACAGCGGTTGAAAGTTTCAGAAATCAAGCTGGAGAACGGCGAGATTACGGTGCGGGAGTTTATTCGTCAGTTGGCGAAGTCTGACCTGTTCCGTAAGCTCTACTGGACTTCGCTGTACGTCACCAAGTCTGTGGAATACATCCACCGTCGTTTGCTGGGTCGCCCCACCTACGGTCGTCAGGAAATCAACAGCTACTTTGATCTGTGCGCGAAGAAAGGCTTCTATGCCCTGATCGACGCGATTATCGACAGTGAAGAGTACAACAAGGCGTTTGGCGAAGACACTATTCCCTACGAGCGGTATCTGACTCCGGGCGGTCTGGCACTACGAACCAACCGGGTGGGCAGCATCAGCGACAAAGCAACGCGAATTGACGTTGAAGAAACGCCGAAGTTTGTCGAAATGGGTGCGGTGAAGGAAACCCGTACCGAACCCGACGTGCAGTTCCGCGTCAGCCAGGGGGTCAGCAAGCGGCGTGAGCAAACCAAGACCTTTAAGCTCACCACCCTTGATCCGACTGCGACAAACACCGTGATCCGGGCAGCCTACCGCCATATTTTTGAGCGCGATATCGAACCGTACGTCGCACAAAATGAGTTCACGGCACTGGAAAGCAAGCTGACCAACGGCGAGATTAACCTGAAGGAGTTTATCGAAGCTCTCGGTATGTCTCGGCTATACATTAAAGAGTTCTACGCGCCGTACCCGAATACGAAGGTGATCGAACTGGGAACCAAGCACTTCCTCGGACGTGCCCCGATCGATCAAGTCGAGATTCGCAAGTACAACAAGATCCTGGCTTCGGAAGGTCTGGCTGCGTTCATTCGCTCGATGACCAATAGCCCAGAATACGCAGAAAACTTCGGCGAAGACACGGTTCCGTACCGCCGCTTCCCGTCACTGCCTGCCGCCAACTTCCCGAACACGCAGAAGCTTTATAACCAGCTCACCAAGCAAAATGATGATCTGGTTGTGCCTAGCTTTGAGCCAGTGAAGACTCGGATGGACATCACAAAGATGCCGCTGATGAGCAAGGCGATGGCTGATCTGGAGAAGCAGGCGCGCCAGCCCGACCTCAGCAAACCGAGATTTGTGGAACTGGGTCGATCGTTTAGCAACGGCAACGGTCAATCCGTCGAAGTGGGCGTAGGAACGGCTCGCCGTAAACCCTCCCGCATCTTCCGCCTGAACCCAGAAACTAGCGGCTCTGAGAAGGAACTGGTAATCAACGCGCTCTATGTGCAGGTGATGGATGTGTTTAGCGGTCAGGTGCCGTCCGAAATCCGTCGCTCTGACCTGGAAAGCAGGCTGAAGAACGGTGAAATCTCGGTGCGCGAGTTTGTCAAGTCTCTGGCTAGCTCGGACATCTATGTACGCCGCTTCTACACCCCGTACCCCAATACGAAGGTGATTGAGTTCCTGTTCCGTCACCTGCTGGGACGCGCTCCGGCAACCCAGGCTGAGATCCGCGAGTACAACAAGATTCTGGCGGATCAGGGTCTACGGGCTGCGGTAGACACAATGGTTAACAGCGCAGAGTACAGCCGCTACTTCGGTGAAGACGTGGTTCCGTACAAGCGGTATCCGTCACTACCTGCCGGAAACTACATTGGTAGTGTGAAGGCAGAAGAGGATCTGGTGAAACAGTCCTGGTCAGGCTACTCGCCTTCCTATCTCACCGGACGGAGCTAAATAGTTGCGCTAACAAGAGCTAAACGGTAGAAGGTTCTGAGTCTCATCGTCCCTTGATTGGCATCTGCGATCAAGGGACTTTTTGTTGGAGCTTGACTTTTTGTTAAAGGATCTTTGAGGAGAAGGATGTTTGGAAGTGCAAACGCAAATAGCAAAATTCCCTCATCTATACAGACAAGGGAATAAAAACTTATAACAGTTCCCCGCAACGCCGTCTTACCTCAGTTTTTGACCTGGTATAAACCAGGTGGGAACTACTCGCCCAGTTTAAAGTTTCCGAGTACAAGCCCGGTCTACTGCCACTGGAACTCTTCGGCTCCCTTATTCAAAAAGCATAGATCATAAAACATTATTGGCAGTCACCAACGTTGCAGTAGAACCTTCCCTTATTCTAACGATCGATCGGCGATCGATCCACTAATCTTATAAGACTCAATCCAACTAAGCCGTTTCAATCCCCTTCCCCTTTAACTTAATTCCTCCCTGCACACTCCACAAACCCCGTTAAACGACCAACTTCCCCACTTACCTCCAAACGAACTACAAAACCCCTCCCCAGCCCTATTTCTTCATCTCTTCATTCCCCATCCGCCCCTCTACCCCCTGTCACCCACCCACCTTCACAGGCGATACTGGAATGAATCCTCCATTACAGTCCTGCAATCGTCCGGTTTGCAATACTATTTTGCGAAATCATTATCATTATGCTCAGGTATCCGTTCTCCAAAAAGAAAGCTCAAAGGGGTCAGACCAATCTGCTTCAGGAATCGCCTGACCTGGAAAAGTTGGCGCAGTCGCTTCAGCCAGTGCTTCAAGCTCAAATCATGGCGTCTCAGCTTCAGGTACGCTGTGCGATTCGGCAGAGAACGCTGTTTATTTTGATCGAACATCTGCTGCATGTTGAGCCAAGCCCCCAGCAGGTCTTTGTAGAGCTTGAAGCGATCGTTCGGAAAAATACGGCAGAGCACGTTCAAGACCCGTCTTTTGCAGCGATTCAAGGAACCAACTTACCTGTGCGGCTGTTTCTTCGGATTGCAGGGCACCAGCAACCTTATCAGTTTCATACGTTTTCGGTCAGTTTGATCTCAGTCGATCAGGGAAGGTCGATCGCTACCGAGAACGATCGCGGCATCCAGCAGATTTCTGCCTTTGTTGAGCCGTCTACTGTGCAAAGCAGGTCTTCTGACTCAGTAATCGAGGAAGGATTGGCAGCAGAAGCCGCACCCGTCAATGCATCAGGGGAAGCAACGACTGCCGTGGGTGAAGCAGCTCCCGAACCTGCGATCTCAAGCAATGAACCGATCGAACGATTAATCGCAGCAGCAGTTGAGGCTGTACCCGAAGTTAAATCCGAGGTTAAAGCAGTTGAGGCTGTACCCGAAGTTGAGATTGTACCCGAAGTTGAGGCTGGGTCAGAACCCGAGGTAGAATCTGTCGCGATCGAGTCTGCTGAGATTGAATCTGTCGAAGTGGATTCAGTAAAGGTTACCTCTGCGGAATTGGTTGGGCTGGCTGCGATCGAATTGATTGAAGTTGGGTCAGCCCATGTTGAACTCGAAGCTGAACCTGAGGCGACTGAAGCCCATTTAGTTGACGTTGAAGCTGAAGCGACTGAACCTGTTTCAGTTGAATTGATAGAGATCGATTTTGTTGATGTAGAACCTGTCCCGATCGAAACGATTGAAGCTGTTGCAACCGAACCTGTCGCGATCGGATCGATTGAAGACGATTTTGTTGACACTGTCCCTCAAGCGATTGAAGCTGGCTTAGTCGAACCTGTCTCAGTCGAGCCTGTCTCAGTCGAACCTGTCTCAGTGGAACCTGCCGAAGTTAATAGCACTGAAGTTGAGCCTGATGCCGAGGTTACGGTTTCCACGATACCGCCTGGAGCAGAGGTTGCTGAAGTCGAGTTAGTTGCAGATCAAGAATTGATATCGATCGAACCTGTCGCAGCAGTTCCTTCAGCGAGTGAACCACAGGAAATTATTGCAGCGGATGATATAGAAAGCGATCGACAATCTGAAGCGGCAGGAAGCGAACAAACTTATGCAGCGATCGAGTTCACTCATCCTGATCTTGATAGTTCTAATATTGCTAATATCGCTACGGATTTACAGCAGGATACTGCAATTTGTGAAGATCTTGACGAACCGTTCTTGGATGAAGTAACCGAAATTAAACCTGATACCGTTAACGCATCTGAGTACATATCTGAAAACGCTGAATTTGCAGCCGAGACCGAATTTCTACAGTCTGAATTTGGGGTGGAACTGGAATCCGATCGATCAAGTCTTGTTGAACCCATCTCAGAATTAATTTCGGAACCTATCTCTGGACCAATCTCAGAACCGATTGCGGAACCTATTTCTGAATCAGTCTCAGAATTAATTTTAGAATCTCCGGTTGAGGCATCTGTAGATGAGCTGACCGAAACAGAACTCCAGGAATTGGAATCATCTGTCGCCTTGTCTGAGGAGTTTTCCTTAGTACCAGAGCCATTAGCACCAGAGCCATTAGTACCAGAGCCGATCGAGCCTGTGGTTTTGCAAGCTGCTGAGCCTGCACTTCCAGAAGCGAGATTAGTAGAAACAGAAGCCTTTGAGCCTCGTTTGCCTGACAAGGCGGATGAGCCGCAGGACAGAGCGCAAACGATCGACGAGGAGAACGAGAATCAATTTGCTGAGCAATCTTTAGAATTACCAACTGAATCGATCGCTGCTTTATCAATCGATCAAGCAAATGATCAAGCAACTAATTTATTTGCAGACGAATTCTCTGATGAGTTTATTACTCCATCGACCGACAGACCAGAGACACTATCAGATAGTTTGTCTGAACAATTAGGGAGACTAGAACACCAGGAACCAGAGATTGCTCCAGAAACCATTGCGATACCAGAGACAGCAGAGCCGTACTCGATCGATTCTTCTGCAACCGTTGCCTTTATAGAAGACACTGCTTTGCCGCAAGCGGATACGCCTTCTGCGATCGAATCAGAAATTCAAGAAGATATTTCCCAAGAAGATATCTTGCAGGAAGATATTCCTCAAGATGATCTTTTCCAAGAAGAAGTAATTCAGGAGAACGTTTCTCAGGAAAATATCTCGCGGAATGCGGTTGATGATAGAGCTGAGAATTATATCGATGAAAATTATCAATCTCAAAGTTCTGCACAAGTTGTTAGTCCAATTGTTAGCTCAATTGTTAGCCCAAATTCCACGTCACCAGATTTTGCGGCGGTAAACGACCCAGCCCCGAACCGGGCCGCTGCCGAGACAAGCCCTGAAACCAAAGGCCTCTCTTTCTCGGAAGTGTTAGAGCTAGAAGCGTGGAGCGATCGGCAATCGTTTCTAAGGCGGATGTCGATTTCTGCCTGGATTTTTGCAGGCACTGTGGGAGTGTTTGGCGTTGTGACAGGCATTTACGCACTGACTCGTCCCTGTGTGATTGGAGGCTGTCTACCGGTTGAGCAGGCACAGCAAATCAGCGATCGGGCACTGAATACGATCCAAACCACTGAGTCTGCCCTGGCGATCGTGGATGCCCATAATCAACTTCGGGAAGTTAATGCGCTGCTGAGCCCGATTCCGTTTTGGTCGCCGCACTACGAGTCTGCTCAGCAAATTATGAAGGTGAGCGAAGCCAGAGCCAGCCGAGTTGCCCAGATTGTGAACGCGCTTGAGAAGGCAAACGCAGCAGCCCAGAAAAGCCTGAATCCGCCGCATCCGCTGGCGCAGTGGCGTGAGATCCAGTGGCTCTGGCGGGATGCGATCGCCGCTCTGCAAAAAATTCCGCCGGATAGTCCTGTCTACGACCTGGCACAGCGCAGGCTTCAGGAATATGAGACCAGTTTAAATGGCATCAATCAGCGGGTCGCGACCGAGCAGAACGCCCAGGAGCGGGTGAATGCAGCTCGTAGAACGGCAGAAGTGGCAGAGGCACAGGCAGGCATTGCAAAATCTGCTCAGGATTGGCAGCAGTCTTACGCCGCATGGCAGGCAGCTGTGAAGGTTCTCGATCAAATTCCGCAGGGAACGGCAGCGTATGCTGAAGCCGAGCAGCTTCTCGCACTGTATCAGCCGCGCTTGCAGGAAGCCAACCAGCGCCAAGGGCAAGAGACGATCGCCGAAAATGCCCTGCGTCAAGCCAATCAGTTGGCAGAGCAAGCCCGCAGCCTGGAGCAGCAAAACCAGTGGATCGAAGCAAAAACGATATGGCAGCAGGCAGTTACCAATCTTCAGCGGATTCCTCAAGGGAGCGTTTACTCGATGCAGGTGCAGTCTACGCTTCAGTCCTACACCGCAGCAATGACTCAAGCAGAAAAGAATGCCGCCCGTCTCACGGCAATGCAGGCTGTCCAGCCAGATCTCGATCGTACCTGTGCCGGGATGGTTCCACTTTGCACCTATTCCTTCGCGCCGCAGGCAATTCGGGTGCAGATTACCCGCAGCTACGACCAGGCGACCGAGCGCGTGATGACTTCCACTCAGAGCGGTTCGATGCAGGCAGTGATCACCACTCAGGTGAACAATCTGCTGCGATCGCTTGCTGCCATCAGCGAAACGGCTAAAGTGCCGATCGAACTTTACAATGCAGACGGCTCCCGTTTTGGAACCTACTCCCCGGAAGCCTCTGGATTTGTGGCGCAGTAAGGCAACTAGCTCAGCAAGTTGGGCTGAAACGCCTTATCCACATGGCTGAGAATTTTCTCAATCCGGTTCTCCCAGGAAAATTGCTGCACAAAGTTAATGCTGTGGGCATAGCCTTCGAGCTTCCGGGGATAGACTGCCAGCGTATGAGCAATGCAGTTGACCAGCGCAAAGGGACAGTCGGGCGCACACCAGCCTGCGATGATGCCAGCCAATTGAAACAATCGCAGCGGGGGAATCTCAGTCGCGACGATCGGCGTACCGGAGGCTAAATAGTCAAAAAACTTGAGCGGAGAGGTGAAGGAAGCTTCTTCGCCCGATCGATGGGGATGCAGCAGGACATCAGCGGCTTGAAGCAGGCTGGCAAGCTGGTCGTGCAGCACATAGCCCAGAAAAGTCACGTTTTGCAGTCCCAGCTCGATCGATCGCTGCTGATAGCTTTGCACTTTTGCCTCAGACCCGCCCGCAAACGCAAACCTAACCTGGGGCATCTCCTTTGCGACCTCCAGCAGCAGATCTACGCCCTTAAACGCATTCAGCCCGCCAGAATAGACTGCCAGAGAAGTGCAATCGCCTAAAAGCTGCTGTCGCCATTGTGCCGCTGCATCGGGTTGTCGGGTGGCAAAAGACTGGTTAAATCCGTTGTGAAGTTGAATTACTTTATCTGGCGGCATTCCTTGAGCGATCATGCTTTCCCGTACTGGATCGGCAACCGTGACCGCAAGCTGAAACATCGGATGATGGACGATTTCCGGTTCAAACTGTTTCTGCTCATGGTGATGATGCTCATAAATTGCAGGAATCCTATTTTGAACGGCAGCTTTGATAAAATTCCAGTCGCGGCTATGAACAATCTGAACACGGGAACGAATATGAAACGGGAGATAATATTTTGAAACGATCGTACTCGGATGCGTCCATTTCGACTGACCTTTGAAGCGATCGGGAATCGGCAATCCGGCAACTTTTAGCCTGCGGTGCAAATTGTAAAACCGGGTCAGCTCCCCATCAGGAATCTGTGGACGAAAGGGCAGTAGCCAATCGATCGGCGAACTGATCTGGGGCTTCAGGTAAGTGAGAACAGCAGCATAGCCCAGATTTGCGGCAGCATTGGCACAGTTTGCCACCTGCACCAGATCGGCTCTGGGTTGAGGCAGTGTGTTGCGCGTAAAGAAAAGATAGTGTCGATTCATGAGTGTTCCTCGATCGCTTCAAGTTGCTTGACTAGATCCAGAGCTGACCGATAAGCCGTTTCGGTGTATTCCTGTTGTTCTTCGGGATACTGGACGACTTCATGCACAATCAGCCCTAACGAACCAATCACAATGTTGAGCAGCGATCGGATGTGATAAGAGAAATTCGCCGTTCGTTTGCGATGGTTGGGCTGCGAGAGTTCTGCAAACTGCTGGGCAAATTGCTCGGTAAACTGCATTTGACAGAGCCGAGCATAGTGACCCTGTTCTGCCAGCAACGATTGATGAGTGCCCAGTTCGACCAGTTTGCCCTGTTCTAAAACCGCAATTTGATCCGCCTTTTGCACGGTAGACAACCGATGGGCAATGATAATCGTGGTTCGGTCGCGGCTGAGTCGATCGATCGCTTCCTGCACCAGTTTTTCAGAAACGGTATCAAGGGCACTGGTCGCTTCATCTAGAATCAGAATCGGCGGATTTTGGAGCAGTGCTCTGGCAATGGCAATGCGCTGTCGCTGCCCCCCAGAAAGCATTACGCCCCGATCGCCAATCACCGTTTCAAACCCGTGCGGCAATTGCAGAATAAATTCTTCGGCGTTTGCCTGTTTTGCCGCAGCAATAATTTCATCATCGGTTGCAGCCGGACAGCCGTAGGCAATGTTGTCTCGCACCGAAGCGTTAAACAAAAACGTCTCCTGGCTCACAATGCCCATTGCCCGCCGCAGCGATTGATAGTCAAATTCGCGTAGGTCTTGCCCGTCTAGCAAAATGCAGCCCTCGCTGGGGTCGTAGAGTCGCGGCAATAAATCCACTAAGGTCGATTTTCCTGCCCCTGATGCTCCCACGATCGCCAGCGTCGTCCGACAGGGTAAATCAAGGTTGATATCGTGAAGAACGTATTTTTGTCGTCCTGGATAGATAAACGAAAGATTGCGAAGCTGAATTCCGGTTTGCAAAGTTTGGAACGGCAGCGTTCCGTTTTGCATAAATGGTTTATTATCACGACGGAGAAACTCGCTAGCAATTTCCAAACTGGGGGCAATACTTGCAAACTGACTGCGAGCGTTATTAAGCTGACCAATCAGGGGCAACGTCCGAAACAGCAAAAAAAGATAGGTGAGCAATACCGCAGAGAATGCCTCGAGCTGCGCTGCCAGAAAGGTACGCCCGATCGCCACAATTAGCAGCAGTGCAATTACGCCCGCCATTTCGTTCACAGGCTCAATCAGGGCAGAAACTGCCTGCGTTCGGAACTCTGCCTGCTCTCGATCGCGAATTAAACGAATCATTTTTTCATAGGCGGCGGGTTCGGTGGCAGTGGTGCGAACGAGCCGCATTCCAGACAGCAGTTCTAAAACACTGGTCGAATATTGCTTTGACGTATCCGAAAGCTGCTTGCCAAACTGCTTTGCTTGATGAATGCTCGACTGATTCACTAGCACAACGATCGCTAACAGCGCGGTTGAAGCCAGCGTTAACTGCCAGGACAGTGACACCAGCAATCCCACAAACACCAGCACCGTAATGACAACTGTGACCGATCGCGTAATGCTGCTAATTGCGCCTGCGGCACGAGAGACTTCGTTATTGAGCCGATTCACAATATCGCCAATTCCCGTGCGGCTAAAAAAATCAAGGTCAACTTCCAGCAAAAGCCGCAGTCCCTGCTCTCGCAAATCATTGGTGAGGATGCGCTTCAGGCTTCCGGCAACCAGCGCATTGCCATAGCCCGCCAGGTTTTTGAGCAGCAGCAGCAGGATAATTGCCCCCGCGAGCAGCGCGATACGAGGACGACCATCGATTTGAAATGGAGACAGCAGCATTCGCAGAACGGGCACTTCGCCCTCCAGCGCGATCGGCTGTCCCAGAAAGCTGAGCAGAACGGGCATGATCAGAGCGGTACTGACCCCGTTAAACACCGCACCCGAAAATCCCAGCCCAATATTAAGCAGGATCAGAACAGGGTGTCGGTGAACCAGGTACAGTAACAGTTGACGCGGAGAGCGGAAATTTGACATAGCATCAGGCAGCATATTCGATCGCGTGAAGCGTTTTCTTCCAGCAGGAAACGTTCTCCTGTAGAGTGCCCGAAGCGATCGGCTGTCCAACATCACAGGTGGAAGATTTGCAGTTCGCTAGGGCGATCGAAATGACTATTCTTCGATGCAAAAACATCGCGCAGCTTAACTTTCTACTCCTTTGGGGGTCTGTCTTTAGGAGCTAACAGAAGCTTGAAAAATTCTCTAGCCTTGTGAAGAGCAGTCAATCAAGCTTGAAGGAAAATTTTATGACCACGAGTGTTTCGCCGGACATGAACCGGAGTTCGAGGAATAGCCAGCTTTGGAGCGCAATTCTGCTGATCGCGCTGGGTCTAATTGCCATTATTCTGCCGCGTGTTTCAACGCTGGTCGCAGAAACCTGGATCTCCCTGATTCTGATTTCTTCGGGAGCCACCAAACTCTTTAACGCATTCCAGACTCGCCAGCAGGGCGGCTTTATCTGGAAATTGCTGCTGAGCATCCTGTACATCGGCACAGGGATCATGCTATTTGTGAATCCGTTCGGCGGTACGATTACGCTGACTCTGCTGCTGGGTAGCTTCCTGCTAACGGAAGGCACGTTTGAGCTGATTCTGGCATTCCGTGTACGTCCCCAAGAAGGCTGGACTTCGGTGCTGGGAAATGCACTTGTGACTCTAGCACTGGGAGCAATCGTCTGGTTCCAGTGGCCCTTCAACGCACCCTGGCTCTTGGGAACTGCCGTCGGCGCAAGCATTATTTCCACCGGACTTTCGCGTCTGCTGCTGGCTCAGAACTCGCAAGCAAAGATGGCTTCCTCGACGGGAACACCTGCCAATACTGCTTCCAACCCTTCAAGCTCCACCAACGATCCGGCGGCAACGGTGTAGGTTTCCTCTATTCCGCGGCGGTTCCTCGTTCTGTTAATAATCCCCTGTCTGCCGATCGATTCTGGGCAGCCGGGGGATTTGTTCTTGTAGGATGCCTGATTGATTTGTTTTGGAACAAAATGCAGGGACGAATCCAGGCAATATTGCTCTCTTCGGTGCGATTTCATACGCAATATCAGTATGTTAAGTTGTCCAGGATTTGCGATCTTGACGAGCAGGGGAGTTCCTGAGATGCAGAAGAGATGGTGGAAAGAAAGCGTCGTCTATCAAATCTATCCGCGCAGCTTTAAGGACAGTAATGGCGACGGGGTCGGCGATCTCCGGGGGATCATCAAGAAATTAGACTATGTGCAAAAGCTCGGTGTTGACGTGGTCTGGCTCTGTCCCGTTTATCAATCTCCTAACGATGACAATGGTTACGACATCAGCGACTATTACGACATCAACAACGAGTTTGGCACCCTGTCTGATTGGGAGGAGCTGCTCGCAGGATTGCACGATCGCGGCATCAAGCTAATGATGGACCTGGTGGTTAACCATACCTCCGACGAGCATTCCTGGTTTGTCGAAGCGCGCAAATCCAAGGACAATCCGTATCGGGATTACTATATTTGGCGATCGGGTAAGGAGGGTCGCGAACCCAATAACTGGGCGTCCTTTTTCGGTGGGTCAGCCTGGCAGTACGACGAGGCAACCGATGAGTATTACCTGCACCTGTTCTCTCGCAAGCAGCCCGATCTCAATTGGGAGAATCCGAAGCTGCGTGCCGAGATTTATACCATGATGCACTGGTGGCTGCGGAAAGGCATCGACGGCTTTCGCATGGATGTCATCAATGTGATCTCGAAAGTCCCTGGCTTGCCGGATGCTCCTGTAGTGACGAGCGATCGCTACCAATTTGGCGGACAGTATTTCGTCAACGGACCGCGTCTTCACGAGTTTCTGAGTGAAATGAAGCAGGAAGTGCTATCTCACTACGATATTGTCACCGTCGGCGAGACACCGATGCTGACCACCGAGCACGGCATTGCACTCACCCATGAGGAGACGGGGCATCTCAATATGCTGTTCCAGTTCGAGCACATGGTCATCGACGAAGACCCCAACAGTGCCTTACCGCACCGGAGCGTTCAGCCGTGGCGACTACACGATCTCAAGCAAGTGATGACACGGTGGCAAAAGGATTTGGAAAGGAAGGGCTGGAATAGCCAGTACCTCACGAACCACGACACCCCACGGGCAGTCTCTCGGTTTGGGGATGATGGTCAGTACCGGGTTGAGTCAGCCAAATTGCTCGCCACGTTTCTGCATCTGCTGCATGGCACGCCCTATGTCTATCAGGGCGAAGAGATCGGGATGACCAACGTCAGGTTTGAGTCGATCGAGGATTACCAGGACATTGAGACGCGCACGGTCTATCACGAGTTGGTGGAGGAAAAAGGCATTGCTCCCGATGCTGCAATGGAAATTATTTATGCCAGAAGCCGTGACAACTCACGCACACCGATGCAATGGGACGGCACCCTGTACGCTGGATTCACCACTGGCACTCCCTGGCTCAAGGTCAACCCCAACTACCGCGAGATCAATGTTCAACAAGCACTGACTGACCCAAACTCGATCTTTGCCTACTACCAGCAGCTCATCCGGTTACGCAAAGCTCATCCGGTCATCGTTTACGGCACGTATGACCTCATCCTGGAATCGCATGAGCAAGTTTATGCGTTCACGCGAACCCTGAAGGACGAGCGTTTGCTGGTTTTGCTGAATTTCACCCAAGACACGCCCGTTCTTACCCTGCCAGACGAAGTATCCTTTGACAGCCAGGAACTATTAATTAGCAACTATGGAATGAACAACGTAATGGACAATAATGAGGCAGAGGGGAGCGAGGAGATTCGCCAACTCACGCTGCGTCCTTTTGAGGCACGAGTGTACCGATTGCAGTAGTTTGCTGAGGAACGCGATCGATTGGGTGTCCGTCGCCTGAGAGCAAAAAACTTAGAGCAAGAAACAACGTTAAGCCCCAGAAGTTAAGCCCTAGAAAAAGAAGGGGATTCGATTAACGGTATAAGCTTTAAAGGATTTAGCGAAAGACAATCGAGTAATCCCACTATTCGTAATAGAAAAAATCCGATTACCTGCAGATTGCAGAGCCAAGAAAAGAGCTAGCCAAACAATTACAAATCTAAGCTGACGGAGTTCGTTACACAATGGACTCTTCTTATAAATTCCGACTAAGGTTATTCCGAAATATCTATCTTGGGATAGAAACAAAGCAAATATTCAAGATACGTAATACATAAAGGATTTACTTTTCTTAATGTATTGCTATATCCAATAGCAGAGGCGATCGCGCCGCAGAGCTTGATAGATCTAAAAGTCAAGTGAGGTTTGTATTTCTGAAAACAATCCTGCAATTCTCTTTGCAAACATTTGTGTTTCAGGAATTACGAAACGGTGGAAAAAAGGGCTTGCTTCTTTATTAGCACTCTTTTGTCCAATGATTGCATGGACAAGATGACTAAAACAAAGGGTAGTCAGCGTTGTCTTCTCTGAATTCTCCTCAGACATAGAGCAAGCTTCACAGTCTAGCAATCGAGAAGTTCAGGGTCATAAGCGCAAGGCGGAGGCAAACTCCAGCCGGGTCTTTTGCTTTCTGTGCTTTGTTCCTCGTTCTGTAAATCTCTCTGTAAATCTCTTTTCTCTCGAACTGTTCGATCTCGTTGTTTTTGTGCGAACTGTCAGCGAACAATGGCAAACCTGTTTTGTTTAGTTTCTTACTTAACTGTTTAGCCCCGTGACCCTAGCAATGATCGATGATTCAAACTTTTATAACCCATGAGTACTGATTCTTCAACTCACAACCTGCATCACTCTTTTAATCGCTGGTTGCTGCGTCGCTGGCGATTTCTTGCTACGGCGATCGTCGTTTGTCTAGGCGTGATTTTCTACAGTGTGATGGCACTGTCGCAGCAGCCAGTTCACATCGCAATGCTGATGACTGCACTGGACGTGGCACAGGAGCAACACATTATTGAGGCATTTGAAGCCCAAAATCCCGATATCAAAGTCGATGTGATCGAAGGTCCGAACGCCACGAATCTGGTCGAGGATTTGTACACATCCTCTTTCTTGCTGGGTAGCTCGCCTTATGATGCCGTGATTATGGATGTCGTCTGGCTACCTAAATTCGCTGCTGCGGGTTGGCTGATGGATTTGACCGATCGCATTCCAGAATCCGAGCTGAAAGACTTTATTCCCGAAACCGTGGAAGGGAGCCGCTACCAGGGAAGACTTTACCGAATGCCCTACCGCACCGACTCCGGGTTGCTTTATTACCGGGAAGACCTGTTGCAAGCGGCAGGCGCACAGCCCCCCGAAACCTTTGAAGACCTGATCAATATTTCCAAGCAAATTCAGCAGTCGCAGGGTGCAGACTGGGGCTACGTCTGGCAGGGACGGCAGTATGAAGGACTCGCTGCGATGTTTGTCGAGGTGCTGGAAGGCGCAGGTGGGTTCTGGGTCAATCCCCAAACCCTCGAAGTCGGACTCGATCGCCCCGAAACGCAGAAAGCCATTCAGTTCCTCAGAACAACGCTCGATCAGGGCATTTCCCCTCCTGGCGTCACGACTTATCAGGAAGAAGAAGCCCGCCGATTGTTTCAAAGCGGCCAGGCAGTGTTTATGCGGAACTGGCCCTACGCGCTGCCCCTCGCCGATGCTAACGACTCTGTGATCAAAGGCAAAGTTGGATTTAAGCCGATGGTTCACGCGCCGGGTCAATCCAGTGCCGGAGCATTGGGCGGCTGGGGGATTGGCATTGCCAAATCTTCTCCCCACCCTGAAGAAGCATTGCGGTTTGCTCAGTACTACGCCAGCGAAGAGGCACAGCGTAACCTGGTGCTGAAAAATGGCTATCTGCCCACCCGTCGATCGCTATACACTGATCCGCAGGTGGTAGAAAAATATCCTTACTTCCCCCGGATGCAAGCGGTAGCAGAAAGTGCAGCCCTGCGTCCGCCGATCGCCCAATATGCTCAGGCATCGGATATTCTTCAGCGATACCTGAGTGCTGCCCTGACGGGTCGAACCGATCCAGAACAAGCAATGCGTGATGCTGCCAAGGAGACGCGCAATTTGCTTCAACGCTACTCTGCCCGCTGAGCTGTATCCCATTAGGAGTCTTTCATGGCTGACACAATTCGTTCAAGAGAACAGCGCACGGGCTGGCTGCTGCTGCTTCCGGCAATGCTGGTGCTGCTGCTGGTTTATGCCTATCCGATCCTGCGATCGATCTGGCTAAGTCTGTTTACGCAAAACCTGGGAACGCAGCTACAGCCTGTGTTTACGGGATTGGACAACTACGGACGCATGGCACAAGACGGTCGCTTCTGGCAGACGATCGGCAATACAACGGTCTTTACCCTCTCGTCCCTGGTGCTGGAGCTGATTTTGGGGATGGCGATCGCGCTGGTGCTGAACCATGCCTTTCGGGGACGGAGTGCGGTGAGGACGATCGCGATTTTGCCCTGGGCACTGCCGACGGCTCTGATTGGCACGACCTGGGCATGGATTTTTAACGCCGAGTTTGGCGTCTGGAACGACATTCTGCTGCGGCTCGGCATTATCGATACGGGCGTCAACTGGCTGGGCAATCCGACCCTGGCGATGATGTGCGTGATTGCGGCGGATGTCTGGAAAACGACTCCGTTTATCTCGATTTTGCTGCTGGCAGGCTTGCAGTCGATTTCGGGCGACTTATATGAGGCTCATGCGATCGATGGTGCAACGGCATGGCAGAGCTTCCGCCAGATTACCCTGCCCCTGCTGATGCCCCAAATTCTGATTGCCGCGCTGTTTCGATTCGCTCAGGCGTTCGGCATTTTCGATTTGATTGCGGTGATGACAGGCGGTGGTCCTGGTGGCGCAACGGAAACGGTGTCAATTTACATCTACGCCACTATCATGCGCTATCTGGACTTTGGCTACGGCTCTGCGCTGGTCGTAGTGACCTTTGTGGTGCTGATTGCGGCAGTGGGGCTGGCTGCCTGGCTGCTTTCGAGAACTCGTACTGCTTTGAGAGGAGGTTAAGCCATGACGACGATTCAGCCGCCCGTTCGATCACAGGAAGCTCCACCCAGACAAACGCCCCAGAAGCGATCGGTTTCAATTCAAAATATTTTGTTTCTGATCGCCGTGCTGCTGGTGATTTTGTTTAGCCTTGCGCCGATTCTCTGGCAATTGCTCACCTCGTTTAAGGTGAATCAGGACATTGCCGCCATTCCAAACGTTTATTTTCCCAGTCGCTATACGCTTCAGCACTACATTGAGATTTTTAATCGCCGCCCGTTTTTGAACTATATGCTCAACAGCGCGTTTGTGGCGATCAGCTCCACGCTGCTCTGTCTGGCACTGGGCACACCTGCCGCTTATGCACTGGCACGACTGAAGGTCAAAGGCGAACGGATTATTCTGGCGATCGTCCTAATTGTGACGCTATTCCCCTACATTCTGCTGTTTATTGGTTTGTTAGAAATCGTTCGCACCTTTGGACTCGCGAATAACTATTTAGCGTTAATCATTCCGTACACGGCGATTAATATTCCGCTAACCATTCTGGTGATGCGAAGCTTCTTCCAGCAGTTGCCTCGCGATCTGGAAGACTCCGCTAAGGTAGACGGCTACAACACCTGGGGAATGCTGACGAAAATTCTGCTGCCCCTGACTACGCCTGCCCTTGTCACCACCGGAATTCTCGCCTTTATCGCCGCTTGGAACGAATTCATTTTTGCTCTCACGTTTATCACTCGTGAATCAATGAAAACGATTCCGGTTGCCGTTGCCCAGATTAGCGGAACCGCTGTATTCGAGATTCCCTATGGAGCATTAGCCGCTGCTACGGTGATTGGTACGCTGCCTCTCGTCGCCCTGGTGCTGCTGTTCCAGCGTCGAATTGTGCAGGGCTTAACCGCAGGCGCAGTCAAAGGCTAACGACTTACCCACTGATCTACTTACCCACTGAATCTACCCCACTTAACTCTCCCAACAAAACCATGCCAAAACTCGAACTCATTCACCTCAACAAAACCTACTCGCCTAAAGTCGTCCCCGTGCGCGATCTTAGCCTGGGCGTGGACAACGGCGAATTCCTCACACTGCTGGGTCCGTCGGGCTGCGGCAAATCCACGACGCTGCGAATGATCGCCGGACTGGAACAACCCACCCGCGGCGAAATTCGGATTGCCGATCGCAATGTCACAAATAAAGCAGCAGGCGATCGCAATATTGCAATGGTGTTCCAGAGCTACGCGCTGTATCCGCATATGAGCGTGTATGACAATATGGCTTCCGGGCTACGGCTGCGCCACATGAAGTCAGACGAAATTCGGCGGCGGATTCACGAAGTCAGCGGCTTCCTGGGTCTGGAAGAACTAATGGAGCGCAAACCGGGACAGCTCTCCGGCGGACAGCGGCAGCGCGTTGCCTTGGGACGAGCACTCGTACGCCAGCCCGACGTGTTTCTGCTCGATGAACCGCTCAGTAACCTAGATGCCCTGCTGCGGGAACAGGTGCGAGCCGAGCTAAAAGAAATTTTCACCTCGCTAAATACGCCCATAGTCTACGTGACCCACGACCAGACCGAAGCCATGACCCTGTCCACGCGAGTCGCCGTCCTGAATGGCGGCATTTTGCAGCAGCTTGACCCGCCCCGCCGCATCTACACCCATCCCGCAAACCGATTTGTAGCAGGCTTTATCGGCAGCCCGCAAATGAACCTGCTTGATCTGAAGTGCGACGGGCGATCGGCGGTCTTCGGCAACTATCACATTCCCCTGCCCGATGGCTTTGTGCCGCCGCCAGAAATCACGCTGGGCATCCGTCCAGAACACGTCCATCTTGCCGATTCTAATCAGCACAGTGCTTCGACGGTGCAGGGCAGAGTCGTGCTGTCGGAAAACCTGGGCATGAGCGAACTGATTACCGTCCGAGTCAGAGGCGCAGAAACGATGATCTTCCGTGCTTTGATTTCCAGCGACAACCCCTTCCGGGGCGAAGAAATCACCCTCACCCTGCCGCCCGAACACATCCACTGGTTCAATACCCAAACGGGGGAACGTCTCCCCGCTAAAGTGCTTCAGTCTGTGGGCGATCGAAATCATCTGGGGTAAGCCCCAGTAAGCGTTAGTTTGAGAAGTCGCCAATGCCCTAGATTACCTCCTGAACCCCCTCCCCCATCCACTCACCACCCCTCTACCCCTCCACCTCTCCAGCCCCCTGGAGTTTTTTTTGCATTTCCGGGAACGCTTTGGAATCGATCGCAGTCCTGTGGAGGGTAGGCGAAAAGAATGCAATTGAGCCATGCGAATGAGTACCCCTTCGGGTTATTGATTCGTGAAGGTTTGCAGTGAAGGGAGACGGGTATGATTAACTGGATTGCGCTGGGTCTAAGCTTGTTTAGCGGTGGTACGATCGGCGGCATTAAAATTGGGGATGTCGTCAATGGCGTGAAGTTTATTGGGGATGTCTTTGGCTTTAATAGCAATGAAAACAAAAACATTCTGGAAGATCCTAGTTTTGGCAGTAACCTGCTAGGAAATCTGTTTAATACTCTCAGCAGCAGCAACTTTTTAGGCGGCATTGATCTGGGAGATATTTTCACCTCAACGATCGGCGGAGGCACTTCTGGCTCATCGGGTTCAGGCAACAGAGGCTTTAACTTAGGTAATATCTTTTCGGGCTTAGGCAATAATAGTTCCTTTGATTCGATCAATCTGGGAAGCTTGCTGAATACGATCGTAGGTTCAGGTTCTTCGAGTTCAGTGAATAGCTCTTCTCTGGGCGATCTGTTTGATAACCTGGGCAGCCTGTTTGGCAATATTGATCTCGGTGATCTGTTTGGTGGGCTAGATGACGATTACTATTACGTTTTTAGCCCCATGCCTATTACCAATCTCTTCCAGAACTTGAGCGGTAACGATGTTCTCAGTCGCCCTGCTAGCAAGTTTGATGAAGTTGATTTATTAGACGGCTTGGGCACATTTTTAAACGTGCTGGGTGAAGCAAATGTCCTGAATGGAATGGGCGTGCAGGATGTGACACGCGGCAATGTCGTGAACGATGCGCTGACGGGTAAAGCGAACAACGATCTGCTGATTGGCCTAAACGGCAACGATCGCCTTGCGGGTGCACTCGGTCGCGATATCCTTAACGGCGGTGAAGGAGACGATCGCTTGAATGGCGGTGATAGCGATGATGTCCTCGTAGGTCGCCTTGGCAAGGATATGCTGATGGGCGGTCGCGGCAAGGATGTGCTGATGGGCAACGAAGGCGCAGATATAATGAGCGGTGAGCGGGGCAGTGACCTGTTTGTGCTGGACTACAAGTACGGCATGAAAGACAGCACCGACCTCATCCAGGACTTCAAGAAAGGCATCGACCTGCTGGGATTGCCCAAGGAAATCAACTTCAAGCGGCTGAAAATTACTCAAAAAGAAGACGATACGGTAATTAGCCTGGGTCGGACTTCGATCGCTGTTCTGAAAAATGTGGATGCCGATCGCATTGGCGCATCTGACTTTCTCAGCTTGGTGCAGCAGTCAGATCGCTAAAAGGTTTCAGGCTTGCTTCAGCTAGTGGATTCCAGACTTCTCAACTCCTAAAGCTTTTTAACTCCTAAGGCTTTTTAACTCCTAAAGTTTGCGGGCAAAGTTTGTAGAGGGTAACGTTCAGGGTGCATCTTTATCTAAGTATTATCTGAATATTGCACGACAATCTTATTTTCTTATCGTTTCATTTCCGCTTCGGTTTTCCAGCATTGCTTCGCAGTACAATTCAGCCCTTCAAGATTCATCCCTTCAAACTGAGGAGCGCAGATTCACTCAACGGTGGGTTCAATATCCTCTGTGCCTCCTCAGTTCCCCAGTCATTCCCCGATCGTGAAGGACTTTAAATCGATCGTCAGTTCCCCCTCTGAGAAATTGAGAGAAATTGGGGGACTATCAGGCTTTTAAAGCACGCCCTAAGCCTCTACGAGCACCGACAGCAAGCCCTTAAACAATCCTAGCCCGTCCGTGTTGCCCAGAGCCGGGTCGGAAGCGCGTTCTGGGTGGGGCATCATGCCTAGCACATTGCCCTGTCGGTTGCAGATGCCTGCAATATTATTGAGCGAGCCGTTTGGATTTGCATCCGGCGAGGGGTTTCCTGCGGGGGTAGCATAGCGAAAAAGCACCTGCTGGTTGTCCTCTAGCTCTGCTAGAGTGTCGCGATCGGCGTAATAACAGCCTTCTCCATGAGCGATCGGCAACGTAATGACCTGTCCCGACTGGTAGTGCTGCGTCCAGGGCAAATCATTGCGTTCAACTTTAAGCGGCACTCGATCGCAGACAAAGTGCAGATCCCGGTTTCGCATGAGTGCCCCTGGCAGCAGACCCGCTTCGGTCAACACCTGAAATCCGTTGCAGATGCCCAGTACAAATTTTCCCTGCTTCGCGTGTTCAATCGTGGCTTGCATCGCTGGAGAAAATCGAGCGATCGCCCCACAGCGCAAATAGTCGCCGTAGCTAAATCCACCCGGCAGGATCACCACATCCAAATCAGATAAATTGCTGTCTTCGTGCCAGATCATCCGCGTTGGCTGCTGAAGCAAATCGCGGCTCACCATTGCTACGTCACGATCGCAGTTTGATCCGGGAAAGACAATTACGCCAAATTTCATGCTGCTGCTCCTGATTCTGCTCTTGATTCTGCTTTTGGCTGTGCCCCTTTTATCATGGTATCAAGGCGAAGCGGCATCCCGTGATAGGAGTTCGTCATTTGGAGTTCGGCATGCGGAATGACAAATTAATTTGCGGATGCACGCGATCGGTCAGAATCAGAGAAAGAGATCTAAGCAAGCAGTTTCCAGCATGGACATTAACGACGGATTTGTTGGTGCAGTCGGCAATACTCCCCTGATTCGGCTGCACAGTCTCAGTGAAGAGACCGGGTGCGAGATTTTGGGCAAAGCAGAGTTTCTCAATCCAGGTGGTTCCGTAAAGGATCGGGCAGCCCTCTACATTATTCAAGAAGCAGAAGAGCAGGGCTTGCTGAAACCGGGCGGCACTGTTGTTGAAGGCACGGCAGGCAATACCGGAATCGGACTGGCACACATTTGCAATGCTAAAGGCTACAAGTGTCTGATTATTATTCCCGACACTCAATCTCAGGAAAAAATCGATTTGCTGCGGACGCTGGGGGCAGAAGTTCGCCCGGTTCCGTCAGTGCCCTACCGCGATCCGAATAACTACGTGCGGCTGTCAGGCAGAATTGCGGAAGAGTTAGAAAACGCGATCTGGGCAAACCAGTTTGACAATCTGGCAAACCGTCGCGCCCACTACGAAACCACCGGACCCGAAATCTGGCAGCAAACCGAGGGCAAAATCGATGCCTGGGTTACAGCCACAGGAACAGGCGGCAGCTACGCAGGCGTTTCGCTTTATCTGAAAGAGCAAAATCCAAACGTGCGCTGTGTCCTGGCAGACCCGATGGGCAGCGGACTGTATAGCTATGCCAAATTTGGCGAAATTAAAATCGAAGGCAGCTCCGTCACCGAAGGCATCGGCAACAGCCGGGTCACTGCCAATATGGAAGGCGCACCGATCGACGACGCTATCCAGGTACACGATCAGGAGGCACTGCGGATGATCTACCAGCTTCTTCGCAAAGATGGCTTGTTCATGGGTGGTTCGGTAGGCATCAACGTGGCCGCAGCCGTAGCCTTGGCTAAACAACTGGGTCCAGGACACACGATCGTCACCCTTCTGTGTGATGGGGGGGCACGCTATCAGTCGCGGCTGTTTAACCCAGAGTGGCTGGCAAGTAAAGGGTTATCGGTTCCGGCTGCTTAGGATCGCCTGTCGTATCCCCGATCGCATTCAAGGTTTTGCAGCCCCCTCAATCCCCCCTCGTGACTTGCCGCTCCTAAAAAGCGAGGGGGGACTTTAAACAATTTGGGAGTTTCCCCCTCTGTAGAAGCTTGGGGCGATCAAAATGACGCTTAGCCACGGCTGAACCCAGAGTGAGGGTGTTCTTACTGGCCTGGAGAAAATGCCCATCCTACAGGCTCCCGGCATTGCCATCATCAGCGATTAATCCCGCCGCCCATCATCCCGCAGCACAAACGTCAGAACAGCCGCCAACAAACAAACGCCTGCCAACCCAACTAAAAGGGGCATAACGCCGATCGACGTTTGCAGAATCGGTAAGCCAAAGGTTCCCAGAACGGCTCCCGCTTTGGCAACGGCAGCAGCAAACCCGGCTCCACTTGCCCGAATCGACGTGGGAAACACTTCACCCGACAGCAAAAAGGTGGTTGAATTCGGTCCGGCATTCATCGTCAGGTTAAACACAAAAAAGCCCAGAAAGACGATCGCCGTATTCCAGGCACTGGCTGAACTGCTCCAGCCCGAACCCGCCAGAATCAGTAGCCCGATCGCCATTCCCACAAAACCCAAAATTTGCAGCCGAATTCGCCCCACCCGCTCGACGCAAACCACCGCAATCAAAAAACCTGCAATCAGAAACAAATCCACGATCGCAGACCCTTTTGCCGATGCCAGTTCCCGGTTGAGCAAATCGGTACGATCGGCGTAGGCAAGGGCAGCAATAATCGTCGGAGTAAAAATGCCGATGCCGTAAGTGGCAATATCCTGCAAAAACCAGGGAATCGAGGCAAGTAGCGTACGGCCACGATAAGCGACCGAAAACAAATCGCGATAGGACAGGCTAGATTCGGCCTCTGGCGGATCGGTTTCGGGCGTGAGGACGATCGGGGTTTCGAGCAGGGTTGAGGCTGCCTTCGATGCGGCTTCGTAGTCTCCTCGTGCTAGATAATAGCGCGGACTTTCCAGCAAGAAGTTGAGCCGCAAAATTCCAACGCCGATCGCCAAAATCAGCCCCACACCCAGCATCCCTCGCCACGCATACTGAATCGCAGGCTGCACGATATCGGGATAAAAAGCTTGAAACGCCGCAATAATGCCGATTCCAGTGATTGCCCCTAGCAGCGCCCCAACTGCCTGAAACGTAAACGCCCCAATCACCATCCGTCCGCGTAGCCGAGCCGGAACGTTTTCGGTAATGTAAGAGACGCTAATCGGATAATCTGCCCCGATCGCCACCCCTACCAGAAAGCGAAACCCGAGCAGCGAAATCGCATTCCAGGCAAAAGCCGTTCCTGCCGTCGCAATGACAAATAAGGCAACGTCTACCAGCAGCATTCGCTGTCGCCCAATCCGATCGGTTAACGGTCCCAGGGTAAGAGAGCCGAGCAGGGAACCGACGATCGCCGCCACTGCCACCGCGCCAATTTCAGCCGACCCCAGGTTAAAGTCACGCTGAAGAAAGGGAAGCGCAACGCCAATAATAAAGAAATCAAAGCCATCCAGCACGATCAGCCCTGCCGAGAGCCCCCACAGAAGCCACATGACGCGGGTGAGATTAGATTCATCGAGCTGCTGTTCAAACGATCGAAGCTGAGGCGGGGCAACCATAGGGCAGGGGTCTGTAAAGAACTATTGGTCAAGAAATAAACCTGCTTTTAGTATCACCATTTCTCGATCGCGTTTATGCTGAAAAAGTGCTATGACCCCTTACCGATGAACCTGACTCAGATCGATCGCCGGATGAATCGAGGGAAAATACTGCCCGTGAAACTGAAATGGAATCACATGGGGAACTTCTGCTCGTGCCAGTTCGCTCATGGATTGAGCATCGAGCATGAGGAGGAAAGACTGTTTGCGATCGGCATCCAGCACCACAGAAAGCAGAATTCCTTCGTCTTCGGCTGAGGCGTTGGGCGCAGAAACAAAGACAGGTTCACCTGGATAGCAGTTTTCGTCTGACCAGAAGGCAGTCTCGCCCGTATTCACATTGATTTTAACCAGCTGATCGTTAAAGTTATTCAGAATTTGATTGCCTACGCCATACACAAACTGATAGGGTTTCGCGTTTGCCTGTCGGTAATGGATTCTCGGAAGCTCGATCGTTTCATCGGATAAAGTTTCACCGATCGCATCACCTGAATTGAGATTGAGGCGATATCGCTTCAATTTTCCGGCGGCATTGCCCGATCGTCCGGTTCTTAACGGCTCTAAATATAAATCATCAATAATTTTGCCGTCGGGATAAGCGATCAAATCGATCAACAATTCATCATCTTGTTCAAATGCATTTACGTGATGAAAGGCGAAAAAGGGTTCGCTCTCGCAGGTTTTTACAACTTCCCCAGTCGATTTATCGACTACCGTGAAATGGGTGCCGCGATCGGTCTTCCAGCGATAGTTTTCAATAAACGGTTTGCCGCTAGTCAGTAGACCGAGCAAATTCAGCCGCAGGGGAAACTCGGTGAGAATAATGTATCGATCGCTCATGGCGAAGGTGTGCATATAGGCGGGTTCCTTCACCGGAATCGAGGCAACCAACTCGCGGCGGCTGTTGTGGAAACCCATGCGGTAAATGTTGTATTTGCTGGGCGAACCAAAGGCAATTAGATAGTTGAACAAACACTGGCGATCGAAATCAAAATGCGGATGTACAGTCGTTGTCTGTCCCAAAATGCGGTCGTCAAACGGAAACTTATCCAGCGTTTCTAGCGTATCGGGGTTAAACACGATCGGCTGCGGGACTTCAGTAGTGCTGACGAGTCGATCGCCCAACGGCAAGATATTCACGTTGGCGTTATCGGTTGGGCGCGGCAGCGGATCGCGCAATCGTTTCCAGAAAGAAGTCCGAGCAGTTGTGCCAAATTCACCCCGGCTGATTTTGCCTTTCTCGTGTGCCTCTTGATAAGAATCGCTGGCAAGGAATCGATTCACATAGCTCACTCGCCCCGCCTGAAACGAAAACCGCGACAGCATCGCCAGTCCATCAAACCAGTGGCGATAAGGCTCTCCGCCAATGTCGAACTGAGCCGGACCCGTGCGAATCAGCGTTCCTGTTAGCCATTCTGGCAGCGTTCCGGTCAACGGCAAAGCATCGATCGTCGCTTCTTCAGTTGCCGTCTTAAAACCGATCGCATAGGGAGGAGTGGTTTGCGCCGCAGGTTGGGCTTCAGGCTGAATTCCGGGGCGAGTGTGCATAAAAGACGCTTAAACAGAAACCTTTTTATTGTGCGAACATTCGCGATCGTTTAGACCCGTCCCAAGAGAGAAGCTTCTACTGTGCTGCCGCCTTCTGATAAATTGGCTCACCCGCTACATACGTTGCCGCGATCGATCGATCGTCTCCCAACATCATCGTGCCAAAAAGCTGTGACTCGAGTACATCCAGCGATCGGGCAGGAACGGCTCCGTTTCGGAGCGCCAGGATTGGCGTGGCGTGGAGATCCAGCACTGTAAAATCGGCTTCTTTGCCAGGGTCGAAACTGCCGATCTTTTCTGCAAGCGAAAGCGATTTTGCTGCGCCCAAGGTTGCCAGATAAAAGGCTTGAAAGCTAGATAAATTTTGTCCCTGAAGCTGAGCAATTTTATAAGCTTCGCTCATGGTATGCAGCATCGAGAAGCCAGTGCCGCCACCCACATCCGTCGCCAGTCCCACACCCACGGGAGAATGAATCGACTTCGCCCGATGCAGCTTAAACAAACCGCTCCCCAAGAATAAATTCGAGGTGGGGCAATAGGCGATCGTTGCACCTGCCTGAGAGAGCCGCTCAAACTCAGACTCGCTTAAATGCAGCCCATGAGCAAAGATCGATCGATCGCCCACTAAGCCGTACTGCTCATACACTTCAAGATAATCGCTAGTGTTGGGAAACAGTTCCGAGGTGTATGCAATTTCCTGTGCATTTTCCGACAAATGGGTATGCACATAAACATCAGGAAATTCTGCCTTTAGTTTTCCGGCAAACTGCAATCCGGCTTCTGTTGAAGTAATCGCAAATCGAGGGGTAATCGCATAAAGCTGTCGTCCTCGATTGTGCCATTTTTGAATTTGTTCGCGGCTTTGGTGATAAGTCTCGATCGCATCATTCAGCAAAAAATCCGGCGCGTTGCGATCCATCCACATTTGTCCGGCAATGATTCGCATATTGCGGCGATCGGCTTCCTCAAACAGGACTTCGACCGACTGCGGAAAAATTGTAGTCAGCACGACTGCCGTGGTTGTGCCATTTTTTAGCAGTTCATCCAGAAAGAACGTCGCGATTTGCCGGGCATAGTCCGCATCCTGAAACTTTGCCTCGGTGGGAAAAGTGTATCGCTCCAGCCACGTTAAAAGCTGCTCCCCGTAGGCGGCAATCATTTCGGTTTGCGGATAATGAACGTGGATATCGAGAAAGCCGGGGATGATTAATTGACCGGGATAGGTCGTAACGGGAATTTCCTCGAAGCGGGGGGCGATCGTTTCATAGGCTCCAAAGGCTTCAATGCTGCCGTTTTTTAGCACCAGTAGCCCGTCTTCGAGGTAGCGAACGCTGTCCCGCTCGTTGCCGTAAAACGGATCGCCTACAAAGTCTAAAAACGCGCCCCGAATTGCTTTAGCTTTGCTGAAAGTTTGCATTTGGTTTGCCTGCATAATTTGCCCCTTGATGAGGTTAGCTGATTAATTTCAGAGATCCTGCATTGCCCCCTAAATCCCCCATCAATGGGGGACTTTGAAACTCCTCGAAAGGCTCGGTTTCCCTCAGAATTGGGGGGTGGTTCGGAGCACAATTCAGACTTCTCAAACGTCTTCTAACCCAAATACCAATATAGAATCCCTTTCAAGAAGGCGATGACACTCACCCCAATTAATCCTTCGCTCGCTCCCAGTGTTTCGCCCGATTGACTGCCTCTTGCCAGATTGCAAAACATTTGATCGCACGAGCAGAGCTGCTCCCAGGTTCAAACACCCTATCGACCTGACGGCTTGAGGTCTGGAAATCTTGACCAAAGCCGATCGTCTGACCCGCAGCAAAGGCAATGCCCTGAACGGTCGTTTCCTGCACCAGGGGACGCTCAACCGGAATGCCCAGCACATCCGCCTGAAACTGCATCAGGAAATCATTGTTACACGCGCCACCGTCTACCCTGAGCCGATCGATCGACACGCCCGATTCTTGAATTGCCTGCACTACTTCTTTCACCTGAAAGGCGATCGACTCCAGCACCGATCGCACCAGATGGGGACGCTTTGCGCCGCCTGTAATCCCGAAAAATGCGCCCCGTGCAGTCATATCCCAGTGAGGCGCACCTAAGCCGCTCAGCGCAGGCACAAAGTAAACGCCGCCGTTGTCCGGCACTTGCTGAGCCAGCATCTCGGTTTCGGCAGCGGATTGGATCAGCTGAATGCCGTCGCGCAACCACTGAATGCAGGCTCCCGTCGTGAACATACTGCCTTCCAACGCATAGCCGCAAGCTTCAGAATCAGCTTTAGTCCAGGCGATCGTGGCGATCATTTGCTGGGGCGATCGAACAATCTCCTGACCGGTATGGGCAACCAGAAAACAGCCAGTGCCATAGGTGCATTTCACCAGCCCCGAATGATGGGCAGCTCCGCAATAGGGAGAATCGCACCCGTGCCCGAACAAAGAAGCCTGCTGATCGCCCAGAATTGCAGTTACAGGAATCGCTGCACCCAGAATTTCAGGATCGATCGTGCCAAACTGACTCAGACTCGGCTGAATCCGCGGCAGCCAGTGAGCGGGAATCTGAAACAGATCGAGCAGAGCAGCATCCCACTGTCGCGTTTCAAGGTTATACAGCATTGTGCGGCTGGCGTTGCTGTCGTCAGTGGCGTGAATTCTGCCCCCGGTGAGGTTCCATAAAACCCAGGTGTCAATCGTCCCGGCTAGAACGTTCGCCGCATCAATCCCTGACGGTTTAACAACATACTGATGCAGCCAGGAAAGCTTCGTGGCGGAAAAATAGGCATCAATCACCAGCCCGGTTCGCTCAAAAATCTCTGCGCTGTAGCCCTGCTGTTTCAAATCGTCACAGTGGGCAGCCGTGCGCCGATCCTGCCAGACGATCGCTCGATGAAGCGGCTCTCCTGTCGTTTTATTCCAGACCAGACAGGTTTCGCGCTGCACCGTTAGCCCGATCGCCTGAATTTGATTCGCGTGAATCTTTGCCTGCTGAATCGCCGATCGCATTACCTCACAGGTTGTCCGCCAGATTTCGATCGGATCATGCTCTAACCATCCGGGCTGCGGGTAGTGCTGCGTGAGTTCCCGATATGCCTGACTGACAATCTGCCCTGTCGCATCAAATACAAAGGCACGGTTGCCCGTCGTTCCTAAATCCAGCGCCAGAATGTAGCCTGATGCGGTCATAGGCAATACTCAGAATCAATGCTCAAAATCGTATTCTCACTGTACATCGGGCGCGACGAGGAATAATTTTTATCTGTCTAGGAATAGGAATGTGATTTAGAAATGCGATTGTGCAAAGCATGAATTCCGGCCCTATGCAGGGGTGAGCGTTTTTGAGAAATGGGAAACAGGGTAGAGTAAATAGACGAATGAATCGAACGCTGAACCACCAAGATTAGAAACAGATTAAAAACCTATGAGTAGCGCGATCGAATGGACGACTGAAGCAGAAGCTCGCCTGAAGGAAGTTCCGTTTTTTGTGCGTCCGGCGGCTCGCAAAAAGATCGAGAAGTTTGCTCAGGACGCAGGCTTAACGCAGATCACCGTGGAAGTTTACGAACAGGCAAAGCAAAAATTTGGCTCATCCTGATTTGGTCTCTAGAAACACGGTTAACAGATGACGATCGATCGCTTTGCTGTTTCCCAGGAAGGTAGCTGTCTCCAGGTCGGTACTTTACGCAATGCTGCGCCTGCCGATGTGCCTGCGATTCATGCCATGACCCAGATCGCCTATGCTGGCTACCGCGATCGGCTTCCCTACAGCAGCCTGTGGCAGGAAACCGAAGCCGATGTCGCGCAGGAGTTAGCCGCAGGAATCATCGTGCTCTGTGAAACTGCAGGGCAGATTGGGGGCAGCGTTCGGTGTCAGGTGCGGAACGATGTCGCAGCGTGTCAGCCGTTTGTCTATGTTCATCGATTGGCGGTGTTGCCCCAGTATCAGCGTCAGGGCATCGGGCGGCAATTAATGCAGGCAAGTTGAGGCATTTGCTCAGGAACATCAGGTGAATTGGGTGCGGCTAGAATATCGGCTGGCACAACCTGAAAACGCGCTGTTTTACGATCGGTTAGGCTATCACATGAGGGAAACCAGCCGCTTCTTTGCTGATGGAAGCCCGCGATCGAGGTGGATGTTTAAGCAAATTTCGCTGCCTTAAAGCCAGACGACAAGAGGCAATTCACTCTTTCACACCGTTCTTTCACACCGTTCTTTCACACCGTTTCAAAACACCCTCTGAAAAGGCGAGCAGTTGCTATTTTGTTTTAAATAACTTATTTAAGTATTTCAGTATCGCTTCACAAAAAAGATTTTTTGCCAATCCTTTTACAAGGCTTAATATCACTTCATGAACCTGGCTTGTATTGAATGGGAATCAGTTTATCCTTATTCTGAATGATGTCTTTTTTCAGCGGAAGTGACTAAGCTGAATTGCTATTGAAAAACGCAGGATTTTTATTCTTGTAAAACGCTTCTTAAAGAATAATGAAAAGCTCTGAAGTTAGAGTATTTCGGGTTGTTTTTAATAGGTTTTTCCAGAGGAAGAAAAACTTAACTCCCTTTCGTCTCTTCATATCTCGCGTCGCGTAAAACTATACCCCTATGTTTAGAAGAAATCAGTCTTTAAGTAGATTTTTTGCATTCTTCTTAGGTAGCTTTCTTTTCTTCAACGCGTTGACTGCCTGTAGCCAAAATGCGTCAGCTCCTAACGGAAATACGGCACAAAATCAAAATCGCCCAACCACAAACGCCTCGACTGCGTTTCCTGCTGCCCAGGGCTGTAAGAATATTGGAATCTTGCTGCCCGAAACTGACACTTCAACCCGCTGGGAAAGCTACGATCGCCCCCTGCTAGAACAGGAAATCAAAAAGGCCCTTCCTGATGCTCAGATTCAATATGCAAACGCCAACAATAACGCCGATGCCCAGCAAAACCAGGCAGAATCCGCTTTAACACGAGGAGCCTGCATTTTAGTAATTGGTGCGAACGATAGTCAAAAAGCTTCGGCGATCGTGCAGTCCGCGAAAACCACTGGCGTTCCGGTGATTGCCTACGATCGACTGATTCAAGACAATGACCTTGCTTACTACGTTTCGTTTGATAACGTGCGCGTTGGTGAAATGCAGGGGCAATACATTATCGATCAGTATAAAAAAGGAGCCTACGGACTGAAGCGCGGTGCAAACGTGGCAATGCTGAATGGCTCCCGCACCGATAATAATGCGTTGCAGTTCCGTGAGGGTGCGCTGAAAGTCCTGCAGCCGTATTTCGATCGGGGGGAGTTGAACCTGGTATTTGATCAGTACACGCCGAACTGGGATCTGGCAAAAGCGCAATCGCTCACCGAAGGCGTACTGACCCGCGAAAAAAACAACGTTCAGGCAATCTACGCTGCCAGCGATATTCTCTCGACGGGAGCGATCGCCGCACTGCGCGCCCAAAACCTCAACGGTAAAGTGCTGGTGACAGGTCAGGATGCCAATGCCTCCAATATTCAGGCGATTCTGGCAGGCGATCAAAGCATGACCATTTATAAGCCGCTCATTAATATTGCAACAGCAGCGGCTCAAATTGTGGCGGCTCTGAGCAACGGCACGGATACTGCCTCGTTGACCAATGCGACGACGAAAACGACTGAGGGCGGTCAAATTCTCTCTGCGCTCTCGAAGCCGCAGCTTGTAGATGCCAGTAATATTCAAGACACGGTGATCAAAGATGGCTTCCTGACTAAGGAACAGGTTTGCCAGGGATTGCCGACAGGAGCGGGTAAGGATCTTTGCTCCTAAAGCGTTTGTGCGGTGAGTGTCTTATCTGCGGGTGGGGCACTCATCGTTTTTAAAGGCGATGTAAAACTTGAAACACTGCTCAAACCATCTGCGGGGATAGGGGAAGGCAGTCCCCATGCTACAGAATTCGTTAGGACAAATACTTATTCAAAAAGGGCAAAATTCCCTCAATCAGTTCCTCTGGATATTCCTCATGCAGTCCAAGCGAACCGGGCATCCGGTAGACCTGCACAGCGGTAAAGTGTGCCAGCACTTCCATCTCGGCTCTTGATTTAGGTGGCGTTTGTTCGCCGATCACCATCAGTACCGGGACGGGCGGCAAAGGCTGAAAGTAGTCCATAAATTTGCTGCGGTTCTTAACCGAATCCAGTGCTCCCGTAACGAAAGCAACCGAGGCGTGTCTCGCTCCCCAGCGTTGCGTCGTGCGCCATTTCTGCCCAATGAGCTTCCGGGTGACATTTTTGCCGTTGCCGTAAACGTGGCGACGATACATCAGTGCCAGAAAGGGCGGCAGCGTATTCAGAAAATAAAGCAACTGTCCCAGCAGCGGCAGGCGAACGATCGTCTTAAGCAGCTTATAAAACCAGCGATGCTCACCAAAGGCAGCCGGCAGCGGTCCGCGCCACGTAGGGGAAACCAGCACCACCCAGGACCAAGGCGGATTCGGCTGCTGGGTCAGATCCATCACGTATCCGGCTCCATGTCCTGCCGCAATCACGACCACGGGTTCCAAGAACATCGATCGCACAAAGTCGCGCAGCAGTGCCCGATAGACCGGGGGCGTGTAGTTCAAAAACGGACGGGAAGATTCGCCAAAGCCCAACCAGTCGATCGCCACCACCTGATACTGCTGGGCAAGCCGTTCAGCAATTCCCCGCATTTCGCCCCGCGATGAAACGCTGCTGAGGGCAGGCAAGAGCAAAATCGGTTTGCCCTCTCCCATCACTTCATAGGCGATCGTGACGGACTTTTTCTTCCAGTTCCAGTGGTACTCTCTGGCAGCACCACCGATAGTCGAGGTAGGGGTAGATCGTGACACAACACTTGCTCTAGACGCTGAAGAACTTTTCTGCCCTGATATTAAATCACCAGCCTAATAAGAGCTTAGGTTAATCTGGTTCCGCTTTAGAAAATTCGCGAAATATCGGTTACTTTGCAATATCTTCTGCTAGAGTTTTTTCTGCCTGCCACAATTCAAGATAGGACAAATGTTCATCCCTCACCACGCTAATTCATTTCATGACTGATCTGATTCTGTTCTGGCATCGTCGCGACTTACGAACGGTTGACAATATCGGACTGGCGGCTGCCCGTCAGAAAACGCCTAGAGTCGTCGGGGTCTTTTGCCTCGATCGCCTGATTCTCGATCGTGATGATGTTGCTCCTGCCAGAGTCACTTATTTGATCGAAAGCCTGCGAGAGTTACAGCAGCAGTATACCCAGGCAGGCAGCCAGCTCTTGATTCTGGAAGGCAACCCGATCGAGCGAATTCCGGCACTGGCAAAGGCTCTGAATGTTAAAGCCGTTCACCTAAATCGCGATGTCGAACCCTACGGACGGGAACGCGATCGAACCGTAGCAGCCGCTCTGCGCGAAGCGGGCATCGAAGTTCAACCCTTTTGGGATCAGCTTTTGCACGCCCCTAGGGCAGTGATCACCGGATCGGGACAGCCCTACACCGTCTTCAGTCCGTTCTGGCGCAACTGGAGAAGTCAGCCCAAAGCAGCTCCGGCTCTGAATCTGGAAGGAGCAACGGGTCTGACCGAAGCTGAACAGCAGGCCGCTCAAGCCGTCGGGACGATTGCCTCCGGCAACAGCGAAGCTACCGCCCTACCCAGCGCGAAGGATCTGGGCTTTGTCTGGGATGTAGACGTTCTTCCCCTGGCTCCGGGCACGAGTGCGGCAATGGCGCGACTAGAAGAATTCTGCAACGACTCGCTCACGGAATACGGCGAACAGCGCAATTTTCCCTCGGTGCGGGGCACGTCTCAGCTCAGCGCGGCGTTGAAATTTGGCACGATCGGCGTGCGAACCATTTGGGCAGCGACCGAGCAGGTTTATGACCAGAGCCGCAGCGATGAAACGCGGGAAAATGTGCAGTCCTGGCAGCAGGAGATTGCCTGGCGAGAGTTTTATCAGCACGCGATGTACAGCTTCCCGGAACTGGCAGACGGCGCATACCGAGATTCGTTCAAAAACTTTCCCTGGGAAAACCGGGACGATTACTTTCAGGCGTGGTGCGAAGGGCGAACCGGATACCCGATCGTCGATGCTGCCATACGTCAAATGAATACGATCGGCTGGATGCACAACCGTTGCCGCATGATTGTTGCAAGCTTCATGGTGAAAGATCTGCTGCTCGATCCGCGATTGGGCGAAAAATATTTCATGCAAAAGCTCGTAGACGGCGATCTGTCTGCGAATAACGGCGGCTGGCAATGGACGGCATCAAGCGGTATGGATCCAAAGCCGCTTCGCATTTTCAACCCCGCAAGCCAGGCACAAAAATTTGACCCAGAAGCCGACTATATCCGCGAATATCTACCGGAACTGCGGAGCATCGACACAGCCGATTTAGTCACAGGCAAGATTGGCTCCTACGATCGCGAACGCTGCGGCTACCCAGAACCGATCGTCGATCACAAAGTGCAGCAAAACCGCTTTAAGCAAATTTATCAGCAGCAAAAGGAAGTCACTGCCCTGAGCTAAAAACGATATCAATTCCAGAGGTGAGATGTAGCGGGCGATCGGTACTAATGAAGCCCTGTCAGCATCTTGCTTTTCAGCAGGTCAAGCAAGGCAAAGGCAGGTGGCGTCAAGAGGGATTGCTTCAGAATGGCAATACTGATGATTCTGTAGAGCGGTACAGGCAGGCTATAGACCTGCACTTCTGCTGGAATTGGTTCTGCGGCAAGGCGAGGGCTAATTGCAGCTCCCAGCCCTTTCGCCACCATATTCACGATCGTAGAATCCGATCGAACTTGATACATTGCGTTTAAGACCGCACCGTACTTTGCGCCGTGAGCATAAACCATCGCATCACAACCATCTCCATCGGGAGCCATAATTAACCCGTAGTTACTGAGTTCATCCCAGTTCAACCGATTGCCCGATAGCTTTGTGTCAGGTGGAAACAGAACGACGAACTCGTCTCGCATCAGCTCCCAGGTTTCAAACTCCTCGCCTGTGGGCAGGTAGGTAATGCCAATATCCGCCCGCCCCTTGCGTAAATCATCCTCAACATCATCGCGATCGTCGTATTCTGCAATGCGAACGGCAACGGCTGGATAGCGACGGCAAAATTCAGCGATTGCGTCAGGCAGAATGTGGGTAGCTGCACTGCGGAAGGCAGAAATTCGTACCTGTCCGCCTCGTAAGCCTTTGGATAAATCTGCCTGCTTGGTAATGTCGTCGATCAGGTACATAATCTGACGAGCGCGATCGACAATCTGTTCGCCTACTGGAGTCAGAATCGCACCGTAACGTCCCCGCGAAAATAAACTGACGCCTAAATCTGCTTCAAGGGCAGAAATGGCATGACTAATTGCAGACTGTGACATCTGGAGCTGCAATGCTGCCTCGCTAAAACTGCCGCAATTTGCGATCGTAATCAGCACTTGCAGTTGAGAGAGCTTCAATTGGCTTTGACGGCTATATCCCACGACGGTATCCCACAATGTCTCGTCTCGATCTGCCTGGATTATCGCAAAACCAACTTCAGTAGGGGGTTAATGATCCATGAGTGCGATCGATAGATGCCTATTAAAGCAGCAGATTGTCGCATTTGACCGTTAACCAATAAGGTGAAATAACCCATGAATTCGGGCAGCTATGACATTCACGCTTCGTTCAGCGCACAGCAAAGGCATTCTCCTACTGATTCTGACGACGATCATCTGGGGAACGTCTTTTCCTCTGCTCAAACATACTTTAAGCAGTCTCTCACCAGGAGTTATTCTTGCGGCTCGATTCAGCATTGCAGCCGTAGCAGTTTTCCCCTGGCTTCGCAAACTCGATCGTCCTCTCATTCGGGATGGAGTGCTGCTAGGATGCGTTTATTTTGCAGAATGTGCCTGTGCTTTGATCGGTCTAGAAACCATTTCTGCGAATCGATCCGCCGTTATCATCAGCTTGAATGTCATTTTGGTTCCACTGCTGGCTGGCTTAATGGGTCAGCGTTTGTCGAGCAAAGTGCTGCTTGCTGCGGCTGTTGCGATGCTAGGCATTGGGGTGATGTCCTGGGAAGGAGGCGGACTCAGCCAGGGAGACGTTTTAACGATCGTCTGCGCCGTTGGAATTGCAGTTTATATTTTAATGTTAGAGGCGATCACTCCTCGTCATCCAACCCTGCCGCTGGTTGCGGTGCAGCTCGTTACAACGGCACTTTTAGGACTGTTTTTTTCAGTTTCAGAGTTAGCAGAGGCAGCTAGAGCAATTGGCAGTCAGTTCAGCAGCTTGCTCTACCTGGGTCTAGTCGTTACGGCAACGCCAATCTGGACACAGGCGATCGCTCAACGCTGGGTTGCTGCTCATGAAGCCGCTCTGCTCTACACATTGGAACCAGTGTTTGCGGCAGTGTTTTCTTTCTGGTTTCTGGAAGAAGGATTTGGCATTCAGGGACTAATTGGAGCAGGGTTGATCCTCGCCGCGACTGCTTATAGCCAGCGCCTTCGCTAATGCAAAATCATCCAAGACAACTCAAGCGGAATTCGTTACCCTGACCTTAGCGGCTCCAGTACAAGTTGGGGGAAAGATGGCGCAGCTTCGGGAAACTGCACAGGAAACTGTTAAATTCTGGCGCGATCCTGCACTGGAAAATTTGGAGATGCTGCGGGCAACTTATGTGACGCATACCTTCTCACGCCATACTCACGAAGGGTATGCGATCGGCGTCATCGAGCAGGGCATCGAAGAATTCACCTATCAGGGCGCAACTCATCAGGCTCCGGCAGGCAGCATTGTGGTAATTCACCCTGGCGAAGTGCATACGGGACACGCCGCAAATTCTGATGGCTGGACTTATCGAATGCTGTACCCGGATGTCTCTCTGATGCAAAAGGCGGCAGCCGAATTTACCGGACGACTAACGCTTCAGGAAAGTGCAAAGCAACCGATCGAAGTGCCCTACTTCCCCAATCCCGTGATGGATGACCCCCAGTTAGCGGCGCTGCTTCGGCAGCTTCATCAAACAATTGAGCATTCGCGATCGGTTTTAGAGCGAGAGTCACGCTTTTTGTGGCTATTTGCCCAGCTCATTGCCCGATATGCCGATGTTTGTCCTCGCTTTACTCCCATTGGCAATGAGATCCAGGTTGTCCGGCAGGTTCAGGATTATCTGAAGGCAAACTATATGCACAGTATTACCCTGGAGCAGCTTGCCCAGCTTGCCCAACTCAAACCGCTCCGGCTACTGCGTTTGTTTCAGAAGCACGTTGGTTTGCCGCCGCACGTTTATCTGGTGCAAACCCGCGTCATGAATGCGAAGGCACTGCTGCGATCGGGAGTTCCCTTAGCGCAAGCCGCTGTCGATACCGGATTCACAGATCAAAGTCACCTGAATCGCCATTTCAAACGACTGGTTGGAGTTACGCCAAAGCAGTATGCGATCGGCTGCAAAAACGTCCAAGATTTGCCAGAAGCAGTTTTCCTAGAATAGGACGGTTGTAATTCATTCAATTAGGGTTCACTCACAGGAATGCTTCACTCTACTTCCGTTTCGGCGGGTCTACCCACACCTCGATCCGAGTTTTGGGCAGGCAGTCGAGCCATGTTTCCGCTCGTGGTCGGGGCAACGCCGTTTGGAATCTTGTTTGGAACGCTGGCAGTCAAGAGCGGACTCTCGATCGCCGGAACGCTGGCAATGTCTGCTTTCGTGTTTGCCGGGTCAGCGCAGTTCATCTCGCTAGGCTTACTGGCCGTTGGAACGCCTTTACCGCTAATTTTGCTCACGACGCTGGTCGTCAACCTGCGCCATCTGCTGTACGCGATCGGGTTGCTTCCTTATGTGGGAAAACTGGCTCACCGATGGCGATTGGCAATGGGCTTCTGGCTCACCGATGAATCCTTTGCGGTGGCGATCGCCCGCTACTATCAATCTGATCCGTCGCCCTACAAGCACTGGTATTACCTGGGAGCCGCCCTGTTTATGTATGGGAACTGGCAATTCTGGACGGCGATTGGCATCTGGCTCGGTCAGCAGCTTCCTGATGCAACACAGTGGGGTCTTGATTTTGCCATGTCGGTCACGTTTATTGGCATGGTCGTTCCCTACGTCATCACCGTTCCCATGCTCATGACCGTTCTGGTTGCAGGTGTAACTGCGTTGCTTGCCCATTCTCTGCCGCATCAACTGGGCTTGTTAGTTGCCGCTTTAGCAGGGGTAGCCGCCGGATTCGCTGTAGAGCAGTTTTTTAGTCAGGAGACAAAATGAACGAATTTTATTTAATTGCTGGCATGGCGGCAATCACGTTTGCAATTCGCTATGGGCTGCTGGCACTCTGCGGACGGATTCGCCTGTCCTCAAAACTCACGCAACTGCTGCGATACATTCCTCCGGCAGTGCTGACAGCGATCGTGGTTCCTGCGGTGCTAATGCCGACGGGGAATGAGCTGCAAATCACGCCAACCAATGCTCGACTGGTCGGGGCAATTGTCGCGGTTCTGGTCAGCTACAAAACCAAAAATCTGTTGCTTACGATCGGACTGGGAATGCTGTCATTTTTCCTATGGCAGTGGTTTTTGCAAAGCAGCTTTCACTGACCCGCTCATTCTTTTATCTCCCTTTTGTTAGTTCCTATGTACTAGAATCAATACCCTGAGATAGACGGCACATCGATCGTTGCTGCTTATAACAGGAAGAGTATGGATTCTTGAACCGGGAAACCGATATGGCACTCGAAGAACTTCGGAAAAGCGAAATGATGGCGCATCTGCTGGATGCCCTCAATGAAGGCAAAGACATTGGACATTACGGCAGACTGACCTTTGCCATGATTGCGCGTCATTTTATGACAGAAGACGAGCTGATTGAATATCTGCAAAAAGACTCCGATTTCAGCGAAACGGAAGCTAAGGCACTGGTGAAGCAGGTCGAGGGCAAAGACTATAATCCGCCCAAGCGCGATCGCATCTTAGACTGGCAGCAGCAGCAGGATTTCCCCATTTGCCCCAATCCCGACGATCCCGATAGCTGCAACGTTTATCGCGACCTCCAGTTCCCCGATGAAGTCTACGAGCATATCTCCAGCTACTACGAACACAAAGTCAGCTAGGGAATTTATAAGGGTGATTTAAAACATTCCCTTGAAAGTACCAGCATTCCTGCATTCGCCCCCAGTTCCCATCCGTAGGAGACTTCCGATCAAAGGTTCAGTTCAGAATTCCTCAACCCAAGGACTTCAAACTTTACTCCGGCTCAAAGTCTCCCCTGAATGTGGGATTTAGGGGGCGGTTCGATCGCCCTTTCAAAACCTCTGTATGATTCCAACACCCTTTATGAGCCGCAGGGAGAACTCCCCTGATACAGCTTCAGCGTGCCAAAGTTAAGGCTTAGCGCGATGTTAAGGTTCTCGAGCGATTGAATCAGCCAGGTTACAGCATCGCTGGCATAGGTTTCATAGTGCTTAAACAAAATCGCCAGACGTGCTTCCAGGCAGGGCTTCACCTTGCGGCAAATCAAGACAATCTTCAGCAGCAGCCCGATCGTCGTTGTAATGCCCAGATTGCCCGTCAGATCGACAAATAAACTGTGGTTGAGCTTCTGAGGACTGTCTACGACCAGGAGGTTCAGCAGACGGCGGCAGGTTTGCACCATCAGCACATCGGAAAACGGGTCGGCGTGATGCTCTGGCAGCGTTTCCTTTAAGAACTGGTGCAGGCGCGAATTAAACTGGCAATTGCCATATTTTGGATCGATCGACTCCACCAAATACTCGTAGAGGTCATCCTTAAACGATCGATAGGACGAAGTGTGACTGGTATAGGTAACAAAGCGATGTGCCCGATCGCGGTAAGTATTAGAACCATCGATCTTGCCGCCGAAGTGGAGCAGTGCCCGATCGATCTGGCGATCGCTAAGTAGGGTCGGGTTTTGCAGCGATGCACAAGAGCCATTGGGCTGGGGCAATCGACCATCCTGCCGCACATCAGGCTGAACCTCATTGGATTGAAGGCTGAAGCTGTTGCCGATCTGTCGATGGGTAGCATAGCAGGCGAGGTCTCGCTCAAACTGACGCTGCACTTGACGGCGAATCTGGCGCACCCGACGACGCTGCTCGTCTGAACTGTCCCTAGTCAGCAGGTTTGCTTCGTACAGGCAGGGATAGCGGCGAATCAGCGTTCTCAAGGGTCTGGAGCCAGTGTAGTTATCTGGCGTTTGACTAACCACCTGTGCCAGGCGTTGCAGGGCGGCATACTGCTCGGTGGATTTAAACTGCTTCACAAGCTGCCGAAGGCGAAGGGTTGTTCGCGATCGAGCATGACTGTTTGAAACGCGATCGAATTGGTTCACTAACTCCGAGATCGCACTGTGGAGCCGGGGCTGCATTAGCCAGTGGTTAATCAAAATGTGACAGCTTCGATTGAGAATGAACTTAAAATCCTTCTCAACGTAGGGTGAGTCAATCACGCACTTGAGTGCCAGCCAAATTTCATGATTTGGGTAGCCTGCGCCATCAATGAACAGCATCCAAAAGCGCTCGATCAGCGCATCGGGTGATTCTACCCTGGCACAATCGAGAAGATGGCTGTAAAGTAACTGCTCCTGCAAAAGATTGGGCTGAACTTGGATGGTCCGACGCTGATAGTAATCTGACCAGGAATCCATCATGCTTGACGACTTCCTAAATAGTGCTATGAACGTAAGCGAAGCGCCCGAGGCAATCGGTTTATTTAAGGCGATCGGGTGAACTGTCGAACAGTTGTACAGTCAGCTATCAGGGGGCAGGACAGCAAACAGCACGATGAAGCAATCCAGGGAAACACGGCACAGGGGACACAATGCAGGGGATACAACACAGGGAACACGATGCAGAAAACAATTCCAGGTAACACCTGCAGCAGAAGTATCACATTTATACTCTGACTACAAGTGCCCAAGGACAGGTTCCTGCGAATCGTTTTTTCTGCGATCGGTTTTCCTGCAATCTTTTTCCTGTAATCTCTCTTCTTCCTATGGTTTCCTAAGACTCCTATTTATGAATCCCAAAAATGAGTATCGATATGAATCCTAAAAGTGAGTATTGATTAATTTTCTCAGTGTCTCTCTTTGCTAAAGTGGCTTATTGGTACCTGATATTAATCTAGCTTCTCAGTGAAATTGCTGAAATCAGTATGAACCTTTAACTTCATTTGCAAAGCTGGCTCGTCGAATAAAGTGAAATGGTCCGGCAATCGATCCCCACACTAGCTCGTTGGTGTCTGGATCAAGCCCGCGATCGAGGCTGATAAACTTCTGCTCGTCAATTTCAAATTCGCTGTCTAGATAAGTTGCCTGCCCTTTACGATGCACAATACAGCCTTTGCCGGGTTCCACCGAACCTTTAAAGCTATGCCCAGTCCATTGGACAATCATGTTACAGCCTGGAAGCTTCTCAAGCTGGTCTGGTCGCAGCGTTTGCAGTCGATTTAAATCGCGAGACGCACCATATAGAGCCGTTTCGTCTTTGACGACATAGTTTTCGATTTCAATGCGATCGCCTTTCGCGATCAGCTTGAGAACGCGCACCCGGTAAGGATCATTCAGCATATAGTCGTACGCCTGCTCAACAAAGAGACTCGTACCCGATAACAGATCAACGGGTAGCGGACGCATACAAACCCGAATGTGAGCGAAAAAGGGTGGATTTTCAAATGCCTGCGCCTGGTTGCTAAAGTCGGCTGCCATCCAGCGGGCAAGCGTCGCGATGTCGGTGGTGTGGGTCATGCCGGGATTAATACAAAGAGATGTAATAAAAGATTCAGACGATAATTTTCCCTATTCTATGAGTTTTTGAACGAGGTTTAACCCAGCAGGATCAGGAGAAACCCACAAAAGTTTCACCTTGCTTCAGGAATTGTACTTTCAGCGTTCTCCCAGAATTCCCGCCAAATTCTCTTTGAGGGATGCTACTGAGCAGGTGCGGCAACTTTCCTTAAACCGTGCAAAATCGGCATTGCCAGCAGTCCCCAGCCAACGCCTGTGATTAGTCCAAACAGGGTCATGACGCCCTGGTTGACTTGCCAGCCCGCAAACATCTGCGCTCCATACTCAAATCCATAAGCCATCATCAGCCCACTGGCAAAAATCGCCCCGCCCCAGCCGTACTGATGCAGCCAGTAAAATCCTCTGCCTTTCGTCATGCCATAAAGCAATCGCGTTACGAATAAACCCAGAACCGTACCATAGCAGCGCATACAAACTGCCATCATCCAAGGGGGCGACAGGGCAAGACCCAATTCGGGCTGCGGGCAGACGTGACGACCCATGAAATAAATGATGTTAGCCACGATCGGTACACCCAACAATCCTGACCCTGCCAGAAACGGAGCCATCAGCGGACCCACAACCATTCCCGCTAGTAAAAAATCTGCCGTCCCGCCGGCCCAGTTCCGGGACGATCGCGGTTTTCTTGAGGCAATCTCCATTCAAGCTCTCCTCTGCGTCGCTGTCATTTATTCTAAAGGTCGTGGGAGCTGACTGTGAGAGGAAGCCAAACGATCGCACTCCGCTCGCGAATCAATTCAGGCATGCTGAAGCAACCGGACGATCGCCCAGGCAAACCGAGTTTAAGCGCAGCCAGGCTAAGCCATGCTGAAGAAACAGCCTTTTGCTTCTACGACATCAGGGCTAAGCGGGCGTGTTCAATGCAAGTGTCCAGCACCTTCAGAAACTCTGCCAGCCAGCGCGGAGGGGGAACCAAGCGGGAGCCGTAACCCGATTGCCGTCCACAACCGTTGAGAAGCCATCATTCGTGCCCGAACTGCCCTGTAAGTTGAGGAAACGGTCAAGGTAAGGTGAAACATTACAAAATCGAAATCTAGGATTTTGGAAAAAATATTCTGACTGGAAAAGAAACGTTAAAGCAGCTCCTAATTCTCCCAAATCCTTCGAAGCAAAGCATTTCCGCTTTTGTCATGAAATTGCTAAAGACTGTCTGTAACCAGTGTTACTACGGAAGCGATAACATGGTCTTTCTGTAAAGAAGCACCTTTAACCAGTGTTACTACGCAACCGATAATATGTTCTTTTTGTAAAGAAGCACCAAATGCGGATGTTCGCAGCTTCTAATTCTCCCAAATCCTTCAAGGCAAAGCATTTTGCCTTTGTCATAAAATTGCTAAAGACTGCCTGTAACCAGGGATTACTACGCAATCGATAATATGTTCTTTTTGTAAAGAAGCACTAAATGCGGATGTTCACCGAGGTGGTATGAACTTAAATGATGCTGATGGTGCATCGCTTCAAGATTGTTAGCGAATTAGGGTTCTAGCGAACAGAAGATCCTTCATCCCTTGGAATCTCTTTTTCCAAGGAGCTTAGATAATGCTGATGGTGCATCGCTTCAAGATTGTTAGCGAGTCAGGGTTTTAGCGAACAGAAGATCCTTCATCCCTTGGAATCTCTTTTTCCAAGCTTTATAGCCTTTGCTCATCGACAGAAAGAGTATCAATTGTCGGAGCAATGATGGCTATCAGCATCACGTTTTTGAATTAAGGAAAAGGACAAACCTAATCAAACCAAACCAGAGAAACGAGAGGTTTCCCAACATGGGTTCTCTCTTAGTTTTTCCATTTCCTGCTAACTAGATCCATCTGTTTTTGTACCGACGTAGCTGATGCTTCGGTGTGTTCTTGCTGCGCTTCCTGGCTCTAAAAGAGTAAAAGGATCGGGCAAAGTCTAGTGTCTACTTTATTTTTTTGCATTGGAGAATCGCATGAACAAGGTAACAGTAATTATCCCTGCTTATGGAGTAGAAAAGTATATCGCTTCAACGATCGAATCTGTTCTGGCACAGAGTTATCAGAACTTTGAACTGGTGATTGTTGACGATGGCTCACCGGATAGAAGCGTTGAAATTTGCCAACGGTTTAAAGATCCTCGAATCAGAATTCTACGCCAGGAGAACCAGGGACCTGCCGCTGCTAGAAACCTTGGAATTGCGAACTCTAGCGGAGAATATATTGCCTTTCTCGACGGAGATGATTTGTGGCAACCTGACAAGCTCGCCAAGCATGTAGAACATCTCAACAATGCTCCTGAAGTTGGTGTCAGTTTTTGCCGATCGGAGTTGATCGATGAGTTTGATCGATCGCTGGGAATGTATCAGGTCATCACCAAGCTAGAAGACATCACACCACTCGATTTACTTTGTCGAACACCGATCGGCAATGGCTCTGTACCTGTGATTCGACGTAGCACTTTAGAAGATATCAAATACACCCTTAATCAAGGTGAAACAGAACAAACTTGCTTTTTTAACCCCGATCGAAGCATCCATCCTTCTGAAGATGTGGAGTGTTGGATGAGAATTGCTTTGACAACGTCTTGGAAAATTGCTGGAATTTCAGATGCACTAACGCTCTATCGAGTGAACTCAAGAGGATTTTCTGCCAACCTTGAGAAGAAATTAGCTTCCTGGGAGCGAATGCTTGAAGCGGTAGAGCAGTACGCTCCAGACGCTTGCCAGAAATGGATGCGCCCTGCTATGGCTTATCAGTTGCGTCATTTAGCTCGACGAGCTGTTTCGCTACGTGATGGACAAATGGCGATCTCTTTTTCACACAGAGCGATGTCAGCCTACAGCCCCATTTTGACAGAAGAACCCTATCGAACGTTTCAGACTTTTGCTGCTGCGTATTCAGTTCGCTTCTTCCCGATCGAGCTGTATAAAAAGCTCGAAAAATTCATGATGCAGAAGAACGGTATTGTTCAAAGCTATGTCGCAAAAACTTCTGAGTAACAGAGGAGTCGTGGCGTTCGCTTGCTTCAGCAAAGATGGCTGAGAAGATATCTGAGAAATAGTAACAGCGATCCGAAGTGCCCTCTAGCTCCCAACAAGGTGACAGACCTGGATCTCTTGCCGGGTTCAAAGTCTTCTGGAATTGAGGAATTTAGGGGGCAATGTAGAATCTCTGGCAAGTAGCAGGACATCATTCAACCAGAGATAGGCAGGTCAGCAGAATTAAAAGGCTCTTCGGAGAATGGGTTATCACAGCGTCAGTATCATCGTCAGAAATGCTGGAGATGAACGGGTTACCGCTTTGTTTAACCCATCCTTCGTTGTAATGATGTCCATCCACTGGCTACAACACCAACAAAAAGAGGGATCGATCGACCCCTCGCAGCTTGCAATTTTTAAGTTAGAAACTCAATTTTTTAAGTTGAAAACTACAGATTAAGAGCGAATATTAACCTTCTCGTCTTAGAGCCGCTTCGACCTGATTAAATTCAATTTCCAGACGGTCCTTTAGTTTTTGAGGGACAGGGCGATTGGGATAGGAGCTGTAGTGACCTGCAAGCGAGTTCAGAGCAGTTCTCATCGTGGTAAAAGAGCTAAGCTTCAGCAGCGAACCGTCGCGGCGATAGCGAGCTGAGAAATCGTTAATCTTTTCACGCGCTTCTACCTGTGCTTCTATCTTGTCAGGCGAATCATTTGGCAATTCTAGTGCCCCTTTGAGGCTTTCGATCAGTGCCAGGGTATCTTGGCGATAGTTGCCGCTGAGTCCGGTTGGCGACGATGAGCAGCCCATCAAACCAACTACCAGAACCAGCGCGAGAGCAAATACACGAGACAGAAATCTGTTCATAAAACCTCAGTAGTATAGAGCGCAGTATGGATAGTGTCCGATCGAACAATTCAACTGGATTCGACCCGTAATGCTGATTTTATCTTGTCTGGGATCGCTTTAACCTGATCCCTTACAGAGGCAGGTGCAGAGCAAAGCGGTGGGCAAAGACAAGGAGTACCTGAGTTTCAATGAAGCTAATTTACCCTCCGAGGAAAGCCTCTTCGCACCATCGCCAGTCCTTCTCCTAAACTGCTTTTATGCTTCTTCCTGCGTCTGCTTTTTCCGTTCATGCAGCTTTAGCAGCATCTCGGCGTGTTTCTCGCGAGTAATGGGATAGAAATAAGCCAGCACCATGCCGCAGACCAAAGCCGCTGTGGGAAAGGGCCCGATCGCCAATCGAATCGCCTGCACTGCGGTTTCGGGCTGAACAGGCGGCGGTTGTCCGGGAGTGGTTGCCAAAAATCCGGCGCGGTCGAGCGATTGCCCCACGAGAAATAGCCCTACCGCAAGTCCAAGCTTTTGCAGCAGCACCATGAAGCTGTAGAAAATGCCTTCCCGTCGCTGTCCGGTTCGCAGTTCATCGAGTTCGATCACGTCGGGAATCATCGACCAGGGAATTAAATAGGCGATCGACACTCCCGCGCCTGCCATGACTGCCAGCGGGTAAACCAGAGAAACCTGATCGGGACGCAAGCCAAACAGTAAACCCTGAGCAATCATCCATAGCACCATGCCCATGAAGTAGGTCGCTTTTTTGCCGTAGCGATCGCTGACTCGTTGCCAAAAGAACAGCAGCACCAGAGCCGTCGCCTGCACGATCAGCGCGATCACCGTGAAATTTGCCGAGGGCAGCCTGAGCGCGTCTACCACATAGTAGGGCAGGATTGAAGCCGTGACTTGAACTGCCATCCAGGAAAACAGGTAAATACCAATCACATACAGAAACGGCACATTGGTGAAAGTGACGAGAAAATTGACGAGCCAGCTCTTCTGCCGCCATTGTTCTCCCTGCGTGGAGGTGAGCCATCGCTGAAGCCACTGAGGAAGGGCGTTCACGGCGAGGCTGAGGTTTTGGGCGGTGGGGGTTGCGGCATCTGTAATGCGGGCAACGACTTTCGATCGCGCCGATGTGCCAAACACACACCAGTAAAGCGGAATTGTCGAAATCACAGCGCAAATGCCCCCCAGAATCAAATACTGCTGCTCTGGGTTGGGAAACGCCTGAAAAATCAGCAGTGCCAGAATCAGTGAAAAGATACTGCCGCCGATCGAAAACGCAAACCGATAGCTGTTCAAGCGGGTGCGCTCGTTGTAGTCCTGCGTTAGTTCAGCAGTCAGTGCCGTGTAGGGCAAGTTGACCATTGTATAAAAGCTATTAAACAGGATGCCGATAATGACGTAGTACCAGAACAACGCCTGCTGATTTGCGCCCGGATCTGCACTGAAGCGAGGAACCAACCACAGCAAAAAGAAAGTTATCCCAAACGGAATCGCGCCGTACAGCATCCAGGGATAGCGTCTGCCTTGGGCTGACTGCGTTCGATCGCTCAATAGCCCGACGATCGGATCATTCACCGCATCCCAGATTTTGCCAACCAGCAGAATGCTACCCGCAACGGCGGCGTTCAGTCCGGCAACGTTCGTGAAAAAGACGAGCGAAAAGAATGCCAGAACATTCGCGGTAATCGCCGGGCCCAGATCACCTGCGCCATAGGCAAGTCGAGTGCTGAGATTCATCGGCGGGGTTTGTCCAGTGGGACGGTCTGGCATCGGCGGGGAATTTGCGTCAGGAGAACTCATGGGATATGCACGTCAAACGGTAAAGTCTACTCTGCCACGATCGCAGAGGATTCTATTCAGGACGCAGGAATTCTTTAGCTGAGTTCCAGGAGGAGGCAGGGGGTCGGTTAGAAAAGTTCGAGCTGGGTAGATTGAGGCGGAGTAGATTCGTTCAGGCTGATTTGCTCCCAGGGAAGGGGCGGCACAGAGACTTTCTGCTGTGCTAAAAGCTGCTGAAATAAGCGGGCATTTTGCGGCGAGTGAACTTCGACTGGACAGTGAACGAAGAAATACACTTGCGTTCCCTGGGTGAGCCACTCGCGAACTTGCTCGGTCCAGGTGTTGAGATAAGACAGGTTAAAATCGCGATCGGGATGGCTAATATAGCGAATCAGCGTGAACGGAGCCGTCACCACCGGCTGAAGCGGAACCGGGGGCTTGCGTCGCTCCGAGCGCAATTGCGGATCATCGGGGCAGTCATAAATGGGGCGCGTATCGAGCAGAACTCGTCCGATCCCCAGATCAGTTAACAGCGCGTTGAGATGGCTAGCGTATGGCTCTTTGAACCAGTCGGGATGGCGCACTTCCAGAGCAAGGGGCGTTTGGCTGCGCGGAAAAGCGGTGAGAAATGCGGTCAAATCTTCCAGGCGAGCCGGACTGTAGCTGGGCGGGAGTTGGGCAAACATCGGACCCGATCGCTCCCCCAGAGGCTCCATGCGTTTCAGAAAGGCGATCGTCCCCGGAATGGCAGCCGTCAATAATCCTTGATGGGTCAAATCACGCGGAAGCTTCAGGCAAAACTGAAAATCAGCAGGCGTTTCGGTTGCCCATCGCTGCACAGTCGGCGAGTCGGGGATCGAATAAAAGGTCGTATTGCCTTCCACCGTAGTAAATCGACGGCTGTAGAGCCGCAAAAACTCAGACGATCGACTGCCAGAGGGAAACAGCGAGCCGACCCACTCTTTATATGCCCAGATTGCACAGCCTAAGCGGAAATTCATGTTTTGATTCTACAGGTGGGCTGCTTCTTAAAGGAGGTTTGATAGGGATGAGGGTTTCTACATCGCTCCCTAAATCTCCCAATTGTTAATCTCCCAATTGTTAATCTCCCAATTGTTAATCTCCCATTTGTCACCTGCCGCTCTAAACGAGCTTTGTCACCTGCCGCTCTAAACTAGCGAGGGCGGACTTCGAATCCTTGTAAGGGCTCGGTTCCCTCCAAAATGGGAGCTAGGGGAGCAACCCAAATCGCGTTATTCAGCGGGTAGGCATAACCAGGATTGCAGACAAAACGGTTCCGATCGGTTTCAGTCGGGAGAGTTCCTCTAGGATGGGTAGAATCGACAGATGAACTGCGGACAGCAATGGTACGCTTTGCAAAAGGGCGATCGGCGTAATTGCAGTAAAAACTGCCTGGGGCATGGGTAAGGTCATCCAACGGTGGAAAGCCGGACTTGACGGAAAACCTTACCGTGTCCATCATCAGTAGCAAGATAGAATGGATTGGCAACCATTCTCAACATTTCGCATTAAACAGGCGAGGAGCTTCGCAGTTCATGGGAAAAGTCGTTGGCATTGACTTAGGAACCACCAATTCAGTTGTCGCAGTGATGGAAGGCGGCAAGCCCATTGTCATTGCCAATGCGGAAGGAATGCGGACGACCCCGTCAGTCGTTGCCTTTACAAAAGATGGCGAAAAGCTGGTCGGGCAAATGGCGCGGCGGCAGTCCGTCCTGAACCCTCAGAATACCTTTTACGGCGTGAAGCGGTTTATGGGTCGTCGCTACACCGAAGTCAACCCAGACGCTAAGCGCGTACCCTATACAATTCGCAGAGACGAAACGGGCAGCGTCAGAATTGTGTGTCCGCGTCTGAAGAAAGACTTTGCGCCCGAAGAGATTTCGGCAATGGTGCTGCGAAAACTGGCAGAAGAAGCGACGCGCTATCTGGGTGAATCCGTGACAGGTGCAGTGATTACGGTTCCTGCCTATTTCAACGACGCACAGCGACAGGCGACCCGCGATGCCGGACGCATTGCTGGACTGGAAGTGCTTCGCATTCTCAACGAACCCACGGCGGCAGCTCTGGCGTATGGACTTGATCGTGCCGACAATGAAACGATTCTGGTCTTTGATCTGGGCGGCGGCACATTTGATGTTTCAATTCTAGACGTGGGCGATGGTGTATTCGAGGTGAAAGCCACCTGCGGTGATACCCAGCTCGGTGGTAATGATTTTGATAAGCGCATCGTAGACTGGCTGGCGGATCAGTTTTTAGAGCAGCATGGAATTGATTTAAGGAACGATCGCCAATCCCTTCAGAGACTGATGGAAGCGGCTGAGAAAGCCAAGATTGAGCTATCGGGAACTACTGTCACCGAGATTAATCTGCCGTTTATCGCCGCCACCGAAGACGGACCCCTGCATCTCGAAACCCGATTGACCCGATCGCAGTTTGAAGGCTTTTGCAGCGACTTGGTGAACCGTCTACGTCAGCCCGTTAAGCAAGCCCTGACAGACGCTCAGCTATCGCCCGCTCGGATCGATCAGGTGGTGCTGGTGGGGGGCGGTAGCCGCATGCCTATGGTAAAGCAGTTGGTGCGATCGCTGATTGATCTGGAACCCAACGAAAACGTCAACCCCGATGAAGTCGTCGCTGTTGGAGCCGCAATTCAGGCAGGTATTCTCACCCAGGAAGTGCGCGATATCCTGCTGCTTGATGTTACGCCACTGTCGATCGGTCTAGAGACGATCGGGGGAGTCACCAAAAAGCTAATTCCCCGCAACACTACAATTCCGGTACGGCGATCGGATGTGTTCTCCACATCGGAAAATAACCAGACGATGGTGGAAGTCCATGTGGTGCAGGGCGAACGCGAAATGGCAAACGATAACAAGTCGCTCGGTCGCTTTAAGCTGATGGGCATTCCGCCTGCGCCACGCGGCATTCCGCAGATTCTGGTGTCATTAGACATTGATGCAAACGGGATTCTGCAAGTCACTGCGCTGGACAAAACCACCGGACGCGAACAGGGCTTAACGATTCAGGGAGCTTCAAACTTGAACGAAGCCGAAGTGCAGCGCATGATCCAGGAGGCAGAGAAGTTTGCTGACCAGGATCGGCAGCTGCGCGATCGCATCGAGAAACGTACCAAAGCAGAGGCTCTCACCTTTGAAGCAGAGCGGCAGTTGCGGGAAGTGGCACTCGATTTTGGCATGCAGTTTGCCAGCTCTTACCGTCGCCGGATCGAAAATCTGGTGCAGGAATTGCGCGGCTATCTGAAGCAAAACGACGATCGCGGCATCGACATCACTCAAGCAGACCTGCGCGACGCAATCTACGAATTGCAGCAGGAAGTCTATTCCCTTACCCGCGACGACGAAGACGAGAAAGATTTCTTCGGCTCAATTCGCCGCACTCTGTCCAGCATTGGCGATGACCTGTTTGGCGACGATGACGACTATTACTACGACGATCGCCGGGATTATGGACGCGACCTCTACGGGCGCGATTCCCGTCAGGACTACGGACGCGACTATCGCCAGGACTATCGCCAGGATAACGGCAGTCGTAATAACGGTCGCGATGCCTTTGGTAGTGGCGGCAGTGACTATTACAGTGGTCGAGAGGATTATAGAAAAGACACTGGCAAAGATAGCCGCAACAATCTCGGCAGAGAAAGCTTTGGTCGAAGTGACTATCGACAGGATGATTACCGGCAGGATGATTATCGCCGCAACGATTCAAGCAGGGAGAACTTAGGCAAGCCTGGCAGGGATGACTACGATCGAGCCGATCTCGGCAGGGGCAATCAGGGCTACCGGGATGAAAATCCCCGTGATTTAGACCCATTTTCCTCCCGCAATAGTCGGCGCGCCCCCGATGCAGACAACTGGGAGCAGCCGCGTGACCCAAGTCGGCGGGAACCGCGTGACCCCTATGGGGATGAGCCTCGATCGCCCCGTAATGCCGGACGCGGAGAGGTGGATCGACAGCGTGAGCCTTATGCTGAGAACGATCGCTATCTAGAAGATCGGTATGACGCAGATCGATCGCGTCCCCGTGACCCTTATGCTGAGGACGATTACCCCCAGGGGGAAAGTGCTTCGCAACGCTATCGCCGAGATGCCCGCCGCTCCTATCCGCCCAGCGATCCCTACACCAATGCGGCGGATGACGATTGGGACGATGACGACGAGTGGTAGAGGACACCGCAATGCAAAACTTCCGAAACTATTACGCGATTTTGGGAGTTTCCGCCGATGCCACGGTCGAAGAGATTAAAAAGACTTTCCGCCAATTGGCGCGGCAGTATCACCCGGACATGAACCCCGGCGATAAGGTCGCAGAGGAAAAGTTCAAAGATCTCAACGAAGCCTACGAGGTTTTGTCGGATACAACCAAACGCGCACAGTACGACAAATACAAGCGATTTTGGGACAAGGATGGCGGCAGCAAACAGCGCGGCTGGGGTAACTTTAATCGTGCTCCTGAAGACATGGACTTCGGGCAGTTTCGCGACTTCAACTCGTTCGTCGATCAGTTGCTAAACCGCCGAGACCAGCCTGCTGACCCCCCGCCTGCCCGCGACCGCGATCCCTTCCGCCCTGGCACAACCAAAACAACCTACACCGTTCCTCGCTCTGGACCCAAACCCCGTAATGCGGAGGCAACCCTCACGGTTCCCCTTGATCGCGCCTACACCGGGGGACGGGAGCGGATTCGCCTGGAAGACGGTCGATCGCTGGAAGTGAATATGCCTGCCGGAATGTTTACCGGACAAAAGGTGCGCCTGAAAGGACAGGGCATCAACGGCGGCGATTTGTATCTGACGATCGAAGTGTCACCCCATCCGTTCTTTCAGCTCGACGGAGCCGATATCTATTGTCAGTTGCCCATTACCCCTGCTGAAGCAGTGCTGGGCGGACCGATCGAAGTTCCCACGCTGGATGGCTTAGCCCGCATGATGATTCCACCGGGTGTGCGATCGGGTCAACGGTTGCGGCTGGGCGGCAAAGGATATTTGATTGACGGCGATCGAGGCGATCAAATTGTGGAAGTTCAGATTGTCACACCCAAGGATCTGACCGAGCAGGAGCGAGAGCTATACGAAAAACTGCGGCAGATCGAGACATTCAATCCGCGTGCAAACTTGCCGATTTAGTCAGGGAATAGCACAACCAGCTGTCATCTCGAATCACCACGATAAAATAGCGATCGCTCAGTCTTTTCTAGCTGCAAGGAAAATTCGATCGCTTCACCGCGCTTCGGCAATCTGACTCTCACGGCTGCACAAATTTTACAGGGGCGTTCGTGAGCCAAACTCAGAAAACTTGATTAATGGCTCGACATCAAGGACACTCCTTAAAGCACAGGTTTTAACATAACAGTACAAAGTTTTAACTTTGACAGCATGGCTAATTCGTTGAGTCGTCTCAAATCGCTTCGTCAGCCGATCGATCGCACCGCAATTGTGCTGATTTTGGCGTTAACGCTGGCAATTGGCGGACTAATCATTAAAGGCGATCGGGCAATGGCACGAGTGCGCGACTTTAGCTGGGCGGGGCGGCAGGTCGGCGCAGAAGATACAGCATTTATTCTCACTTTTAGCCGTCCGATGGATCACAGCAGCGTGGAAAGTAACCTGAAGATCGATCCACCGTTGCGCGGCAAGGTGAGCTGGGCAGGCAGACGCATGGCGTACACACTAGAAACTCCGGCTCCCTACGGAGAAACTTATCAGGTGACGCTGAACGGCATTCGCGATCGGTTTACCCCTGCCCATGATCCCCATGCCGGAAACTCGCAGTTTAGCGGCACGTTTCGCACCCGCGAGCGAGCGTTTGTTTATCTGGGTGTAGCGGGGGAAGAGAAAGGGCGACTGGTGCTGCAAAATTTGACCCGCCAGGAAAAGCGCATCCTCACGCCGCCAAACCTTGCCGTAATGGAGTTTGAACCGTATCCGCAGGGCGATCGCATCTTATTTTCGGCGACGGACTCGGCTCAGAATATGCAGAACGTGCTGGATCAGCAGCTTTACACGGTCAGCACTGGAATTCAAATTGCATCTCCTGCCAGCACCCCCACCGAACTGAAGCAGGGTGTTGCGCCTGTCGCGGTTCCGGTGAAGCCTGCGGGCACGATCGATCTCATCCTGGACAACAAAGACTATCAAAATCTCAAGTTTGACCTGTCTCCCGATGGAGAGTCGATCGTCGTTCAGCGCGCCAATCGCAAAAACCAGGCTGAGTTCGGCTTGTGGATGCTGAAAACCGGGGCAGCCCCGCAGCAAATTAAAACCGAGCCGGGCGGTGATTTTTTGATCGCGCCCGATAGCCGATCGCTTGCCATGTCGCAGGGTCAGGGAATGGCAATTTTGCCGCTCGCAACGGATGCTCAGCGACTCGACTTTCTGCCCCGGTTTGGCATGATTTTGAGCTTTTCTCAGGATGGCTCGGCAGCAGCGATGGTGAACTTTAACAGCACGCCCGGTAACCCGTCGCGATCGCTGTTTTATGTCACGAATCAAGGCACTGAAAAAGAGCTGCTCAAAACCAACGGTTCGATTCTCAAAGCACAGTTCGATCGGGCAAAGCAGACACTCTACTGCCTCTACACCAAACTGCTGCCAGGAGATTTATACCTGGAAGAACCATACATTGCCGCAATCCATTTGGAAACCGGAAAGCTCACCGATTTGCTGCGGCTGCCGCTCCAGCGCGATATTCAGGTTAGCCTCGCTCCCGACGGGCTGGGAATTCTGTTTGACCAGATTGTCGCGACCAATGACCAGAATCAGTCTGGTTCAGTTCAAACTCAAGCAGGCACGACGATCGCCAGCAGTCAGCTCTGGTTTTTGCCTGTGGTGCAAGACGATCGAGGCAATCCTGTTCAGGCACAGCCCCAAGCACTCAACATTGCCGGATTACGTCCACGCTGGCTTCCCTGAGTTCGGTATTATGGCAGGATGACTGAAACTGACAGTGAAGCTTCATTTAAATCCCTTACGAAAAGTAGATTCCATGAAAAGAATCCGTCACTTTATCATCATGCCCCTGCTGGCTTTGGTCACGGCGGGCATTCTGATTGCCTGCGCGACGGGCGGCAATAGCAGCAACAATCAAACTCCGATTCGGGTTGGCTCCAAGGACTTTACAGAGCAGTTTATCATCGGCGAAATGTATGCCTCGGTGCTAGAAAAAGCTGGGCTTCAGGTCGAGCGCAAGCTGAACCTAGGCGGAACGCCCGTGGCTCAAAAAGCACTCGAAAACGGTGAAATTGACGTTTACCCGGAATATACGGGAACCGGACTGCTTACCGTCCTGAAACTGCCGGCGAATAGCGATCAAAAAGCGGTCTTCGACACCGTTTCCCAGAACTACAAGGAGAAATTTAATCTGGTGTGGCTGGAGCCTGCTCCGATGAACAACACGCAGGCTTTGGCGATGACGACTGAAGGTTCTCAAAAGTTTGGAGTAAAAACTATTTCAGACATGGCGGCAAAAGCCAGCGAACTCACGATGATCGGTCCGCCCGAATTTGAAGTGCGCGAAGATGGGCTTCCCGGGATCAAGCAAAAGTACGGTAACTTTCAGCTTGAAGAATACAAGGCAGTCGATCCCGGTTTGCGATACAAGGGATTGGTTGACGGCGAGGCAGATGTCACCGTTGCCTTTGGTACAGACGGCGAAATCAGTGCCTTTAAGCTGATTGTGCTGGAAGACGACAAAAAGCTGTTCCCGCCCTATCAAATTGCGCCCGTGGTGCGACAGGCTGCGATCGAAAGCCACCCCGATATGCAGAAGGCGTTAAATCAGCTTGCTCCTTTGCTGACGAATGAAACTATGCAGCGACTCAACTACGAAGTCAGCGGCAAGCAGCGCGAACCCGCAGAGGTGGCAAAAGAATTTTTGCAGCAAGAAGGACTGCTGTGAGCCAGATCCGCTTTGATCAGGTATCCCTGCGGTTTCCGGGGGCGACTCGTCCGGCGGTCGATCGCTGTAGCGGCACGATCGAATCTGGCGAACTGGTCGTGATCCTGGGACCGTCGGGGTGTGGCAAAACCACACTGCTGAAGATGGTTAACCGTCTGTATGAGCCGACATCGGGCAGCATTTATCTGGGCGATCGCGATATTCGCCAGGTTTCGCGGACTGCCCTGCGGCGACAGATTGGCTATGTAATTCAGCAGGGGGGCTTGTTTCCCCACATGACCGTTGCCCAAAATATCGGGGTCGTGCCAAAGCTGCTGGGCTGGTCGCGTCCCCGCATTCAGGCAAGAATTGATGAGCTATTGATACTGGTCGAACTACCACCTCAGGAGTTTCGTCGTCGCTATCCGGCACAGCTCTCGGGCGGACAGCAGCAGCGGGTCGGCTTAGCCCGTGCTCTGGCAGGCGATCCGCAAGTGATGCTGATGGATGAACCCTTTGGGGCGATCGATGCCATCACACGCACAACACTGCAAGATGAAATTTTGCGGCTCCAGCGTCAGCTTCAAAAAACAATCCTATTTGTCTCCCATGATGTCGAAGAAGCGTTACGCCTTGCCGATCGCCTGTTAATTATGCGACAGGGACAAATTATCCAGTTCGATACGCCCTTTCGCGTTTTGACCCAGCCTGCCGACTCCTTTGTGCGAGAGCTGGTGGGCGCAAACGATATGGTGCGTCAACTGGGACTGCTGCAGGTGCGATCGGTCATGTTGACCACTGCTGAACCCTATCCAATCTCATCTGAGTTGACCCTTTCCCCAGACGATACGCTGCGCCGGGCACTCTCACTCATGCTACAAACCGGAGCGGAAAAGCTGATGGTCGTCGAGCAAGGTCGTGCGATCGGCTTCATTACCTTAGACGAAATCAGGCGATCGAGCCAACCACAACCTATCAAAGAAATGTAATTCTGGTATTGTAATTGACCTGCAATCGATCGATTCAGGCGATCGTCCCCATTGACTTAGTGCAAATGTACTTGCTATTATCGCTTCAAAGTTTAATCTTGAATCGAATCTGACGAGGGTTTATGGAAGATAGCCCCAGTATTCTTTCGCACGTTTCGATCGGCACAAACCATTTTGAACGGGCAGTTGCCTTTTACGACAGCGTGTTGCCAACGTTAGGCTGCAAACGAATTATGGAACATCCGGGCGCAGTGGCTTACGGAAAGATGTATCCCGAATTTTGGGTGCAAACGCCGATCAACGGTCAGCGCGCAACCGTCGGAAATGGTACGCACATCGGGTTTATCGCACCTACTCCAGAAGCAGTCCATGCGTTTTATGAAGCCGCGTTAGCCAATGGAGGAATCGACGAGGGCGCGCCGGGAAGCAGACCTGAGTACGGTGAACCTTACTACGGCTGCTTTGTACGCGACCCGGATGGGCACAAGGTTGAAGCGTCCTACTGGGATGAGCAGCTCATTCAAGAGCTTTATATCGACACATAATCTTTGAGCGCGGTATTACGAAGTGCAGTACAGCATTTAGAGAACATTGAGCTAGGGGACGTTCATCTAAAAAACATTCATCTAGAAAACATTCATCTATTGGCAGCAGATCGATCTAAAATGACAGCCCCAATGAATGAAAGATCTACAAATGAAAGATTTACGAAAGACTACTTGCTTGAACGGTCAAACAAATTAGACTGAGGAAAGAACTGGGGAACTTTCTTAAATTCGTTGCTTAAATCGTTGTTAACGAAAATGCTGCGGCTTTGTTCTCCGGGAGAGAAACTCAATATAACCGTCTTTGAGAATTGAGACGGATAAAGGAGTTTATAAATTGGAACAAGCTTTCGCCCCAGTCAATCTTGATGCTTATTTTCAGCGGATTGGCTATCGCAACAATGCAAATGGATTCTCTCTTGAGAATAATTATGCTCCGACGCTGGATACGCTCAAAGCAATTCATCAGCGACATCCCGCAGTCATTCCCTTCGAGAATCTGAATCCGCTGCTCCAGCAGCCCGTTCGACTTGATTTGCCATCGCTTCAGCAAAAGCTCCTTGAGCAGGGTCGAGGGGGATATTGCTTTGAGCAAAACTTGCTGCTGCGATCGGTTTTAATCACCCTTGGATTTCGCGTGACCAGTTTAGCGGCACGGGTTCAGTGGAATATACCCGAAGGAACGATGATGCCCCGAACCCACATGCTGCTGCTGGTTGACATTGACGAACAGCCCTATATTGCCGATGTGGGATTTGGCGGATTAACGCTGACTGCCCCGCTACGTCTAGTTCCTGACATCGAGCAAAGCACGTCCCATGAGCCGTTTCGATTTATCGCCGACAACCACACCTACACAATGCAGGCTAAGCTCGGCGAGGCGTGGAAGCCGCTCTACACCTTTGACCTTCAGGAGCAGCATTTGCCCGATTACGAAGTATCAAACTGGTATGTCGCAAGCCATCCTGATTCTCTGTTTGTCAATCACCTGATTGTTGCCCGACCTGATATCGACTGTCGCTATTCTCTGCGAAACAATCAGCTTTCAACGCATTATCTGAACGGACAAACCGAACAGCGCGTCCTCAAAACCGTTGATGAATTACGCACCGTACTGGAGGATATTTTTCGCTTGACCTTACCTGCGATCGATTCTTTAGATAGCACGCTCCAGCAAATCGTAAACCCCGTCAACAAGCTGTAGGGCAATCGCGGATTGATTCGATGATTGATCTGAATCATCTCGCCAGTTCTTGATCTGGTCATTCAGCCGATCGCAGGAGTGGATTTGCGGTGCTGCACCAGCGTCAGCAGTTCGTCTGGAGTCAGATTGCATTTCATTTGGGTCGATCGCAGCCGGACTGCATCGAGAATCATTTGGGTTTCCTGAGGGGCCAGGGTGATGCCGTGCTGCTGCAATAAATTGATCAGCGAATGCCGTCCCGAATGTTTGCCGATGACGAGACGATGCTGCCGCCCAATTTCTTGCGGATCGTAGGGCTGATAGGCGATCGGGTTTTTCAGAATGCCATCGGCGTGAATACCAGATTCGTGTACAAAAGCATTCTCGCCCACGATCGCTTTCCAGGGTGGAATACAGCTTCCAGAGGCTTTCGCCACAAGCTGAGAAAGTTCAATCAGCTGATGAGTTGCGATTCCCGTTTTAATTCCATAAATTTGTTTCAATCCCATCACCACTTCTTCCAGCGGTGCATTTCCGGCACGTTCTCCCAAGCCATTTACCGTTGTATTCACCGAAACGGCTCCGGCTTTGACTCCGGCTAATGCGTTTGCCGTTGCTAATCCCAGATCGTTATGCGTGTGCATTTCGATATCCAGTGCAGTAGCAGCCATTAACTCCCGCACTTTTTCATAAGTGGCAAACGGATCGAGAACGCCGACTGTATCACAGAAGCGAAAGCGGGACGCACCCCACGCTTGTGCCTGAAGCAAAACATCGAGCAGAAAGCCGGATTCGGCTCTGGAGGAGTCTTCGCCGCCGATCGCCACGTATAAATCGTGATCTTTGGCATAGGCGATCGTGTCTCGCAGTCGAGTAAGCATTTGCTGACGATCGCCCTGAAACTTAACCGCGATTTGAATTTCAGACACAGGAACCGAAATATGCACCCGCGTTAAGCCACAGGCCAGAGATGCAGTAACGTCTGCAATCACGGCTCGATTCCAGCCAATCAGCTTTGCGTTAAGCCCAAGGTGACGAACGGCAGTAATCGCCTGAATTTCGGCATCGCCCATTGCCGGAATCCCGACTTCGATTTCGGGGACGCCGATCGCGTCTAAGAATTGGGCAATTGCTACTTTTTCTTCCAGGTTAAAGGCAACTCCCGCAGCCTGTTCGCCATCGCGTAATGTAGTGTCATTAATCTGGATGAGGGGCATCAGTTCACTCCTGAAGGAAATCGAGAACAGAAACAGCGACAGAATCTTTGAGAATCGCCTTGCTCCTATTCTGATTTGAGTTGCGCCCCGCAAAAGCCGCCGTCTCAGTTCTTTTCAATTCCTCTCAAAACGTCACGTTCGATCGAAACAATGGCGTTCGATTGGGATGAAGCTACTTAAACAGGTTCTTTTGCTGCAAAACTAAACCGACGATCGAACTGCATTGAGAAACAAGTCTTGCAGTCTGCGATCGTCGGCAGTGAGGAACAGGTTAATCGGCTGAATTTCAGCAGTCTAGACAGGCACTTTTTCCAGCAAAAGCTTCGATCGCTTCACATGTTCAGGCACAGCAACAGGGTAATCACCTGTAAAGCAGGCAGAACAAAAGCTTGCGGGATCCTCACCCGTCGATTTCAGCATTCCTTCCCAGCTCAGGTACGCCAGGCTATCCACGCCGATTTGCTGCCGGATTTCTTCGACCGATTTCGTGGCAGCAATGAGCTGATCTTGAGTGTCGGTGTCAATGCCGTAAAAGCAGGGATGAGTGACAGGCGGCGAGGAAATTCTCATGTGAACTTCGGTGGCTCCCGCATCGCGCAGTGCCTTCACAATCTTGCGGCTGGTGGTTCCGCGCACGATCGAATCATCCACAATTAAGACTCGCTTCCCGACCAGCACATCCTTTAGCGGATTTAGCTTCATGCGAATGCCCGACTCACGCATCGATTGCGTAGGCTGAATAAAAGTACGCCCGACATAGCGGTTTTTGATCAAGCCTTCTGCATAGGAAATACCCGACTCTTGCGAAAAGCCGATCGCCGCCGGAATGCCAGAATCTGGGACGCCCATCACCAAATCGACATCAGCAGAAGATTCCTTTGCAAGCTGTCTGCCAATCCGCATCCGGTAGGTATAGAGGCTTTCTTCGTTCATTACGCTATCGGGACGGGCAAAGTAAATCATCTCAAAGATGCAGAGTTTCCGCTTGGTTTGCGGTGCCCACTGAACCGAACTCAGCCCTGTTTCGGTGATCCAAACTAACTCTCCGGGCTGCACATCGCGCAAATAGTCCGCGCCGATAATGTCGAGTCCGCAGGTTTCTGATGCCAGGACATAGCGAATTCCGGCATCTTCAGTTTCAAGTGTGCCGATAACGAGCGGACGAATCCCGTTGGGATCCCGCGCCCCAATAATGCCCTGCGGAGTGGCAATACATAAGCTAAAAGCTCCCTCACAACGTTTGAAGGCAGCGACCGCCCCCTGAACCCAGTCACCCAAATCACTCACAGCTTCTGCCATTGCGTGAGCGATCATCTCAGAGTCGGTCGTGGTCTGCAATTGAGCATCGGTTCGCAGCAATTCTTCGCGAAGCCGGGGCGTGTTGACCAAGTTGCCATTGTGAGCCAGAGCCAGGGTGCCCAGGCGAGTTTCAACGACTGCGGGCTGAGCATTTACCACTCGGCTCGATCCGGTCGTGGAATAGCGCGTGTGCCCAACTGCCAAATAGCCTGGAAGCTGTTTCAAAATCTGTTCGCTAAACACCTGCGATACCAAGCCCATGTCTTTGTGCAGGTGCATTTGCTGACCGTCAAAGGTCGCAATTCCTGCCGATTCCTGTCCGCGATGCTGAAGCGCATACAAGCCAAAATAAGTGAGTTTGCCGACATCTTCGCCAGGAGCATAGATACCAAATACGCCGCAGGCTTCTTCGGGCTTATCGGGTCGGGGGTCAAGGCTAGAAGATGCCATTGTGGGCTGGTCGGCAACCTGATCGGCGTGATCCGCAGAATTTGGCAGCATGGGCGCGTTTGATTCCTCCGTGGATGGGGTATTAATGGGCGATTGGTAATGTCAGGTAATTTTGTTAGGTTGCGATCGCATGGAATCGCGTCAGATTGAGCGCAAAAGCCAGGGGACTTTTTTTGAACTAGGAGCTGGGCAAAGCTGAACTAGGACACTGGACGAAAACGCTGGACTAAGACTTGGTTAAAATTGCTTAATGTCCCCTTTAACAGTAGCGTACTCTTCGAGCGTCTTGCTAGCGGAATAAAAGATGGGTCATCCGAACTCCAGAGATGCAGATATCAATCCTTGAATTGGCCTTGAATTGGATTTGGGTAGGTCAGAAGGCGATCGGGGTAGGGAATCAGGAGAATTAGGGTAGAGAACAAGGAGATAGAGGAAGGGCGAGAGATCCTGCATTGCCCCTTCTGCTTCTCTTTCTGACCCCAATTCTCAGAGGCTGACCCCAATTCTGGGAGGACTGCGAGCCGCGGAGAAAGCTTAATTTCCACACCGATTAACCTAACAAATTAACCTGTACGGGATAGCTAGCCTGTCCGATGCTCAAGCGAATGGCTCAATCCTGCTGCATTCGACGCTCGATCGCATAATTCCATCGATCGCTGATTTGTTCAACCGGGAGATTGAGGAGTTCCGGGGTATTAGAGGTGGTCAGGCGCAAGCTTCCCCCTGTTTGGTTAACTTGACCGATCGCCTGCCAGCAGCCGTGGAGGTGCTGATTCAGATAGTCTTCCCAGGCTTGTACGTGATCGGGGGCGATCGAGACAATGATTCTGGCTCCGCCTTCGGCAAACAGCAAATGATCGAATCGCTCCGACAAAGCATTTGCAATTTGAATCTCTGCGCCCCGGTTGCCAGCAATACAGCACTCAGCTAACGCAACCGCCACCCCTCCCTCTGAGCAATCGTGCGCCGATCGCACCCAACCTTGCTTGATCCCAGTACGGCAGGCAGTTTGAACCTTGCGTTCCAGGTCAAAATCCACGATCGGGGGAAGTCCGGCGATCGTATTGTGCAGTGTTGCTAGGTATTCCGAGCCGCCTAGCGTTAGTGCGGGAGAGGCTTCTGTCATGAGACCCAGCAGATAAATGCGATCGTCTTCCGCTTGCCAGCCCTGCCCGGCAATTTTGCCTAAGTCCTGGACGAGCCCGACCATACCCACCACCGGAGTGGGATAAATTGCTTGGGGGTTGCCTGCGGGGTCGAGGGTTTCGTTGTACAGCGAGACGTTGCCCCCTGTGACGGGCGTACTGAATTCCTGACAGGCTTCCGCGAGTCCCCGGCAGGCTTCTGCAAGCTGCCAGTAGCCGATCGGCTTTTCGGGGCTACCAAAGTTGAGGTTATCGGTAACGGCAAGCGGTTCTGCACCCACACAGCTTAAATTCCGGGCGGCTTCAGTCACTGCCATTTTTGCCCCTTCGTAGGGATGAAGGTAGACATAGCGGGGATTGCAGTCTACGGTGGCGGCAACACCCTTGTTGAACGCGGCAGGGGCGTTGAGGGAGAGACGGGAATCAGGGGAAGCAGCAGGAAGTTGAGGACGGAGGCGGACGATCGCGGCATCTGCTCCACCGGGAAGCAGGACGGTGTTGTTTTGTACCTGATGGTCGTACTGGTGATAAACCCAGCGTTTTGAGGCGATCGAGGGCGTATCCAGCAGCGTCAACAGAACCTCATTCCAGGTGTAATTCTTGCTATCGATCGTAATGCCTTGTGCGGTGCAGGGCGGCAGCTGAGACTCGTTCCACTTCCAGGCGGTTTGGGCATATTGGGGCGGTTCGGGCGGCAGTTCCCGGTGATAAATGGGCGTGTTGTCTGCCAGTGCCGTAGCGGGAATTTCGGCGGCAATTTCACCTTTGAAGAGGATGCGGACGATCGGCTCCTCGATCACGGTTCCAGCGACGACCGCATGAAGTCCCCAGCGATGGAAAATATCGATGAGTTCCTGTTCGCGTCCTATGTGGGCAACAAACAGCATTCGCTCCTGCGACTCGGACAGCAGATATTCGTAGGGAATCATGCCTGTTTCGCGCACTGGAATTTTGTCCAGGTCTAGCTCAATGCCAACTCCACCTTTGGCTGCCATTTCCGATGTAGAGCAAGTGATTCCGGCAGCTCCCATGTCCTGCGCGGCAACAACTGCCCCAGTTTTGAATGCCTCCAGACAGGCTTCAATCAGGGATTTCTCCAGGAACGGATCTCCCACCTGCACGGCCGGGCGATCGTCAATCGATTCATCGCTTAATTCTGCACTGGCAAAACTCGCACCGCCCATGCCGTCTCGTCCGGTCGTAGAACCTACATACAGCACCGGATTGCCACTGCCATTCGCGCCCGATTTGACGATTTCCGGCGTTTCCATTAAGCCGATCGCCATTGCATTCACTAAAGGATTGCCCGAATAGGCGCGATCGAAGTACACTTCACCGCCGATCGTAGGAACGCCAACGCAATTACCATAGTGTGAAATTCCCGCGACCACGCCGCTAAATAGCCTTCTCGTCCGGGCATCTTCTAGATCGCCAAACCGCAGCGAGTTAAGAACAGCGATCGGACGTGCACCCATCGTGAAAATATCACGTAAAATGCCACCCACTCCGGTTGCAGCTCCCTGAAAGGGTTCAACGGCAGAGGGGTGGTTGTGTGACTCGATCTTAAATGCCAGATGCAGCCCGTCGCCCATGTCTACTACGCCTGCATTCTCACCAGGCCCCACCAGGATGCGGTCACCTGTAGTCGGGAAATTCTTGAGAAGAGGGCGCGAATTTTTATAGCAGCAGTGTTCTGACCACATCACCCCAAACATTCCCAGCTCTGCTTTGTTGGGATGCCGCCCCAATCGCTGCAAAATCTCCTCGTATTCTTCGGGCTTAATGCCTTCGGAGGTAATTTCTTGCAGCGAAAAAGGAGCGTTGGCGATCGAAGGAGCATCAGACATGAAGGCTTGCACCGTAGGGCGAAACAGAACAAGCTTTATTGTATCGGGTCGATCGGCTAATTGAAGTCCAGGTGGTGATTGAGATGCATCAGGTGGGGCGGCTGCTTGTGGTTAATGAGTTGGCGCAGAAAGTTGCGGGCGTATTCCAGCGAGAAATGGCGCGGCTTGCCTTCATAGATGATTTGATATTCATTGCTGGATTCTCCGTTGCCGTAGCCGGAGATTAAATGACGATGAAAGGCTTCCTCTGCTAATCGCTCAATCTCGTTTTTCAAGTTGGCTTGAGGACGGTTTGTCATAATTGACATTACTTAAAACTCAGCACTCCATTAGTTATAGAATCTTGATGGTTTTATTGCACCACTCATCGGTCATACGCCGATTGATAGTGAGAGAATCATTAGGATGAAATTGCCTTGGAAGATTAAGGAAAGCTTGAGAATCCTTTATAAGGAAATGCTAAAAGAGTGGGTTCAGAGAATATTGAAAGAGCGATCCCTGTGACTGGAACTGCCCCGCGCTGCGGCAGAAATCTAGCTCTCCCCATGATTTCAAAGTGTCTGCTTCTCTTAGGACGAAAAGTTTTGTGTCGTTCCAATGGGATTAGAACAAAAGATTCATTTGTGAATTTGCGCGTTTAACACTGCTCAAACAGCCTTTGAACTCCGATATTTTTATGTCATCGGATCAGGGAACGGCTTATCTAGAGATAGAGGTAAGTCCCGCATTCCCGTTATAAAGTTTCTCATGATGTGAAAGAGAAAACGATCGCCTCATGGTACTCAACCCAAGCCGGGGTTACAGTCAAGAACCTCATTTCGACCGTGGCTTCGATGCTTCCGACCTGTCTCCCGTGAATGCACGCCGAAGCGATGCCTTTGATATCTTTAATTTTCGTCATATTGAAGGTCCAAATCCTTATTTAGAAACGGCTGCTTTTGTCTTCGATTTTGCGCTAACCGGAGCGGGTGAACCGCTTGCGATCGAAGACTATCTGGATGAACTGAGCCAGCGGTATCCGCACCTGCGCGACGAGCACTATCCGTCCCATGCCCATTTGTTTGCACGGACGGCAGCCGAAGTGAACAAGCTGGAAATGGGTTTGCACTTCGAGCGCTGGTCGGTCCTGCTTCAGGACGAAAAGGCGCAGGGCGACAAAGCAAGAATCGCAATCGAGTGTCTTCATGCTCGCACTTGTCGGGAAGTGGTGTACTGTGTCTGGGACTGGTTTGAGGCAATTCGCCAGGACAAGCCTTTCTCGCTCGACGATTCGCTGGAAGTGATGCAGGGGTTATTCCGGCGATCGGTGTACGGTGGTCCCACCGTGTACGCGCTGCTGCGGACAGCTCATCAGAAGGGAATTCCTGCGTTTTACCTGTGGGATGAGGGCTTAATGCAGTACGGCTACGGACGCAAGCAGGTGCGAGGCATCGCAACCACCTTTAACCACGATAGCCATCTGGATTCTGACTTCACCACGCGCAAAGACGACTGTAAAGCTTTTCTGGAAACGCTGGGCTTTCCTGTGCCCCGGGGTCAGGTGGTGCGATCGCTGCAAGACGCACTCAGAACTGCTGATCGCATTGGCTATCCTGTAGCGGTAAAGCCTGTCAGCGGACACAAAGGCATCGGTGTGACGGCAGATGTGCAGGACGACGCTGAGCTAGAAGCTGCCTATGAGCGGGCGGTACAGGCAATCGAAGAAGATCAGCCCGTGCGAATTATTGTGGAAACCAGCATTTCGGGACGCGATTATCGCTTGCTGTGTGTGAATGGGCGATTTGTGGCGGCAACCGAGCGACAGCCAGCCTCGGTGAAGGGCGATGGCAAATCCACAATTGGTGAACTGATCGATCGCGAAAACCGGTCGCCCCTGCGTGCGGATACTCCAACTTCACCAATGGGCAAAATCCAGGTTGATCAGGCAATGCACCTGTATCTGGAGCAGCAGAACCTCTCGCTGGACTCGGTGCTAGACCGCGATCGCATCGTGTATCTGCGAAAAGTGGCAAACCTTTCGGCGGGCGGAGTCAGCATTGACGCAACCCACAGCGTCCACCCAGACAATATCATCCTGGCGCAGGATATCGCCCAGCATTTTCAGTTGACCTGTTTGGGAATTGATGTGATCGCGTCGGATCTGGCAACGTCCTGGCGACAGGGCAATCTCAGCATTATCGAAATCAATGCGGCTCCGGGCGTATATATGCACCTGCGTCCGTCGATCGGCTCCAGCGTTGATGTAACGTCTCCGATTCTAGAAACGTTTTTTGAGTCAGGCGAAGCGGCACGAATTCCGACGATTACCTTCAACCGGGTGTCGGTGAAGGAGTTGGAGGAACTGATCGATCACATTCTGCTGCATCACCCCAACTGGACGATCGGGGCAGTCTGCCGAGAAGGTGTGTTTGTGAATCGCTCCGAAAAGATGATGCACTCGGATTACAACACTAACCTGATGAGCCTGGTGCGAAATCCGCGTCTGGATCTGCTGATTACAGAGTATCCGGGCGAAGTGCTGGAGCAGCAGGGAATGTTCTACTACGGCAGCAATATGGTGATTCTGGACAATCCTACCGAAGCCGAGAAAATGCTGAGCCGCGATGTATTTCATGAATCGATCGTCGTCACCCGTGAAGACAGCACGATTTCGATTTACCGGAATGGATTAATCGAGCAGTATCATCTCAGCCCAGAAGAGCCGTTTAGCCGTGTCTTCCTGAAGGAGGTTGCTGTAATTCTGTAATCAGACGATCGGCATGGGCTGGTTGTTCGAATCCAAGGCGATCGATTCTGCCCGCTCCGGGTAAATCATGCCTGCCGCTCCTAAGAAGGAATTGGAGGCTTGCTTATCCCTCCTCCCCTATCCCTTATCTCGTCATCCACTTACCGAGAACGGCTCTGCCAGACCTGGATCTGCTGCTGCGCACTCTCATAAATCGATGAGCTTGACGGAATGCTCTTGGCAATGCGAATTGCGCCCGTCACATCATAAAGTGCCTGGGATTCAGCCCTTTGCAGAATCTCCTGGCTCCACTGGTCGACCATCCGATCAGCTTCTGCGCGGGCGAGGCTACCGGAGGGGATGCGGTTTGCGATGCGAATGGCAGAAATCAGCATTCGGGTGCTTCCGGCACTGGCGGCGCGGTATGCCTCCTGCATCTCGCTTTGTCCCTGCGATTGCTGGCTCCACTCTTGAATGTCAGACTGTGCCTCGTCATAAAGCGACCGACCGCTGCCGATCTGGGTGGCGACCTCGATCGCATCTCCGTATCTGCCCTGGTTCGCCAACTGCCTTGCCCGATCGAGCAAAGGCTTATCTATCGAATCTTCAGCCCGATCGCGCCAGGTACGAATTTCGTCCTGAGCTTCAGCGTGAAGCGATCGACCATTGCCGATCTGACTGGCAACCTGGATCGCGCTGTTCCAATCGCCACCCGCCGCCAACTGCCTTGCCTGATCGAGAATTGGTTGATCTTGAAACTGCTCGACCCGATCACGCCAGCCACGAATGCGATCCTGTGCCTCGCCGTAGAGTGCCCGACCGGACTGGATTCGACTGGCTTCGTTAATGGCAGCCTGGAGCGCGGCAATATCACCATCGTTGGCAAACTGGTCAGCGCGATCGAGAAAAGGCTGGTCTTCGGTGGTTTCAATCTGCGTTCGCCACTCATTGATCTGATCTCTGGCTTCCGTGCCACGCGGGTTGCTGCGGGGAATCAGCTGCGCTTCAGCAATAGCAACTCGCAAATCATCGAGGGTTCCACCTGCCGCCAATTCTTTCGCGCGATCGAGAATGGTGACATCTTTGATTTCAACCTGCCAGCGGCTGATCCACTGTTGTGCTTTGCTGTAGAGCGGGCGATCGGACTTGATGCGCTGTGCCCCAATGATCGCCGCTTCCAGATCGTCCACTGTGCCGCCCCATGCCTGAGACTGAGCCATTGCCAGGGTATTGAAGTCCTGCACTTCCGACTGTAATTTGGCAGATTCGGGAATCAGACTGGTGATGTTCATTGCCTGACTGTAATCCCGGCGATCAAGGGCGGCTTCTGCCAGCGCAAACAGTTCGCGTCCCAGATCGGGCAACATTTGCTGTGCTTTGCCGTAGACATAGCTAACAGGCTTGATTTCCTCGATCAGCTTCAGAGCAGCCAGCAGGTTATCCACACCGCCCCGATCAATCAGTCCTTTTGCCCGGTTGAGTTTGCCGATGTCGTCACGGGTAATCGTAATCAGGTTGCTGAGTTCCTGATATTTAGTGGTTGCCCAGTAGCGATTATCTACGTCCGACAGACGACTAGTCAGCAGAAATGCCTGCCGCACGTTTTGCTGCTTTAGCGCGGCTTCTGCCTGCTTGTATAGGGCTTCTGCCTTAGACCAAACGGTTTGCCACAGCTTGACCCGATCTTCAACCAGCTTGTGCGCTGCCGTGTTCGATGGAATTTTACGGGCAGCATCAACGGCTTCATTCAGTTTTCCCGCCTGAAAAGACCCCTCCGCTAAATCAAGAATTTCGCTTGCCCAGGCTTCAATGCTGCGATCGATTTCGGGACGCAAGGGGTGATCCGCAGGCAAGGCATGCACCAGATCGATCGCTTCCAGCAAATCCTTCAGGGTTCGCTTCTCGGCGGCGACCTGAGCGCAGTAGAGCCGTAAAGACGCAGAAGCCGTCGGCAAAAACATTTCCGGACAGTTGGGCAGAGAGGGCAACCTCAGCAGGGCGATCGCAGACAAAATGCCAATTCCGCTCAAGCCAAAAACCAAGATCACTGCCCACCAGTGCAAATGGCGAGCCGAAAGTTTGAACCAGAAGGGGCGGGTCGTCACTGGCTCCTTGCTAGCAGGACGGCTCGATCCGTTTACGAAGGGAACGGCTGAAGAAACGGTCGATGCCAGGATGTTTTCCTTAAAGCCGTCTTCTTTTAGATTGTCTGATCCGGAATCTGAACGATGATTTAAATCTGAATCATTTTCGATCGCCTCGGCTTCATCCCAAAGCAGCGAGTCTGGCTCCTGTACAGATTTTGCCGGAATCGGATCGCGCGGCAAAGGGGCGGCTGAAGAGGGATTGGGCAACACGGCTCTTGCAGGAGAACTGCTCGGCGCAGGCTGAGGCGGCTTGCTCGGCGGAGCAGCATTTTGCGGCACGGGCGGCAACTTCAGGGGTGGAATTGTTTTGGGCGGCACATGCCCCGGTCGGCGATTCGATCGCTCTGGCGGTTCTGGCGTGCCATAAGTTCTCGTCATACCTTACCCCACACGACGCTAACCCACTCTACCGCATCTCGGAAAAATCACTCTATCTTTTAATACCAGAGAAATCAATCACGAGCAGGTAAAAATCATATCAAATCGACTGAAATCTCCCGAACGGAGAAGAACGATCGATTTCATTCCCCTATGCAGCTTACCCGAACGAAAGATTAGCAAAGATAAAAGACTACCCTGCACGAAAGAACGGATTCAGGCTCACTGACCACCCTACTACCAGCCCTGTAAAAGAAACGAGCGTCAGAACGATTAACGACTGCACGCGATTGCACCCCATATTTTGCAGATCAAGCCGCGCCAAAATTTCTGCTGCAAGCACCACCAGGCAATAGCCAAACGCCCGAAACCAGACGAGTGCAAACGTGACGCTAATCGCCGCGATTAAAACTAGGCAAAAGTAGCCCAAGTCTGACTGAAGCCACCGTCGCGCAAACAGCCGCAGCCGCGCAAACAGCGTGGTGAGCAGAAGTGCCTGGAGCAGCGTAAAGGTAATCGCCAAACTCCAGGTCAGCCAGGAAACCGTTGTGCGGGCAACAAACCAGCTAAAAGACGTATAGGCAATAAACAGCAGAAAAAGCGATAACCAGGGCAGCTTTCGCATGAAATTTATAGGGTTCATCCAAAATTCTGAGCGGGCAGCAATATCAGACTGCGCTAGCTCATTCTTTAATATCCTGACCCTTTTATTATGAAGTCATCGAAACTGCTTCGCCGCACACAGAGCACAGGCAGACCAGCGAACCAACTCGCCTTCTGGGGTGGGACAGTGGCAGGTGGGGCAAAGAGGCAAATGCTGCGATCGGCTTCGCATCTGTTGTGCCCAGCTTCGGAAAGCCGTTTGCGGATCAGTCGCGGCAGCGGAAGTAAACGGAGTCGGATTCTTGAGGCGGCTGGGGTGGCTCTGCCAGAGGGAAAGGCTATCGGTTTTAAACAGACGATCACCCATTTGCCACTGCGCCGCCGAAAAGCGGATATCTTTTAGCCCTAGCGCGAGGCGATCGTTGAGCTTGGTGAGAATTAAGTGCCGCTCAAAGGCAAGGTTTTGCGCCCAGGCAGGACTGGATGTGGCGACCTGCAAAACTTTGCGCTGAATTTCAACCGGGCGAGTCTGGGCAGCGACAGCAAGCCCCACCACCTCATTCCAGCAGGCAAGCAGCTTTTGAAACTGACGACGACTTTGCCAATTTTCCTGATGCTCGATCGCACCCAGGACATGATTCAGCGAGTTAAAACGATGACTCGGCATTCACTCATCCTTCTTCTAAAACAGCAGGCTGAGAAAATTTAAGACGGAAACAAGTATTTTTTCAAAAATTGGTTATGATATGCCAGTAGAAATCTGGCAACCGCTGTAGACTCTACTGATAGAGTTATATCAGCAGATTAACTGGATCTCAACTCCAAATCTAGATACTAGATAAATGTTTTTCCTCTAGATCGGGTTGTCCATCGCTTGAGCTATAGGCAACCGGAGTCAAGCTCAGTCGCAGTTGCATGAGTAGAACAGGCGATCGTGTCACGATTGTATCCCTAAAATCTCTGCAAATCTCTGTCCGCAGATTTATAAACTGAATTTTTTGTTTGATTTGATTTTTGTTTGATTTGTTGTTTTGGCAGGAGTACCGCTATGAGTCAACAATCCCAGAGGGGGAACTGCGTCGCACCGTCCTCCCAGACGATTTCCTCGATCACTGCGTCATCCGCTTCTTCGCTGCATCCGCTCTTGCAGGCTGCCCTGGAGAATCTTGATGTGCAGCTTGAGGAAGAGTTGACTCGCTATCGGCGACAGCAACGCCTACAGCCAGAAACCATTCGGCGTAAATCCAGTTTTGCCAGCTCGAAACTGCTTCAACAGCCAGCAGGTCTTCAGCTTCCGCAGGTTCCTGCCCCAACGCCGGCATCGCCCGATGGGACTCCTCTTGTACCAAACGGTTCGCCCATCAGCATTGCCCCATCCATTCCGATCGACCCTGCTGCTGTCGACCCCGCTGCCCCGGAATCCCCCACTGCTCCCTCAGCAGAAGTAGCTCAGCTTGCGACCTTAGAAGCAGGGTTGAGAACCGATTCGCTCCAGTTGCCCGATGCAGAGCCATCCGCCCCCGAAGACTATCTCGCCTCCAGCGAAGAACTGCTTCGCAGCATTGCCGAAGAAGATCCACAGCAGCGCGTTGCTCAGCCCGATCGTCTGCTAGATACCCTGCTCACGCCGCTGGGCATTGGGTCACTGCTGCTACTGCTACTCTCCACCGCGACGCTGGGCTATCTGGTAATGAACCCAACCAGTCTCGGCTTTCTCTCGGCTCAAAAGCCAGCCGCAGATTCACCTAATGCTACCCCTAATGCTGCTCCCGCCCAGCCGTCTCCGGTTCCCGGCGTAATTGTCGCACCCTCTCCAAACCTAGCTGCAAAAGAGTTTGTTGAACTGAACCTGAACACGCTCAGCACACTACCCAAGCCTAGCCCAACCGCCCCGCAGAAACCGTCTGCCAGCCCTTCTCCCCAGGCTGCAAACAGACCCTTAGAACCGCTCATTCCACCTGCAACAAATCGCTCTGGAACAGGCAGCTCTGGGGCAAGCAGCAATGAGCTAGCCACAGTCATCGTTCCACCTGAGCCTGCGGTGATGGCTCCTGCTCCCGCTGAAAATTTCCGTCCTGCTGCATCCAGCCCCCGGCGGTCGGCTTCTGCGCCATCCCAGTCTTCCGGGCAATCATCGCTTCGGGAAACTGCAGAGCAGCCGACTTCACCTGTTGCCCAACCCGCTGTATCGGCTCCTGCTCCTGCTCCCGCCAGTGAACCTGCCCCCCGTGCTGAAAGTCCGGCTCCTGCGGTGGCAGCCAATCCTTCGTCCGGGCAATCGAATTACTACTATGTTGTGACTCCCTACCGCAGCGACTCTGACCTAAATCAGGTACAGGAAGCCGTTCCCGATGCCTATGTGCGGAACTTTTCTGATGGAGCCAGTGTGCAAATGGGGGCGTTTAGCGATCAGTCTAAGGCACAGGAGCGAGTTCAGGAACTTCAGCAGCAGGGGATTGAGGCGGAGGTGAAAGCGCCGGAGTGAGAATGGATGGGTAGGATAAGGGGCAGTGTAAAAGCTTTCACGCTATTCAAACTGTCTCTAATATAGGGGAAGTTTTTAGGTCGGCGATCGTCCTCGTGCCGGTACAAAATAAAACGGTGGTTAGCTCTGCTTTCAGGGCTGTGACCAGTTCTTGTAGGGCAGTTTCTGAGTCGGCGGCGGCTTGCAGGAAGGGCAGGGCTAGACCACCCAGATCAGCACCCAGGGCGATCGTTTTTGCCACGTCGAGTCCATGACGGAGTCCGCCGGAAGCAATCAGGGGCAGGGTGGGAGCGATCGATCGGACGGCGAGAATGCAGTCTGCGGTGGGAATGCCCCAGTTGGCAAAGGTTTCGCCCAGACGACGCTGAAGGGGGTCTTTGGCGCGTCCACTTTCGACTTTTGCCCAGGAGGTTCCACCTGCCCCGGCGACATCGATCGCCCCCACTCCGGCTTCGAGCAGCCGCTTTGCCATTGCCGCAGAAATGCCGTTGCCGACTTCTTTCGCAATCACAGGAACGGGCAGTTTGGCGCAAAGCTGGGCAATTTTGTCGAGCAGTCCGTGAAAGTTGGTGTCACCTTTGGTCTGCACCGCCTCCTGGAGCGGATTGAGGTGCAAAATCAGCGCGTCGGCTTCCAGCCAGTCGATCGCTTTTTGGCATTCTTCAATCCCGTAGCCGTAGTTCAACTGAACGGCTCCCAGGTTAGCAAACAGCAAGATATCGGGGGCAACCGATCGCACGGCAAAACTCGATCGCACTTCTGGCTTTTCGATCGACACGCGCTGCGACCCTACGCCCATTGCCAGCCCGTATTCCTGCGCGGCTTCCGCTAAGCGATAGTTAATCGTCTGTGCCAGCTCGGTTCCCCCGGTCATTGAGGAAATCAGCAGCGGTGCGCCCAGCGTTTTACCTAAGAAATTTGTCCTGAGGTCAATCTCACGACGATCGAGTTCAGGCAGACAGCAGTGAATAAAGCGATAGCGTTCCAGTCCGGTCGTCTGGCGAAACTGCACATCGTCTTCCAGACAAACCCGCAGATGATCCGCTTTACGTGCCTGAGTGATTTCAGCTTCTGCGGGAGCTGCACTGGGAGAAATTTGACGGTTGGGGTGAGAACTGCGAGATAAAGTCACGATCGTTGGAAACTGCGAGAAAACGTTGGCTTTCGCTAGTGTCTCACAGGATTAGAGCGATAAACCCCGTATCTTTTTTTTACGGTATTTGCAATCTTGAAAACGCTAAACTCCGCGTCGAGTCGTCAGCTCCACCGCATCGCGTCCATCGATCGCCTGAAGATAGACCTTGACCTGCTCATCTCTAGAAGTCGGCAGCTTTTTGCCCGTGAAATCAGGGTGGATCGGCAGTTCTCGATGCCCACGATCGACCAGCACTGCTAGCCAGATTGCTTCGGGTCTGCCATAGTCATGCACTGCATTTAATGCGGCTCGAATCGTGCGTCCTTTAAAAATCACATCGTCCACCAGCACCACAATTTTTCCCGATAGGTCAAATGGGATCTCGGTTGTCTCTGGCGTTCGCAGATCGTTGCGATCGAGGTCATCCCGGTAAAAGGTAATGTCGAGTGCGCCGATCGGAACCCGCACCTGCTCCAGCACCTCGATCTGACGCGCCAGCAGCTCCGCCATCGGCACACCTCGCGTATAAATGCCCAGAAGCACCAGCTTCGACAAATCATCTGCCCGCTCCACAATCTGAGAAGCCAGACGAGTTAGGGTGCGGCGCAATTCGTCAGCAGAAAGGATTTCGACCAGTTCGGAAGACATGGGGGTGGGGAGTGGGGGACTTGTGAATATTTTAAGGGGTGCGGGGATGGGGAGTAGAAGCGTAGGAGAGTAGAAGCGTAGGGGGCGGGTAATATTAAAACCTGGAGATTGCATAATGGCATAGTGGACTGAGACCCACGCTCCCCCTTCACGCCCTCACCCACTCACCCCTGCTCACGCACCCCCCACTCATCCACCCCGCCACCCTCCAACATGACCGCCCTCCCCGATCGCCCTACTCCCGATTCTGAACCATCGCTCCAGGGTTTAACGCAGCAAGAAGTCATTGCACGACGGGCTGCGGGACAGGGCAATGTTGCGCCGCTGAAAACGAGCCGCTCCTATAGTCAGATTCTTCGCGAGAACTTGTTTACGGTAATTAATTTCATTTTCTTTGCGATCAGCCTGGTGATGTTTCTGCTGCAGCGGGTAGGGGATGGAATTTTGGTGGTGGTGGTGATTTTTGGTGGGGTGCTGGTGAGTATTTATCAGGAAATTTGGGCGAAGCGGCAGCTCGATCGCATTGCACTGTTAAACCGTCCACAGGCAACGGTGATTCGGGAAGGGCAGGAATCGGAAATTGATCCGAGTGAGATTGTGCTAGGGGATATTTTGATTGCGCGTCCAGGCGACCAGTTGGTGGTGGATGGGGCGATCGTCGGTACGGGACGCATGGAAGTCGATGAATCGCTGCTGACAGGCGAATCGGATCTGATTCCTAAACAGAAGAATGCTCTCGTATATTCGGGCAGCTTTTGTGTGAGTGGCACTGCCTGCTACGAGGCGCAAAAAGTGGGGAGCGAGACGCTGGCTTATCGGCTAATGGCAGAGGCGCGAGCATTTCGGCGACGGTTTACGCCGCTTCAGGTGGAAATCAATGTGGTGATTCGCGTGTTTATGCTGATCGCCTGCTTTTTGTGGGTGCTAGTGGGCATTAGCTTTCTCAGCAGCCGCTATTCGCTAAATGAGATTGTGCAGCGGTTTGCGGTGATTGCCGGACTCGTGCCTGCCGGACTGCTGCTAGCAATCACGCTGGCGTATGGGTTAGGCGCGGTGCGAATGGTCGGTCAGGATGTGCTGATCCAGCAGGCGAACGCGGTGGAATCCCTTAGTAATGTAGATACGCTGTGTCTCGACAAGACGGGAACGCTGACAACTAATCAGATCCAGCTTGAGGAGGTTTATCCGGTGGCTTCATCGTTGGGTGAAGGGATCAGTGCTGATCAGGGTTCCGAAGGGGGGATTGCTCCGCCAAATAAAGCCGAGCCAGATAAAGCCGAGCTAGATAAAGCAGAAATTGTGGCACAGCTTGCCGACTATGCTGCCAGTGTCACCGCTGGAAACCGCACCAGTGAGGCGATCGCCTTGGCATATCCCGGCAAAACCCGATTGCTGAAAGCCGAATTGCCCTTTTCGTCTGCCCGTAAGTGGAGTGCGATCGCGTTGGATGATGAGATGCGCCGGGGAATTTACGTGCTGGGTGCGCCAGAGGCACTGTCTCGCTATCTGACGTTGACAGGTGAAATGCTGGACTTTATTCAGTCGGGAGCAGAGCAGGGGTTGCGGGTGGTGCTGTTTGCCTATTATCCTGACCCGACGCTGCTGAGTGCGGATGTGGCTGAGCTGCCGATCGGGTTACAGCCTTTGGCTCTGCTGCGGTTTAGCGATCGGCTGCGTCCAGAAGCGTATGAAACGCTGGAAGGATTTGCCCGTGCCGGGATCGAAGTGAAGATCATTTCGGGAGACAATCCGCACACGGTGGCAGCCCTGGCAAAACAGGCGGGTTTACGCGAAATTCGATCGGTGTCGGGCGCGCAGCTTGCAGAATTAGATGAGGCGCAGTTTGCCCAGGCAGCCCGAGAAGGCACGGTGTTTGGCCGCGTTACGCCAGAACAAAAGGCGTTGCTGGTGAAGCATCTGCGGCAATCGGGGCGCTATGTGGCCATGATCGGGGACGGGGTGAACGATGTGCTGTCACTGAAGCAAGCAGATCTGGCGATCGCGATGGAAAGCGGCAGTAAAGCGACTCGCGGCGTTGCAGATATTGTGCTGCTGAAAGATTCGTTTGGGGCGTTGCCCCGTGCCTTTCGGGAAGGACAATGTATTCGTAACGGCATTCAAGATGTGCTGAAACTGTTTCTGGTTCGTACGTTTTGCGTCACGCTGCTGATTTTTGCAACGGCGATCGTCACCGAAAGCTTTCCGCTGCAAAACAAGCAAAGTGCGATCGTGGCTTTAATCGGTGTAGGGTTTCCCACTATGTTTCTGCCAATCTGGGCAAAGCCGGGACTGCTGCCGCGCCGGAGTATGGTGCGATCGATGCTGCATTTTGTGATTCCTTCGACGCTGACGCTCACCCTGGTATCGCTGCTGGTCTATCTCTTTTATCTGGTGGTTGCGGTGCTGAATCTGCCGCCTGGATCGGACTTAACCCAGGTGAACTATGCAATTCCGCGCAGTGCCCTGGTCACAATTTTGATTATGGGTCAACTGCTGCTGCTGCCTTTTCTGAAGCCGCCTAACCGTGCCTGGGTCGGAGGAGAACCACTGAGCCGCGACTGGCGATATTCGATCGTGTCAGGGGTGCTGCTGATAGGATACTTCCTGATCGTGTCAATCCCATCGCTGAGCCGCTTTTTTGAGCTTTATCCGCTGGGGGCAGTCAACTATTTGTTTATTGGGCTGGTGGCGATCGAGTGGTGTTTTATTTTGCGATCGATCTGGCGCAGTCGATTTTTCGATCGATTCCTGGGGATTGATTTGAGCTGAAAAAGAATTTGAGCCAGAAGAAGGATTTGAGCTAGCAAGATAAGGGGATCAAGCGATCCCACGACTTCCCTTCGCGAATCTATCGTAAAGTGATGAGTCAATCATCCCAATGGCAGAAACTAAGGAAATTTGGATTGATTAAACTGAACCCATTCAAAACTGCTTAACGGGTATCAAAAGTTCGTCAAGATACTTAATTAAGTTTCAAAGTTCTTTTGGCAGAGTGGGTTTATGGTGAGGATTGCAATTGTTGATGACAACGAGGGCTGGTGCTTTGCGCTAGAAATTGCGCTGCGTCGGCGGGGCTATGAGACACAGGCGTTTTGTGATCCCTGGCAGTTTCTTCAGTGTGCCGATCAGTTTGATGTGGCGATCGTAGACTTTTGCATTCCTGCGCCACGATATCAGCTTGAGTTAGATGGGATATCGCTGATTCGGCAGGTCAAAGAAAAGTTTGTTCATTCCCCGCTGCTGCTGCTGATTTCCTCTTATTTTCCAGATGATGCTGGCGAAACGCTTGGGGCGTTATGTGAAGAGGCGGATCGGATAATGCCTCGTCCCTCCGGGATTGATCAATTGCTGGACCCGGTTGAAAAACTGCTTGCCCAGCGGTCGGCTTCTCGCTCTCGTTCCTCGGTGGCTTAGAGCTTCTGCGGCTTAACTCCCTTGCAGCTTGAAGCCTTTGCAGCTTAAAGGCTTTTGCCACGCTACAAATGCAGCAGCTTTCTCAGGCGCGACTCTAGCTCAGGCGTAATCACTCGATCGCCCCGCTCCAGCTTGCCGATGTAGTCTGCGCTGAGGTCAAGAAATCCGCCTAGCTCCTTCCGGCTCCAGCCCAGTTGCTCTCTAGCAATCCGCACTTGATCGCCCGTCAATTCTTCTACAGGGGGCAGTTCAAGCAGTTTGGGCTTGCGGGGTTCTTTCATTTTGCCCAGCAGTTCCGGGATCGGGTGAGGCGGTTTGATCGTGAGCTTGGCTTGCAGCAGGCGATCGATCACTTTCACTTTGCGCCAGTCGTCGGGTTTGGGGGCAGTGCTGCCGGGTTGCAGCCAGTCGGGATAGGTAGCGGGATCGTATTCAATTTGCCAGCCCAGGCTAAGCAATAGTTTAATGGCGCGGTTCCAGCGGTTTTTGAGGTCGCGTGCCCGGTGTTTGTCCTGCAAAGCTTTTTCAATTTCGGTGCGAGGCAACACTTCTTCCAGCAAGCTGACCACGCGATAGTCGTAGGGATTTTGATTATGTACCCGAATCCGCGCATCCAGCGTTAATTGAATTGCCAATCGCAACGCCATCTCGTGATGATAGGGGTCGATTTTCAGAATATCTTTTGCCAGGTAGCCAAACTGATGCAGGGCTTCTTTGGCTCGGCTACCAGCACGGTTCAGAAAATGCTTGGTCCACAGTCCCGGGCTGACCGTGATATACACTTCGTCCGGCTTCTCAATCTTGCCGCTCACCCAGTCAAACTGACCGTGCAAATCGATCAAGACATCCCACATACGACCGATCGGCGTACTAGCATCGATCGGTCGTTTGCCCCGTCCCTCGATCCACACCGATTTCACCAGCAAACAGGACAGTGCGTAGGCAGTCGTCGCTACGGCATTGCGCTTATCGGGCAGGCTAGTGCTGTGGTTGCGATCCCAGCCCAACAGATGAATCATATCGCTGGCTTTCAGCGTAAAGGTGCTCTTCCACGGCTCATCTTCTTCCATGGTGCGGGCGGCAAAAATAAGCTGAAGCTTGACGGTATCAAAACCGAATTTGTTGATAATTTGCTCGGCAGCTTCCCAGGGCAGCAATGCAATATCACCAGGATTAGTAATGTAATGTTCAATGTAGTTATTCGGATTGGTTTTGCTGCGGTAGCGAAAGACAGCAAGCCGCTCAGCGTTTTCTTCCCAGAGGTCGGGGCGCAACTGAGCACGAATGCTGCTGGCGATCGGGATCGCGGTTGGAATCACCGAAATCGGGTCAAGGGTCAAACGGGTGCTGGTGATTAAAACGGGCTTTTGCCGCAGACCCAGCAGCTTATCCATTTCCTGGAGCGAACAGTTGGGCAGATTGAATCCCTGAAGAATCTTTTTAGTAATCTCCTGACAGTAAATTTGTCCGAGTAAGCTAATGCGCTCTTGCAAAAGCGGCGGACATTCTAAAAGCTGCGTTTGAATTTGTGCAACAAGCTGAGCCTGATCGGTCACGTTTTGTTCTACAAACTTATCTAGATTTTCGGCAATCCAGATCATCAAATTTGTGCCGATCGTCTTTGAAAAATCCTCCCAAAAGCCTGCATAGTTAAAAAACTCATCCAGTGAACTTTTCAGATAAGCATGAATCTTTTCCCGATTCAGATTTAGCTCAATTTTCTTTTCTCCGGTTTTGCGCTGCGTGATTCGCTTAAAGTGGGGCAGACTGCTATCGATCGCGTCGATTCCCTGCGTTTGAACTGTCACCTCAACTTTGTGCTGATACACCCGCAAAAGCTGCTGAAATAAATGCTCTGTGACTAAATCCGGCAGCGAAGATCGATCGCGCAAAATCATGATTAACTGATTCAGCGTCTCGACCGTTAACACCTCCTGCGTTAGACTTGCCCAATCAATCCCTGAGCGAACTTTGGGTAAAAGTGGCTCAATCGCGATCGCTGCTGTGCCCAGGGCGATTGGCGTAGCCTTGACTGAGACTGGTGCATCTTCAGGTAAACTCTCTTCAGGCAGACTCTGCCGGAAAGCCAGGGGTGGCTCGTCCAAAACCGTCATCTCCGGCTCGAAGATATACAGATTTTCCCCAAACGGGCTGACTTCTGCAAAATTTTGTGCCATGTCGATCGCCTCGCACTCTTCCAAAGGGAAAATCGCCCTGTTCTGCCTCTGAATACCTTACCGCAAGCTTCGAGCGATGAAACAAGAGTGGAACTCGATCGCGTCTGTGTCTAGCGCGTCTATGTTTAGCGTCGAGAACCGCAAGAGTCTATCGCAAGATAGCTGAATTTCACCCTGGGACTGCAACTACACTAGAGCGCAACACGAGAATACAACCTGAAACACAACTGTTGTAGAGCGTGATTATTTCAAGGGAGAACAGTGAGTATGACGGTCAACGAATCAAGAAACGTGACTGAGCAAGTTGCTGAGGAAGATTGGTTTAGCCGGGGCAGAGCGGATGCGCTTATGGGATATTCCAAACAACCGCCTGAAACCGACCCAGAGCAGTCAAGCCTGTATGACCTGGGCTACGGGGAAGGCAGTATTCAGCACTCGCTTGCCCAGAGGACGCTGGAGTCAGAAGATTCAGAATCCATTACTTCCGGCGATTCACCAAATTAGTCACTACCGTAATCAATCGGGCAGGCTCGATCGGCTTTGAAATATGAACGTCGAATCCGGCGTTGATTGCCTGCACCCGGTCTTCCTCGCGGGCAAAGGCAGTAATTGCGGCGGCAGGAATTTGTCCGCCTCGATCGCTCGATCGCTGCCGCACCTGTCGAATTAGCGCGTAGCCATCCTCGGTAGGCATTCCAATATCGCTGAGCAGAATGTCGGGCTGCGATCGATCCAGTTTTTCCAGTGCCTCCTGAGCAGATGCTGCCGTCAGCACCCGTACGCCATATTGCTCCAGAATGGTCATCAGCAGCTCGCGCACATCTGCCTCGTCATCCACCACTAAAGCACAGATGCCCTCTAAATTTGCAGCAGCGGGAATAATGCTTGGAGGCGCATCTTCGGGATTGGTCAACTGGGTGGGCAGCAGCGGCAGATACACCGTGAATGTCGCTCCCTTTCCTTCGCCATCGCTCTCTGCCTGAATAAAGCCGCCGTGCAGCTCGACCAGATTGCGAACGATCGCCAGTCCCAGCCCTAAACCCCCTTGCATTCGGGTGGTTGCACTTTCTGCCTGCCGGAAGCGATCGAATACCTGAGGCAGAAATTCTGCGCTGATGCCTCTCCCCGTATCGATGACCTGAACCTGAGCATAAGCAACATCAGGCATAAGGGTGGGCAGCTCAGAAGCGTTGTGCTGCGAGCCAGCCTGGAACTGCGCCTGCGTGACGATCGACAGCCGAGCCGTGACCCGACCAGCATTAGGCGTAAATTTAATGCCGTTAGAAAGCAAATTCCAGATTACCTGCTGAAGCCGATCGGGGTCGCCAGAAACTTTGACCGGGGAACGGACATCCATCTGCAAATTGAGCGCGATCGATTTGGTGTCTGCAGTGGGGCGGACGGTGTCGATCGCCGCTTCGATCACCTGCACCAGGTTCACCGGACGAGTATAAAGCCGCACTTTGCCGCGAATAATCCGCGAGATGTCGAGCAAATCTTCGATGAGTTGGGTTTGCGCCTGAGCATTGCGCTCGATCGCTTCCAGTGCCTTACGAGTCGTGGTTGCGTCCATTTCGCGTGTTACCAGCAGGCGCGACCAGCCCAGCATTGCACTCAGGGGCGATCGCAGCTCGTGGGAAACGATCGCGAGGAATTCATCTTTCGTACGGCTGGCGGCTTCTGCCTGTTTGCGGGCTGCCTGTTCTCGCGCCAAAATTTGGGCACGTTCCGATTCGATTCGCTTGCGTTCGGTCAGATCCAGCACATAGCCCACGCCTTCCCCATTGCCGATCATCGCGCCGCCAATTTCCACCCAGATGCGGCTGCCATCTTTGCGAATAAACTCTTTCTCAAACGGGGTACAGGTTCCGAGCGTCCTGATTTCTGCGGCTCCGGTCTGCATCCGATCGAAATATTCAGGCGGGGTAAGTTCTGCCCAGCGCAGTTCTCCCTGTTCCAGGTCTTCGCGGCTGTAGCCTGTAATTTGCAAAAATGCTTGATTTGCGTCGGTAATAGCTCCTTCAAGCGACCCAAAAAATACGCCAATCAAATTGGAATCAATCACGCTTCGCAGGCGAACTTCACTGGCTTTCAGGGCTTTCTCTGCCTGCACTCGCTCGGTGACATCCAGCAGCAATCCATCCCAAATAATGACGCCATCGGTTCGCCGTTCGGATTTTGCCCGACCCTGCACCCACTTCAGCTTGCCCGAAGGGGTAATAATGCGCCACTGACAAGACCACTCACGGTTTTGCTCAACGGCATCCGCAAGCGACTGCCGGAACGCCTCCAAGTCATCAGGATGAATTACACTCCAGGTTAGAGCTGTATTTTGCAGCAGAATATCGGCTTCCACCTCATAGAGATCGACACAGGCAGAGCTGATGTAGTTAAACCGATCGCTACTGTCTGGGTGCATCCAGTACTGATAAATCACGCCCGGAACGTTCTCTGCCAGTCGAGAAAAGCGTGTTTCGGACTGACGCAGGGCGGCTTCGGCTTTCTGACGTTCGCGCTGGGCAGCATCCTGCTCGGTGATATCCTGAATAATCACCATGCCGGCAGTAATGTCGCCCCGATCGTTCTTCACAGGTACTCCATTCACCAGATAAAGGCGATTGCCATACCAGACTTCTTCCAGCGAGGAAACTCCTTGTAGCGCGCTGCGATAGAGCGGCTCAAGCTGGTCGAAGGCTTCCGGCGGCATCACGTCCTGCATCAGCTGATTTTCCAGGTCTTTGCTGCTAAAACCTGCTTGCTCAATCGCAGATCCCTCTGCCAGGGTGTAGCGCAAATCGCGATCGAACATCAGCACCGCCCCGTTAGGCAAATTTCTCAGCACCGTGCGAGATAGCTCCTCACTGCGACGCAGGGCAGCTTCAGTTCGCTTCAGGTCGGTAAGATCTCGCGTCACCCCCAGCACCGTCTCAACGGCATGATTCACGTCAAATTCTGGCACAAATCGAGCCTGATAATAGCGATCTTCCCCAGTCGGGGCAGACAGCTCAAACTCGATCGTCTGTTCCTTTCCGGTTTCAAAGGCGCGCCCGATCGCCGAGCGCCAGAGCTGAGCTTCTTTGCTAGAAAACCCTAACTCCAGATAATCTTTGCCGATAAAGTCTTCCGACTGAATTCCGGTAACGCGGGTGATCGCAGGATTGATATAAACGTGGCGCAGTTCAGCATTCAGGCGAGAAACGATATCCGGCGAGTTTTCCACCAGTGCCTTAAACTCCTGCTTACGGCGAAATAGCTCGTCTTCAGCTTCTTTGCGATCGGTAATATTGCGCCAAGTTGCAGCAATGCCATCGCCTAGCTTAACTGCACGGAGCTCGAAGGCGCGCCGCAGGTATTTGCCATTGTAGTAGTCGGCATAAACGAGCGAATCTTTGACCAGGGGTTCTCCCGTTTCCACCACATGACAATACCTGTCAAACAAGCCCGACGCTTTGTAATTGGGCAACAGCTCACATAAGCCTCTGCCAATTTGCTCTTCTTTCGTCATCTGGTTATTGTCACAGGCAGCGGGGTTCACATACTCCGTCCTGAAGTCCACAATCTGTCCTGACTCGTCCCGAATCGTCGAGTAAATGGCAAAACAGTCGAGCATATTCTCAACCGAGGTACGAAACCGCTCTTCGCTCTGCTGAAGCTGCTGGTTGGCTTCCGTAAGCGAGTAGTTGAGCTGCACCAACTGTTCTGCCAGCAATGCTCTTGCCTGACTTTCTCGGGTTCGTACCCGTTCTACTGCCAGTGCCACCTGCGCCGCTGCCCGCTCGGTCATTGCGGTTCCCACAAAGAGGCTCACCGCACACTGCACCAGCAAACTGAACTTGTGAATATTAAAAACGCCCATCAAAACGGGAAAGCTGGGCAACAGAATTACATTGGGATAGACCACCAGATAGGCAAGCAGCGTCAGGATGACACACAGGCTGGCGATCGTCATGCCACCCGTTGCACCGAACCGCGCCGCTGCCCAGAGAATCGGCACAAAGCTTAGCAGCGAGAAAAGCTGAAATGAATAGTCCGCGTGTTGACTTTCGAGCACGGTCAGCACTGCTGTAGTTGCACAGGTAAGCAGCAAAAACAGCAGCTCTGTCCAGGGGGCAGCGCGCACAATTTGAGACAAGGAAAACGGAACAGGATCATCGGAAGCAAACAGCTTGGACTCCAGCATAAAACTGGACTTCGCCAGCCAGCCCGATCGATACAAAACAGGCGTAATGAGCAGCAGTGCCGTAGGAACGATCGCCATCGTCCCGATCGCATTGCCCAACCACCATTTGCCAATAACGCCTGCAAGTTCATCCCCCGGAATGCGCCCCAGCCCCACCAGCACCGTTGAGCTAACGATCGCCGAAGCAGCGCAGGCAATCACCGGGGCACTCACCAGAAACGCAACCACATTCCGTAGACCCCTGAGAAACAGTGACCCCTGAAAAAACTGGCGATAAAGACACCAGGCAAGCAGAGGCTCGATCGCATCAATGAGTCCAACCAGCCGATACCAGCCTTCACTGCCCCACAGCGGAGCCATGACGACTGAAGTCAGCCCGGCCAAGATTGCCCCGATCGGCCCCAGCCACAGCGTCAGAACGATCGCTACCCCAGACGGCGGAAACCAAAGCGACACCGCAGGCTGTACCCGAAAAAGCAGTGCTGTTCCATGCGCCAGGAACAACAGCAGAAATGCAAAAGGTAAAGCAATCCACCAGCGCTTGGAGGTGAGAAACGGAACGCGAGACAGAGATGGCACAAAAGTAACCAACAGAATTGAGAATTTAAGGGCAAGTATAGCTGCAAATCGCCTGAGCCAGTCGCGTTAGCCCAGCCAATGCAAAGCGTTTGATTGAGATTTAATTGAAAAAAGTAAAAAAGCTTTATTTAGAGCAATAAAAACCGAATGCGTTACGGCGGATGTGTCGCGGCGAGCGCAAGAAATTGATTAATGGAAAATCAATCGGGAATCAGTAGGGAATCAAAAGTTTGTATCACTTCAGTATCACCCTCTGAAGTCGGCTTCGAGTATCCCTCCTAAGGGAGATTCGTGGAGGTTTGAATTTATGCAATCCCTCTCAAGAAACAAATCTCCGGTAAATTCTCGCTGTAACGCTCGCCAGCAATCTTCTGTTACAGAAAATGCTCCCTCTTGGGAGCGAAACCCTAGTCCCGCCTTGCTCCACTGGGAATAGATAGTGATGTGAATCAACAGTGAATAGATAACGATGCACGAATCCACTGCTGGGTCAGGAAAGACGATCGCAAAAAAATTGCCATCTGTTCCTACCCTCAACAACAATAAGAAGCGGTATCCCCTCTGTGACCCTGCGCTTGATAGACATCCTTTCGCACCGGATGGTGTAATGCCACTGCTGGTAGATGATTAGTGGATGATTAATAGTAAGAGCGCAGATGATTCAGTGGGGATTTAAGTCCTTATGATTGGAGCTGCTATGACCTTTCGTTTCAAAACTTGTGCTGCTTTGCTCACTGCGCTAAGTCTGTTTTTTCCCGCTGCCCACGCTGCGCCGACTAGCCAATTAACGGTAAATATCGATGGACTGAGAAATCGCCAGGGACAGGTCTGCCTCAATCTGTTTGCCGACGATGATGGGTTTCCTACAGAAGGCGATCGAGCCATCCAGCAGCAGTGTGTGGCATTAACAGGACAGCCCATTCGAGTGAACTTTAGCGGCTTGTCCCCAGGAACCTACGCGGTTGCGGTACTGCACGATTCCAACAGCGATGGACAGGCAAATCAAAACTTTTTGGGGATTCCAATCGAAGGCTTTGGATTTTCGGGCAATCCAACGATTCGCCTGGGTCCACCCAGCTTTAACGAAACGGCAGTAAGCGTCTCTGGCCCCGCAACAGCGATCGAAATAGAGATGCGCTATCTGCTTTAGAGCATTTTTTAGAGCATTCGTGAATTAGATAGGAATGTAGGTAGGAATTAAGCAGGAATCAGCAGTGAATCAGACGGAGATAAGCTACTCGTAATCCCATCTCCTCATCCCACCATCTCCCCATTTCCCATCCACTCACCCACCCATTCCTCCCGCTCTCCCTGCCGCACCTGATGCCCACAAACTCCGTTTGAGTCCCATTGCAGTTCGGCAATCAAATACACACTACAGCCAATGACAATGCCCGTCGTTAAGGGCTGCCAGGATGCCACATAGGGCAGAATCCCGATCGCGACTAGATGCAGCAACGCCGCCAGAAAAAACGCCCGTGAGCGCATTCCGATCGCCGTAATTAAATAGCCGATCGTGCTGAGGCTCAGCCAGAACGCGCAGATATGAGTGAGTACAGGAAGCCAGCTCAAAAGAATGCTCAGATCAGTGACAATCGCACCAAGCAGCATCAACCCCGCCCAGGCAAATAGGACGATCGCCAGCCGTCGTTCTGCGGTGAGATACCAGGTCAGGTAAATCATGCCCGCGATGCCCACCAGTGTGACACCAGAAGCAAAGATTGCCTGCGTAATCCAGCTTACGGGCAGGAATTGAGCAATCACAAAAATACTACCCGAAAGCAAGCTCCACAGCAGGCACGCTTGGTCGTGTTTTGTATAAAAAGAAGAATGAATTGTGAACTCGCCAATCTGCCAATGAATTCGCAGCAATCCAGGAGCAGGAGCGATTTCAAGTGCCGATTTCTTCTTAGAAATAACAGGTATATCAGGATTGAAAAAGTTCATGGCTAACAGAATCTGCGAACTAAAAAGAAGCCAATGGTTTGTTACCATCAGCTTCTCTCAGCCCTTCTGATTTAGAATCTGTCAGCAGAGCAACGTCAAGTTATTCGAGGATCTACCTATAGAAACAATTGAAATAAATTCACCCAATCCTTCATACCAAGCAGGCAGATAGAAGATAAGCGTAGACAATACAGCTAATCGGCAGAAAGCTCTTGCGCAGCTCTGGGTTCTAAACTGGCGGTTTCCAGGTCAACGGGTTCGGCTACACTTGCAGTCATTTCGGAGGGTGCGATCGTTTCTTTTAAAGCATTGCTTTGGGTCGGCTCTTCTACGGCTCGCTTTGAGAAACCCCAGGCAAAGATCAGCGCAATTATCGGTACCATCAGCCATTCAGGCGGCACAAAAGACGGATTAACTACCCGCACTAGCAACCTTAAGCCCACCAACGCCACCGTCACAAAGCCAGCATCCTCCAGATGCTCATAGACTTTTAACCAGCGAATAAACAGCCCCGCCATAAAGCGAAGGGCAACAATTCCAATTAATCCACCCGTTAACACTAGCCAGAGATTCTGGGAAACGGCGATCGCTGTCGTGACGCTGTCCAGCGAAAATGCCAGGTCAGTGAGGGCAATCATGGGGATCGCCTGCCACAGGGACTCAAAACGGGGACGGTGAACGGAATGCGTTTCACCAGAGGCCTCATCGTCTCCTGCCGAGAAGAAATGCTGATACACCAACCACAGCAAATAGCCTGCGCCCAGCAGCTCAAATTGCCAGTAGCGAATCACCCAGGTTGCTGTCAGGATCAAAATCACCCTTAAGCCAAAGGCTGCGACTAAGCCAAAATTTAGAGCGCGTTGCTGAAGCCGCTGTCCGTTTAACCCCTGAGCAATAGCTGCCAGGGCGATCGCATTATCGGCAGATAAAACTGCCTCCAGCGCGATCAAAACCGGAAGGAGAATAAGCGTATCACTCCCAAAGTTGGGGGATTGATCAAGCAGTTGGTCTAGCATTAATTGGCAACAAGCAAGAGAAGAACAAGGCGATCGGCGAAGCGCAAAATCTGTATTGAAGACAATTGCCCTTCAAGCCTATCTTAAACTATCGTCTTTCCCCAGCTTAGCTTGCTTCCTCCTACTCAGGAGACGAACGCTTCGCCTCTACCGCGATTGCCTCTATCGCGATTAGTTGTGGCAAAATGCAAATTTTGAAAGGTAAGCTATACTAGCTTTCCATCGATCGCAATTCTAATCCCCGCACTACTCAATTACTTCCAAAGCACTTGCTGCCTGCCACTGGGCATTCCTCACAATTTCCAGACTTTGCCGCGTCACCGCTATTACCGCTATGTCTTTATCGCTGCCTGCGCTGATTACCCAACTTCATACCACTTACCCGGCTGCTAGCCTAATATCCGAACTGCTAGCGGTCGAGTCAAATCGATTTGTGGTACGTGCCCTGATTCAAATCGGTTCGGTGACGTTAGCGACGGGGCTAGCTGCCGCTGCCGAGGTAGAAGCCGCAGAAGATCGGGCGAAATGTCGGGCGATCGAAACCCTGCTGCCGTCTGCGGTCAACGCTTCAATCCCTTCCCCGGCCATCTCTGCGGTTGAGCCTACCGCCGCTCCCTCGCCCGGTCGAGCTGCCAATCTTTCTGAAAGAACTGGTTCTCCTGCAATTTCACCCCTGCCTTCGCTTACCAGCACTGTTTCCAGTCCGATCGCCCCGAAGCCAGAACTGCTCCGCACCGCCGCTTCCCCGATCGCAGACCTATCGCCTCAAACAAATTCGCCTCAAACAAACTCGTCAGGCAGCACCGATTCCTCAGATGCCCTGACGGATTGGGATGATCCTCTGCGATCTTCTCCCAGCTCAAATCTCGATCTCGATTTTGACCTGAACAACCTGTTGCAGGACAGCCCCCCGCCAGAGGCTCTCCCCGATGCTCCGATCGAGGAAACTTTCCAACCTGCCGCAGCCGATCTTTTTGCAGCCGTCAATTCCGATCTGACGACTCCGCTCGATCCACCAGTCAGCCTGGCTGACTTAAATCTGACGAAATTAACGCTGCCCAACACCGATCCGTCTGAAGCCGCAGCCTCTGCTGGAGCAGCAAAATCAGCCCGACGCAAAGGCACAGCTTCCACAATCACTCCCCCCGAACCAGAGCCTCTTCCGATCGCTCCCCCTGTGGAAATCGATCGCTCTGGGGAAATTGCTCGCATCGGAGTCGAGATGAAACGGCTGGGCTGGGACACCAAAAAAGGACGCGACCATTTGCAGAAAACTTACGGCAAACGATCGCGTCAGGAATTAAATGATGATGAGCTGATGGATTTCTTGCAATACCTGGAAACGCAGCCTTCCTCGGCGCAGATGCCTTTCTAGCTGATTTGCCGAATCAGTGTGAGCTAGACCTGGCTTGCAACCGCTATCGGACGACCCCCGATCGCCTTTCGATCGATCACCTGATCAATCAAGCCATAGTCAGCCGCTTCCTTCGCAGACATATAAAAGTCGCGCTCGGTGTCTTGCTCGATTCGCTCAAGCGGTTGTCCGGTGTGGTCAGATAGGCACTCATTCAAACGCCGCTTCAGGTAAAGGATCTCTTTTGCCTGAATCTCAATATCTGTTGCCTGACCCTGTGCGCCACCCAGCGGCTGGTGAATCATAATCCGCGAATGGGGCAAGCTCATCCGTTTGCCTTTTGCACCCGCACTCAGCAGAAACGCACCCATGCTGGCAGCCAGACCGACGCAAATGGTAGATACGTCAGGGCGGATGTGGTTCATTGTGTCATAAATGCCCAGTCCTGCCATCACCGAGCCACCGGGGGAATTAATGTAAAGATAGATATCCTTCTCGGGGTCTTCGGCTTCCAGAAACAGCATTTGCGCCACGATCAGGTTTGCCAGATCAGAGTCGATCGGCTGTCCCAGAAAGATAATGCGTTCGCGCAGCAGTCGGGAATAAATGTCAAAGGCGCGTTCGCCGCGACCAGACTGTTCGATAACGGTAGGAATCATGCTTGCTCTCTCTGATTTTTCCTACCATTCTAGCGATTTCGGTTCGGCTGGAGAACATGAGGAGTGCGGATTACCGCCAGAAAGGGAGTTTCCGAGAATGCGGTTAATCGTTTCCTGATCAGCCACAGGCAGTTTTTTCAGAAAAGCCTGGAGTTTCATACGGTGGATATAGGGCCAGCCGCCATTGGCTTCGATATCGCGCAGGAGGGCATAAAGGGCTTGACGGTTTTCTGGCAGAGCAGATTGAAATAAGCCATCTCGGATTTCCCGGTGTAGTGCCTCTAGCTGTCGCAGCAGGGCGAGCAGCTCAATTCCCTGTCCCTGATGTTGTTGGGCAACAGCACGAACCACCGCAGCCAGCATGTCAAGCTGATCAGCGATTCCTCCTTCGAAAGACTGCGAAGCAATTGATTCTGTTAATTCGACTCGCGCTTCCAATTCCAGCTCTGAGTGTCCATTTTGCCATTCTGCCATGTGCCCTCCTGTTTTCCTTGCGATGTCCGAACGAATGCTTGAACAGATTACCAAGTTCGAGTTTCAGCCCAAAGCACCCAAACGGATTCAATAACCCTTTCGACCACCTTTTCGCTTTCCGACAGCCCTGTCTGTATCAGGAGATGCGATTTTTCTTTGCAGCCTAAGCTTGCGATGCGAAGCAGTTTCCCCAGTGAGACGATCGGCTCGATCGACTTCCATACAGACTCCAAAATCGTGAGACACTCTGGCAGCATTGAAGCATCATCAAAAAAGCTCACTTTGCGATCGCAATCCCTGAGTTCCTCACATTCCCAAATAACTAGAGCTGCATGAGTAAGATTAACCCCCTGCCCCAGCCACAGTTACCACACCTGTTTATGCCCAGCTTTCTTGCAAATGCCATAGCAACTAGATTGCCATCGCATCAGAACGGGAAGCAGATACCGCAACAATTAGCAATTCATTTCTCATTTGCATCTCTCATCTGCGCTGTGTCACCCCATCATCACCGTCCGCGTCGCCACCCAATTCAAACGACTTTTACAGATCTTCTGTCCCTCGACAGGGAATTTATGAGATTCTGCAAAAGAAAGGTAACAAGGTCTTGTAGAATTCAGTATGAACGGGATTGACCCGCTTGTCATAGATACTCCTTAACAAAATACTGTAAGGTTTTCACAATTAGAAGCTAGAGGTTGACCATGAGGTATCGCGCTTTCATCGCTGCATTCCTGGCTGTGTGCATAGGGCTGCTCACGGCTTGCAGCGATAGTTCTTCCAATGCGAACGTTGCACTCACTTACGAGCAAATTAGAGGCACGGGTCTAGCAAACACCTGTCCTCAGCTTTCCGAAACGAGCCGGGGTGCAATTCCGATCGATTCCAATCAAACCTATGTTATATCCGACCTGTGCTTGGAACCCACTAACTTCTTCGTCAAAGAAGAATCAACCAACAAGCGTCAGGCAGCACAATTCGTCACCGGAAAGCCCTTGACCCGGTACACCTCATCGCTAGACCAGGTGAAAGGCTCACTGAAGAGCAACAACGGTAAGCTAGTCTTCTCCGAAGAGGATGGCTTCGACTTCCAGGCAATCACCGTGAAGTTGCCGGGTGGCGAAATGTATCCGTTCCTGTTTACGGTGAAGGGATTGGTTGCAGCAGCACAAACACCAGACAGCATCAATACTTCCACTGACTTTGAAGGAGAGTTTCGCGTTCCGTCTTACCGCACGTCAAACTTCCTTGACCCTAAAGGGCGTGGCTTAACAGCAGGTTATGATACTGCGGTCGCGCTGCCTTCTCGCGGAGACAGCGAAGAGCTGCTACGGGAGAATATGAAGTCTTTCAAGACCGGACAGGGCAAAATCTCGCTGCAAATCGCAAAAGTGAACAGCGCGACAGGCGAGATCGCAGGAACCTTTGAGAGTGTTCAGCCCTCTGATACAGATATGGGCGGCAAAGAACCCGTTGACGTGAAAATTCGGGGACTGTTCTACGGCAGAGTTGAGCCTGCTCAAGCTTAATTCAGCAAAGAGTTTGCTCAAAATAGACTGGCTCAGGGCGTATGTTAACGATATGCCCTGATTTTTTGTTTCAAGACACCTTGCTCTTAAAATTTTGCATAGCAAGAAATTGAAGGGTGATGTAGAACACTTGCTACTGGTCAAGCACCTCTAAAGCGAACCGATCAAACTGATGCAATCGATGAATTGATTAGAGAATTTGCACGCAATCCATAACACACATGTTTTTACTACCATGCTCGACTAATTAATTCTGCCAATCTTCAAGACCTTTTCACAAATAAGCAGAGATCTTCTATTTCTCCTTAAGTTTTTCCGGGTTGTTTATCTGTAGAATTCGCAATATTCATTTAAAAATGAGGTTTTCTACGTAACGCGAACTTCAAAATATTTCCGCTTAAAAATTGTGCCTGTGCAAGTGCTGCTGGTAAATTGACTTAGAGACTTGTGAAGGGAGACTGCAAATTCAGGCTTCCAGATGTTCCGTGAAATTGCCGTTGTGATTACTTTGTCCAACCGAATACCTTGTGGAATGCAGGTATGGAAGTCGGTCTCGGTTTGAACAATTGCCCCATCTAAAATGTGTGTTCCTGCTTTAATTGGCTGATGACTCGGGTTAAAAAGGGTGCGATGTCTAACGTGATTATTTAAGAGACGGCTTCTATCTCTGTACTCCAAAGATCTGCTTGCTGCCGCTCCTGAGCGTGCATTTTGGCGGGTGTTGTGAGTTGATTCAGTTGTCTGCCTCATCTACCCTGAAACTCGTCATGCAAACTCCTGTCGCTACCGAACTTAAAAGTGAGAGTCTGCAACTGCTGCGGGAATATCAAAAATCGCCCTCTGCTGCACTCCGCAATCGATTGGTTCAGTTAAACTTTGGCTTAGTCAGAAAAGAAGCTCACCACTGGGTTAATCAATGCACTGAGAGCTACGAAGATCTGCTTCAGGTGGGAAGCCTGGGCTTAATTCGAGCGATTGAGCGGTTTGATATGTCAAAGGGTCACGCCTTTAGCTCATTCGCCATTCCCTACATTCGCGGTGAAATTCAGCACTACCTGCGTGATAAAGGCTCACCCGTGCGAATTCCGCGTCGCTGGCAGGCATTGCAGCACCAGGCTGCTAACATTACTCGCCAATTGCAAACCGAGCTGAACCGCCAACCAACCGATGCCGAACTCGCAGACGCACTGCAAATTCCCCTAACCGAATGGCAGGAAATCAAGCTGGCTTATCGCAATCGTGCGCCGCTTAGCCTCGATGCCCCGATGCGCGACGAAGAGGAAGGTTCAACTTCTCTGGGCGATCTGGTTCCTGATGCACAATACCAGAGTTTTCAGCTCGCGCAGGAAGACCAGATTCGGCTTCAGCAAGCACTGCATCAGCTTGAGAACCGCACCCGCGAAGTCCTGGAATTTGTGTTTCTATACGACCTGACCCAGAAAGAAACGGCAGAACGGCTGGGGATTAGTGCAGTGACGGTATCTCGCCGGGTTAAGCGAGGGCTGAAGCTGCTCAAAAAGTTGATGGTAACTGCAAACTAAGGATTGCAGATCGAATTTTTGCTGGGTGTTCTCTACCAAACTAGACGAGCAAGATGTCCATCCCACAAGAAGGACTGTGGATTAACTCTCGTTCTACGGAAAACTTGGCTGGAAGCTCAGCGGAAAAAGAGCAAGGAGAAAAATTATTATGATGAAGGCACGGCGATGCCTCTCGTCGCCTAATGAATCCTTCATTTGATAATCTCTTATGTCCGATGTTTCCCTCAGCGATCGCTATACTGCTCTGATTGAGCAAATCGTGCAGATGACCCTCAAGGGCAACATTCGCTCGAAAGAGCAAGTTCTGCAAATGCTGGCCGAGGGCATCGAGGCAGGCACAGGCGAACTGTTTGAGCGATGCTTGAGCGATCGAATCACGGCAACCGAGCAGCAGGCAGCCTCCGGCAATGAGCTAAAGCAGGCAAAGGCGGGGCGAATTCTGCGGGCACTCCAGACGATTCGCAGCGAGTGGGAACGCTGGCAGGTGCAGAATCAGGTAAATGCTGCCCTGGAAAGTGCCGTTCAGCAAATCGTAATGGCAAGTGGCGCAGAAACTGAAGATGCGTTGCGGGAGCTAATTCGCGTCACTGATCCGAACCGATCGCAGCCCTTAAGTCTCTCGCAGTGGCAGCAGCTTGGCAAACGGCTCCGGCAGTCACCTGACACCGAGGATTTGCAGCAGCTTGGGCAGGGCTTGATTCAGGGGCTGGAATCTTGGCAGCGGTTAGAAAATCATCTGGTGAGCTGGATCTATGACCAGAGCCAGGGACAGATTGGGTTTGAGGGCGTTCCGGGGCAGCGCGGACCCTGGAGGGTGTGGGCAAAGCAGGTGAATCGATCGCATCCGGCGAGTTTGTTTAATGCGCTGGCAATGAGTCAAGCCCCGATCGAATGGGCAGAGTCCCAGCCGACAACGCTGGCGGATTTTGTAGAGCTGGTCGTGATTTTGCGCTGCCTTCAGCAAGGGCTAGTGAACTGGTTTGATAAGCTGGTCTATAACTCAAAGGTGGGGGCAAAGCTCTCGATCGCCACATTCCTCGGATTTTCCCTGATTTGGTCACAGCTTGGGGATGGCTGGAGTCGCGCTTCATTTGCCGGACATCACCGCCTGATGCAGGCATCTTTTCAAATCACGCTGCAAATTTTGCGAACGTTTGCTCAGCAGTCTTACTTTCCGCTCTATGGCGGCATTTTTGCGTCCTTTACAGGTGAATATCTGCGGGATGCCCTCAGCTATCTGGATGAACCGCTGCGGCAGGCAGAAGGAACCCAGGAAAAAGCCCGAATTTTAACGCTGTTAGGATCTTCTGCAAGGGCAATGGGGCAGGTCGATCGGGCGATCGAGTTTCATCAGCAGGCGTTAGAGATTGCGCGAACTGCAAACGATACGATCTGCGAAATTGCCAATCTGAATCATCTCAGTCGCACCTATGTCGCGCAGGCAAACTTCAACGAGGCAATCAACTACAGCCAGCGTGCCGTAATCCTGAGCCGTCAGGCGGGCGATCGATCAGGAGAAGCAAATGCTCTGGCAAATTTGGGCTTTAGCGAAGTGTTTCAGGCAAGACAGCAGGAATACGTTGAGCCAGAGGTTTACGAAATGGCGATCGAGCGGCTCCAGCAAGGACTTCAGCTTACAGAGCGGTTAGGCGATCGGCAGAGCCAGGCGTTGTGCTACAGCAGTTTAGGCATTGCTCAGGTATTGGCAGACCAGCCGCAGGCAGCCCTGGAAGACCTGGAAAAGGGAATTTCCGCCGCCCAGTTCACGGGCGATGTTTATTTGCAGGGCATTAATCTGGCGTACCTGGCAGAGGCACACTATCGCCTGCAAAACTTTAGCAAAGCGATTCTCACGGGTTCACTGGGGATGTATCTGCTCGAGCAAATTGGCTCGACAAGCTGGCGACAAACTGCCGGACTGCTGATTGTGATTCGCGGACAGCTTGGGAAAACCGAGTTTCACAACCTGCTGGAGCAAGAGCGGCGATCGATCGTGGGGGTGATTGGGGTGGATGGATTTGATTATGTGCCGGAGCTGTTAAAGCGTTATCAGGAATAGTGGTCGTGAGATTTGGGAGGTTATTTGAGGAGTGGCAGTTCTCCTACATTGCCCCCTAAATTCCTTAACTTTTAACTTGCCGCTCTAAAAGAGCGAGGGGGGACTTTGAAACTTAGAAGAAGCTAATTTTCTCCAGAGTTGAAGGGCTGTGAGCAGTTTGGGCAAACCTCAATATCTTTCAATTGTCTGTTTGAAGTTAAAGGGTCATGGGGGCGATCGGCTCAATGTCAGGATCGTTGCCGCCGATTTGATTGGTTCGCAGTACCCAGACCGAGGCTCCTTCGCGCAGGAAAACCCGGACGACTGCATCGTTTGCCAGCCGGGGCAGCAGGGTACGCCAGCTCGTTAAACCCATCCAGAGGTTACGGAGGGGGCTATCTTCCAGGGTGCAGCCGAGGTTGTATTCGCCGCGTTTCCAGTCCGATCGCGCATCGCCTAAGGGCTGCAATTGTCGCTGGAGTGCTTTGCCGAGTCGGATGAGCTGGTCGTAGCGATCGGCTTGTGCGGGGTGAGTCTCGATCCATGCCTTGATAATGTCTGGATTGGTCCGTACGACGTGCTGAATGGCGCGAATACTGGCAAACAACGCTTGATTAGAATCTTGGGAGCAGTTGTTGGCAGGGCCAACATAGGTTCCGCCTGTGCCGTCGCCGATGCGATAGCGAGCGGTCATCACCTGGAGTTGGCGCAGCATAGTATCGAGCGGGGAAGGCTTTGTGCCGTTGTAGTCAAAATAGCCCGTAAATGCCTCCAGCTTGATCAAAATATCGCAGACCGGACGCACCCCCACCCAGCCAAACTGACGATCGCCTAGATATCTTGACCAGTGCAGCGTTCCGGCAATCAGTCCGTCGGTGTTGTGGGTGTAGACCTGATGATAGCGAATGTCAAACCGCAGCTCGTCAGCTAAGGGATCACGAACCACTTCTGCGACGCCATAGGCAAAGTGCCCGAAGAAGATCGGTGTTGCTGCCGCTGGCTCTCGCTTTTTGCCACCGATGCCGCCATAGCTGTGCAGCACGAGTGCTCGATCGCCTGCTTTCCAGGTATTCACCGCATCCTGAATTGTTCCGTCTTTAACTTCCTCGGACGCCTCAAGCAGCACAGAGCTAATTTTGCCTTTCTGTGCCTTGACATCTGCCCAGGCTTCGCGGTGGATATAGCGATAGGCGCGATTTCGTCCAAATAAAACGCGATCGGGCTGGAGCCGCAACAGCGATCGAGGGGCGATCGACTGCACGACAAACATTCCGGTCTTGTTCTGTGCCCCGTAGATATACCAGCCGGTTTCGTTCAGGTAAGACTGTTCGATGCCTTGAGTCGTGGAAGGAAAGCAGCCGTTTTGATCAGCGATTACAGGCGGCATTCTGACAATTTCGGTTCCACCGTCAAATTGGCGTGAGGCGCGGTTAAAGTGAACAACCTGGAAGCAATCGGTTCCGGCAATGGGCTGGATAAATTGGACGAGTGCGTAGAAGCGACCTGTAATCTGGACGGGTTGGGTGCGGATATAGAGGGTGGAGGTGGATGTAGAGGGGAGGGGATGCGGGGATGCGGGGTTGGGAGGGCTAATTTGGACGGGGTCGATTTGGACGGGGTCGTTGAGGAGGACGATAACATCATCGGCTGGATGCGAGCCTGGGATCGATTCGAGGGGATCGACTTGCTGCCAGTGGTTGAGGCGTTCGGGGTGGACGAGTCCGCCATATTCGCTGCTGAACTCGGCGTTGGGACTGAAGTGAACGTCGCGGGTGACTCGTTTGACGAACTGCTGGACTTCGGGATCGGTTGACCAGCGCAGTTTTACCCGTTGTCCAATGAGCGATTCATACTCTGGGGGCGTGTGATAAACCTCGAACCAGACGCCGCGCACCTGCTGCCGTTCGGAATGCTGAGGGAGGATGAGCCGTCCCATCCAGTTGCCGATCGGCTGATAGCGATCGAGATCGAGGGATTGCTCAATCGGGTAATAGTCGGGCGAATTAAAGGGGGCGCGTTTGTATCGTTGATAATTGCTGAGCTGATGTGGAACTCGCTCGATCGCCGGAATGAATTCACCGCGCAGGATTTTGAGAATCGATGCGATCGTTTGCTGAAGGCAGGTTTGCCCATCGGGAAGTAAAGCCTCCGGGTCCATCATTCCGCCCGGAATTTGATGCGCCATTGCCCCCATCGAGATCATGCTGATTTTGCCCTGCCGCTTTGCCCGATTCCAGTAGGACAAGAAAAATAGCTTCCAGCGACCGGGAAACATGACAGGACCAATTCGCTCGACAAAATCCTTATCCCCCACCAAATGGTAAAGGTGTTCAAGGACGAGGATATTATTGTTCGCGCTCATTACGCCGCCAAGGGAAATGACATCGATCGGTGCGCTCGTGGCTCTGGTCAGATACGGAGCGGCTGCAATCGACATTTCCCCGCCGCCGCTATAGCCGATCAGCGTAATCGGAACCCCGCTTCCGACGACATAGCCTCGCTCCTGTAAGCCGTTAAACAGCACTTGAGCAATGCCCTGGTTGTAGATCGGTCCATAGCGTTTGTCGGCGGAAACCGCGACGATGAGTACATTGCGGAGGTTAAGCAAAATTCCCAGCAGCGCAGTCGGATTGCTGAACCGCACCTTATCCGCCAACTGCCAGAGAAACGCGAGGGGACGGTCTTCGTTCAGCGGCTTGTTCAATACCGAGTACATCATCAGCCCCCGCACTAGCATCACGTCCCTGGGCAGGGCAGATTCCAGGGCATCTAGAAAGTCCATCACGTCCGGCGTGTATTCGTCGCCCGATTGCCCGATGCCATCCAGATAAACGATGTAGCGCGAAACGTTTGGGGCGGCTGAAGCCGTGTCCGCTGTTTCCGGTTCTCGCAGTGCGGTATTGCCAGAACTCGTGTCTAAATCATCGCCATACCAGCCAGCCCACCAGCCCAGCGTTTCCAGAGGAGCCAGGATTCCAGCAAAGACGATCGCCACTACGCCAATCCAGAGCAGGTCGACCAGAAAAATCAGCAAACTGGGCAGCGTGTTATACCAGCCAAACAGGGCTTCTTTGACCGGACGCAGCAGGATCGCAATGACGACAAACAAAATCGCCATTGCCAGCAGCGACAGCAGCTTAATTTGCTGAAATGAACTTTGTGCAGAAGATTGCGGCTCACTCGAGCCGATCGCATTTACCGCCATCGGTTCTTCGATCGAGAACGGTTCCCGTGCTGGCACATTCCCTTTAAGAGACTGGGAAGCCACGATTGCCGATGCTTGAGCCGCCTCTGCCAGCGATCGAACCCGATCGGGTTCTACTCGATTGCCACGTAGCCTGGTAACGCCCTGCTGAATTGGCTGCTCCTGATTTGCCTGTGGTGTTCGAGCTGCCGGGATTATCGGGGAGGCTGCCTGGGAAAAGCTCGACCGCACCAATTCTATTAGCTCTGCCTGCCTCAGTCGCAGCGGTACACCTGCCACCCGCTCGGCGAGCAGCTTTCCTAATCGGGCAATGGGCTGTCCGATCGTTCCTTCTAGGAGCTGAAGCACAATCCACCCGATCGCAACATAGCCAAACCCGGTTCCTGCCGTCACGCCTGCCACTGCCGAGAAGCCTACCACCGCAGACAGCAATCGCCACACTGACAGCACCGTGAGAATTGGAACCCCTAGATAGGGCAGCGCGCCCAGGAAGCTAAATAGCAGCGGCGCGTAGCTGAGTCCCAGCACTTTAATCAGGGTCAGGAGCGGGAAGCTCACTGCCCAGGAGACCCAGCAAATCAGCCAGGTACTTGCCACCAGAAACAAAAAGCCAAACGTAAACAGAATGGCATTCAGCAGCAAACTAAACACAAAGCGGGCAGGCTGCACCCGATTCACAAACAGAACGATCGCCTGCCCCAGTGACAACGACAGACCCGCTAGGAGAACGGTGAGCAGGGCAATCCAGAATTCGCTGGACAAAGACAGCGGCAAAGCGAGTGCGTCTATAAACTGACTGACGCTACGGTATGTCTCAGAATTCAGGCTTAGAGCTCCGCTCAGTAATTTTCCTGCGGTTTGCAACCCTTGAATTTCAGCACTCGACATAACGCTCGACATAGCAGCGGATTCAATCAGAAGATTTTGAGGAAAGATTAATCTAAGTCAGTTTAGCGTACGGCATCCCTACCCACAGATCGCCTGCAATTGGGGATAATTTTGCTGGAGACTCCCATCCGCCACTCGTAATTTCACAACCCATGCTCTCTTCGCGCTTTGTTCGATTCTTTCTGCATATTAATTTTCGCAATCTGCGTCAGGTGCTTCAAGAAGTTGGCGATCGACGGCTGTTTGGACTGTCGGCAGAGATGGCGTACAACAATCTGTTGGCACTGTTTCCCATGCTGCTCGGCATCTTGGCGGCGATCGGTTCGCTGAAAATTCCTCAAGATCGGGTCGATTTTGTGGCGCGTCAGCTCCTGCCCGTTGCGCCGCCCGAAGTCATCTTTCTGGTTCAGGGGTTTATTAACCAAACTCGGCTACCGCAGGGTCGAGTCGTCATTTCAATCAGTATCATTATTGCCCTATGGATTGCATCAGGGGCGGTTAGCGCGGCAATGAACGCAATGGATCAAATTTATCAAACGCCGCCTGCCGTGAAGCGATCGTTTTGGCAAGCAAAGGTAGTCGCCCTCATCCTGACCGTCGTTATGCTTGCTTTTACAATGAGCGCGTCCTATCTGGTGATGATCAGCGATTGGCTGCTGCGGTTGGGACTGGAGCGATACAATACATCGGCGGTAGTGGAGGCGTTTAGCACACTGATTGGCAGCTGGATGCGCTGGCTGGTAGCGTTGGGAATTGTGACGATCGCCTTTAGCATTTTGTATCGTCAGGGACCGAGCCGCTGGCTACCCGGCACGCCGCTATTACCCGGAGCGATGATTGCTGCTTTCCTCTGGGCATTAATGTCGCAGACGTTTAATCTCTACGTTCGCCACTTTGCCAATTTCAACTTCACCTACGGAACCCTGAGCGCGGGGATTGTGCTGCTGCTCTGGCTGAACTGGAGTTCGCTCATTGTGCTGCTGGGGGCACAAATGAATGTGACGATCGGGAAGGCAATGAGCAATCGATCGCGCAAATCTTCGCGGCAGGTGGGGTAGACCTGACTTGAGAAGTTGAGGCGATCGACTGAAGCGGGGTTCAAATGAGGGTTGACTTGAGAAGTTGAGGCGATCGACTGAAGCGGGGTTCAAATGAGGGTTTAGGATAAGCGCGATCGTTTTGAAATGGTTATCCTCAATCCGTCTGCTGCCAATGAAAGCAGAATAACCAGAATATTATTTATTCATTACCTAACCCAGATTAGGACTCTGTGCTAATAAATTTGCCAATCAATATTAGAAGCTTGCCGATTAGTTTTAAGTTTTTAGATTGGTTAAAGGATTGATTCCCGAATTTCCATTTTCATCCGTGATTGTTTTCTTTCGTATTGTAGTTTCCTAATTTAATGATTAGTCAATTTTCTTCCGGGGAATATCTGAATTATCACTAATCTCCGACGCTGCCCCCGCTATTTCCCGTTATCCCCAACCGTGAGGGACTTTGGAACCCAGAGTGAGCAAGGTTTTTCCCCGGAACTTAGAGGCTAGAGCATTTGTTCGAGATCTTAATAGTTCCCCAAACTTTCGCCAGTTCAAGTCTCCAGACCCGTTTTCTTGATTGATGGACAATTTGGGAAGGGCGATCGATTCCGTAACTAATTCCTCAATCAATTCCGCAACTAATTCCGTAGTTTAGTCAGGCGAGGAACCGTGCAAGAAACCATGAAAAAGACTGTGCAAAAGACTGTGTGAGGTTTCAAAAGACATCCTTAGAAAGCAGTTTGCTTCTAAGAAACAATCATTTTGTATTGCTCATTTCATCCACTTTGCTAACGCTGCACAGAAGGAGCAGAAAAAGTACAGAGAAACGAATTAGGGTCAAGTTGCTTAAAATTTCGCAAAAAGCCTGCCCCAGAATCGGGAATTCGGACGAAGATATTAGAAGGTAAAGCTACGGCTTGACAGCACTGATCGAAGAGGCTTTGCATGGACATCTACTGTACTCGTCCCAGTTGTCCAGATCCGGTCAACTCCTTCTCTGCGCTCGACAACAGTGTCACATTCAAGGCGGTGCAGCAGCGGTATTGTGCAGCCTGTACGATGCCCTTGATTCTGGACAATCGCTATCTGCCCCTGAAGCGACTGGGACGGGGAGCCTTTGGCCTGACTTTTCTGGCACTTGATCTGCGATCGGCAAAGCGGCGGCAGTGCATTGTCAAGCAGCTTCAACCCACAGGCGAACTAACTCCCAGCCAACTCGAAGCCGTCAAACGCGCCTTTCGCCGAGAAGCCGAAACCCTGGAAACCCTGGGCGATGAGCATCATCAAATTCCGTCGCTGTATGCCTACTTTGAGCTGACGACCCCTGAATTTATGGGGATGAAGTTTCACCAAACAGCGTCCAGCTATTCAGAAGAGTATTTTTATCTAGTTCAGGAGCGCATCGATGGGCAAGACTTGACTAAAGAAATTAACCAGAAGGGCCCATTGTCCGAGGCAGAAGTGCTGGAAGTCTTACGGCAAATTTTGCCCGTGCTTCAGTTTATCCATGAGCATGATGTGATTCATCGAGATATTAAGCCAAGCAACATCATGCGCGACCAAAATAACCGCATCTTTCTGATTGATTTTGGGGCAGTCAAGCAAGTTACCACTGGGATGCCGATGCAAAACTCGATCGTCTTCGGTACGCTGGGATTTGCTCCACCCGAACAGGTTGCAGGGCGACAGGTCTTTCCTGCCTCAGATTTGTATTCGCTGGCAGTGACGCTGCTCTGTTTGCTCACAGCCCGCGATCCCCAGGAACTCTTTCAGCCCTATGGCAATCCGCTAAGCTGGCGATCGGCACTTAGCGCAACCTCCAAGGAATTGCACGTTCAGGTGAGCGATCGGCTGGGAGAAGTCCTCGATCGAATGCTTCAGCCCATGCCCAAGCAACGGTATCAAACTGCGATTGAAGTCATGGGGGTGCTGTTTCCAGAGCTGTTGCCCTGTCACGGTCAGTCAATGGTTCAGGCTAAAAATCCAGCAGCTTTGCTCAATGCTGGGGATACAACTTTGCCCTTTCAAGACGACAATGCCACAATCGTGGCTCAGTCTACGAATGGTGCTGCCCATCCCTTGCCTAGCCCGGTGGCGAATCAGGCAGTTAATCAGGCAACCAATCAAAAAGCCAATCAGGCAACCAATCAAAAAGCAGAAGCCCCTGTCGATCCAAATGCCACGATCGTCAAACCTCCTGCAACCTCATTCCAGAAACCAAAACCGGAGATCATTCCCCCGAAAGCCCCACCGCCCGTGTTGCCAACAACAGTTCAACCGCAGGGTAATCCTCTGCCACCTGAGGCTCCTCTGACTCGGATTGCTGCTCCCCAATCAGGACTGACCGCAGATTTTCTGGTGCGCTGCCGGGAAGCTCTGGCCTATTACATTGGACCGATCGCCGGATTTGTCGTTGAGGAGGCACTGGAGCAGGGCAGCTACAGCTCTCAGCATCAATTTGTGGAAACACTGGCACAAGAAATTCCCGACCCTCAGGAAGCCCAGGAATTTAAGCGTCGCTTATTCTAGATGCTAGGGGTTTGGGTTAAAAGCAGGGTAGTTGATCAGAGAAGACGGTCGCATTCTAGCGAATAGCTGAACGCGAGTGCGGTGATATAAAAATGCAGATTGCATTGCAACTCGCTTTGCTGAACGTTGAAGAAGATTGTGATTTCCTTGTTCAATGCTGCTTTGCTGATGAAAATATTGTGCTTTTGCTTCTGGGGTCGATTGACCTTCTCTAATTCTCACTTTTTCGATTCTGTCATCAAAGAAATCTAAGCCTTTCATCTCGCTATGATGAATTGGAAATCCGCTTTTAATTGCTGCTAAAGCCATCGCGTAAGTTGGATGCTGATGCATTCCTAAAGTATCAGCGTAGATTGCTAGTTCGCCCCAAATCTTCAAAAATTCAAGTTCACGCTCCTCGCAGGCATTCACGGTAAACAAGAATTCATTAATGAACTTCAAATCCGGGCGATCGATATCAACACCGACTCGACGCGCCATTCTTTCAATTACAGATTTTTTATAGTGAAGCTTAGACGAGTTAGGATATTTATTAAACTGTTCCTGAATGTGTTTCTGAAAACTTCCACAGCTGCGTGCGGTTAAGCCGGGAAGAAAACTCAGGGTTTTAGGCACGGGGGCACAAATTCTTACGTCTGCATCTAAATATATGACTGTGGAAGCGATCGAGAGCGCGTGCCAGATCGCAAATCTTCTTTCGTGATAAGGCAGTACGCCCCGGCATGAATGTTTCACTGCACAAACATTAGAATTGCCTTCAAACCAATGAGGTCTATCTGTATAAATCACAAAGGAAGCATCTGGAGCAAACTGCTTCAAATCCTGTGCCAAAAGTTTTGCCATCAGATTATATTTCTCACCGAAGGCAGACGTACAAAAACAGAGAGAATCGATCGCCTTGCTGCTTTCAGCCATCGCTAAACTACACTCATTCGGTTTACAAAATTAACATCCAAGTATTCCGAAGAGGTTTCGGGGCAATGACAGCTCAAAACTCATCAACCCCAAAACTCATCATCGATACGGGTCAAGTATTCCCGAAACCAGGATGTAAGTATCTGGCATTCCGCAGGTAGACGAGAGGATCAGTGAAAAATCGATGCAAAGCAGAATCTAGGCGCAAATGAATCGTGCGGTCAGGATAAACCCAGGTTTGATCGCGATCGCCGCTTCGATTCGTCCCCCAGATCAGGAATTGGAATTAGAACTGATTTCCTGACTCATATCCTTGCCAATTTCTCTGCCCTTATCAGCCCGATTGAGCCGTCGCAGTGCCATTTCCAGACTCAGCTGCATCCGACGAAATGCGCGAGTTAAGCTGCCGATCTCGTCGTCAGACAGTTGCTTGAACTCAACGCCTGTCTGTCCGGTGCTCACTTCTTCGGCAAGTCGGGTAATGTGTTTGAGCGGACGAATGACATAGCGATTGAGCAATAGGTTGATCAAAAGAATAATGCCAATGAACGTAGCAAACACGATCGCAAGAATCAGCAGTGAAGATTGATTGGCTTTATGAATTACCGTATCTGCAGGAACCGAAATCATTTTCGCGCCTACAATTTCGTTGAGATGCCAGCCAAAGCCATTGCCCGAGCCATAGCGTTCGATCACTGTTGGGGGAGCAGCTTCAGGGGTGCTATGGCACTGAAGACAGCTTGCCTTACCAATCACGAGGGGACGCGCAATATAAAATGTTTCTCCACTTGCAGTCGCTCGAAAGCCGCTCAGCTCTTTTAGCTTGTCGTTAGCTCTAAACTGTTCGACCAGCTTGGCTTCAAAAGTATCTGCCTTGTCGCGCAGATTAGTGGGATTTAGCGTCGCTTCTTTGTAAAAGAAATCGCGGTATTCCGGATTTTTTCGCAGCAGTTCAAACACTTCTCGCGCCGAGTAGGCCGGTATGGTTTGCGGCAGGAATTTTTCGTCTAGCTGTTGAATCAGCTCTGGGTTGATTTGATTGGTAGTGTAGTCCCGAACGGAGGACATCGTTTCCAGCAAAATCAGCGCAGTTGAAGTGATATCGCGACGGGCGTTTTGTCGCAGCACTGCCGAGAGTGCCATGCCGCTGAGCACCAGTCCGCCCAGGAGGATGACGAGGAGGAGGGCAGTAAATTTTTGGCGGAGTTTGAGTTTTTTGAGCATGGGAGGGGTAGGGGCTGGGTTAAAGGCGGTTGATTAGGGTGATGGGGGTTTGTTTGATGTCGTCTTCGAGGGGGCGAATTTTGGCAACGAGCTGAATGAACTGGTCATAGTTAGGAAGTTTGCCGATCGATAAGTAGCCCGCATCAGAAACAATATCGGAAGGAGCTTCGAGCATTGCCTGCTGAATCTGCTGCTGAAGGGCAGGATCAAGGCTGGGGTTAATCAGCACGACTCCGGGAGGAATCCAGCGGCTTTTGTGCAGGACGCGGAAGGGGGTGGTGGGGAATTCTCGGTGATATTGCTCGAAGTCTTTTTCAGAGAGGGCAACGACATCAACGGATTGATCGTTGAGCCAGGTTAGGGCATCTTTGGGCGTTGGGGCAAACTTAACTCCGGCAAGGGTCAGCCCATATAGATCATACAGGGGCAGATAGTAGCCTGCGGCAGAGCCAGGTTGTCCAAGGGCGACGGTTTTTTGGGAGATGTCAGCGATCGCTTGCATCGGGCTATCTGCGCGCACAATCAAAAACGAGCGCTGCGTGTTGCTCAAGCCTTCGAGCGGAAACAGGGGTTTATACTGCTGTTCTCGAATCGCGATCGCTGCCAGACCGGGTGGGGCAAAAACCACATCCCATCGTTGACCTGTTACCTGATCGATCGCCTGGAGTTCGTTATAGGCAGGTTCAAGCTGGATAACTGCTTTGGTACGTTCTGCCAGATATTCCTGAAACCGCTCGTACTTTGCGGTCGAAGTTGCGATTTCGCCATAGCTGACCATGCCGATCGTAATTTCTTCAGACAGCACCGACTGATTGCCGCTACAGCTTGCGACGATTAGCCCCAGCAGGAAGCACAGAACCAGACGAACCAGACGTGATCTCATACTCCAAACTCCAGGTAGAGCGCAGATGAACTAGGATGAAACACCAAAATCAGAGCGAGACAGAGCCGCATCGGGCGATGAGAAATTGCTGAGCGTGGCAAATAAACCGCCTGTCCCAAAGCCTGCTGCCGATCGATTTTCGTTGTAGTAGAGATTACCGGACGAGCGAACGTAGGTGATCAGGGCGTTGCTGTTCTGTGCCCTGGTTTCGTTTCTGACGGTAGCAAAAGAAATTCTTCTGTCCAGTTGAGTAAAGGTCGTGCGATCGAGAACAATTTTATCTTTACCGCGCCTAAAATCTGTAATCACATCAACACCCATTGTCACTGCATTAAACGGACTGTTGATATCAAATATGAATCGGTCTTTACCGCTCCCACCCGTGAGTTGATCATTGCCTCCGCCACCTGTGAGCCGATCGCGCCCTCTTTTTCCGAAGATGTAGTCATTTTCTAATCCTCCAACAAGAATGTCAGGGGCATCTGTACCCATAAGGATTTTTTCATTATCAACAACGGTCAGGGTGGTTTGGGTTGTTGCACCTAAAGTCGCTCCTCCGGTTGGGTTGGTTAGCGTGAAGAGAGCAGTTTCGTTGCCTTCCACCAGGATGTCATTAACAATGGGCACGCTGACAACTTGTTGAGTTTCTCCGTTAGCAAAATTAACCGTTAGCGGAGCTGCAAGATTATAGTCAAGCAAGTTTTGGGCAGTGCCACCAGTTGAGTTGAGCTGAACACTCACTGCGCCACTGCTGCCGCCTGTGCGAGTCAGAGTAATGCTAGCCGTTCCGTCTGCTTCATTCACTTGAATCGTATTTGAACCAAACTGAATTTGACCAGAGTTTGGAGGGGCAATGTCATTATCAACAATGGTCAATGTGGTTTGGGTTGTTGCGCCTAGAGTCGCTCCTCCGGTTGGGTTAGCGAGTGCAAAAAGAGCAGTTTCATTTCCTTCCACCAATGCATCATTAACAATGGGAACACTGATAACTCGCTGGGTTTCTCCATTAGCAAAGTTAACGGTCAGTGGAGCTGCAAGATTATAGTCAAGCGAGTTTTGGGCAGTGCCACCGGTTGAATTGAGCTGAACACTCACTGCACCACTGCTGCCACCTGTACGAGTCAGAGTAATGCTAGCTGTTCCGGCTGCTTCATTCACTTGAATCGCATTTGAACCAAACTGAATTTGACCCGGAGGAGGAGTATCCAGCACGACGTTGAACGCATAGGCTGTGTTTGCTCCAGTTTCCTGATACCACACTGAGTAAGTGCCCGGACCAAGCTGACCTGTTCCAGCAGGACCAGCCGCCACTCCTACCGATGGCTCAAGCAAGTCTTGCCCTATCTCATCGGTATCAATTAACTTGCTCACCGAAAAAGTACTCGCGTCTGTGAGTGAAGGGAACGCGCTACCCGGAGTTAGAGCAAAGTAGGAGTTGCTTGCTCCGCTATAGCTCTGTAAACCAATCGCAGTGACCGTAGAGCCAGCAGGAACCACAAACGTAAAGAAATCTCGATCGCCTGGCGGATTGCCCCCGCCTATTGTGGTTCCGGTAATCACGTTAGAGCCGGGAGACAGAGCGATATTCGTTGGTACTGCCGAATTACTAGACAAATCCCCATTAATAGCTTCGTTATAGTCTGTCATTTTCTTTCACCTGTTTAGATCATTTTGCCAATGAAGCGATGTACAGGAAATTAAGCAAGAATCTGTTAAGAGAAAATACATTAAGCGAAATAGACTGCACGAAAGAGTAAAAACGATCGGCTTAATGGGTAGATGAACAGCTAATTGACAAGCCGTAAATGACTGAAGCACAAAACAATGAACTTATATTGGTTGAATCAAGGAATGCGATCGCAAACCAGGAGGAAAAGATTTTTCAGAGACGATCGCAAACCACTAGCAAGCACATTAAGCAGTGAAACAATCTGAAGCCGAGAACACCAGAGGGAAAACGATTTCAATCAAACACACGACTGCCGAACCCATCTAAAAGCAACATCAAACTAAGCTCTCCGCCATTTGCCCATCCATTCACCACCGCGAAATCGCCAGCGCGGAAACAGCAGGCGCATCACCATCCAGGAGGTGAGATAGACCGCCAGCCAAACTGCGCCATAGTGCAGCACAAATGGTCTGAAGTGAAAAGCAGCGCGATCGAGATGGGGCAAAATATCAACTTGAAACAGAATTGCAATCAAAATTCCTTCGGCAATGCCCGCGAAAAACTGAAGCAGTCCGGGCCAGTCGTGATCCCAAAGATATTGCTGCAAAAAGTTATACAGCACGTCCCAGGCTAAGCCAATGATGCCGACGTAGAGCAGCACCCAGTAATAGATTGAGCCTGCCGGAGTGCCCGCCCAGCCTGAAGCAAAAATCCAGGTGACGAGTAAGCCGATCGTGCAAAGGAGGAAGATTCGAGTTTGCCAGCGTCCGTAAAGGGTGGGGGTCATAGGAGGAGGGAGGTAGAAGATAGCAGGGGAGTAGGGATGGGGGCAAGCTTTGCTGTTTGTTCTGGAAATTTTGGGAGAACTGGGTTGCTGAACCTGCCCGTTTAAGCCTGAGGGAGGAGGAATTTAGAGAAATTAAGGGGATTGGTTGCCGAGCCATCGGAGCCATTGCACGATCGAGTTAAGGCCTTCGATGTAGTGAACTCCGGGAGCGCGGTGGCGAGCAAGGGATTCGATCGAGCGATGAGCAGCGTACTGCAAGCCTAGAAACGTATCGACGGGGGCGTAGGGTCCACCAAGGGTAATCACGCCTGCCGCGTACATTTTGGCGCGATCGTTCCGCATTTGCTGAATCTCGAAATCGTTGGCAACGTTCAGCCGTTTTTGCGGATTGAGATCCAAGTTGTAATGGGTGATCAAATCATTCAGCAGGGGGTGTTCTTTGGGATCGGAGATCAGTCCGGTACAGTCAATCACAAAGTCTGCTTCGATTTTGTCGATGCCGTCGTAGTCGCGGCTGCGGATGTAGGTCATCACTTTGCCGTCGGGACTGCGATCGACCTTATCCACTTGACCAAACTTGATCGTGTACCAGCCTTCCTGTAAGCCTTGCTTGATCGTGCGTCGCCAGGGTCCACGACTGGCAGTGGTGGTTCCGCCCCAGGCCGTTAGCAGTTCGCGTCGACGAAGGGGGTCGGCAGCTTCCAGCATCGATCGCATATCGCCACCCCAGGTTCCTTTGGGCCAGTTAAAGGGCTGAAACTCCCAGTGGTTTTCGACTTTGCGCTTTGCCCGTCCAAATTTGTTGCCCGAACGCGGCGATCGGCTCAGATGAACCACCGCAATGCGCGGATTCACTTTACGGGCTTTGGCAATGCGATCCATGATTTGCGACCCCACAATACCAAATCCGCGAATTACTAGCGTCCCGCCTTTACGTTCGAGCTGCTCAAACACATGATCGTGTGGCTCGTAGCCATGTACCACTGATTTTGTATCGCCTGTGCGTTCGCGGTATTCTTGCAGATCGTCTAGCAGTTTGATTGCCGGATAACCCGTGCAAAGATGCACATACTTTGCCAACAAAAAGCGATAGTCGGGTGCGCCGGGAGGTCGGGTAGCCGAGTAAGCGATCGCATAGCGTCCGTCTTCGGTTTTGCGAATGCTGCGAATACTGCCATAGCGCACCATCCGATCCCAGCCAATCCGCTCAGCTTCTCGATCCATTGATTTGAACACATTATCCGCGATCGGCGTATAGGTATCTGCCGCGACGGGTTCTGCAAACACCTGCCATAGATAGCCCAGTGCTGCACCTACTCGACCGGAGAAGGTATCGCGCCATGCCTCACGCAATGCGTATCCAGGGAAACCCCAGATATTATCTGGGCAAGAATCTGAACCCGATCGAATTCGCTTATAGCGGGGAATTTGGCAGTTATTCAGCAGGGTTGCGTAGCGTCCGTAGGGTTTTTTCTGAATGCTGAGAACGGCAATGCGATCGGGCTTCACGCCTGAAACTCGCAGCGTATCCACCCAAACAAACGATCCCATTCCACCACCGAGAGCTGCATAATCAATTTCCTCAACTGGATAACCCGTGGCGTGCAGCGCAGAAATCGAAACCCGATCGGCGGCAAACACGTCGGCGGGAGGAAACACATTGCGCGTCGTCACCGTAGGACGAGACGGAGTCACGTTCGATTCAACGCGAGATTCAATGCGATCGGTTTCTGGATTAAAGATAATGGTCGAGAGTCGCGCTGGGGCTGGGGGAACCGGAATGGAAGCTTCCTGCGGATTAATAATAATCGTAGACTGGGGGGCAGCAAGCGGTGGATTAATGACTTGAGTCGGAGCAGCAAGGCGAGCAAACGCGATGGTGATCAGATAAGCACCAATTTGCAGCCTGTCGCCCGGATAGAGCCGGAGCCGATCACGGGAGATAGACTGTCCATTCACGCTGGAGCCGTTGGTGCTGCGATCTTCATAGATGACCTGTCCTTCGACTTCGAACAGCAAGCCGTGATACCGCGAAACTTCGTGATCTGCGTTGAGCAGCAGTAGCGGAAAAACGGGCTGGTCGTCCAGCATTGCGGGCAAAAAGGGCTGGTCTCGTCCGATCGCGATCGGCAAGCGTGCAATTTGCTGCTGAGGCTCTGAAGTAACAGGATCATTCCAGGTTAGTTGGATTTCCATTGCGGTTCACCAAAAAAGGGGGCGATGAAACGGGGACTATTCTTGTTCAAAAATGAGCGTTGCACCGAGGATGGCACGTCCGCAGACTTCGCAAGTCAGCTTTTTGTAGTCCATCGGGAAAAAGTGGGACTCTCGGACATTGCTGCATCGCAGGGCATATCGTGATTGAGGCGGACGCGAGGGAGATGCGCTGACTTGAGCAAGCTCTACTTCGATCGTTTTGACATGCAGCAGCATCTTGCCCAGCTGAATATGACTGCCCGAATGAATCGGCAACTCCTGACCAATCACAGTCTGTCCGTCTACCAAAACCGGATTGGCGGCACTGGGGGGCTGACGATCGCGTGTTAAATTTCTTACGCAAAACTGATTGGAACGAGGATCAAAAAAGATTTCTGCATGAAGTCCAGAAACTGTTCTTTCGATCGCCGTATCAGGATGTTTCAAAACAACATCACATTTTGTTTCATCCCGACCAATCCGAATTGATCCCGGCTCCTTTGTGTTTTCAGTTGGCGACAGCGTTTGAGAAAGGTTCTGGCTTAAAACGCGCCACTCTAGGGTGAGGTGAGACATAAAACTAAAACCAGTGGAGGCTAAAGAGAATGGACGAACGACGACTCGAAAAAACGCTCAGAGTTTGCTGTTTTGTACCCGCCCGCTCAATTTCCCACCGTTGGAAAAGTTAAATCTAAATTTGTAGGACAAACTTTCCTCCAAACTGGAAGCTGAGATGAGAAATGTACTTTTTGATCAAGCAAAGAACCTGATCAAATCAAAACAACAAAATCGATCGTTTTAATCTTTTTGTTTCAAGACATTTACACTGCTCGGAAAAATATCTTGCCTGGAAAACATTGAGCTAGAATCGATCGAGTGCCAAAAAACAATTCAGGCAAATGCTTTCGATACAGTGCTTCAAGCAGAATGTTCCAAGCAAAGCATTTCAAACCAGGGCAGCAAGAAGTTTGCGGACAAGCAATTACTGAACTGCCTTGTTTCGATTAGGAAAATAGACTAATAATTGATAGTAAATATACCAATTACTAGACGAATTGATCTAAACGAAAAATGAAACTTTACTCTGGATCTGCTGTTTTTGCGAGGACGATCTATAACATTTTGTAAACCTTGCAAATCATCATAATCGCAGGAGCCCGGTAAGCCATTCCCCTAAAAGGAAATCTGCTTTACAGAAAACGGTAAGGGGGCTGACGGCTTTTCGAGCGAGAGAACGGGAGTGAATGTGCTTGATATCCTAAGTAACAATCCCCCCTGCTCCAATTCCGTAAGAAAGGCAGTCGATTTTATAATTTGAACAATTTTTTAAGCGATAGATAGAGCCAGAATCCGAACTGGCACTTGGATTAAAAGAAACAATTAAGAAAAACGATCGCCCTCAATTCTCCCTGATTTGGAAGCTACTGTTCTGTTGCGGGCAAGCTAAACAAGTTCAGAGAAAATGTTCATGATTGCTGTTACAAAACGCAAACTTCTAGGGATGAGTTGGGGGCGATCGATGATTAACGTGCAGTAGAGACATTTACTGTCCTTCGCCCTTTGCAATATCTAGAGTGAGCAATGCCTGTACTCATTGACTGACCACTAGACTACAAAACCCGGTGGGCAATGCCTTGGGTTATACAGCAAAGCTTAAAGAAGCTGCGATTGAATTTCACCTAATGAGCGTTAGTAATTTAATTGCAAGGACTTCATGATGCTGATGACTTGCGAGGGAATCGGGCAATAAGGAATCAAGGGCTACATCAACGTTGATTCTATGACGATAAGAATTCAACGAGGATTGCTTTTGGGTTTTTCCTTGTAACTGGTTTGATCCAGCTTTTGATCGATCGAATTGATCTATATCAGAGGGTGGATCAGGGTCGGCGATCGGAATCATTGAAATCAATGCTGATGTTGCAGCATGCTGGCTTGCTTCTTTGGTTTCAGTAGTTTCAGTTGCCTGAGCGATCGTCTCTTGCTGCTGCCACTGGGCAAAAATTATGTCTCGTCCGTCTTCAGGTTGGCGATACTGATAAACTCTCAACCCTCCTCGTCGCCCATCTTGCGCCACATCGCGCCCTACACAGGTTAATTTCAATCCCAGTTTGCCTAACAGCGCCTGGATAACCTCGATCGGTTTCATTTTGTTTGAAATCGTCAGGTTGAGAATGGTTTTGATGTCGTGACGGTATTGGTTAGCGCGTTCGTAAAGCTGCTGCACATCGGTATCGGTTGCGCGAACTCGGCGATCGGAATCAAGGAAATTTAGAATGCCTAAAACTCGCAGGGTTTCAACCTGGGCTGTGAGCAGTTTTACGTCCTGGAGTGCTACCTTGCCATTGCCGTGATCGAGGTGTTCCTGCAATTCCTTCAGGTCGCGCAACTGCACAAAGCTCAAATCGTGACTCAAGTAATAATGCAGTCGAAGCTGAGCGTACCATCCCTCGTCGTCTTTAATTTTTAGCTCTGGCGTTACTGGAATGGGATAGCGTCGCTGCAATTCATGTTTAGTTTGGGCATAGCGTTCGGCGATCGTCTTCGATCGCTGGTCTTTGAGGCGATTGTATTCTGTAAAAGTCAAATCGGCTGCCCTGGAGATTGCCTGTGCTTCTCTGAGCCGGCTCTGCTGCTGAATTGCTTTGATTTGTGCAAGGATTTCTGCAATGGTCTGTTTTGCGATCGCCTCATCATTTTGTTCTTGTAACGGTTCGCCTCCAGACAGTTTCAACACATTGCCTTGGGGGTCTTCCTGAATAATTTGTTCGATCGATTGGGTTTTAGATTTTTCAGTTTGTTGGGAATTAAACTGTTTGGAATCGAGTTGCTCGATGTCAGGCTGTTCGGTATCAAATTGCTCAGCATCAAGCGATCGAATGTCAGGTGGCAGGTTCAGGGAATCGTCACTGATTGTGGTAACTTTGTGTCCTTCCATGACCAAGCCATTGTGAAACTCGTTGCGATAGCTCCACAGTGATAAGTTGACCCGCGCTGCCATTTTTGCCCAGCTTCGCAATGTAATTGGATCAGTCTGGACATCAATATCAAAATCAACTTCTTTCAGTAGCGCAATGTTGTACTTTACCGCTTTCGTTGTGGAATGAATGACATCCTGATAGCTGCAACTGCCGTTACCGACTTTTCGAGGACCAAAGCGGGCTGCCCAAACCAATCGGGGAACTGGCTCCCGCACCCGTGCTAATGCTTGCCGTGATTCTGTGTCGGATGTAACGCCCTGAAAGATGCCGAAAACGGCTTGAAAGTGCCCTTTAATATCGATCGAAATTCCCGTTCCGATCGTTGGTGTTGCCAGCACAATATCGTAGGTGGAAATCACCTGATTCAGCCGCTTCAAAATTTCATAGGCAGGATGTAAAGGGTCGGCAACGCTCTCGGAGTCAATGCGAAGAATGCGCTTGTGTGGGTAGCAGGATTGCAAATAGGTTTCGAGGTTTTTAGAACTCCATTTGCCGCTGACCTTTTGGGAATCTACTGCAATATAAACTGCGCCCTTCTGGATAAACTCGCTCACCTGAGACAGCAGCGGAGCTGGATTTTTGGTGTCGTAAAACGAGACTGCCCATCCGGTTTCTGGCTTCCAGTCATTGACAACAATCCAGGGATCGATCGATTCATCAACCAATCCTTTCAAATAGTCAATGCTGACATCCGATAAATCGGCATCCTGAGCAATGATCAATCCTCCGCTGCTTAGCACAACCTGCACCAGCTCTCGCAGCGTCTCCAGGATTTTGATTCGATGTTGATAGCAAGTGCTGGAGTTGAGAACGTGCCATAACACCTGCTCCACCTCATCTAGAATGACGATCGCGCCTTTCCAACTCTGTGGGTTAAAGCGTGCCTGAGACGTTGGATGGAGTGAATCAATACAAAGTCCATATCCTGATAAATTTTGTAGATTTTGGATCTCCAATCCTTTGATTTCTTCGATCCAATCAATCCCAATATCTTTGCAAATCGCACGTCCGAGCTGAATTCGGTGGCTGATCACCAGCACTTTGCGTCCGGTGCTTGCTGCTTTTTGAATGAGCGGCTGGAGTGCAGTGGTCTTGCCTGTTCCCTTAGCACTTTTGATGCAGGCTAACCCCGAATCAGGATAGGGCAGATCGCTCACATAAGGAGTGTTCAGCGCGATCGCCGCAGGATAAGTCAGTGCCCAAAGTCTTGATGCCAGCCAGAACTGAAGCGGCAGCGCAACCTTATAGAGATCCTCAAAGGATTGCTGCCCGTGCGCGACGATAAAATCATCCACGCCTTTTTGTGAACCGGGCAGCGTGATCACCTGAACCGAGCATCCAGCAGCATCAAGCAGTGTGCCAAGCTTCGTGATTGCCAGGTTGATATTTTTAATGATCTTGGGCTTGGTTTCGTAGTCAAAGCAAATATAAATCGATCGATCGACCGTCGCAAAATAAGCCAGTTCGGGAATAAGCTGCTGAGTTTCTTTGCGATAGCCGCTGAAAATTCCTGGCAGGGCGATCGCTGCATATCCCTGCGTCAACAAGCAACCTGCCTTCTTTTCCCCTTCGGTGACGATAACGGGAATATTCCACTTCCAGACCCAGCACCAGAATCCGCAGGGGCGATCCGCAGGGGTGATCGGAGTGTTGTAGCGTTGAGCAACCTTATCCCAGATCGACTGCGGTACATCCAGCAGAACAAGGCGACTAGACCCAGCACCGAGCCGGGGACTGAGGTATTTTGCGGGTTTGCCTTTGGTGCGATCGAGCACAGGCGTTGCAGCATCGGGTTTGAAGCGTCCCCATGCCATGCGCTGCCAGGCGTTGAAAGGGTCAACTCCGCTCACCCACCAGCCGCGCAGATGCGATCGGGTTTTCTGTCCAAATCGGGTAATGTTCCAGTTCAGTCGCTCGGCGATCGGAAACAGGCTCTCTGCGTAGCCATTGACGGCAGTATCAATCAGCGTTTCGACATTAAGCGCAATAATGCCGGGGTCAACTCCGCTATCCAACCACTCTTGAACATGGTCTGCTGCGGTCTTGTGACTCCAACAACTTGTCTCAATCGATCGTAAATTTTGCAGGCTTTTAATGTTTGCCTGATTGCTTGCCTGATCGTTTACCTGATCATTTAACCCGATCACAGAATCATCCTAATTGCGATCGGATCGGTTATATCAGACTCAAAAATTATAGTTCGCCTTGAGATCGCCGCATTTGTAATCAACCTGATTACAAAACTATCTTCTTAAAAGGACTCAACGCCTTATTCTGTCGATCGTGTCCGCTGAGATCAGAGGGGGGGATCTAGAAAGTTGAGGGGCAGGGATCTAGAAAGTTTGGGTCAGGGATCTAGAAATTCTTGTAATCATTTTGGGGGTGTAGTTCTAGAGCCTTTTGTAATCACAGGCTTGGGGGCAAGGTTCTAGACGGCTTTGTAATCATACCGGGTTGGTGCAACCTGAAACCCTTGCAACATCAGGAAGAGCGGCTCAGGAACCGTTGTAATCAGCTTAGAGATAGAGTGGATTTTGCGGGAAATGGGAAAGGGTTCTGGGAAGTGTTGTAATCAGTTTGAGCTGGAATCGTGAAGAAGGGATGGGGATAGGCTCCTAGAAAAACTGTAATCACAAATTAGGAATCACAAATTAGGGTTAGGGTTCTAGAGCCGCATGTAATCAGGAAGCCGGGTAGACAACCTGACTATCTTTCTTCAAGTCTCAAAGATGGGCTTAAATTCTCAAAGACAGAACCATGACGAATCGCTCCCGCTCTAACCCCTTCTGATGATGTTAATTGCGATCGAACGACTGCTGATGAGACTGCTGAATTTGCAGGGAAGTGACTGCCGCCAGAATCAATCCGCTACCTAGAATTTGCAGAACGGTGAGCGTTTGACCCAGCAGGAGCCAGGCGAGAATTGCTGCTATTACGGGTTCCAGCGTTGCGGCGATCGTGCCCCGTTCCACCGAGACTTGCTGAATGCCCCAGCAAAGCAAACAAAACGGAATCAGCGTGCCCCCAATGCCCGTGAACACAATGCCGGGAAGATTGCTGGGCTGAAAGACTGCCTCTGGAACGCCCTGGCTGAACTGAACGCCTAGCCAGAACAAGCTGGAGATCAAAAAGCCGCGAAACATCACCCCGATCGCCCCGTAATCATGCACCATCGCTTCGCTAAACAGGGTGTATCCGGCAAAGAAAATCGCGCTGAGAACTGCCGCAATCAGCCCCAGTGTATCGAGCTTGAGTTCACCCGCACCTACACCCGACACCAGCGCAACCCCCAGCAGCGCAATCCCCGCCGCGATCAACATGGTGAGGTCGGGCAGTTTTTGCTTCCGAAGGGCACTGGTTAAAACCACGATCGCCGGAGCCGTGTACTGAATCACCAGCGCGATCGCCACCGAGAGCCGATCGATCGCCACATAATAGGTAAACGTCACCATTGCCAGTGAGATTCCTAAACCGATCGATCTCGTATCCCACTTCAGTTTTTGCCCTCTCCAGGTGAGGACTGCTAAACCAATCACCGCGATCGTTGCCCGCGCAGTCGCAAGCTGAACCGGAGTCACCCCCGATCGAAACAGATTGCTTGCCACAATTGCCGCCACTGACCAAAGAAAAGCTGCCAGTGCGATCGCCGCCAAGCCTAACCCACCCGATCGAGGGGTGGTAAGAGAGTTTGACAAAATCGTTGCCTCGTATCAGGAGAAGTTACTCTTCACCATAGAAGAAATCCGAGGCGAATACCTGCCGAAACCTGAGCGACTTAACCTAAGTGAGTTTACGAAATGCCAGCGCGATAAATGTATAGTCCCGGTTGTACCAGCTTACGGGTGGCTCTTGACAGGCAGGGAAGGCAGTTTCTTGAATCAGGCTGAGTCCGTGTGGTTGGGCGAGATCGATCGCCTCCTGAATCTCCTCTTTTGAAAAAATCTGCCAGGACAGCCCAAAGGGCTTGATCGCGGAATCAATCGGAATTTTAGTTTCCCAGTAGTCTGTGGTAACAAACAAGATGCCGTTGGGTTTGAGCAGCCGATCGGCTTCTGCAAAGAAAGCGTCTAAATTTACACCATGTTCAATCACGGAAATACTGGTCAGAACATCATAGGCGGCATCTGCAAAAGGTGTGTGCATCAGATCGCCCTCAAAAAGCTGATAGCGATCGGAGACTTGTGGCTCCTTGATGTGCAGATCAATTCCGTGCAAATTTGTGAACCCCAGTGCTGCTAAAAAGTTCAATGTGCAGCAGTCACCGCAGCCCATATCGAGAATGCTGATCTGGCGATCGAAGGGTTCAATAAGCTGAGCTAGCAAACCCTGATCCCAGTTTTTTTGCGGTGTCAGGTGGGTTGGTAAGCCTCGTTGCTGAAGCTTTTCCGTTACCGCTTGCACCGTTTGCCAATCAGATAAAACTTGAATCACTGCCGGTTTCCCTCACCCTACGACTGACCTAACTGATCCTGGTAATAGGATTGCAGCATCATCTCCAGCTCATCCTCTGAACAAATCTCGACCAAATCCCCAAATACTTCCAGCAGTTTCGCTGCCGTATCGCCCAGCGTCGGACTCATGCCCCACACATCCTGCACCCACTCGTCAGGCGGATCATCAGCAAAAATCAGACGCTCAAGGAGCTGTCGGGCTTCAGATTTAGAGATCGGCATAGGATTTGTCAATAAAACTTGCTAGCAGTAGAAAAATTGGTTTGTATGGATTCTACCGACTTCTCGATCGCCTCAATTACCCCCAAAGAGAGAACTCAGAGGGATGGATTGCTAGGTCGATCGCTAGCCTGCTTTTACAGGAAGTTATGTGAGAATTTTCTAACAAATGGGCAAGCAACGGCAGAAACTAGCCGATTTTCCAGGATCAACATTTTGAGAGATTCGCTAAGGTTGCACTAGTCTCTACTAGGAGGAAAGCAGGCTCATGAGCAACAGCGGACTAAACAATAAAGCTGGATTAATTACAGGCGCAAACAAGATAGGCGCAAATAGGGCAGGTTCAAACAAGACAGGCGCAAACAAGAGATTTAGTTCTGTTCTGGCTTCTTGCTGGGCTTCAGTCGTTTTGTCTGGCGTAACGCTCATTGCTTCAACCCCACTCTTGCTCCGACCTGGTTTCGCCCAGTCCGCCCAATCCTCAGTGCAGCTTGTTCCTGCCCAAACGCTGGCAAGCTACCCGGAGGGATCGTTTCTAGAGAGCATTGTGATCAATTCGTCTGGAACAATGTATATCTCTCGGCATGAAACGGGGGAAATCATTCAACGATCGCCCAACGGAACGCTTTCAACTTTGGCAGCCATTTCTAACGGAATGATTGTTGGATTAGCCCTGGATAGGGACGAAACGCTGTACGCCGTGGGAGGGCAAAAAGAACAGCCCCTGAAAACGGTTTATCGCATCGGTGCAGCCGGTTCAATGGAGCCGCTGATGACCATTCCTGACGCAAAATTTCTCAATGGTATGACGCTACTTCAGCCCGGAGTATTTCTGGTGGCAGATAGCACGGTTGGAGTCGTGTGGCGTGTGGATGTTGGAAGTCGGACTGCAACGGTTTGGTTGCAAGATGAATCGCTCAGCCCACAAACTCCCGATAGCCGCTTTCCCGGCGCGAATGGGATCAAGATTTTTGACGGTGCGGCTTACGTTTCTAACTCCGATCGCAGACATATTATGCGTGTGCCAATTCAGGCAGATGGAGCCGCCGGACAGCCCGAATTATTTGCATCAGATACGTTCGCTGATGATTTTGCCTTTGCCCCAGATGGCACCCTTTATCTTGCAACCCATCCGACAAACACAGTGGTTGCATTTTGCCGTGATGGAAGCCGTCGTGTGATTGCAGAGGCAGCACAGGGAGTCGTGGGCAGTACAGCCGTTGCGTTTGGTGTAGGAAGCGATCGTAACCACCTCTATGTCGTGAGCAATGGGGGTGTTTTCGCTCCCCTTAATGGAGAATTGCAGCCTGCAAAGCTGGTTCAGCTCACCCTAAGTGAATCGGTCTGTCGCTAGGGACGATCGGTTATCCCTAATTCGCCACAACCCCAGGACTGAACCGATCCCCAGAGGTTCACGATACTATGGTAGAAATAAAGCCGCGCTCAACTGCACGCTATGTCACCGATTAAAGCTGTTCAATCGACTTATTACGGAGGAGATTCCTTTTACCGGACTCCGCCGCCAGACCTCCCTTCCCTGCTGCTGAAGGAGCGGATTATCTATCTCGGCTTGCCGCTGGTGTCGTCTGATGATTTTAAGCGACAGATGGGCGTCGACGTGACCAAGCTGATCATTGCTCAGTTGCTCTATCTGCAATTTGACGATCCCGATAAGCCGATCTATTTCTACATTAACTCTACCGGAACTTCCTGGTACACCGGAGACGCGATCGGCTACGAAACCGAAGCATTTGCCATCTGCGACACGATGAGCTACATCAAGCCTCCGGTTCACACCATCTGCATTGGTCAGGCGATGGGAACTGCCGCCATGATTCTCTCTGCCGGAACAAAGGGCTTCCGCGCTAGCTTGCCTCACGCCACGATCGTCCTCAACCAGCCGCGTACAGGCGCACAGGGTCAGGCAACGGATATTCAAATTCGGGCAAAAGAAGTGCTGGTGAACAAAGCCGCGATGCTTGACATCCTGGCTCACAACACAGGTCAGACTTCAGAAAAGATCGCCAAAGACACCGATCGGATGTTCTATATGACTCCAGCAGAAGCGAAGGAATATGGACTGCTCGATCGAGTTCTGGAAAGCGTTAAAGACCTGCCGAAACCGATCCCTGCTCTGACCTAACTGGCAAACTTTATTGGCAAAGCTCTATGTCCGTTGATCCTATTTTGCGCGTTCCCTATAACATTCCGGGCAGTCCGAACTGGCAGTGGGTTAACATCTACACGCGCATGAGCCAGGAGCGGATCATTTTTCTGAATCAGCCGATTACGGACGGTTTAGCAAATTCGATCGTCTCGGCACTGCTCTACCTGGACTCCGACGACCAGAACAAGCCCATCTACCTCTATATCAACTCGCTGGGCGACCCGCTTGCCGCAGGCATGGCTTCGATCACGGCAGGCATGATTTCGGTGACGGCGGGGCTGGCAATCTACGACACGATGCAGCACATCAAATCGGAGATTATCACGATCTGTATGGGTCAGGCAGTCGGAATGTCTGCGCTCTTGCTGTCTTCGGGAACCAAGGGTAAACGCGCAAGCCTTCCCCACGCCTCGATCGCCCTGATGCCCACTCGCACCGGAACTCAAGGACAGGCAACCGATATTGAGGTCACTGCCAGAGAAGTGCTGGGCAAGCAGTCCCTGATTCTAGACATTCTCTCGAAGAACACCGGACAGCCCGTTGAGAAACTTGCTAAAGACACCGATCGCATCTTCTATATGACGCCTCATGAGGCAAAAGAATACGGACTGATCGATCGCGTTGCCGAAAGCAATAAAATTGCTCAACCCCAAGCTGCCCTGGTGTAACCCACTCACCCATCCACACCCCTACCACACATCCCCTATGCCCATTGGAATTCCCAGCGTCCCCTATCGCCTCCCCGGAAGCTCCTACGAGCAGTGGATCAGCATTTACGAACGGCTGTTCCGGGAGCGGATTATCTTCCTAGCTGAAGAAGTCGATGATGCCATTGCGAATGCGATCGTCGCCTATATGCTCTATCTCGACTCCGAAGACCAGAGTAAGCCAATTTATCTCTATATCAACTCGCCCGGTGGTTCTGTCACCGCAGGCATGGCAATCTACGACACGATGCAGCACATCAAGTCGGAAGTCGTTACTATCTGCGTTGGTCTGGCTGCTTCGATGGGGGCATTTCTCTTGACTGCAGGCAACAAAGGCAAACGGCTCGCCCTGCCCCACGCTCGCATCATGATTCACCAGCCTCTCGGCGGCACGGGGCGCAGGCAGGCAACTGATATCGACATCGAAGCTAGAGAAATCCTGCGAACCCGGACTCGTCTGAATGCGCTGATGGCGTATCACACAGGCAAACCCGTTGAGCAAATTGAGCGGGATACCGATCGCGATAATTTTATGTCGGCTCAAGAAGCGAAAGAGTACGGGCTGATCGATCAGGTGATTGAAAGCCAGGCACTTGTTCGATAAGGGATTGTTGGATTCGTCTCAGAAGTCTTACATTGTCCCCTGAATCCCCCAATTTTGGGGGACTTTGAGTTTTTAAAGAGAATTACGTTCTGCTTAGTTCTACTTTGAGGGGGGCTTTTGTAACCACAGGTCATTGGCATTATCCAATTGCCTGGTGAACTGCCTTCTAATTTGCGATTTTGGTACCTGCGATTTTGGGAAAACCGATCGTTCAAAGCTTCCTGGGGCGGTAGGTTTAGGGGTTAAGATCAACCTTCTTTAGCGATTCGATCGATTTTTTGAAAGAAATAAAAAGCGGGATTTCACTATCAAGGTCTATCTATTTCCCGCAGTCAGTGGCAGAATCGAAGTAACTCTGCCTTTTTTGTATCGTTGTTCCCAATGGAATTGGCTGATTGCTATCGCGTACTGGGCTTGAGGAAGGGTGCTTCTCACGACGAAATTAAATCGTCTTATCGTCGTTTGGCAAGACAGTATCACCCAGATGCTAATCCGAGCGATCTAATCTTTGCGAAAGAAAAATTTATTCAGCTGACCAATGCCTACCGATTGCTGATTAATGCCGTTCCCCCAGGTCAGTCTGATACGCCCACCGTTGACTTGAAGCGAGGGCGCGAGCATGCCCAGAGTGGAACGGCTTTCAGGCGGCAAACTCGATCTGGGGCTCAATCATCCACTGCCAAACCATCGGGTCGAACCTCTGCTAAACCCACTGCCCACCCCGATCGCCCTACAGCAAACAATCTTTCTGAGCCTGCCGCCGAAAACTCTGCCCCACCTTCACCGCTGCAGAATGACCCCAATTTATCCGTTGTCGATCGCAAGCTGAAGGAACGAATCTACGAGCAGCTTCAGCAGCTTTTGCGCGATCAGCGGTTTGCAATGGCAGTGACGGTGATCGAAGGTTTGGCGCAGCGATTGCCTAACGACGTGGAAGTTCGGCAGTGGCAGGCAATTACCTATCAGCGGTTTGGACGATACCTGATCAATGACAAGCAGCCCGACAAAGCCCGGATTTACCTGCAAAAGGCACTCCGCACCGATCCTCAGAATCGATCGCTCTGGTATGAGGTCGATCGGGAAATGCGCCGAATAGACCAGATTGAAGTGCTTTGATCCCCCGAATTCTATCGCCCGAATTCTTAAGCCGATCGCTTCGACTTTTGCTCAAACACCAATCCGCTATAAAGCTGAAAGGCAGTATCCCAGGCAGTCGGGGCTTGGCGAAATAGATCGATGTGGGAAGGCAGTCGCACCATTGCCAGAGACTCGATCGCACTTTCACCAAAGGCAGGAAAGTCAGACCAGACCGGGACATTCCCCAGAGCAGCCTCGATCGATCGCACAAGCTGATTCCACTTCAGGCGATTGCTCGTCAGGGGGGTCGATCGAACTGCGTCAAACGGGGCAGCTTCTTGACCCTGCTCAAATTGATAGCTCCAGTCGCCAAAGCGCAAAATGCTATTTCGGTGCGGCAGATGCAGATCAAGCACCTGAGCGTAGTCCTGCGTTTGTTCTTTTCGGACGAGCTGATTGTGGATGTTTTTATCCACGACCTGTTCAAAAATCGGCAGTCTACCCTCGACTCGACCCGCAACTTCTGACCAGTTAAACCGCAAAGCCCCTTTCTGGTTCGTCTCACTCTGGCAAATTACCGTTGCCTGCTGCGAAGTAGATTGAAGCGACTCGACTCGAAATACGCGAATTCTTTGAATGGCAGTCAGCGGAAGCCAAAATACGGGAATTTCGGCGGCAACGAGCTGTTGACCCCATTCTTCTAACTGGTCGATCACCCCCAGCCGATAAAGCCGCCAGCCGCGACTGGGCAACAGTAAACGTGCCGCATAAGTATCCAGCCGCATAATGCGGGCAAAGTTTTGGGCAGCGGTTTGTCGTGCCTCTGGGGAAATGGCTTCTAGCACCAGTGCTCCGTTCACTGGATTCGCTAAATCAGCTTTTGCTTCTGCGATCGTCGGATGAGACGGAGTCTGATGAGCCTCGGCTTCTAAACGGTGTAAGCCCTGCCGCGCCTGAAGCGCAATTTTGGGATGGGTAGTGTCTCGCAGCAGTGTACGATAAATCTGCTCTGCCGAGGCAAACTGACCGCTCACTTCCTGAAGCCGCGCTACATAAAGCTTCACCCAGGGGTGATCGGGAGACTGCTGTTGCAGTTGCTTCACCAAACGGGCAGCCGTTTCATAATCCTGACGGGCAAAGGCAGCAGCCACCTGATCGAGCATGAGCAATAATCCCTTTAGATCTAATGGGAAAATCCCTTCTTTAGCAGTGTAGCGGACGTATTAGGGCTACGGGGCATTCACAAGTCGATCGTGCTAACGTTCCAGGTTTTGCAGTCAATCCCTCATTCATAATGAGCTTTAAAGCCTAAAAGAGAGCTAGATTCCGTCCAGAATTGACTCGTCAAGGGAGCGGTTTGGGTGATCATCCTTCTCTAAATCTCTTACAACCAACTCGTTTGCTTCTATCACAGCCCCCACCAGCGATAAAGCCACGATCGGCGCGGTGACTGCCCGCAGAATTCGTGCCCCCAGCGACACGGGCTGATACCCTGCCCCGACCGCCTCCTGCACTTCAGCTTCAGTCCATCCGCCTTCGGGACCGATCGCCAGCGTCACAGCCGGGAGCGGATTGAGTTGATTGATTAGTTGAGATTCCAGGTAGGAGAGCAAATGAGGACGGTTGCTTTGCAGTTCCCCAGAGGGGGAATCGCCTCGCGGTTCGCAGAGGTAGCAGCCTGCCTTCTGCCACTGTTGTAAAGCTTCTTGCCAGCGATGGGGCGGCAAAATGGCGGGAACGATCTGTCGTTCAGACTGTTCGGCGGCTTCCTGGGCAATGCGCTGCCAGCGATCGAGCTTTTGCGGACTGGGATTGAGCAGGCTACGAGCACTCAGGATCGGAACAATCTGGCTTACGCCCAGTTCAGTCGTTTGGCGAACAATGTCATCCATTCCAGTTTTGGGCAAGGCAATCAGCAGCGTTACAGCGATCGGCAGCTCGGTTTGTACTGAAATTGGCTCCAGCAAATCGGCTTCTGAACCCGCTCCTCGTAGAGCCGCAAGCCACCCATGACCTGCCCCATCCATTGCAATAAAACGATCGCCAGCCTGCAAGCGGAGCACCCGCCCCAAATAATGCTGCTGACGATCGGTTAATAGAATTCGATTGGCTTCAATCTGACTTGGAGAAACAGCAAGACGCTGAAGCTGAGTCATGTAGGGAATACAAATAGACGCGATGAGTTAGGGTGGCAGAAATGGAATTTGGCTTGGTTATTGGTCATGAGCCGTTTGAACAGGCGGTAACTCGTGGCGAGTAACCGATAATAATTCTATCTGCCGTCTAATCTTATCGAATTGACTGGAAAATGGACGTTCTTTCCCAGTAATCAACGACCATTCCCACGTTACTAAACACAGTTTTTCCTGGCAATTTAGTAACTATCGTCTCCGGCAATGCGATCGCCAGATTGAGATTCAGTGCTTTGAGCAAGAGCCGCGATTCGGATTGCTTGCCACTGTTGAAACAAGTCCTGATTCCATTCGCTGTTACGGTAGCGATCGATCGCCTGTTCGAGTTCCTGAAGGGTTTGTGGAATGGAAACCGAACGAATTGAATCAAGCATCGGTCAACCTCCTGAATTGGATTGCTTACTGTTCTAAGGCAGAACGGTTTGGATGCCCCTATTATGACTCCGATTTTATGAAAGGTATTTGATGATACAAAACTATTTTCGGTTATTTGTATGAAATTTTAATCAAGGTTGGGCGATCGTCCGTAGATTCAATGAGGGATAAAGGCGGAATTCTCAGTGAAAATACGAATAGAGAGACTGAACCTGCACTTTACTTGCCCTGGTTCTTGTTCTGATCAGAGCCTGTTTTGTTGGAGCCTGTTAGAGAAGCGACAAATCTCCTACGGTGCCTCCTAAAGCATTGCCCCCTAAAGCCCCCATCAGAAACCGTGGATACGCCAGCCTGGAGAGCAGGGAGACAGGTTGGGCAACGATCGCTACTCCTCAAACCTTTTCTGAGGATTAACTTCTTGGGATGAACTGCCTAGAGCGAACTGCCTTGAATTGGCAGAGTAAACCAAAACTGTGATCCGGTTCCCGGACAGCTGGTTACGCCCATTTTTCCTTGATGTGCCTGGATGATTTGCTGACAAAAGGGTAGTCCCAAACTTAGCCCGATCCGCTTGCGCTCGTCGCAGCGACCCAGCCGCAGGTCAAACAGTCGATTGCCCTGGTCTAAGGGAATTCCCTTGCCGTTGTCGGTCACGGTGCAGAGCAGGTGTCCGGCTTCGATGCCCGCCTGAATGACCACTTTGATTCCGGGCGGATTGTGTTTTGCAGCGTTGGTGACAAGCTGATGCAGGACGCGCCGCATCTTATCGCGATCGATTTTCACAGCAGGCAGATCGGAGGGAATGTGTTGGCACAGCGTTACCTGATTTTGCAGCAGGATGGGTTCGCTTTCTTCGATAACCGATCGCACCAGATCCGCTAGATCGACCTGCTCCCAGTGCAGCACCACGTCCTGCGTCTGGTTCTGGTAGACCTCCAGCAGCATATTCAGCTTGCTTAACTGCACCTCACCCGACTGAATCATGCGCTCTAACAGCGATCGGCTCACTGAAATGGCATCTCCGGGCTGTTTTTGCAGCGTTTGCAGCACCATCAGTGTTCCCATCACGGTGGTTCGCAGGTCGTGCGATACAGCGTGAATCAGCACATCGCGTAACTGGTTGAGCTGCTCCAGTTCTGCCATGTTGTCCTGAAGCTGAAGCGTTCTTTCCGTGACTTGCTGCTCCAGGGTGGCGTTGAGCGACTGCACCTGTTCATAAAGCTGGGACTGCTGAATCGCGATCGTGACCTGCGTTCCAAGCTGTTCGATCAAATCAATTTCGGTCTGCTCCCAGTGGCGCGGAAAACTGCACTGATTCACAATCAAAATGCCAAACAGACAGGGTTGATTTTGAGCCACAGACTTATTCGGGGGAATCTGCCCTGGAGAAGACTGAGGGCAAACGCTAGACTGTGCATCTACAAACAGCGGCACGGCAATTCCAGCTTTCACCCGATAGCGATCGTGATAGCTCTGAATAAACGGAGAGGCGTTAATCGATCGGGTATCATCTATCACGCTGATCGGGCATCGTTCAAACAGGTCTTGCAGTTCGGCATAAGTGCTTGGTGCAGTCGTCCATTGCTCTGCGGATGCCCAGCCAGGGATAACTGATTCGGCAACTACTCGTCCGCCGCCATCGGAGTCAAACCGACAAATAAAGACGCGATCGGCTTGAAGAAACTGCCGCACTTCCTGCACGGTGGTATTGAGAATGGTGCTTAAATCCAGCGATCGACGAATTCGGAGGGCCATTTCGCCAATCAATCGATTTCGTTCTGCGGTGAGCTGCAACTGTGCCTCTGTCTGTCGCCGCTCTGCCATTGCTGCCGCCAGAATCAGGGCAGTAATTGTGACGACGCCCATAAACGCCTGAAGCAGCAATACCACCTGACTCGAATCCTGTGCCTTGGTCACAAACGGACCCAACCCGGACACCGTGCCCCCGATTGCAATCGCAGACAGCAGCAAACTGGCAATGATAGTGTAGGTCTGCCCCAGCCGCAATGCTGCCCAGACCACGAGCGGAAACGGCGCGTATTCCAGAGGATATTGAGCAATCGCCTCGGTCGGACGGGAATAAAACACAAAGGCACTGATCAAAATCAGCAGCCCTGCCCAGATACTTTGCTCTAGCGCAGACTCCGCCGCAAAAAACTTCTGAATTCGATCGGTTGCTCTGCGAAGGTCATTCCTCTGAAGCGGCTCTGCGGAAAGACTGTGAAGCGGCGGTCTTGCGGTAAGGCAGTGCGCGACGTTTAGCAATAGCGGTGTAAAGACCAAAATGCCCATTCCATCCCCCAGCCAAACCGTCCACCAGTTGCGGCTAACCTGGCTCCAGTCAAGATAACCCACACTGTAAGCCATCAAGGAGCCGATCGTCGCATTAACCAGCGGTGGAATCAGAACGCCCTGCGCCACAAAATGGAGTGCATCTCGCGATCGATCAAGGGTTAAGCTCACCCTAAAGCGACGCAGCAGGTAAACGCCGACCAGAGCTTCCAGGGTGCTTCCAGCAATCGACCCCAGCGACAGCAGCCAGGGAGCCGACAGCGAGTAATTCAGCAGCAAAGCACCTAGCGCAACCCCAAGCCAAACTCGTTCGCCAAACCACAGCAGTGCGGCTAGGGCAATTCCAGCTGGAATCCAAAGCGGTGAGGCATCGACTTGCAGATTTAAAAGTCCAAGGCAGAGTTGAGCCGTCCAGCAATAAAGCAGGGCGATCGACCCAATCACTAGCCAAAAATTCCATCTCAACAAGTGATAAAAACGATGGGAAGAGCTTGCCGTAATATCTACCACCTCAAACGCATCCATTGCTGATGGGCAGGTTTGCATCTGTTTCTGCTAACGCTGATCGTGCCGCTGGAATGATGCTAATGATGCTTCAGTGAGTGCTCAAATTTCTGAAGTTCTGCATCTTTGCCTAGCGTGGCTCACCTGCCCTGATTCCTACTTCCCCCAGGCGGATGAACTGATTGGATTTGCCTTCTGTATAAAGACCAGGTGAAGATTAGTGTCGAATTCTGTCACCAAGAATGGTAGATTTAGCGGAGTATCCGTAAGCAGATCAACTCAGCATGAAAGTCCTAGTTATTGGTGGCGATGGCTATTGCGGTTGGGCAACCGCGCTCTATCTGTCAAATCGCGGCTACGAAGTCGCTATCCTCGACAACTTGATTCGTCGGCATTGGGACAATGAGCTTTGCATCGAAACCCTGACCCCGATCGCCTCCATCCAACAACGTATTCAACGCTGGAAAGACCTCACAGGCAAAACGATCGATCTCTTCATTGGCGACATCAACAACTACGAGTTTCTCAAGAACGCCATGCTGCGGTTTGAGCCAGACTCGGTCGTTCACTTTGGCGAACAGCGGTCGGCTCCTTTCTCAATGATCGATCGCGAACACGCCGTGTTGACTCAGGTGAATAACGTTGTCGGCACGCTGAATCTGCTCTACGTGATGCACGACCATTTCCCCGACTGCCACCTGGTGAAACTGGGCACAATGGGCGAATACGGAACCCCCAATATTGATATCGAGGAAGGCTACATCACGATCGAGCACAACGGTCGCAAAGATACCCTGCCTTATCCGAAGCAGCCCGGCTCGTTCTACCACCTCAGCAAGGTTCACGATTCGCACAATATCCATTTTGCCTGCCGGATTTGGGGTCTGCGTGCGACTGACCTGAACCAGGGGGTGGTCTACGGTGTGCTGACCGACGAAACGGGCATGGACGAAATGCTGATCAACCGCCTCGACTATGACGGCGTATTTGGAACGGCACTGAACCGCTTCTGCATTCAGGCGGCGATCGGACATCCGCTCACGGTCTACGGCAAGGGCGGACAGACACGCGGCTTCCTGGATATTCGCGATACCGTGCGCTGTATTGAATTGGCGGTGAACAATCCTGCCGATCGCGGTGAGTTTCGCGTGTTCAACCAGTTCACAGAACTCTTTAGCGTTGGCGATCTGGCAAACATGGTGCAAAAGGCCGGAACCTCAGTGGGCTTGAAGGTCGAAATCAACCACCTGGAAAACCCCAGAGTCGAAAAAGAAGAACACTACTTCAACGCCAAAAATACCAACCTGCTGGATCTGGGCTTGCAGCCGCACTTCCTTTCCGATTCGTTGCTCGATTCACTGCTTAACTTCAGCATCAAGTACAAGCAGCGTGTAGACGAAAATCAAATCCTGCCCAAGGTGAAGTGGAAAGGCTAACCGCATGGGTTTGCGAGTTTGGGTACTGCTGCTGTTTGCGGTACTGCCCGGTGTATTCTTTGCTGGTATAAGTGCCTATTGGCTGTTTCCCGACTGGGCACAGCTTCAGGTAAGCCAAAAACGCTATGCCGAACTTGCAAATCGCCCTGCTGTGACTGCAACAGATCTCATGATTGCCGAGGCCGCCGAAAACCGACACCGCATCAACTGCTTTGCTGAGGGCGTTGGAGTGTTGTTAGGCAGTACAATTTTGGCGATCGGCATTCACGGAATTTGTACCTTGCCCGATCGATCGCGATAAATTTCTGTTCCCTGAGTCCTGTCTTCACATCATCACCCTATGAAGATCGCCCTCTTCACCGAAACGTTTCTACCCAAAGTTGACGGCATTGTGACGCGCCTCAGCCACACGGTTGACCACCTGCAACGGATGGGCGATCGGGTGCTGGTGTTTTCCCCCGAAGGCGGGCTCTCTGAATATCGGGGCGCCAGGATCTGCGGTGTTCCGGGCTTCCCTCTCCCCCTTTACCCCGAATTGAAGCTGGCTCTGCCCCGTCCCTCGATTCGGCAGGCGTTAGAAGACTTTCAGCCTGATCTGATTCACATTGTTAATCCCGCAGTGCTGGGACTGGGTGGCTTGTACTATGCCAAATCGCTGGAAGTACCGCTTGTTGCTTCCTACCACACCCACCTACCAAAATATCTGGAGCATTACGGGCTGGGAATGCTGGAAGGGTTAATGTGGGAGCTGCTGAAAATGGTGCACAACCAGGCACAAATCAACCTCTGCACCTCGACTGCAATGGAAGAAGCCCTCACCAGTCATGACATTGAGCGGGTGGAAGTCTGGCAGCGCGGCGTCGATACTGAACTCTTTCGCCCAGATCTTGCTAGCCAGGAAATGCGATCGCACCTCTCACAAGGAAACCCGGACGCGCCTTTGCTGCTCTATGTGGGGCGACTGTCGGCGGAGAAAGAAATCGATCGCATTAAACCCATTCTGGAAGCAATTCCCAACGCAAGACTGGCTCTGGTGGGCGACGGCCCTTATCGGCAGGATTTAGAGCGAATTTTTGCCGACACGCCAACTCATTTTGTGGGATATCTCACGGGCGAATCTCTGGGAGCAGCGTTCGCTTCATCGGATGCGTTTATCTTCCCTTCCCGCACTGAGACATTAGGACTGGTTTTACTGGAAGCAATGGCGGCAGGCTGTCCCGTGATTGCAGCAAACGCAGGCGGCATCCCCGATATCGTTACTGACGGGGTAAATGGCTATCTATTTGACCCAACCGATGATCAGGGGGCGATCGTCGCCACGCAACGCCTTCTCGCCAACCGGGAAGAACGGGAACTGCTGCGCCAAAATGCCCGCCAGGAGGCAGAACGCTGGGGTTGGGCGGCCGCGACTAGACAACTTCAGGGCTTTTATCGATCAGTGTTAGCCGCGCATTCGCTTCCCTCAGCAGCGTAGCATGGTATTTTTGGCCGCAGAATTATTTAGCGCAGGCAATCTGGAAACGCTGAAGCTGTTACTGCCTCTTGCCGGATCGCTGCTAGGAGTTTTGCTGACAGGGGCGATCGGTCTAGCAACCTACTCTTGGCAGGAAAATACCAAACGCAAGTCGGAACTGGTAGAGCGGCGACAGAAGCTGTATGAGGATCTGAACAGTGCGCTGTTTGGGCTGATCCTGGCAAAGGCGATCGAGGACCGGCGACGCATTCTGGCAGAAATCGAAAAGGGCTGGCTGTTTGCTTCTGATGAAGTGCTGGCAGCCCTATTTAAGTATATGGAGACCTACGATCGCCACTGGACAACAGCATCAGGAGACATCCAGAAGCTGATTCGCGAAGACGAAACTGTGCGGCGCGATATCGAACAGGGCATGGCAGAGATTTTCCTGGCAATGCGGCGTGATTTGCGCGATACTCGCCTTTCTGATGCGATGGCAAAGAACTATATGCACTTTTATAACTGCGGGATGCTAAGCCAGGAATCTGATGCACTTTGAATCACGACTATCCACCAAACTCTGATTTGCCCAGCGAAGAAGCAAGAGGACATTGATAGCGCGTCACAATCATTGTTGTAGACAACTGCTCATTAAGCGCCCCAGAAATTTTCATCGCTGAATCACGATCTAAATCTATATCAAACTCCAGACTTTGAAGGCTTGCAGAACTCAAAGTCCCCCATAATTGGGGGATTTGGGGGGCTAAAACACCTGAAATCTTCAAGAAACAGTTTGCATCTGATCCTGGCGCATCCTCTGCAGGAAGGTCTTGAGTCGATCGCTTTGGGGGTTGGTCAGCACGGCTCTGGCATCGCCTTCTTCGGCAACTCGTCCCTTATCCAGGAACATGACGCGATGAGCGACTTCGCGGGCGAATTGAATTTCGTGCGTCACGACCACCATTGTCATGCCATTTTCGGCAAGCTGCTGCATTACGGCAAGCACTTCGCCGACCAGTTCTGGGTCGAGAGCAGAAGTTGGTTCGTCAAATAGCATAACGCTGGGTTCCATACAAAGCGATCGGGCGATGGCAACGCGCTGCTTCTGTCCGCCAGAAAGTTCGTCGGGATAGGCGTCTGCTTTCTCCGACAGTCCGACTTCTTCCAGGTAATAGTGCGCCCGCTCCACGCACTCGCGCTTGGGTCGTCCTAAAACTTGCTGCGGAGCCAGCGTCAGGTTGTGAACCACCGACAGGTGCGGAAACAGGTTGAACTGCTGAAACACCATGCCGACCTGCGAGCGAAGCTGCCGAAGCTGGCTACTGCTCAGGTTGGGATGGGAAAGATCCATGCCGTTGATCTCAATTCGTCCGCCGTTAATGGTTTCTAAACGGTTGAGACAGCGTAGCAGTGTACTTTTGCCGCAGCCCGAAGACCCGATCACAGCAAGGACTTCGCCTCGGTTGACATATCCACTAATGCTTTTGAGAACTTGAAGAGCACCAAAGTTTTTTTCAACTTGGTCGAATTGAATTGCGCGGGTAGCTGTCAGGCTATTTGTCATAACAATTACTCAAATGGGTTCACTCAAACCTACGGCAGAAGCAATTTGGACTTTAGACGGAGTAAAGTTTTTTGCTATTAGACCATTTATAGAAGAAGTAACTGATGATTTCGATCTTCTGGAAGGAGGATTTTGAGAGGATTTTGATCAGTTTTTCAGGTAATGATGACGATTTTGTCGTTGCCTGTTTTGGTCTAAAGGGCGATTGAGGATCGGTTGAAACCGTTGCTGTACCTCTACTCTGTATCAAATTAAACAAAACGAATTCTATGAAAATTAAAGGATTGAATCGCTGGCGATCGCTTCTCTCAGGGTTGTGCTGTTTCCTGCTCATTTTAGTTGTAGGAACGGCTCATGCAACTGCGCCACGCTCCTTAACCGTTGCCATTGAACCTGTTTATGCTCCGTTTGAATTCACATCACAATCCGGTGAACTTCAGGGATTTGATGTTGATGTGATTCGGGAAATTGGAAAGGCATCAGGATTTGATGTCGAGTTTCAAAATATTGCCTTTGACGGCATGATTCCGGCTCTACAAGCTAAATCAGTTGATGCCGCGATTGGGGCAATGACGATTACGCAAAAACGGGCGGAATCCGTTGATTTTTCTCGCCCTTACTTTAAGGCAGGTTTGGCAATTGCCGTCAAAGAAGGCACGCAGGATATCACCCGTCTTGAAGATTTAGACGGCAAAAAAGTAGCCGTGCAAATTGGCACAACCGGAGCCGAGGAAATCAAGAAAGTGCCAGGGGCACGGGTCAGCACGTTTAATGGCTCTGCTCTGGCTCTACAAGAGTTGAGTAATGGCAACGTGGATGCGGTGGTAGCGGATGCGCCGATTATGCTCTTTGCTCTGAATACAGGGAATATCAATGGACTAAAACTGACGGGCGATTTGCTCAGTGAGGAGTTTTACGGTATTCCCACACCGAAAGGATCAGAAAACCTTCAGCTCATTAACCAGGGATTAGGCAAAATTCTTCAGAACGGAGCCTATGAGCGAGTCTATCGCAAATGGTTTAACACCGCGCCGCCCCAATTGCCGCAAGTAGCTCCTGTTCTTGCCGCCGCGCAGCAGGCAGGTTCCCAGCAGCAGGGTGGGTCACAGCAGCAGACCACCCGATCGATCGGTTGGCTCGGGACAATCCTGAATGCGATGCCGACGCTGCTGGCAGGTGCGGTGGTGACGGTTGCGCTGGCTGCTATTTCAGTGGTTGTAGGGCTAGGGTTGGGGTCGCTGATTGCGATCGCTCGTCTCTCGAAGGTGAAGCCGATTCGCTGGCTCGCCAGAGCATATATCGATTTCTTCCGGGGCACACCGTTGCTGGTGCAGCTTTTTATGGTGTATTTTGGCATCCCGGCAGTGCTTCAGGGCTTGGGCCTTCAGTTTTCGTTCGATCGATTCCTGGCGGCGGTCGTAGCCCTAAGTCTCAACGCGGCAGCTTATATGGCTGAAATTGTGCGCGGTGGCATTCAGTCGATCGAGGTGGGTCAAACCGAGGCGGCTCAATCGCTGGGGCTAAACTCAACTCAAACCATGCGCCACATTATCTTCCCGCAGGCGCTGCGGCGGATGCTGCCTCCACTGGGCAACGAATTTATTACCTTGCTCAAGGACACCAGCTTAGTCGCCGTAATTGGTTTCGAGGAACTGTTCCGGGAAGGACAGCTCATCGTAGCGACCACCTATCGTCCGTTTGAGATTTATGCTGCAGTTGCGCTGATTTATCTGCTGCTGACGCTGCTGTCGTCGCAAGCGTTCAGCTATATCGAGCGAGCAATGAATCCCGTTGCCCGTAGACGTGCCCAGCGCGAGAGAACCGATCGAGTTCCGGCTGGGGCGGTGCGTCAGCGTTAGGGGTGGTTTAAGAAAGGGTGGGGAAGGAGTGGATGAGCGTGAGAAGTGCTGGGAACTCCCCCTACCCTCCCTTAAAAAAGGAAACCGAATTGATGCAGGCATTCCCGTGGCAACAGAACGTTCTAACGTCTCAAAGTTCCCTGGTGGAAGGGGGGATTTAGGGGGAGCTCAAGCCTTTAAACTCCAACTGAAAGCCTGCTTAAACAGCCTTCTAGATACACGGCTTTCAAAGTCACCTTGTCACCTTATCCTGCTTTTTATCTCCATGATCTAAGGTGAAGATAATTTTCTATCAGGCATTGCCATGATCGATTTGTATTACTGGCCCACTCCCAACGGTCACAAAATCACTATCTTTTTAGAAGAAGCAGGATTGGAGTATCGCATTATTCCAATTAATATTGGTGCGGGCGATCAGTTTCAGCCAGACTTTCTCAAAATTGCGCCCAATAACCGAATGCCTGCGATCGTGGATCACGCTCCTGTAGACGGCGGTGAACCGATTTCTTTATTTGAGTCCGGGGCAATTTTGCTGTATCTCGCAGAGAAAACCGGACAGTTTATTCCGGCAGAGCTGCGCGGACGAAAGGCAGTTTTAGAATGGCTATTCTGGCAAATGGGCGGATTGGGCCCAATGGCAGGTCAAAACCATCACTTTGTACAGTATGCCCCGGAAAAGTTGCCCTACGCGATCGATCGTTATGTGAAAGAAACGCATCGGCTGTATGGGGTTCTCGATCGTCAGTTGGCGCAGCACGAATTTGTGGCGGGGGCTTACTCGATCGCCGATATGGCTTGCTATCCGTGGATTGTGCCCCACGAGCGACAGCAGCAAAACCTGGAAGAGTTCCCCAACGTGCAGCGATGGTTTAACGCAATTCGCGATCGAGCGGCGGTGGTGCGTGCCTACGAAAAAGGGCAACCCTTCAGCAATCCGAGCGCAATGACCGAAGAAAGCAAAAAGATTTTGTTTGGTCAGACCGCAAAATCTGGGCAATCGGAGCAGTAATGCTTCCAAAGATCACAGCATTTCCAGAGCCACTGGACGAGACGGCGGCGGAAAGAGGGCATCGAGTTCGTGCAAATCTGCGGCAGATAGCCTCAGGTCAAGTGCGGCTCGATTTTGCTCAACGTGGGCGAGATCGCTGGCTTTGGGAATGACGATCACATTATCCTGGTGCAGTAGCCACGCGATTGCCACTTGAGCAGACGTAACGCCTAACCGTTCCGCAATTGCCGCAAGCTGTCGGTTTTTCAGCAAGCGACCCTGCTCAACAGGCGAATATGCCATGATCGGAACGCCGTGCTGCTGACACCAGGGCAACAGATCCCATTCAATGCCGCGTCGCATCAGGTTGTACAGCACTTGATTGGTGGCAATCGATTCTCCACCCGGCAGCGATCGAGCTTCTTGCATATCAGACAGATCAAAATTGCTCACGCCGTAATCTCGGATTTTTCCGGCTTGCTGAAGCGTCTGCAATGCGGCCAGGGTTTCAAACAAGGGAACTGAACCGCGCCAGTGGAGTAAGTAAAGGTCTAAATAATCAGTTTTGAGACGGCGCAAACTGCGTTCACAGGCAGCGATCGTTCCTTGACGGCTGGCGTTGTGCGGGTAGACTTTGCTCACTAGAAAAACCTGCTCCCGACGACCCGCGTTAGCTTTGCTCCACGACGTGAACGCTTCTGCAATCACTTCCTCTGCGCTACCTTCGCCATACATTTCAGCCGTATCAATCAGCGTAATTCCCAGCTCTATGCCGTGCTTCAGGGCATTTATTTCGGTTTGGCGATCGCGCGATCGCTCTCCCATCTGCCAGGTTCCCATGCCTAAAACGGGAATCGATTGACCTGAAGGCAAAGCAATAGCTTTCATGATTTCTCTCCGATTGGTGGATTGCTTGCTGAATCGCTGAACTTTTAGAAGAAAGGTAGAACAAAGGAAAGGGTTAAGACGTATCGATCGGTCTTGAGTGATTCTAGGAACGATAAATGTTTGGATAAATCATTTGATCGCACTTGAGACAGTAAAATCGCGATCGAAATTCTGAGTCCTTCTAGAGAAGTTTTTTTCTGCCTATTCCCTAACTATGGATAGAGGTATTGTTTTACTACTAGCCTTTAGTTTATAGGAACACCGAATAAACCAAGCCAGGTTATATTCATGTTTTAGCCTCTGCCTGTAGGTGGGGGCTAAATTTTTATGGAAAAAGCAATTGTTATAAAAACAATCATTATAAAAAATCAACCACAATATTAATTGTTTCTAAGTTATTGAGCTCGCGACATTGCATACATTGGCATTGTGTTGAGCCTATGGTATTGTGTTAAGCCTAAAAAAATATCTACTTTTATCTGGAGCACAAAAATATAAACAAAATAAAGGAACAATTCAAAGCAAAAGCCCCTGCAGTTGCAGAGGCTCCAGTTATATTATTGCTGAACTATTATTTATCTAAGCTGTTACTGAATGTGGCTGAAGTAGACTGCTAACCCTTGACATCTGCAGGATATGCTGCGTAATTGTTACGCATGATGTTCTGGTTCGTTTTTATTCAGTCCGATTCAGCATTTGAGTGGTAAAGCTCAATTTCGCTTAGTAAGCACCACGACGAGCGATCGAGTAGTAGATGAACAGAGCAATAATCGCGCCGATGATTGCAACAATGACACCAGGGATGCTCAAACCTGCTGCGGTAAGGGAAAGCGATCCAGTCGTGAGCAGATTGTAGACGCTGCCGCCAACAAAAGCACCAATAATTCCCAAAATCATGGTTCCCAGAATGCCGCCGCCCTGATGACCGGGATAAATTGCTTTAGCCAGTGCGCCAGCGATCAAACCTAATACGATCCAAGCCAGAATATTCATCTTGATTCTCCTTGTGAAAACGAGTAATGAAAGATTGAACTTTTGCGTTTCATTACACATAAATTTAACAGCTACCGAGTGCTGTCTGAACTATCGGAAGAAATAAAACCCTTCCCACAAGAGGGATAGTTGCAGTGAGTCCGTTCTCTATCAAAACACTGAGTAATAACGGGGTGGGAAAGGCTGCTCTATTCACAAAGAAGGATGGAAATCCAGACGAGACACAAAATTCGGTTTGTGCAGGGGAAAAGACGAATTCAGGGGAATGGCAGTTTACCGAATCAGCATCGCATGATCATTCTGCTTAGCATGACCATTTTGCCTGGCATCATAATTTTGCCTGGCGTTACAATCCTGCCCATTGAATCAGCAACGCCAGACCGATCGCCACAACTGCGCCAATGAGCGTATTGAGAATGTTCACCAGTTCATTGGTGAGCCAGTCAAATTTAGTTTGCAGCGTTGCGCCGATCACGCTTTCTAGATTAGTTGCAATCAGGGCAGCAACCAAGCAGATCGGGATGCCAATCAGCGGAATCAGCGATAAGCCCCAACCGACTGTTGCGATCGCAGCAGCACCCAGAATTCCGGCGATCGTTCCTTCCAAGCTGACGGCTCCTTCGGTTCCACGAGCAACGGGCTGAAAGGTGGTAATGAGAAAGGTGCGCTTCCCATAAGCCTTACCGACTTCACTGGCGCAGGTGTCTGACAGTTTGGTACTCATGCTGGCAACGTAGCCCAAATACAGCAGCAGCACGGTATTTCTAACCCACAAATCGCTGTGATCGGCATAAAAGGTTGTCATCGCGTAAGTTCCTAGTGCGCAGAGGGTTGCCACCAGAGCCGATCCCCAAACGTTTTCGGGTCCTCTTGCGCCCGATCGCTTTTCGGCAATTCCGGCGGCTTCTTTTTCTGCCATGCCAATACGTGTGACGGCTGACCCCACCAGGAAGTAAAACAGCATTAGCCCATAGCCGCGCCAGCCTAGCGTGCCCCATAGCGCAACCCCCAGCACCCAAGCATGAACGTATCCCGCAGGCGTGAGCAATTTTTTGGGCAGCAGCCATGCCACACCGAGCAGCAGCGTGTTGATCAGGATTGCGACCAGCCAGGGCATTAGCGTATTGAGCAGAACAGGGGAAATTGCCATGAGTTGTTTCCTTGAGTGCTTCTTTTGGTCGATCGCCTAACGGGTTATCAAACTCATTTTGGCTACAGAATGACCTGATGAATAAGCTTAGAATAATTTTTTGAGTGAGTTTTCTGTTCTAAAGAAATGTAAGACAGCGTGTGCTCTTTAGAACAGCAGAGTCAAGAACAGCAGAGTAAGCAATCTGATTGCCTGAATTCCCCACCCTTTTAATCAGGAGTTAACCCGATGGATTCTGTCTTATTTCACTTGGCATTCCCTGTCGGTAATCTTGCCCAAACGAAAGCGTTTTATGTCAGGGGTCTGGGCTGCACTGCCGGACGCGAGAATGCTCAATCGATCATTTTGAACCTTTATGGACATCAGCTTGTTGCTCATCTCACTGAAGAACCACTGACTCCGCAGAAGGGTATTTATCCACGACACTTTGGCTTGGTCTTCATGCAGGAGTCTGACTGGGAAGCCTTGCTAGAGCGGTCACAGCAGCAGGGGCTAATGTTTTATCAGCAGCCAAAGCACCGTTTTCGAGATTCGCTCCTAGAGCATCGCACTTTCTTTTTGCAAGATCCCTTTCATAATCTGATGGAATTTAAGTATTATGTTCATCCTTCTGCGATTTTTGGTGAGGCGCAGTTGGCTCGAATCGGCGATCGATGATGACGCGCTCTTTGAACAGCAGCCTAGAGCAGGTTGCCTGGTAAACTACTTGGCAAGCTACTTGGCGATCTGCGGATAAGTAAAAAGACATCATTTAATCAAAAACAATGAAATTGCCATCTGCAAGGGCGATCGTCTTGATCGTCATCAGAACTGGTATTATCAGTCTGCATTCATTCGCTGTATTGATTTGGGGTGATGCTGGACTGCAAATCTGCAAGAGATCCTGAAACGCCAGCTTCTGCCAGTGATGCCTCTGTTCCATGAAACTGCAAATAACGGAACTGCGAAAAACGGTTCGCTTTTATTTAGAAGACATTGAAACTGCGATCGGTAAAGCAATTAATTTGACGATCGTGGGGCTAGTGCTGTTGTCTTCCGCCTGCTTTGTGGCAGAAACCTATCCAATTCCCCAACCGGTGCGGCTAAAGCTGAATTTCCTTAACACGGCGATCCTGATTCTGTTTACGATCGAGTATCTGTTGCGCCTCTGGAGTGCCGAGCATCGCGTTCGCTTTTTCTTCAGTCTTGCGTCTTTGATTGATTTAGTCGCGATTCTACCGTTTTTGTTTACGGCGATCGATATTCGATTCATCCGCATTTCTCGCTGGTTTCGGATTTTACGCCTCCTGCGGTTTGTTGAGGGGAAGACAATTTTTGGTTATGTGAGCCGCGAAGACAGCGTGATTTTTGCTCGAATTTTGCTCACGCTATTCACAATTATTTTTATCTTTTCTGGCTTGATTTACCAGGTTGAACATCCGCTCAATCCCGATCGCTTTACGACCTTTTTAGATGCAGTGTATTTTTCGGTAGCAACGATGACAACCGTGGGATTTGGTGACATCACGCCGATTTCTCAGACGGGAAGATTGCTGACGGTGCTGATGATCCTGACCGGCATCGCGCTGATTCCCTGGCAGTTAGGCGATTTGATCAAACAGTTGATTAAAACGTCTAATCAGGTTGAAACAATTTGTGCAGCGTGTGGTTTAGAGAGCCACGATCGCGATGCGAAATTCTGCAAAAATTGCGGTCATTCGCTAATGCAGGTGAAATCTTCTCAAGCTCACTTTTAACGAGATGCCATTCCTTAAACGCTAGCTAGGCGATCGTCTCCTATGGGATTTGCTCTCCTTCTCAGCCTGCTCCTGCTGCTCTCCTGTTGGGGGCGAGGAACCCTGGACCTGGATCCCGACTCTTGCTTCTAAGGGGAGAAGGAGTCGGGTTCTGCGAATAAAGGACAAACTGCAAATTGATGTCCGTCTATTGAATCATTTCTAAATCAATTAAGGAAGGTTTCCTGCAAAGACGATCTCTGCCCAGGGTGCGGTTATCCCTTGAATCTCTATTTGTTAACTTCAGCACAGATTGACAGGGCGTTTTTATTTCCGTCTTTCTGTAATTTTTTTGTAAATGAATCAGGAGATGATTTATGACTTTTACCGCCGACCAGCAAACGAATGAAGCATTACAAATGTTCCAGGGTTTTGATGCTGATACTCAACTCGCGCTGTTGTGGTATGGCTACCTTGACCTGAAAGATCAGCTCACCCCGACAAACGACCCGGCTCAGCACGCGATTTCTCGATCGCTGGTGGATCAAATTCAGGCTCTCTCTCCCGAAGAGCAGCTCGAAGCCCAGCGCAATATTATTGCTTGCGCCGATACGGATGTCAGCCATGCTTACAGTGCGCTCAGCTCCAGCGCAAAACTTAGCTTCTGGCTCCAGCTTGCTCAGGCAATGGATGAGGGTTCTGTGATTCAAGTTCCTTCGGATTATCAGCTTCCTTCTGAAACCGATCGCTTTAGTGAATCGATCAAGAGCCTCGACTTTGAGCAGCGCATTAACTTTTCCCGCAGTGCAGTGGTGGCAATGGGCGCGCAGCCGATCGATAGATAATGTAGAAAGAATATAGTGCGAGAGGATGTAGCGCGTTTTTGATTAAAGGGGGAAATTCCTGATACCGACGAAAGCCGGAATTGGGTTTCCCCCGATTTTTAGTTCAGATTTACTCTTCAAATACATCCCTATCCTGCGGCTGATGCACCTTTCCTGCCCGCTTCAGTAGCTCATCAGCGCGATCGGGATGCTCAAAAATTAAGTCCAGCAGGTCATATTCATGCAGTCCGGCTTTGTGGGCGTAGTAGCGCACCTGAGACATAATGCGCGGCTCGGACTGGCGTAGATACATACTAAGGCAAGCCAACGCCTGTGCAGAAAGACTGCGTCCTAAAAAATAGGCGAGAGCAGTCAGGAGCTTGAGTTCGTATTCCGGTGGCGGGTTTAGCGTGAGAGGCTGGGAGTTGGGCTGAGAGTTGGGCTGAGTCATAGGTGAATTGCGTCAATTTGAATCAATCTTGCTTTTAATCATCCTGCGATAAGTTTGGCTTTGAGCAAAGCGATCGAATTTCTTCTTGCAGTGCCTAAATTTATTCATGCAAAGATTCATGCAAAGATTCGATCGATGTTGACCTAGCAATCTCGCCGCTATTGCTTTCGGCATTTTTACACTCTGTTCTGTGCGCTCAGCAGGACGTTGATAACAGAACGTTGATCGATCGCTTGATGCATATGATGAGTGGAAGAAATGGCATTTTGTGGGTTTACAGGATGCTGGCTCATGTTAATTCAATAAATTACCCTCGCAATTCACCCTTGTAATTTAAAGTAATCGACGTTGATGAGTCTGGCTTCCTTTGATGAATTAAGCTGTAACCGTTCGATTGTTACAATTTCTCAACCACGGGCAGAGGCTTTTGCGGATTTGAAGCGACACACTAACCCATAGTTACTCTGTGAATGTGTAAGTTGAGTAAAGCAATGCAGACCTTTCACAATTTCATGGACTTGATGCCGCAACACGCGGAAATTGGAGAGCAACAGTCCGATGGCTACCGTCCGGTTCAGCTTACGCTCAACAATACAATCATTCACTGTCAATACTATGCTGCAAAAACAGATGCCGCAAAAACAGACAGTGCCGACGAAGCGGTAGAAAAAACAACTCAGGGAGTAATTTGGGTTGGTGGTGTAGGTGGCGGTTGGGACAGTCCGGCACAGCAGCTTTATCCGCGACTGGCGCAGATTTTATTGCGATCGGGCATTGATTCTTTGCGGGTGCGCTACCGTCAGCCAACTCAACTCGACCTCTCGGTAATGGATGTGCTGGTGGGAATCCGATTTTTGCAGGATCAGGGCATTGAGGCGATCGCCCTCGTTGGACATTCATTTGGCGGAGCGGTAGTCATTCAGGCGGCGGCGGCGACATTGGCGGTAAAAACGGTTATTGCCCTTGCGCCCCAGTCCTACGGCACGGAAGCGGTTCCCGAACTGGCATCGCGCTGCTCGCTGCTGCTGCTACACGGCACGGCTGATCCAGTGCTGTCTCCTACCTGCTCAAAGCAGATTTATCAGCACGCCCTTGAGCCAAAGCAGCTCATTCTCTACCCGGACGCTGGCCATGGTTTGGATGAGGTTGCGGATGAAGTTGAATCAGTCGTTCAACATTGGCTGATCGAACAGCTTAATCAAAATATCGAGTAGCCACCCTAAACTGCGAACAGCAGCACGAATGAAAATCTATTTTTGAGTCAGACGATGATGGAACTAAGATGGGGCAGCAGCGATCGAGCCAAAGACCTTTTAAAGGGGCAAACCGCTCCTTACGCCAGCGGCTTAATTGGCGCGGAGAGCCTGCGCTTGCTTTTGCGCCGACGGCAGTAGTTTCAGGTGTGCTTGCTTTTGTCGAAGTGCTGTCCCAGTAGCGGCTACTGTTTGCATCTCTGGCATTCAGCGCGTTTTTGATTTATCTCGATCCACAGCACGGAACGAATACTGTTCGCACCCTGACCATTTCTCACTTAATGGCAGCCATGATCGGCTGGGTATTGTTGCTCTGCTTTGGTAGCGGATATCTTGCGGCAGGAATTTCTCTGGTGATGACCATCGTGCTGATGATTGTTCTTGATGTTGTTCATCCGCCTGCCGTTTCGGCTTCCCTCAGCTTTGCTCTTCGTGCCCACAACGAAACGCACCTGATTCTATTTTTTCTGGCGATTGCGGTGACGGCGACACTCGTTTTACTGGAACGAATTACGCTTTGGATTCTGCCAGCATACGATCGTTCTTCCTGAACCCTCAAGATACAACTTCCATTTTGTCCCGGCTTCTAAGCAGAGATGGCAAGTCTATCTTCCTTTTTATCATCGGCGATTCAAATTTATCTTGTTGCCGATGAAACTTTTGTGTTGAAAATGTTTCACACTTTTGCTGTTTCACCATAGAATGATTGACATATCACTTCATTTCTGGTTAATCCAATATGACAGCAGCAACCCGTGGACGATCGAAAGCCGTGAATGTGAATAAACAGTCTGTTGAACAAGCAGGGTCGTATCTTCAAGAATTGCCGGAAAAACCGAAAGAGAATTTGTCGTTGCGTGAGGCAGTCGGTCAATTGCGTGACCAAATTCAGGCGGCTCTGGCAAAAGGCTACAGCTACGATGATTTAGCAAAAATGCTGACTGAGAAAGGAATCGAAATTAGCGCGACCACGCTCAAGAGCTATGTACCCGCAGGTAGGCGGCAGTCCAACAAAGACAAAACTGCTGCTCCCAAAACCCGCACACGCCGCACTCGCAAAACTGATGATGCAGAGATAGATACTTCAGAGGCAGCCGAAGCGGAAACAGAAACTGCTGCACCTGAAGAGACTGAGGAAGCTGAGCGGAAACCGATTCGTCGCCGCACTCGCACTGCAGCTGCCAGTGCAAAAGAAGGTCAGAGCAGCCGTGCAACTGCCAGTAAGCCAGCGACTCGTTCTACGCGGGGTCGGCAAAAGCGCAGCTAAGCCTCACTTTATTTCTTCAATCAGGCCTGAATCATGGCAACGGATCTCTCCCCTGCTGCGATTCCCGACTTTGTTCATGTGCTATCGCAGGCAGCAAAATCCTATCGTGTGTCCGCTCAACCGACTGCAAATCAGCAAGCGGAGCCTTCTGGAGAAACTGCGATCGATCGTCCCCCAGCCGAGGCAGTGGTTCAAGCATTGCTTCAGGCAGAACTTGCTGCAAAACAGCAGCGACTTCAGTATCCGTTCGCGGATTTGGTGGGGGAATGGCGGCTCTGTTTCACCACTGGCGTAAAAAAACGCTCGCCCTCCAAGGGACAAACGAAAGGACAAACACGAGGCGGCACTCGCTTAAAAAAAGGAGTTTACCTGCCGCAGTGGACTCCTGCTCAGATTGGCTTTTTTGCTGCTCCAGAAGCAGTGGCAGCGGGATTTGGGCAGGGCATCATCACGAATCAAATCAGCCTGGGTGCAGTGCGGCTCCGGTTTACAGGTCCAGCAAAGTATCTGGGCAAGAAAAACTTGCTTGCCTTCGATTTCACGCAAGTTGCCATCGATTGTTTTGGAAAAACAGTCTTCCAAATCGGATTTCGCGGCGGGCAAACCAAAGCCGCAGAGTTTGAACAGAGGCCTATTGCCAAGCTGCCGTTCTTTGCCTTTTTCAGCGTAACGCCAGACTGGATCGCAGCGCGAGGACGAGGCGGCGGTTTAGCCCTATGGATTCGCGAAGATTCGAGCAGTAGCCATGATTGATTCAACTGATAATCATCTGCGGCAAATCCTCACGCAGACGCAAACGATCGCCGTTGTAGGGCATTCCGATCGCCCTGATCGTCCCAGCTATCAGATCGCCCATTTTTTACGTCAGGCGGGCTATCGCGTCTACCCGGTGAACCCGGCACTTAATGTGATTGAGAATCAGCCCTGCTATCCCACGCTCAAAGCAGTTCCAGAGGCAATCGATCTGGTGAATGTGTTTCGGCGATCGGAATTTCTGCCAGAGGTGGTGCAGGAGGCAATCGAGATTGGCGCGAAAACAGTTTGGGCACAGTCGGGAATTTCTAACCCTGTCGCGGCTCAGATGGCAGCCGACCACGGACTAACCTGCCTGATGAATGCCTGTATCAAAATTGAATATTTGCGTTTGGGGCTGAGTGGGCGATCGCGTTAGTGTTCCGCTTGATGTTGTAGCCGCTATCGCTCTAGCGCTGAACCGTTGGGCAATACAGTTTTGTCTAAAATGGCATGACTTAAATTAAGGTCAGCGGGAGTGACATGGCTGAGCGATGCCCATTTCAAAATCGTTTTTGTGAATATTGTATCTGTCAAATTGGCACGAATCAGTAAGGCAGCACTGAAATCTGCCTCGGTTAAATCTGCTCTGCTCAAGTTTGCATTCGTTAGGCCTGCACGATCCATCAGGACGTGGCTAAAGTTGACCCGTTCTAAGTGCAATCAATTCAACTTTGTGCTGCTCAGGTTTGCTTAATCAAAATTTGCGTCGTTGAGTACAAGGTCTGCAAGATTAGCACCTGCTAAATCTACTCCGGTAAAATCCCGTTCACCTGCCTGATATCTTTTTTGTAATTCAACAGCGTCCATAGTGAATGCGTTACGACTTCTGGCTCATCCTAATATTTATACTGACTAATGTTTATACTGAACCCCTCCTATCCACTGGTTCAGCTAAAAAACTGATACAGTCAGGAAGATGTTCTTGCAGCTTTGCACGGCTCTGATAGTTTTCTGATTATCGGGCAAGTCAGCGGCGAAGCGCTGTCTATCGGGGCAGGGTATCTATTGGGAGCAGGATGTTGAGCAATGCGAAACAGTTTCCACTTCAGGATAATTAGCTTATGTTTCGTCTGTTCTATTTTCCTTTGCTCATCCTACTGTGCCCCGCCCTTGATCAGCGTTCACTGACACTTCTTTTGTTTCTCCCCAATGATTCCAGCCAATGATTCCAGCAATCAATCTAACTGAATATCCCTATGCTTCGGGTCGGCGAGTCGTGATGGGCTGCAACTATGCGGCAGCAACTAGTCAACCGCTTGCGGCTTTAGCAGGCATGGAAATGTTTTGGGCAGGCGGTAATGCGATCGATGCGGCAATTGCAATGGCGATTGCTCTCACCGTTGTAGAGCCGACTTCTAACGGCATTGGTTCAGATGCGTTTGCGCTGGTGTGGGATGGACAGCTTCACGGGCTGAATGCGTCGGGCAGAAGTTCGCAAAATCTGACGATCGATCGCTTTGAGGGCATGACGCAAGTGCCGGATTTGGGGTGGTTGTCTGTCACCGTGCCGGGAGCGGTTTCTGCCTGGAGAACGCTGTGGGAAAAGTGGGGCAAACTGCCGTTTGAGCAGTTATTCGCGCCTGCAATTCGCTACGCCGAATCGGGTTTTCCTGTGTCCCCGGAAACTGCCCGTGCCTGGAAATGGACCGAGTCGCTGTTTGCCCACGCAACCGAACCGGAATTTCAGTGGTTTAAGCAGATGTTTTTACCCCAAGGACGATCGCCCCGTGCCGGAGAAATTTGGGGCAGTGCGGCACATGCAGAAACGCTGCGCGACATTGCAGCCACCGGGGGCGAAAGCTTTTATCGCGGGAAGCTGGCTGAGCGAATTGCGGCATTTGCTTCCGATACGGGCGGCTTGCTTACGCAGGAGGATTTGTCGCAGCATCGCGCAGATTGGGTGCAGCCTATTTCCACAGATTACCGGGGAATAACGCTGTGGGAAATTCCGCCCAACGGACAGGGAATCGCCGCGCTGATGGCGTTGAATATTCTGGAAGGATTTGATTTATCAAAACAGCCCCGCGACTCGGTAGACAGTTTCCACTGGCAAATCGAATCGATGAAGCTAGCCTTTGCCGATGTGCATCAGCACGTCAGCGACATTGAAACTATGCAGGTGCAGCCGCAGGACTTGCTGGATAAAACCTATGCGGCGCGGCGACGTCAGTTGATCGGCGATCGTGCCCTATTTGCCAGCGCTGATCTGCCTAAGGGTGGCACGGTGTATCTGGCAGCTGCCGATCAGGATTTCATGGTGTCGTTTATTCAGTCGAACTACATGGGCTTTGGCAGCGGCATTCTAGTTCCCGAAACGGGCATCGCGCTGCACAATCGCGGCAGAGGCTTTACCCTTCAGCCCGGACACGCAAATCAGGCTGCCCCCGGGAAGCGTCCGTTTCACACGATCATTCCCGGTTTTCTAACGCAGGGCAATCAGCCGATCGGTCCGATGGGCGTGATGGGGGCGCACATGCAGCCACAGGGACATCTGCAAATGATGGTCAACCTGAGAGACTATGGCATGAATCCGCAGGCTGCCCTCGATGCCCCGCGCTGGCAGTTCACAAACGGCAAAACGGTGTGGCTAGAACAGACCGTAGCCCGATCGATTGCTCTGGGATTAACCGATCGAGGGCATGACATTCGCCTGACCGCAGAAGGCCGAAGTTTCGGCAAAGGACAAATGATTGTGCAGCAAAATGGTGTGCTAATTGCTGCTTCTGAACCCAGAGCAGACGGATTGGCACTAGTGGGATGAAGCGGGCGGGACGGATTGCGGTGATGCCTAGGGAACGGGTTGCGGTGATGCCTGGGGGAATCTTGCTTCGACTGCTTTGAGGCGATCGTCGATGGCTTTTACCTGCTCACCTAGCTCGATCACCAGTGTGGCAAGGCGATCGAACTGGGCAGAATTCGTCTGGGCTTGGGAAGGAGGAGCAATGCGAGGAGCCGATGTCACCGGGGCACGGCTGACGCTCCCGCCTATCTGAGCCTGAAGCTGACTCACCTGAAGCCGCAGGGCAGCCACCTCTGAGGAAAGCTGATTCAGCCGAAAATCCGACAGTCCAAATTGTGCCGGGGCGGGCGATTGCCACAGCAGGGTCAACAGTGCTGCAAGGATACTGATCACCCCAACAAAAGTCCACTTCTTTTGCGGTAATTTCTTTTTCATTGTCCTGGTTCTAAGTCTTGTTCTGTAGAGCAGGCATTGCCCAATAAGAGCCACAGGTGAAAAACTAGAAATTAGAAAAACTAGAGATTAAAAAAACTGAAGATTAGAGTGCAACTATAGCAAGCCTGCACAACCCAGGACATCTCTCTGTTGTAAGGTACTGTTGCAAAGCACTGTTGTAAGGCAATCGAATAAAACACAGCGTTAAATAAAAACACAGCGTTACGGGTAAATTCAGAATTAAGTAACCTGTGCCCAACTGCAAAAAATCTTCAATCGATCGACTGACCATCCCGCCTGCCCAGCTCATACACGCCGCAGCCAATACAGGCCAGAATGCCCACACTGATCGCCCAACTGCGACCTAAGCTCAGCTCCATCAGCCAGTTACAAATTCCGCCTGCGCCCAAAAACGGCACAATACTCAGCAGTGATGCATAAAAGGCATTCTGGGATTCGCGTCCTTTACGGGTGCGCTCGTATTCAGCCGAGGTGTAGAGCGATCGATCGGCAAAGTTCATCCATCGGGTCAACTGCTCCATTACCCATTCGCCCACCGGAAAGAAGCCTAGATAAAGAGCCAGCGACCAGAGCGCAATTCCAGTTAAAAGGACAGTATCGAGACGAATCGGAAATGGCAGCAGATCTGACAGCATGGCTAAATCAATCTTGATAAACAGCAATCAATCCGGCAAATTTCTTTATGAGTTGTAATTATCTTAGCTCGATCGCTGCGATCCCCCGCTCAAAATCTGCTTTAATTTCGCAGTTCGATCTGCGCGACCACCTGACCATGATCCGACTTCCAGACCTCTACAGGATGATCCATTAAACTTTTATCCATCAAATGATCATTCAGCACCGAGACATATTTGACGTGCCCGATGTGCCTGGGATTTTGCAGCATAAACTCCTGACTCACCAAAATATGGTCCAAACTTTCATAGTGGGCATCGTGTATATGCGTGTAATAAAAGTCGCCGCGAGTCTGTCTTGCCTGAATCTCTTTTGCAGAATAAAGCAGCACATCCCACACGGCCTCTTTATACTCATGCTGCCAGTCAGGGTCGGGGGGGTCTCCTGAGATCAGGCGCGATGTCACTGCTCGATCGCCATCATTAATGTCGCCCATCAAAATGACCGGATGCCGAGTTTTTTGCAGGACTTCAACCAGCAGCACCCGCAATGCAATCGCCTCAGCTGCTCGCTGAATTAGGGCACGGGTTTGTCCTTTCACAATTTCGATCGGATCATGCCGATCTTTTCCTTCTGAAATCACAGGACGCTTCGACTTGAGATGCACCACGATGACGGTACAAACCAGGGAATTGGTAATTGCAACCTCAGCCTGAATTACCGGACGCGCGAAGCGATCGAGCGGAATCAGTATGTCTTCTAAATCAAATCTTGCAGCCGCCGGAAAGCGATCGATGACTTCGTATCGAAGGACGGGAAACCGAGAAACCAGTGCAACTCTTGGCTTTTCTCCGTTAGGATCGCCTGTGATCAGCGCTGCACCTTCGTAAGTTGGTATTCCTGTCAGGACTTCTTCTAAGGCCTCCTGATGAAACACCTCTTGAAATCCTACGATGTCTGCCTGCATCCGGTTGAGCTGTGCCGCAATCCATTGCTTTTTCCGCTCATATTCGGCGATGCTATAGCGACGGTTTTCGTAATAAGGAATGTTGGGCAGTAGCAGATTATAGAGATTAAAGGTTCCAACGCGAAAAGAATGACGCATGGGGTGGCTTCAGGCAGGTTCACTAGAGATTACTATAGCGAACAAATAAAGCTCATACCGAATCCACGCACCGGGTCTTATTCGATTTATCTGATTGAGCTTCAGTTCTAATAGGACGACCCCCAGCTACTCGCTAACCGGGGGCACTTCGTTTTTACAATCACTTGTTGTGCGTGAATTATGGCAATTCGATCGCCAGAAGACAATCTCACCAAAGAGAGAAAGATTGTTCAACCTACAGCGAATTAGCATGAAAAAACCATATATCGGTATACGTTCCAAAAGCATTCCAACATTATTTCAAAATCATTGGATAACGATCATTCCTGCTTCTACTTCATCAAACGTAATCTGCCCCTTTGGATAGTTGGTACTTCTTTCAGCATTCTTTAGCATCAAAACGCAGCCAAATTCCCCTCAGCGTGGTTTATTGCATGATTGTGGTTTTGAAAGTGCGTTTCACAAACCCGTTCATTTGCTCATTCGCTGACCAATCCATTGACTAATTCGCTCACTGATTCAAAGGCTGATTCACGGCTGTTTCGCAAACCCTTACTTAAGTAAAGACCTCTATCTAAGGAGCTGGCATGGGCTTTTCCGCTTTATTCTGGATTTTCATTGTTATTTCAACCCTTCAACCCATCATTCAACGCAGAGTTGTGGAGTCCCGTCGGCTAGGCTCGATCCAAACCTTTCAACAGAAGCGGCAGAGCCGTACGATTCTGCTCATTCATCGGCAGGAATCCATCAGTCTGTTGGGAATTCCTCTTTCGCGCTACATCACGATCGAAGACTCTGAGCAAATTTTGCGGGCGATTCGCCTGACCCCGCCTGATGTGCCGATCGATCTGATTCTGCATACGCCTGGAGGACTGGTGCTTGCCACCGAACAGATCGCTAGAGCCTTGATTCGCCACCGGGCAAAAGTCACCGTCTTTATTCCCCACTATGCAATGAGCGGCGGCACGATGCTGGCTCTGGCAGCCGATGAAATTGTGATGGACGAAAACGCAGTGCTGGGTCCGGTCGATCCGCAGCTTGGCAGCATTCCCGCAGCCAGTGTAATCAAGGTCGTTGAAGAAAAGCCGATCAGCGAAATTGATGATCAAACCCTGATCACGGCAGATATTGCGCGTAAAGCGATCACCCAGGTTCAGCGATTTGTTCGCACCCTTCTGGCAGACGAATTTCCTCAGAGAAAGATCGCCCCGGAACAAGTCGAACGAATTATTGATGCCATTACGACGGGCAAAGTTACCCACGATTATCCCATTACGGTCGAAGAAGCAAAAGACATGGGATTACCGATTACCGTTGGGCTGCCCAAAGAAATCTATCAGCTCATGGATCTTTATCCACAGCCGATGACAGGTCGCCCCTCAGTGCAGTATGTTCCTCTGCCGTTCCAACCCCGCCCGATGCCCCTTCCCGAAGGCGCAGGTGCAAGAGCCGATCGCTAACAGGGTCTTGCTTCATAACAGGGTTGCTGATCCAAAAACCCCTAGATTCTTAGAGAGACAGATCCAGGTCGGGCAGCTCTCGCTCTCGGTAGTGTAAACATTCCTGGCATGGACCCATCGGATTCACGGCGCAGCGCATATAGCTCGATCGGGCATTAAACTGACAAGTCAGGTCGCCAATCATGTAGCCGATGCCCTCGACGTAGTGATGGTCGGGGGAAAGTCCCAATTTGGGCAGCCCGCGTGTTGAAACCGATTCCATCGCCAGTTGCAGACGTTCCTGTGCTTGAGCATCTGCCCGACGCAAAATCCAGAGAGAAGCAAGAAATGGTGTTAAACCCACAATAAAAATGAAGAGTGTGACTATCACAGCAGTTTTTAAAGTGGTTGGATAAGTTGATGTAGCTTATTTACAGCTTAATCAGCAAATTGAGTCTGTCAATCCGGCGGATGGATGAAGGAATGGGGAGATAAGGGGAGGGGTCAGGAGTCAGGGAAAAGGATGTTATAGGACTTGGTTTTGGTGGATGCATTCAGCGTAGTAGTGTGCGCTAGCTTTTGGGATACGTCGCTGAGTAGGGTAATCAACGTAGACAATGCCAAAGCGACGATCGTATCCCCACGCCCATTCAAAGTTATCCATTAAGCTCCAAACAAAGTAGCCTTTGAGCGGATAGCCTTCTTGGGTGGCGCGGTGGGCGGCTTTAAGATATTGGCGCAGGTAAAAGATTCGATCGCTGTCCATCACTTCGCCCGACTGCACCTGATCCTCTGCAGCGCAGCCATTCTCGGTAATCAAAATCGGCAGGTTGGGTCGGTTAAGAGTTTCGCTGATGTGACGCACGCCCCAGTAAATGGCGTCGGGAACGATTTGCAGCCAGGGCATATTCATTCGCGGATAACTATGAGGGAAGGGCAAAATTTCAAAGCCGGGAGCCCGATCGATCGCCCGCACATAGCTTCCCGTGTACACATTAAAGCCAAGCTGATCAATGGGCTGATGAATGATTTGCAGATCGCCCGATTGAATCCGAGGCGCATTTTTGCCTAACTGCCGTAGAAACTCAGGGTGATACGCTCCGGTGAGAGCCGGATACAGAATGCCACCATTTTGCCAGCAAAAGGGAAGAGCGGCCTGGGCAGCGGCGATGTGTTCGGGCGTTTCCATTAAGGGAACCGACACGGCAAAATTGTCTACCAGCGACACGCTACAGGGTACAGGGGAAGCTGATCGAATTGCCTGACAAGCCATACCGTGAGCAAGCAGCGCGTGATGGGAAGTTTGCCAGACTTCTTGCTGAGTTTTAACGATCGTTCCCGGTGCATGGGGCGGCACTTGTTTTATGCCATAGCCCAGGTGCGTGAAGCAGGGAATTTCGTTGAGCGTGATCCAATGGGTAATGCGATCGCCCAATCGCTCCACGGTTGCAGACACGTAATCCGCAAAATCTTGGGCAATCTCGCGGCTGCGCCAGGAACCATACAGATCTTCTAACCTTTGGGGGCTGTCCCAGTGAAACAGGGTGGCGTACGGCGTAATACCGTGTTCCAGCAGGCAGTCTACCAGTCGGCGATAAAAATCTACTCCTGCCTCGTTGACGGCTCCCCGTCCGTCCGGCATAACACGACACCAAGAAATGCTGAAGCGATAATGCTTGATTCCCAGCTCTGCCAGCAGCTTGATATCTTCCCGATAGCGATGATAGTGATCGCAGGCAGGTTCTCCGCTGTTGCCATTCAGCACCCGTCCCACGATCGCGCTAAACGTATCCCAGACGCTTGGCTTGCGCCCATCGATCGCTGTGGCTCCCTCAATCTGATAAGCCGCCGTTGCCGCACCCCAAAGAAACTCATTGGGAAATTGATACTTTACGGTCATGCTAAACTGCTCCCGTTTTATAAAAAATATCCCCAGAACGAGGTTCGATCGCCGCGACAGCCGCTAGAGTAGGTCTAGTCATCATTCTCTACTGTCAACTGGGTTACAGCCATGACTTTATACGAACTGGATCTCGATCCCGCAGCAAATGCGGCTGGCGGAGAAGACACTGCCGTTACGCTGAACTATATCGAGGTCATCGAAACGGTGATTGCCAGCTTGCAGCAAGATAACAGCGCGATGGTGAACCATACCGAGGGTGGTGGGTATCTGTGGAAGTTTAAGTATGGCAGCGTTGAAGTCTTTGTGCAGCTTCCCGGCACGTCTGAAGAAGACATTCTCACCGTCTGGTCAACCGTGCTGAAACTGCCTGTCAACAACGAAGCGGGTCTGCTGCGAAGGCTGATGGAAATGAACTGGGGCAATACCTTTGAAGCCCGGTTTGCCATCTCGGAAGATCAGGTTGTAATCTGTGCCCGCCGTACGCTAGCAGAACTGTCTCCTGGTGAGATCTCGCGGAATATTACGATCGTCGCTACCCTGGCTGATGACAACGACGAGGCTCTGCAAGCCGAATTTAACGCTGCCTGAGCGCTTCTAAGCATTCCGTAGGATGGGTCAACGCAGCGTCAGGCATTCTCCCTTAGCCCCTGCCTCCATGCGTTACGGTTTTTCGCCTCCCTATCCTACGAAGCATTACCGAAACTGTCTCACCCCCATTCAGTTTACTTTTTCCGATCGTTCTGGGAATGCTCAACATCGTAGGATAGTCAGTTGAATCTGCTAAAGGAGCCTCTGCGATGCCAAGAACGCCCAACGAATTTGCGGTGCACATTTTGATGGAAGGGGGACATCGCGAAGAAGTGCGGTTTCCCACGATTCAGGACTTCCAGAAGTGGTATAGCGGGGAACTTGTGCCCAAGTCCGGCTCCAGCGATTTTATCAATGTGCCCATCAAAAACATTCAAGGCGAATATATGGTGGTGCGTCCTTCTCGGGTGATTGCGCTGCGCGTCGAGCCTGTCTTCTTTGGAAGTGTTGACCGCGATTTCTAAATTCGTTTTGAGATGGATTGATCTAAAGGTTGATGAGGCGATCGCTCACCCAGTTACTTCGCAAAGGAAACGGCTTTGCATTGCTCCTGTTTTGCCTCGGCTTGCTGCTGAGCCTGCTGCTGGGGCTACGGGTTTTGCCTGCCCAAACGCAGCCTGTTACTCCACCCGTTTCCTCGCCATCCGTTCCGCCGCCCACGAATCCCGTTCAGATTATTCCTTTAAACTCGGTTGAGTCGGCTCCGATCGAGGGTGAAGTCGGGATCGATCGCCAGATCTGGGGAACTGGGGGAATCGCCGCCGATCGCCGGGCACTGCTGCAAGCGATCGACCACTCGCTGACTTATCTCGATACGCCTCAGGCAGAAACGGCTTATGCCAATTATGCGATTTCAGAATTCACTCGCGATCGGGTTCGGCGCAGTCTGATTCGATTTCGGCAGTTGGTTCGCACAGTGCGATCGCCCGAAGCATTGCAGGCAGCCGTCCGGCGCGAGTTTGATCTGTATCAGTCGATCGGCTCAGACGGTCAGGGTTTAGTTAAATTCACGGGATATTTTGAGCCTGTGTATGAAGCGAGCCGAGTGCAGACTGCTGAATTTCGCTATCCGCTTTATGCGCTGCCGCCGGATTTAGCTCAGTGGACGCGACCTCATCCTACCCGTCGTCAGCTTGAGGGAATGGATGGACTGCAAGGGAGCCAGGGAAGGCTACGCGGATTGGAGTTGGTTTGGCTGCGCGATCGACTAGAGGCATATCTGGTGCAGATTCAGGGATCGGCTCAGCTTCAGCTTACCGATGAAACGCGAATCAGTATTGGCTATGCGGGACGCACCGATTATCCTTATGTCAGCATTGGGCGCGAACTAATCAACGCAGGTAAGATTCAGCCGGAGAATCTCAGCTTGCCGATCGTGATTCAGTATTTTCGCGACCATCCGACGGAATTAAGCGAATACCTGCCGCGCAACGATCGCTTTATTTTCTTCAAAGAAACGACGGGAACTCCGGCAACGGGCAGTCTTCGCGTACCTGTTACTGCCGATCGATCGATCGCGACGGATAAATCTTTGATGCCGCCCGGTGCGCTGGCTTTGATTCATACCGAGATTCCGCTTGCCAATGCTCAACGGCAAATTGTGCCCCAAACGGTGAGCCGCTATGTGTTGGATCAGGATACGGGCGGAGCAATTCAGGGTGCAGGACGGGTGGATATTTTTATGGGAACGGGACAGCTGGCAGGCGATCGAGCGGGACTGACGCTGGCAGCGGGTCAGCTCTATTACCTTCTTTTGAAGGAATAGAAATCGGAGAGCGATGCCGTCAAAAGCAGTAGTACAAAGATTCCAGGCTATGATCAGGCAAAGGAATTTTTACGAACTCCTGGCTAAGATATCGATGAAGTGAACGCCTGATAACCTCCGATCGAGCGGTGAACTGCATAAAAGGATTCTATGGATGCAGATGCGTTTAAGCTAACCTTGCAAATCGTTCTTGCCGTTATTGCAGGAATCGGGGCGCAGGTTATCGCAGAATATCTCAGAGTTCCTGGCATTGTCTTGCTGCTGCTGTTTGGCATGGTGCTGGGAGCAGACGGGTTTGGGCTGCTGCATCCCAACTGGTTTGGCAACGGGCTGGAAGTCATTGTGTCGCTGTCGGTTGCGCTGATTTTGTTTGAGGGCGGACTGAACCTCAACCTGCGCGAACTGGATAAAGTGTCCGGCAGTCTGCGGAATCTGGTAACGCTAGGCGTGTTGATTACCCTCCTCGGCGGCGGCATGGCGGCTCATTGGCTGAGCGAGTTTCCCTGGACGATCGCCTTTCTTTACGCGGCCTTGGTGGTGGTGACGGGTCCAACGGTAATCAGTCCGCTGCTGAAGCAGGTCAAGGTCGATCGATCGGTTGCTGCACTGCTGGAAGGCGAAGGAGTGCTGATCGATCCAGTGGGGGCAATTTTGGCGGTCGTGGTGCTGGATATTATTCGCAGTGGGGATGCTGATCCGGTGCTGATTTTGAGCGGAATGCTGCTGCGGTTAGGCATTGGGGGTGGCATTGGGGCGATCGGCGGCTGGCTACTGGGACAAATCTTGCGACGGGCGACCCTTCTCTCGGATGATTTGAAAAATCTCGTTGTATTGGCGGGCGTCTGGGGACTTTATGGCTTGGCGCAGTTCATGCGAAGCGAGTCGGGACTGATGACGATGGTGGTGGCTGGGGTTGTCCTGGGTGCGCTTGAATTGCCTGCGGAACGCCTATTGCGGCGATTTAAGGGACAGCTTACGACGCTGGCGATCTCGGTGCTATTTGTGTTGCTGGCAGCGGATTTGTCGATCGCAAGTGTATTTGCGCTGGGCTGGGGTGCGTTGCTAACGGTCGCGGTGCTGATGTTTCTGGTGCGTCCGCTAAATGTTTGGCTCTGCACCTGGAACAGCGACCTGAACTGGCGACAAAAGCTGTTTTTGTGCTGGGTCGCGCCGAGGGGAATTGTCTCTGCTTCGGTGGCTTCGCTGTTTGCGATTCTGTTGACCGAGCGGGGCATCAACGGCGGTGACGCAATTAAAGCCCTGGTGTTTCTGACGATTCTTTCGACCGTATTTTTGCAGGGCTTGTCTGCAGGTTGGGCAGCGCGGCTTTTGGGCATTACCTCGACGCAGGCAACGGGTGCGGTGATTGTGGGCTGCAATGCGCTGAGTGTGCTGATTGCGCGATTGTTTCGCGATCGGGGCGAGTCGGTTGTTTTGATCGACACCGATGCGGATGCCTGTAAACTGGCGCAGCAGGAAGGCTTTCGGGTGTTTTCCAGCAGTGCGCTCGATACCCATGTGCTGGAGCAAGCAGGGCTCGATCGCCTCGGAACTTTCCTGGTCATGACTAACAACAGCGAAGTTAATCTGGTGCTGGCACAGCGAACCGCCGAAGAGTTTGCTCCGCCCCGCGTCCTGGCAGTGTTTCCCAGCGAGGCGCAGTCGATGCTGACCAGCGATATGAGCCGCGTTCAGCAGGCATTTACCGATCAGATCTCGCTCAAAACCTGGAATGGTTACCTGAAAGACAATGCGGTGAAATTAGGCGAAACTACGCTGCGCGAGCCTGAATTGCTGTTTCAGCAAGCACACCTTAAAGCACTGATTCGATCGGGTGATTTGATGCCGCTCCTGGTCGAACGCGACGATCGGCTTCAGGTCCTCCCTGTAGCAGAGGAATGGCAGGCGGGCGATCGGCTGATTTACCTGCTGCACGACCCGCGCCCGCAACTGCTAAAGCAACTTGCCGGGAATAACAACAAGCCGCTCGTAATTGAGAAACTGCCGGAAGTGGAAGAAATTCCCTTTAGCGTGTCACTTTAATAAGGATGAGCTTTTGGGCATGAGGACGGCTGCACCTATGCCAAATTGCTGATCGTCTGCATCGCCATGTCCATGAAAATTGCCTGGGCACTGCGTTCTGGTTCGCCTGCTTTGGGCTGTCGCTGCTTGTAGGAGCCGTCCGGCTGTAGCTCCCAGGCTTGGCGATTATCCGTCAGCAGAATGCCCAGAATTTCTTGCAGATCTTTGGCAAGCTGCGGGTCTTCGATCGGGGTAATCGCTTCTACCCGACGATCGAGGTTGCGAGGCATCCAGTCTGCGCTGCCAATGTAGACTTCTTCCTGGCCGTTATTGTGGAAGTAGAAAATTCGGGAATGCTCCAGGAAACGACCAATAATGCTGATGACGCGGATGTTTTCGCTCACGCCTTCCACACCCGGACGCAAACAGCATACACCCCGAATAATCAGATCGATCTGGACGCCGGATCGCGAGGCTTCGTAAAGGGCAGCAATAATCTGCGGATCAACCAGCGCATTCATTTTGGCGATAATCCTTCCTGGCTGTCCATTCTTGCAGTGGTCAATCTCTCGCCGAATCAGTCCCAGCATTCGATCGCGCAAATTCACCGGAGCCACCAGCAGCCGACGATACGATCGCTGATGCGAATAGCCTGTAAGGTAGTTAAACAAATCCGTCAAATCCGCGCCCAGCTCTTCCCGGCAGCTCAGGAGTCCCAAATCTGTGTAAATTCGGGCAGTGCGGTGGTTGTAGTTGCCTGTGCCGATGTGGACATAGCGACGAATCCGATCGCCTTCCTGCCGCACCACCAGCACCACTTTCGTATGCGTTTTTAGCCCCACCAGACCGTAAACGACGTGAACGCCGGATTCTTCCAGTCGCTTAGCCCATTGGATATTATTCTGTTCGTCAAACCGAGCTTTTAGTTCAACCAGCACGACCACCTGTTTGCCTTTTTCCGCCGCCGTAATCAGAGCATTCACGATCGGAGAATCTCCCGATGTGCGGTAAAGCGTCATTTTGATCGCTAATACCTGCGGATCATTGGCTGCCTGAATAATAAATCGCTGCACCGAACCCGAAAACGAATAATAAGGATGATGCACCAACAAGTCACGGCGCCGAATCACCGAAAAAATATCAGATTCATCGTGGGAACTGCTGTTGCCGGATGATCGCCCATCACCGACCGATCGCAGCCCCGGCAATACTACGGAAATACGAGGCAAATCTTTCAGTTCAGGCACGGGTAGTGACAGCAGGGACATCAAGTCTTTGAGATTCAGCAGTCCTTCCACTTCGTAAACATCGCTGTCCTCCAGCTCCATTTCCTGCATCAGCGTCGATCGAATCGAAGCCGGAATCGTGCTTTGAACTTCTAACCGCACCACTGAACCGCCCAGTCGCCGCTTGCGAAGTTCCTGTTCGATCGCTTCCAGCAGGTCTTCTGCCTCGTCTTCCTCCAGTTCCAGATCGGCATCACGGGTAATCCGAAACAGATGATATTCCTGGATATTCATTCCCGGAAATAGTGCCTCCAGGTTGTGGGCGATCACCTGCTCTAGCGGAACGCCCGTCCAGAGGCTCGGCTTACCATCCTGGTGCTGAAGCTCTGCCGGAAACACCACAAAACGCGGCAGAATTTTGGGCACTTTCACCCTGGCGAAATGCTCTCGATTAGTTTCTGGGTTTTTGACAACCACTGCCAGATTAAGGCTGAGATTAGAAATAAACGGAAACGGATGCCCCGGATCGACGGCAAGTGGAGTCAGTACGGGAAAAATTCGCCGCTCAAAAAAGTCCTGGAGGAAAAGCCGCTGTTCCTGATTGAGGTCGATGTAGTTCAGCAGGTGAATTCCTTTTTCTGCCAGTGCTGGACGCAAGACCTGCTCAAAGTGGCGATGCTGCTCCATCACCATAGGGCGCAAAACCTGAGCGATCGCCTCAAGCTGCTGCTGTGGGGTGCGTCCATCTGGGCTGAGCGAGCTAACCTGTGCCTCGACCTGCTGTTTTAGCCCGGCAACGCGCACCATGAAAAATTCGTCCAGGTTTGCGCTAAAAATCCCTGAGAATTTGAGCCGCTCCAGCAGCAGCGTGCGCTGATCAAACGCCTCCTGCAGGACACGACGATTAAACTCAAGCCAGCTTAACTCTCGATTGAAATAGAGCTGGGCTTGGTTCAGGTTGACTTCGGTGGGAGTTTCTTTCGCTTTCGGCATAGCATTCTGGGCACTAAGTACTGCTCATCCTCTCAAAAATTACCCATGAAGAAAAGTATTCTGCACAACGCCCGATCGCAGTAAGTACCTCAGGATGGACTTTGCCAATCAGCAATCCTACTCAAGCAACTTAAGCAAAACGAGGAACACGACCACGAAGCAATTTTGGGGCATCGAGCTGACTGAACTGCCCGGAAGAACTGCATCATTCAGGCAATTTGCTTGCAACCTATCCTTCTTGCTTTTCGTCCTGCTTAAAGGAATGGTTAACCTCTGTGTTCTTGCTCGATCGCAATAAAATCCGTTTCGGTTATGGCTTGTTTGGGTCTGGCTACTCCGATCGCATCTCAACCGATCACAAAGCCTTCGTAAAGCTGCCTCGGTAATAATAGGTATCTTTCGAATCTGTGTGGGAGAATTTAAGGAAATCAAGCCCTTTGATGAGGACACCTGTAAGAGGAGATGTGAAAAGGAACATCTATGAGCTGAACTGCCTCCTTAATCAAAAAGGGTGTAATATCAGCGAGGATTGCCTGGGCTGCTTAAATTCGGCAAATTGGTTTGTCGTTCTAATGCGACCGAATCCTAACAAAGACGATTTTGATGAATTTGATGAAAATGGCAATGTCTCAGGTAATTGAACGGAAACCCTCTGAATTTGAAAGCCGCTGAACTTAGCAGCAATTCAATTTAGAAGCGATTTAAAGGCGATTCAATTCAAGTCATTCTCGTTCGATTTACTGTTACTCTTTCCTTTCCCTGTCCTTGGTTCTCTGGTGTAGCTTTAGCGATACAAAGTGGTTCTTTCACGGGAGAAATTATGCAGTTTTTCCTGGTAGCCCGTTTCGCTGTTTGCATATTGTCTGGGAACTCTCGATAAAGCTGTGATTGCGCTGGTCTCTCATGAAGCATATCCTCAAGCCTGTTGGACACTGTTTAGCCACAGTTGTCATTACCTCATCGATGCTCAAGGTCTATCCTGCCTCGGTCGCCGATGCTTCTATTCCCCCTGAAGTTCCGTCGTCTACCGCTAGTGAGGAATCAGTTCAAGATTTGTCTGATCCCTTATCGGATGAATCGTTGGAGCCGTCTGCTTCTGTGGTCAGTCCTTCAGCCCCGGTGACGGTGGAGTCGATCGTCGCGCCTGAAGTGGCGGGTGTCATCGTTCCCACAACCCCGATCGCGCCTGAGCCGTCTCCACAACCTGAGCCTGCTGCGATCGCTCCCGCTCCCTCAACGCCTTCTCCTGCTTCCCCCGCTGAACCGACTTCTTCCTCAACTTTAACAACAGATTCAGCGACGACTCCCCAGTCAAAACCAAGCGGCACTTCAAAACAGGTAGTTGTCAAGCAGCCTGCTGCTCAGCCCCAAACGCTTGGGGCAATGCGCCAACAGCTTGATGAAAAGTTAGCGGCGATCGTGGCGCGAGATCAGGCAAGCCGAGAAGCTCAGCTTCAGCAAAATTTGATGCGAATTGCGCTGAATTATGCCGAAGTCGGAGCCTTTGAGCCAGCCCGCGAGGTTGCCCGCCATCCTGCCCTACCGCTTGAACTACAAACGGCACTGCTTGCCCAGATTGATCAGCTTGCGGCTCAAGTACCAGGTCAGTCAGGCACTCAGTCTTCTCCTGTTGCGGCAGCCCCATCTGCGTCTGCTCAAGCTTCTGGGAGAACGGTTCCCGGTGATGCGATCGCGTCGATGCCTGCCTATACACCCGGCTATGCGCCGATCGGTCGCGCTTTGCCAGAAACCTTTGCAATTCCGCAATGCTCGGCTGCCGATGCGCCTGCTGCTCAAGCCGCTGTTCGCCCTTCCCAGGCTAACGAGAAGAAACCGCTTCCCGGCTTTGGGAATCGAGTTGCTGCAACTCTGGCATCTGCTGTTAAGCGACCTACCGCGCAACCCGTTCGCTCTGCAGATGCGAAGTCATCGGCTGCAAAATCAACTGCCGCAGAAGCGATTGAGCAGAAATCATCGACTGCGAAGCCCATCGCCAAGCAACCGGTTGATAAACCCACCGCTGCTGAATCTGTAACTGCTTCTGAAAAGGCAGCAACTCCGGCTCAGCCTCGATCGCTTGCGGTTCGCCCCGATTTTTCTGCGGATTCACCGTCGGCTGATTTATCTAAAAATCTCAAAAATTCTACTGCTCAGGCTCGAAATCTCGATCGCTTCAACCTTCAGCCTGCATCGCCGATCGAGATCATGGGCTACTGGCTCAGTAAACCGCTAAAAGAAGCTGGAATTCGTCTGCCCTTTGTACCTGTGCACTCTCAACCAGAACCCGAAACCCAGATAGAAGTCCAGATAGAAGCCCAGATGATCGAAACGGGAGATGAAAATTCTGCGGAGTCTGCTGCGGTGCCTTCCTTGCTGTCCTCGACTTCTGAACAGTCGGCTCGATCGCTTGATTTGCTTCAGCCTGCCCTCAGCGTCAGTCCTTACCTGCTCGACCTGAAGCAGTCTTTGGCGGATTTCCAGCTTGTGGAGAAAGATGCAGTTAAGCTTTCCCCACCCGCAGTCAGCGTTACTCCCCCGCCGAAAGCCCAGACCGTCAGCCAAAAAACTGTGACTCCGCAGACGGCTCCGCTGGATTGTTTCTCGCCCCGCGCCGAATCCACTAGTCTCACGGTTTCGCCTGCTCTAGCAAGACAAATGGGATGGGGAAATTTAGTCTTTCCGTTGCCAATTCCAGCCGTGCTGACTTCGGCATTTGGCTGGCGAATTCATCCCATTTCGGGCGATCGTCGCTTTCATGCAGGCGTTGATCTGGGTGCGCCGATGGGAACTCCAGTGGTGGCGGCAATGGCAGGGCGCATCGTGGCAGCAGATTATATGGGCGGCTATGGATTAGCGGTAATTGTCGAAACAGCAGCCGGAAGCTACCGCAACCTCTACGCTCACCTTTCAGGAATTGCCGTTCGTCCTGGAGCGATCGTTCAGCAGGGCAGCGTCGTGGGCTGGGTCGGCAGTACAGGTAACTCTACTGGACCGCACCTGCATTTTGAAACTCATATTCCAACCGAGAACGGCTGGACGGCGATCGATCCGCTTTCTGCTACGGCAAAGACGATCGCGAGCCGGGAACTGGGGCAGGGGGGAGGCGAGTGATGAGGTAAGGTAGGCCGATGAGTGGATGGGTAGGTGGAGCTTCTCAAGGAATGGGGTTTTGAAGGCAATAGCGTTTTATTTCTCTTTTGCCTTGGTCACTTACCCCCGACCTGAGTTAGCACAGATTTAACATGGACAAACCAAGGGCATCTTTATCCACCCGCTTACCCCTCCACCCCTTCCCTGATCTACCCGTGATCTACCCATCAATCCACACTCTTCTCCCGATTGACAGAGTGCTTCTTTATACACTTAGTTAAGATTGAATGAGACAGATGAATTATCTCCGGTTACGGGGGTGCGCTACCGCGTTTGAGTATATAAGCCCTTAACTCATTGTGCGGAGCAACTGTATATGAGCAGTGTTTGTTCAAGTCGTGTTCGTTCTAGTCATGGTATCCTCACTGCCGTTCTAGTGGCAAGTACTGTTTTTTCTGCCATGACTTTGCCCCTGGTGATGCAGCAGCCAATTCCGGTGCTGATGGATTTTCCGCCTCAGTGGAGTGAGACCCCGCCTTCGCGAATGGATCGCGAAACGAGAAACAGTATTATTCGCTATTTGGGGATTGCGATCGTTTCTAGCGTAGGAAGCGGTCTGGGTGCAGTCGAACTGTTGAGGCGGAAATATCGGGCAAAGCAGCGGCTCCAACAGGCAGGATCGGGATTGCAAGAAGGAATTGTTTTACCGGATCGCGCTCTGGAGCCTGCATATGTGCCGTTCATGCCTGTTGCTGAACCCAATTCCTTTTTTGCAGAACCTGCTCAATCGAGTGTTAGCTCTGTCGCCTCTGAAGAACTGCTTGTTTCGCAGAGTGCTGCTTCAGAGTCTCCGATCGAACCCTCGGGTTTTATTGCTGAAAGCTAAACCGTGGAGAGCTAAGTTCCGCAGCTGCCAAATCTGCATTACGTGTTCGCTTGGTTGTGAGTCGCTCGATCGCATTTAAGCTATCGATTCGCTTCAATTTGTCATGCTTTAATCTACCACTGCTGTCACTGCTGTCACTGCTGCCATTTGAGCGCAGGCAAAAGGAGAGCGGGCACTGTCTCTGCGTTTGGAGATAACCTTGCGCCTGGTCTTCATGCGCTGGCAATGTGCTTTATCCATTAGAGTTGTCGGGAAATAAGAACAGAGCTAGCCAATGCGACCTTTCAAGTTCTTCCTATGCCGCAGTCAGGTAGAAGTTCCATAATCCTGCTGCGGTTAGCATAAGGTGATCATCAAACTCCGCTTTTCGATTGCGATAGATAGCGCTCACCGCATTGTAACGCTTGACTCCAGCAAACGCATTTTCACAGACCACTCGCGATT